>JBAQJF010000084.1:0-3206 GCA_049300195.1 Terriglobales bacterium | reverse complement strand
TGGCGAATACGCTCCTGGATTTGCCGGAGATTGGGAAATTGTATTTGCTGATCCGGCGGCAGAAATCGAATCCGGCGCGGAAGAGATTTGAAAAGATGCTGGAGGATTCGCCGGTCTTCGATCCGGTATTTGAAAAATACGGCGACCGGCTGGGCGCGCTACTGGCAGACAAGATTGAAGTCGTGGAGGGCGACGTATCACAGCCTGGAATGGGGCTCGATCCCGATGTTGCGACGAGGCTTGGCAAAGAGCTGGATTTGATTATCAACAGTTCGGGGCTGACGGATTTTAATCCCGACCTACGCGATGCGCTGGCCGTCAATGTCGATTCGACTTATCACCTGATCGAATTTATTCGCGGCTCGGACCATACCGCGTTGCTGCATCTTTCGACCTGCTATGTCGCCGGACAGCGCGACGGGCGGGTCGGCGAACGCCTGCGGCCGAATTACACTCCGGCGGGCGTGGCGAGTTACGATGCCGAAAAAGAATGGTATCGGCTGCACGAGTTTCTCGAAGCGGCGCAATTGCGCGCGGATGGGCCCGAGGTTACGGAGGAACTGAGGAAGCAGGCGCTCTCGAAAGAGCATGCAGCGAAGAGCCTGAGCGGGACGGCGCTGGAAAATCAGATTCGGAAAAATCGCGTGCGCTGGCTGAAGAATTATCTGACCGAAGAAGGCATCAGGCGCGCGAAGGAGCTTGGGTGGCCGAATACCTACACGTATACGAAGAGTCTGGCGGAATCGCTGATCGCCAATTACGGCGCGGGGCTGCCGATTGCGATCGTACGGCCGGCGATTGTCGAGACTTCGGTCGCGAAACCGTTCAGAGGATGGAACGAGGGCATCAATACTTCGGCATCGCTCTCATATCTGCTGGGGACTTCGTTTCGGCAACTGCCTTCGAACGAGCGCAAGCGGCTGGACATTATTCCGGTGGATGCGGTGTGCGCGGGCATGACGCTAATTGCCGCGGCGCTCATTGAACGGCGGCATGATCCGCTCTATCAACTGGCGACTTCGGTAACGAATCCCTGCGATATGGGACGATCGATTGAGCTGACTTCGCTGGGGCATCGGCGGCATTATCGCGCGCAGGAGGGGCTGGAATACTGGCTGCGGCTGCGGTTGGATGCGATTCCGGTTTCGAAGGAACGATATAACCGGATGTCGGCGCCGGCGCAGAAGATGATTATTCGCTCGATTCAGACGGTGTCTCCTCTGCCGCTGCGCAAGCCGCTGGCGAAGGCGGAACGAAATCTGGAGCGCGTGGAAAAGCTGGTCGAGTTATTTGAGCCGTTCATCCTGCAAAATGAGCATGATTTCGTCGCGGACAATGTGGAGAAATTGTCGCAGGCATTGGTGCCCGAGGAGCGCGAGACGTTCGCTTACGACACGGCGGGTCTCGACTGGTGGGAGTATTGGATTGACATTCATATTCCCGCGCTGCGGCGGTGGACTTATCCGCTGATTGAGGGGCGTCCGCTGGAGGCGCGTGAGCCGCGCGTGCTGCAAATGCCGGCGGGAGAAAAGCGGACTGCGCCCGCAGCCTCCGAGAATACAAACATGAAAACAGGGACGAACGGAGCCACGTGGCGATTTTCCTGACCGGTTCGACCGGCTACATCGGCGCGCATGTCGCCGCCAATCTGCTCAGCCAGCACGATGCGAGTTTGAATCTGCTGGTGCGCGGGCGCGATCCGCGCGAGGCGGAGCTGCGGCTTTGGAACGCGTTGCAGCTGCACATGCCGTTCCCGGCGTTCTACGAATATCTGCAGTCGAAGATACGGATTTTTCGTGGCGATCTTACCAATCCTGGATTCGGTTTGGACCGGGCGGATTATGACCGGCTGGTGCATACCACCGATTCTGTCATTCATTGCGCGGCGTCGCTCAATCGCAAGTCGGAGAAAGCGTGCCTCAACGTGAATCTGCGCGGGACGCTCGAGGTCGTGCAACTGGCGCGGCAATCGCAGTACTATCACGGGCTGCGGCGCTTTTCGGACATCAGCACGGTGGCGGTCGCTGGGAAGCGCAGCAATGAGGTTGTGACCGAGGACCGGTCGATTGAGTGGGATCGGTCGGATTACGATCCCTATGCGCGGACCAAGAAGTTTTGCGAGCACATGGTGCGCGAATTGCTGCCCGACGTTTCTCAGACCGTCTTCCGGCCGAGCATTGTGCTGGGCGACAGCCGTTATCCGGAGACTACACAGTTCGATATGGTGCGGTCGTTTGTATTCCTGGCGGGATTGCCGGTGCTGCCATTTCGTTCGCACGATCGGATCGATATCGTGAATGTCGATTTTGTGGCGGACGCGATTTCGACTCTGCACATGAAAGACAAACCCGCGCACGATATCTATCATCTCTCTTCGGGGACGGGGTCGCAGACTTTTCGTGAGCTGACGAACGCCCTCGCCAGCGCGCAAAACACGCGCCGGACGGTGTTTTTGCCGGTTATGGAAGCGCCTTTTACCAGCACTGTGAACATGCTGGCCAATCGGCAAGGTCGGGTCGGGCGCGGCGCGGCATTGATGAAAGTGTTTTTGCCGTACCTCACATGGAATACGGTGTTCGACAATACTCGCGTCACGTCCGAACTCGGCCGCAAACCGGTTCCGTTTTCCGAGTACAGCTTTCCGCTGCTGCGCTTCAGCCGGCAGCACAATTTCACCTATCCATATAAAGACTGGCCGACGACCGCCAAGGCTGGAGGGTCCGCCGCATGATGGACTTCGTTCTGGAAGCGTGGGTCTCGGGCATCATCGAGGGCAAGAAGGTGCAGTGGATGATGGGCAAGGGCGAACCCTGGCATCCGGGCGAAAAGTTGAAGCTGTTGTTTGCCGGGTATAACGGGACGCGCAATACTGGCTCCGATGTTCGCGTGGAAGAAATGCTGCGGCAGGTGCGGCGGATTCTGGGGCCGGAGCAGGTTGACCTCACCATGATGACGTTTAATTTCGACCGCTCGCGTGGTTATTTTGAGGGCACGTCGCAGGTGCGGTTGCCGGATATTTTTCCTCCTTTCCTGGCGAATGAAGTGCCGAAGCATCACGGGGTGATCGCTTGCGAAGGATCGATGTTCAAATCGAAATTTGCGAATGCGCTGGCTACGATGATGATTGGGTCGCTGGGGATTGCTGCCGCCGAGAATAAGCTGTCGGTTGGATACGGGGCCGAAGCCGGGCAGATGGATCCGATGGT
>JBAQJF010000083.1:0-1999 GCA_049300195.1 Terriglobales bacterium | reverse complement strand
TAAAAAGATTACTGGCGTCACAGGAATCACGGCAGTTATACCCAGCGCGGTAGTTCAATGTCGTGGCCAAAAGCAAAATGGCGCGGGCAGTAGTGCCCCGCGCCAAAAAGCTTACGGCGAATAGCGATCGGCGAACAGCGAATCGCTACTGTATCAGAGTTCCATTCCCCTCCGGCGGCGTTTCCGGAGCAATTACCACCGCCGCCGCAACGCGATCGCCCGGCTCCAGCGACAGCAGCCGCACGCCCTGCGCCGCCCGTCCAGATTCGCGAATCGTGCTCGAGTCCATGCGGATGATCTTGCCGTACTGGCTGATCAACATCACCTCGGACTCTTCATTCACCTGCGCGATCCCGACCACCTTGCCGTTGCGCTCAGTCGTCTTCACATTGATGACGCCCGATCCGCCACGCCCCTGCAACCGGTACTCGTCTGCGGGAGTGCGCTTGCCGTAGCCATTCTCCGTCACCGACAGAATCAGCGAGCCCTTGATGGGCAGCGTCTCGTCGGTTGCAGTAGCTTCGACCCCGGCCGCAGCCTTGATCTTCGCAGCCGCGAGTTCGGCCTGCTTCGCATCTTTTGCGGTCGTTGCCATGCCGACAATGTAGTCTCCCTTGTCGAGGTTCATGCCGCGCACGCCATACGCCGGCCGCCCCATCGGACGCACATCCGACTCCTCAAAACGAATCGCCTGTCCGTCATGCGAAGCGAGAAAAATAATCTGCTCGCCGTCGGTCAAAGTGGCCGCAACAAGTTCGTCGCCCTGATCGATGCCGATCGCAATGATTCCGCGCGACATCACGTGCGAAAAATCCTTCAGCTCGGTCTTTTTTACCGTGCCGTTGCGCGTCGCGAAGAAAATAAATCGTCCCGCTTCTTCGAGGTTCCGCACCGCAACCATGGTGCGCATGGTTTCGCCCGCCTGCAAGCCGACTAGATTCCCAATGTGCTTGCCCTTGCCGGCCGCGCCCACGTCAGGCGTCTCATACACCTTGAGCCAGTAAACGCGGCCGGTGTTTGTGAAAATCAAAATGTAAGCATGGGTGGACGCGATGAATAGATGCTCGACGAAATCCTCGTCGCGCGTCTTCATGCCGGTCCGCCCGGTGCCGCCGCGCCGCTGCATGCGATAGGTAGAAATCGGCGTCCGCTTCACGTATCCAGAGTGGCTCACCGTGACCGCAACCTGCTCGTCGGCGATCAGGTCTTCCAGCATGATCTCCGCCGCTTCGTCTTCAATCTGCGTGCGCCGCGGATTCGCGTACAGCTTCTTCACCTCTTCGAGCTCTTTGATAATCACGCCGCGCAATTTCTTCTCCGACCCAAGAATCGCTTCAAACTCGGCAATGCTCTCGCGCACCTGCTTCAACTCGTTGGAAATTTCATCAATCGAAAGCCGCGTCAGCCGGTGCAATTGCAATTCAAGAATCGCGTCAGCCTGCTTGGTTGTAAAAGGTTTTTCCGGTGCCAGCTTCGGCGCGCGCCCGGTCGTATTGATCTCAATTTTCTTGCCGCCAAAAAACGCGACCAAATTCTCCCGCGCATCCGCCCGGTTCGCGCTCGCCCGAATAATCGTGATCACGTTGTCCAGGTGATCGAGCGCGGTCAGGTAGCCTTCTAAGATGTGCTCGCGGTCGCGCGCCTTCGAAAGCAAGAACGCCGTCCGCCGCCGCACCACATCCACGCGATGATTAATAAAATGCAGGATCGCCTGGATCAGGCCCATCTCCTTGGGCTGCTGGTTGACCACCGCCAGCAGGATCATGCTGAAGCCTTCCTGCATTGAGGTGTGCTTATACAGTTGATTCAGGACAATCTGCGGTTCGGCCCCACGCTTCAGTTCGATCACGATCCGCATGCCATCGCGATCGCTCTCGTCGCGCACGTCGGAAATGTCGTCGATGGTCTTGTCATTCACCAGGTCGGCGATGCGCTCGATCAGCCGGGCCTTGTTCACCTGGTACGGAATCTCCGTGACGATGATTGCCTGCTTTTCCTT
>JBAQJF010000082.1:0-7383 GCA_049300195.1 Terriglobales bacterium | reverse complement strand
TGGGCCGCTGGAAGGTGAACAAAGACGAGAAGATCGAGCGCATGTCGAGCGCGTGGGTCGATCTGAAGGAAGTTGGCAAGGGGCAATGGAAGATGCGCCAGCTTGAGACGGTCAAGCCTTACGACAGTCCCGATGCCGACACGAAGCGTGTGTGGTGGAGCGACGCGGGAGTGCATCAGGACATTACTTTTCCCGTGCATCCTGATCCGATTAGTGGCATGCACTGCTGGCATCAGTTGGTGCGCGTCGAGAGGGCTGCGGCTGACGATCACTACGGCGACATTTTTGTCGATACCAATCTTTCGTTCGCTGTTTATCAGCGGTGGAAAGCGCTGGCTCGACCTGCCCCGGGACCGGGAGGGTTGCGGCGTCCGCTTTGGATTCCGCGCGTCGTCCGGCCAGAGGAGAAAGCGTTTTACATGGAGAAGAAGTAAGTATCGACAGTACGATTCGTGAACCTCGTGCGTTGTAGAATGTGGATATGCCCCTCAATTCCAGCAATTCTAATTTCAAGAAGCGAACGCCGCCTCCGGACGAAACGTTTGAAGAAGCGAATTATTTGAAGGCGCTGGGCGAGAAGCAGAAAGTTGTCAGCCTCAAACTCGCCGACGGCGAAGTTGTGCGCGGTTGGATCGAGTACTACGACAAGAATATGGTGCGCGTTACGCGTGACGATGGGCCGAATCTCTTTATCTTCAAGCACGAGATCGTATACATCGCGGAAGACGGGAAGAAGAAGTAAGAGTCATCAGTTGTCCGTCCTCAGTTGTCAGTTTCCTGTTCTCAATCCGCATGGTGCGTCGCCTGAGTTGGAACGCCTGAACTTCTCATGACATCTGCCCAATCTCCGGAACTTGTGCCTCGGATGCAGGCTATGGCCCGCGAAGCAGGTCTTTTGCTGATGGGTCATTTTCGACGGCGCGTGAAAATTGAATATAAGGGGAGTGCCGACCTCGTAACCATCGCGGACCGAGAATCGGAGGCGTTGATACTTTCGCGCATTCGGGAAGATTTTCCCTCGCATGATGTTTTGGGCGAAGAGGGAACGCGCATCGAGACGGGCAGCGATTACAAGTGGTATGTCGATCCGCTCGACGGCACTACGAACTTTGCGCATGGCTATCCTGTATTTTGCGTTTCGCTGGGCGTCGAGTTTCAAGGGCAGCGCGTAGCTGGAGTTATCTACGATCCGACGCGCGATGAAATGTTCAGCGCCTCGAAGGGGAGTGGTTCGCAGTTGAATGGCGAGCCGATCCATGTGTCGGCGACGCCTAAACTCGCCGAATCGCTGATCGGAACCGGGTTTCCGAGCCACAAGCGGCACAAGAATCCGAATATTTATTTCTATCATCACCTTACTTTGCGCTCGCACGGAGTACGGCGCGCTGGCTCGGCCGCCCTGGATTTGTGCAACGTTGCCGCCGGGCGGTATGAGGGATTCTGGGAATTCAATCTCAATCCGTGGGACACTGCGGCTGGTGTGCTGATCGTTGAGGAAGCGGGCGGACGAGTCACGAACTTTTCCGGCGGGCCATTTCAGATTGACAGCCGGGAGACGCTGGCGTCGAACGGTCTGATTCACGACGAGTTAATGGGCGAGTTCCAGGCGATCTTTGCTGGGCGTGGCCTTGAGGATTTACCGAGTCCCGTTGGCTACGGCAAAGAACGCAACTTGTAACGCTTCCTCCATGGTCTCCGATTCCCGCGCGGTACAATAATCCCGTGGGAAGTTCTAGTTCCAATTCACTTGCGACTCGAAAAGTTGAAAAGCGCGCCGACCATCTGCGACTGCGTGGCCGCATCCTCTTTCTTACTGAAGATCCTGAACTGATCAAGAAGCAGCTTGCGGGCTGGGACATGCCCTGGGATACGAAGAACCCAGCGGCGAATCCTAAACTTCGCGACGATATTTCCACTGACGAAATTACTCCTGCGCACTTTTGTTTTTATTTTGATCAAACGCTGGGCGAGATTCCTTATGCCGGTTTGAAGTGTGGAGGCGTTGCTCCGATCGGACGCAACGACGTGAAAAAAGGAGGCTTCGTTTGCTCGGTGAGCGGCAAACGGCGCGGCAAGGGGTCGAGCCGCGAGCAGTCTCCTTATGCCGAGATGTGCGCGGGGATTCAGGTAGCGATTGCCGAGAATATCGAGCGCATCTACAAACAGAATTGCCAGAATCTTGGACTGTTGACATCGACTGATTTTTCGCTGATCGATCGAATTCGCGCGGGCGAAGAGATTGCTTTGAGCGAATTTACTCTCGGGGAGGACGAAATTACCCGGCAGGTGATCGAGTACGGTGGGTTGTTTCCGTTCAATGTGGCTCGGATGCAAGGCAAAGTCTTTTTGCCGCCAATTCAAACAGCCAAGCGTCCGATGACGCTGGCTGAGAAAATCTTCGCCTCCCACATGGTGGCGTCGGATGGGACGGTTGGCGTTCCGGCCGTTCGCCCCGGCGACACTGGCTTTACGCGCGTCGATCTCCGCTTTAGTCACGAATATGTCACGCCGATGGCTTCGATATTTTATGAGCAGTATGTCGGCAAGGATGTTCCGGTTAATGACGCGTCGTCGATTCGATTCTTTCGCGATCACCTTACTTTTCTCGATGAGGTGATTTCGGAAGAGAAGAAAAAAATGGGACTGCTTGACCTGGCGACGCAGCTCAAGCTTAAGCAGGAGGACTTCGCGCGCCAGCAGGGAATCAAGTTGCACGGCGAACTTACGGACCGCAAGGGATCGGAGGGCATCTGTCATTCGGTGATGCTCGAAACGTATGCGCTGCCGGGGCAGGTCAATGTCGGGTCTGATTCTCATACGCCGCATGTTGGAGCGATTGGTTGCATCGCTTTCGGGATCGGCACGACGGACGTCTTTAATTCGTGGATTACTAAAGACGTGCGCGTCAAGATTCCTGAGTCGGTCAAAGTCGTTATACGTGGCAAGCGGCATCCGAACGTTACCGCGAAAGATTTCATTCTCAAGATCCTTGCGCTTGATTACGTACGCAGCGGGCAGGCGCTGGCCAAGGTAATGGAGTACGCGGGCGAAGCGGTCGAAGCTCTTAGCGTCGACGAACGCGCCACCATGACTAACATGGCTGCCGAAATTGGAGGCTTCACAGGCATTGTTGCGCCTGACGAGAAAGTTATCGAGTTCCTCATGGAGCGTCGCAACGTTGTGCGCGCCGAGGCCGAGCGGATGATCGCAGGCTTGCAGAGCGAGCCCGGCGCGGAATATTCGCGCGTCATTGAACTCGACGCCGCCGAGATTACGCCCATGGTTGCAACTCCCGGCGATCCTGGGAACGGCAAATACATTCGCGATCTCTTGACGCCCGTGCCAATCGAAATTGCCTATGGTGGAACCTGTACCGCCGGCAAAAACGAAGACATGGACATGTATGCCGCTGTGCTTGCCGATGCTCTCAAACATGGGCGGCGAGTTTCGGTTCATGTTCAGTTCTGGATTCAGTTCGGCTCGCAAGAGACTCGCGAATATTCGCGGCGGCGCGGATACATCGACATTTTTGAGCGGGCTGGAGCGCGCATCATTGAGCCTAGTTGCGGGGCTTGCATCAACGCAGGGCCGGGCGTTTCTACTCGTCCCGATCAGGTGGTGATCAGCGCTCAGAACCGGAATTTTCCGGGGCGGAGCGGGCCGGGGCAGATGTATCTGGCTTCGCCTCTTACTGTTGCGGCTAGCGCGGTGGCGGGATATATCGTCGCGTATGAGCCGAGCGGGAGTCGCGAGCTGGTTCCGGCCTGATCCCATCCAACCGGACTGCGGTTTGTATCCCCCCCTCCCCCCCTTCGCCCATGGTCTATTGGAATCATGGCTTTACGCAGATTTTCTCCGCAAAGTCTTGAGCCTGCGTGGCTTAGAGGTAAAGTCTTGAGCCCGCGTGGGTTAGATCCTAAAATCGCGCTAATTTGCGTTTTTTCCTCGCAAAGTATTCAGGAATAAAGGCTTATAGGTAAAGTATTCCGGAATAAGGAGTTATGGCTACATCACCGCTGAAAGCGTTCGACCTTCCGGTTCGCACATGCAGGGATGTGGCACCCGCGTTTTCCATCTCTTCCCGTTTTCAAAGAGCCGATTTTGCCGGGCGCTCTATGCGCTCCATTTATGGTTGGACATTTCGGCGGCTAAGTCAAGGAGTTTTTCCGAGTTGCGGTCGAACGGACGAGCGGCCGCGATGGATCAGAATGCGGCATTCGCGGCGGCGAAGCTGGAGGGACGGACTTCGCGTTCGATGGTGCGGGAAAGCTTGTCTTGGGCAACTTCGAGATCGTACGCGGACTGAAGATTGACCCAAAAGGCCGGGGTGGTATTGAAGTAGCGGGCGAAGCGCAAAGCCGTGTCGGGAGTAATGCCGCGACGCTCGCGGACGATTTCGGCAATGCGAGTGACCGGGACACGGAGATCGAGCGCCAGCCGATTCATGCTGAGGCCGAGCGGTTCCATGAAGTCCGTACGCAGAATCTCGCCGGGATGGATGGGGGAAAGAAGTTTCTCGCGCTTGGTCATAGATACCTCCTTGGACCTGAGTGCTTTTAGTGATAGTCCACGATCTCAACTTCGTAAGCGTTACCGTCCCGCCATATAAAGCAGAGACGCCATTGATCGTTGATGCGAATGCTGTGTTGCCCCTTTCGGCCCCCATGCAATGCTTCCAGGCGATTGGCGGGCGGAGCTGCCAAGTCGCGCAGTTCGGTGGCACTGTCCAACTGCCGAAGCTTGCGCCGCGCGATGCGCTCGATAGCCTGAAAACGGCGGCTCGGTTGCCGGCGGTGAAGTCGCCCGGTTTCAGCGCAGCGGAACGACCTGATCACGATCCAAGTCTATTACGTTTAGCGTTTAACGTCAAACAGTAAGCGACGTGTCACCAATCTGTCGGGGTTTTATGGGGTCTCGGCGGCTGGATTGTACCAAGTTGACAAGCCATGCATTGGCATCAATGTTTGGAGGAGCAAAATTGGTATGTAATCGGGCGAAATCCCAAGACCGAGGCGGCTGTGGAATCCCCGGTCTCGAAAAGCGCAAGACCCTTCGACAGGCTCAAGGCAGGCTCTGGGGCACCCCGCCGAGTTAGCCCACTACCCGCGTCCGCGTATATTGTGGAAGCGGTCCGCAGTTGCTAGCATTCGGTATTCAGTAACTTGGTTGCGGTGGAAGGCGTGGAATCCGCTGGAAGGCTAAGACGTTTCACAAAACGGCACGTCTAAGAATTAATATCATGCGTGGCGCTTCGATTACTTCCGTGCTGCTGATCGCGGTCCTTGCTGCATCGGCCTCGGCTTGCGTGGCCGGATGGGGTGGCGAGCGGGCGGCTTCGTGTGGTTCCCACTGTTCCCGGAATCGGTGGGTGCCGACAAAAGCGAGTACGGCGGTGGTTGCTTCTAACCTGTGCGGACACGTCGTGAGATCGCTGCCAGCCCGGTGCGGTTTACGAGGTTTAATGTCGGTTCAGCCTATTGCGTTCCGCTCAATCGAGATCACGGCTCCGCTGCAAGTAGCGGCCAGCAATACTTTAGCGGTATCTGACTCGAGAATTATCGTCTCTTCGATCGGCTCTCCTGAGACCGACCGCGGTCCGCCTATCTCCTGAAAACCAGGTCCGATCTTCGCATTGAGCAGTAAGCCCCACGTATCTCCGCTCATGCGTTTGTTCTAACGCCCCAAAACTGGTTTTTAAGGAGCTAATATGAAAATTGCTTTTAGTATTCTGTCCTGTCTGCTTTTCACCTTTACGAGCACGGTTGGCTTCGGGCAAAGCAGGCTCACGGTCGGTCAGGCGCTCGACTTCTGGGTAACCGTCACCGAGGAGCACGTGGTTGCCGCGGCCGATGCCATGCCGGAGGAGAAATATTCCTTCGCGCCGACTAAAGGCGAGTTTGCCGGAGTACGCACGTTCGGGCAGCAGGTCAAGCACCTCTCCGCCAACAACTATCGGATGGCCGCGTACATTCTTGGTCAGACACCGACGCCCGATCAGAAATCTGAGACCGGGCCCAGCACGGTCCAATCCAAGTCCCAAATCATGGATTACGTCAAAGGCTCATTTGCAGCATTGCATCGGGCCATGGCGGTCATCAATGAAGAGAACATGCTGGAAACCATGGCAGTCTTTCCAAGCGCCAGTCAAAAGACGCGTCTTCAACTAGCCGAGGACGCAGTAGCCCATTCTTTCGATCACTACGGTCAGATGGTGGAATATTTGCGTATGAACGGGATTGTTCCGCCAGCCAGCCGAAAATAGTGCTCACTAGCCAGGGATTTGCCACCCGACGCACTTTGGTGAGTTGGGTGGCTGATTTCCTGCTTGGAGATATTACCGGGGCGTCACTTCAACCCCTCCACCAGATACAAATCCGCCAGCATGCGGTGGTAGCCGAACACGCACATCTGGGCGTCGGGAGTCATAATGATCGGCCCAATCGTCTCCACTCCGGCCGGATCGCTCGGCATCAGCTGCTTCCAGAGGGTTCGCTTGCCGCTGTGTACGTCGAGCCGATAGACGCTGGCCGGCAACTCGCCTGGCTGGTAGACGTAGATGGAGCTGTTATCGTCGCTCCAGGTGATGGGTTCTTCCGCGGTATTAAATGCTGGAATTGGAACTGGATTGCCTCCGCTGACCGGATAAAGATAGCCTTTCTGGTCGGGGCCGATGCCTGCGACCCACTGGCCGTCGGGGGATACTACGAAGGTGGCTCCGTTTACGCCCTCCTGGGAGATCGGCTTGCTTGTGCCGCTCGCGAGATCGTAGACGAAGAGCTTTACTCCCTGGCCGGGTTCGTTGCCGGCGAAGAGAATTCGTTTGCCATCTGGAAACCAGTGCGCCCAACTGTGGGAGATATTGTCATTGGTGAGGGCTCGCGCCTCACCCGCTCCGGTGGGCAACAGGCGCAGCTGCGAGGGAGAATCCTGCGTTTGCGCGACGGCCCATTTCCCGTCTGGCGAGAGCGCAACTGCTCCGCCCGGACCGAGCAGCACAGCCGGCGACCCGTCGGTCTTTCTTAGATACACGGCGTAAGACAGCCCGCCCGACTTCGAATAGTCGAGCGAGCCGCCGCCGCCCTCTTCGTCGAACAGCAGAGTCTTGCCATCGCCTGAAAGCTCGGCCGGGTAGGAATAATCGAGCCACGACAAATCGCGCTGCTTGGTCTCGTTCGAGGCGACGCCGATCAGCTCACGGCGCCAGCTCGCGCGCATCAGTAGCACGCGGCCATCTTTGCCCATATCGAGCAGCATGAGGGCTCCCGGAAGGCGCAAGACCATGCGCTCCTTGCCGCTGAGCGTAACCGCCGACAAGGTGCGATCGATGCCCGACTTGCTGGCCGTAAACCATACTTCGTCGCCCTTGGGATTCCATGCCAGGCC
>JBAQJF010000081.1:0-53541 GCA_049300195.1 Terriglobales bacterium | reverse complement strand
CGGATGGTGTTGACTGACGCATCGGGCGGCATGTTCTTGATGAGGGCGGCGACACCTGCCGGACCAGGGCCCACCTGTAGGTTGTGCTGAATGTACTTGTTCGGGTTGACATACGCGAACGGGGCTGGATTTTTGGTCTCAAGCGACTTCAGCAGATCGATGACCTGTTGTTTGCGGCTGGGCGCCATGGGTCCTCCGGGACGATCTCTCTGTCGTTGTAATAATGGACCATTCGGTCCTTTATTTGCAAGTCTCGGAGTTCGAATTGACGCATAATGTTGCAATGGGACGAAGAAAACTGTTCACCCGTGAAGATGTTCTCGATAAAGCAATCTCAGTCTTCTGGAAACATGGCCTCGCTGAGACGAGTGTTCAGGACCTTGAACAGGCCACGGGTGTGCGCAAATCTGGCTTGTATACGGAATTCAAGGACAAAGAAGATCTGTTCGTGGCGAGCCTGCGCAGATATTTCGAAGTCCTGATGGCACGCGGACACCTTACGAAACAGCCTCTGGGTTGGACCAATGTTGAGAGTTTTCTCAAGGTTTGCTATGGGAGTTGGGGTCAAAAGGGCTGCTTCTCGGTGAACTCTATGCGCGAGTTCGCAGACCTCCCCCCAAAAGCCCGCCAGATCATGATCGCGAGCGTAATGAAAGCGCATCAGCTACTCATCGACAATCTAGCTGCAGCGCGGGGATCTCGTGAAGACAATGATTCGCTCGCTGGCTTGATCGTCACGTTCTTTAGCGGAATTTGCCTGGAGCAGAACCTCGGTCCCGACCGGGCGCGAATTACGAAGAAGATCGAAGCCTTCATGCGGCTGATTCGCGCAATCTGATCGTCAAGTGAGACGAAAAGGAAAGAGTCTAGTCCGAGTCGGACCCTTGACTACCTTGGGGCGCTTCGGATTCCACTGCTTAATGTTTGCTGCTTCTTCACTTCGTCTCAAAATCGGTGGAGACGCTGAGTTGCTTCCAAATTCGTGCTTCCCCTTCCTCGGCCAGATGTCTGCCTTCACGATCAATCAGTCCGAGTCTGGGATCAGTTAGCGCGAAGCGATGAGAAGAGGCGGCGAATTGCGATATCAAGAGGCACCGCAGCGGAGCAAGGAGGGAAGAAAGTCGTCCACAAGCTTCAGAGATGGATCCGACTTTCTGCGAATGATCGCCCCAAACCAACACGTTGTCAAAAGTACCGCTAATTTGGTGGAGTCTTGCGCGACGGAGGTTCCTTTCTCAATGTGAACGAGTGAGATTAAGTCGCCCAACTGCCTATCCCATCCGTGGATGCCGTCGGCAATTCTTCGCCCGATATCGGGTGGGATTGCCGGAGCCTCGGCGGCGAAAATCGCAATCAATTGGAGTGGAGCTATTTCGATCATCGGCGGTTCCATGGCTAAGAATTGGAAATGATGCTTCAGTTGATCGTATGCACTCTCTCCCGGCTCTAGAGAGAGCGACTGATAGATAGCGGCAAATTGGCGATCGACGAGGATTGAGGCAAGTTCTTCTTTACTCCTGAAATAGTTGTAAAAAGTTCCTTTGGGCGCATTCACGGCTGCGGCGATGCGGTGAATGCTCGCTTCCGGATAACCGACTTCCTGAAACAGTTTGCCGGCTGAGAGAAGGAGCATCTCACGGGTATTGGTTGCTCGATGCGCGACCTGATGCTGAGTACGAGACATTACCCCGATGTGGCGACGAACCACTCGTTCATGGCTTGTCGAAACCAACCGAATTTGTGATTTCCGATCACAATCATTTTCCCTAGTAAGCTCGCCTAACAACGGCGTCCCGCGAATGGTATTCTTGGAGCCATTCAAGATGGCCGGTCGTCTTCCATGGAGATCGCCGTGAATAAAACTCACGCCCGCGAACAGAATCGGGATTCCTCGTTCTCGCCTGAAACCCCTGCAAGCGCCCACGGTGCGCAGATGGCGAAGTATTTCACGATGAACCAACCGCCCCATGTTGCGCTCGATTCTGTGGTTTCCGTCGTCCGGCCGCAAATGGCGATTACCCGGCTGATTGCACGGAGCGGCATCCCGGAGCGAACTGCGTCCATCCCACCTGAAGAGGCCTATGTTGTCTCGCTGCACCTGAATCATGCGAATTCAGGAGAATGGGAACTCTGGACCGATGGCAAGTACACAAAGACGGGGACATGGCCGGTGGGCGGAGTCGCAATGTGTAACCTGGAGTCTAATACCACCATTCGCAATCCGGGCCCGATCGATTGGATTCACTACCACGTCCCGCGTGCAACTTTAGATTCGGTGTCGGATGATGCCGGAGTGCCTAGGGCTAAGCGTCTTTACTGCGTTTATGGAACTCCCGACCCGACCCTGCATCACCTAACGCAAACGATTTTGCCGTATCTGAATAGGCCGGAGATATTTTCTCAGTTGTTCATGGATTCGTTCACCATGATGATTTGCTCTCATCTGGTCGGGCAATATGCTCAGGCTCCAGAAGCTGTCCAACATTTCAAGGGTGGTCTTGCCACGTGGCAAAGCCGACGCGTTGTGGAATTATTCCATGAGCACTTGGACGGCGATGTAAGACTGGAAACACTCGCCCATGAATGTGGGCTCTCAGTCAGTCATTTTGCGCGATCATTCAGGAAATCGTTTGGGACTTCCGCACATCGCTATCTGATTCTGAAGCGTGTCGAACTCGCGAAAGCTCTATTGTCGGGAACGAACAAAACATTAGTGGAAATTGCCGCGCAGATCGGATTCTCCGATCAAGCCGCGCTTACCCGGACGTTTGCAAATGTCGTCGGTGCGACTCCGGCAAAGTGGAGGCGTGAACACGTACGTAGCAGGAATTTTGTCGAAATACCCAAACGCCAATTCCTTCAATCACACGAATAGATCTCATCCTCAAGTCAACGGTCGGGGGCGGTGTTGCCCGCGCTCGTCTCTGGACGCAATATCGTCGCGGATTTGAGGTTCGGTTAGAGTTCTCGCCTTGAACACGAGCCAAGAGTGTTTTTTCTCCCCCTTTTAACTCCGAATTTGAGCAGGAATCGACAAAAAGGGTTCGTGTCTTCAAGAGTGTCGTGGTCGTTCCTGACTATGGTTGGTCGCATGTGCGGGGCCCGATGCACGAATCGGTGAGGCTCAAACTAGATAGGAGAAATGGTGATGAAGAAGACTTATTTGCTTGTAATGCTACTTGCGGTGTTCGTGAGCCTGACCCTGCTGCTGGGGAAGACTGCTAGAGTTGCGGCTGCGGCGCCAGCCGGCATTAAAAACGTTGTGCTTGTCCACGGTGCATTCGCCGACGGCTCCGGCTGGGACGCCGTTGCAAAGATCCTTGAGAAGGATGGTTACGCGGTATCGGTTGCGCAACCCCCAGAGACCTCGTACACCGACGACCAAAAGTACACGAAGGCCGCCATCGACGCCATGGGCGGGCCGGTCGTCCTGGTCGGCCATAGCTACGGCGGGTCCATCATCACCGAGGCTGGCAACAATCCAAACGTTGCGGCGCTCGTCTACATCGCCGCATTCGCTCTCGATGAAGGTGAGAGCTGTGCATCAATCGAAACGGCGGTGCCGCAAGCCTCCAAGGCATTCAAGCCGGATAGCAACGGAAACTGGTGGATCGAACAGGACCATTTCGCCGCCGACTTCGCAGCGGATATTCCCCCGGCCCAGGCTCACTTCATGGCTATAGCGCAGGTGCCAATCTCCACCGATTCATTCACGCACAAGGTGACGAATCCCGCCTGGAAGAACAAACCGACGTGGTACATGGTGGCCGGCTCAGATCGGTCGATCAATCCGATACAGGAGCGAATGATGGCGAAGCGCGCCAACGCCAAGACGGTCGAAGTGAATTCCAGCCATGTGGCCTACATGTCTCACCCGAAGGAAGCAGCCAAGCTCATCGAAGAGGCTGCTACTTCAGCGCACGCCAACTAGCAGCCAATAAATGTTTACCTTGCAAGTGAAATGTACGTCCCGCGCGTGAAGCAAGAGCGATTTGACGCGAAGGCGCGCAAAATTGAAATCGAAAATCAAATGATCCGTCCGGATCTCTACTGCAAAGGAGAATAATCGTGAATCAACATATTAAGAATGTAGTTCTGGTGCATGGAGCTTTCGCGGATGGCTCTGGCTGGAAGAGGGTTGCCGACATCCTCAAGAATGATGGCTACAAAGTGTCGGTGGCACAGCCTCCCGAGACTTCGTACGCCGATGACCAAAAGTATACAAAGGCCGCCATCGACGCCATGGGCGGACCAGTTGTGCTGGTCGGCCATAGTTATGGCGGGTCCATCATCACCGAGGCCGGAAATCATCCAAACGTTGCAGCACTGGTCTATATTGCTGCATTTGCTCTCGATGAAGGCGAGAGTTGTGCGTCGATCGAAACGGCGTTGCCGCAAGCATCGAAGGCGTTTAAAGCGGACAGCAATGGGCTTTGGTGGATCGACGAGGCCCACTTCGTCGCCGACTTCGCAGCGGACATTCCACGGGATGAAGCGGAGTTCATGGCAATAGCGCAGGTGCCGATCTCCACCGACTCGTTCACGCACCAGGTAAAGAATCCCGCGTGGAAGCACAAGCCCACCTGGTACATGGTGGCCAGCGAAGACCGATCGATCAATCCGGACCAGGAGCGCATGATGGCGAAGCGCGCGAAGGCAGAGACGGTCGAGGTGAAGTCGAGCCACGTGGCCTACATGTCTCATCCGAAGGAAGCAGCCAAGCTCATCGAAGCGGCTGCCACCTCCGAACGGATCAAAATAGCTGCCTGAGGAGTACACCATGAAAGATCACATCACCGTACAAGGGCAGGACGGCAAGTTTGCCGGCTATATTGCGCGGCCGGAGACAGTACCGGCTCCGGCCGTTGTCGTTCTGCAGGAACTGTTCGGGGTGAACGCCGACATTCGTAAGCATTGCGATGAATTGGCGGAACAAGGTTATCTCGCGCTCGCTCCAGACCTGTACTGGCGGCAAGAGCCAGGCGTCGACCTGAACGTCACGTCCCAAGCCGACTGGGACCACGGCCTTCGCCTCTATTCGGCTTATGACAGAGACGCCGGCGTAAGGGACATAAAGGACACCATCGACGCGGCACACAGTCTCCCGGAATGCAGCGGAAAGGTTGCCTTACTCGGCTATTGCCTCGGCGCTCTGATGGTCTTCATGACAGCCGTGCGCCACGACGGCATCGACGCCGCGGTCTGGTATCACGGCGCCGATACTGACAAATATCTGGGAGAGATCGATGGCCTTCATGCGCCCATTCTCATGCATGTGGCCGAGGAGGATGAGTTCATTTCCAAGGCTGCACAAGCGGAGATTAAAGCGGCACTTGCTAAGAAACCGAACGCAACGGTCTACAGCTATCCGGGTCAGAGTCATGCCTTCTCTCGTCATAATGGGGCGCATTACAACCCCGCCGCGGCTCATCTTGCCAACGGTCGGACGAGCGAATTTCTACAACAAAAACTGCGGTGACCTTCGAGATGACAAGAAAAATCGAGATAGAGCGGTTCAGTCTGACGACTTCCAAGCAGTTTGATGAAGTAATAGCTGGTGTGAACGCCGCCATCGGTCATCCAGATATGGCTGAATTTGGGAGATCAACTCACGAAGCGCGCTCTTTTGCCGAGCTGAAAAGCGCAGTCGAGAAAGGCCTGAGCCCAGTAGGACTGATGCTATTTATGCAGTTGGATCACGGCGCGATTCTGCGCAAAGAAACGGGCCGTGAGACTCCGAAGATGATTCGCTTCGTCATTGGCAATCCCCTCATCATGAAGGAAATGGTCAAGCATGTCCCCGATGCGGGCTCTTACGCGCCGGTTACCGTGCTTGTGGACGAGCGCGCCGATGGAGTCCATTTGTCATATGACAGGATGGCGAGCTTCTTAGCCCCTTATGGGAATCGTGACGCGTTAGAGGTCGCCCGGAGTCTGGATAAGAAAATCGAAGATCTCTTACGGCAGGCCGCGGCTTGACCAGTCCTCGTTGCGAAGCGAGAATCTCACTCTTTAGAATCCGGCGCCAGCAGGAGGATCTTCCCAACGCCACCTTTCTCCCCTAGCACATGTGCTTCAGCTGCATCGCGCAGCGGCATCCGGCGAGCAATCGGCAGAATGAACTTGCCATCGCGCACGTCATCGGCAAACTCACGCACCTTGGATGGGTCAGCCTGCGCACGCACGCGCGTAATCTTCACTGTCGGATTTTTGGCTGCCGCACTTTCCGGCAACACAGCGGTGTAGCCAAAGGAGCCGCTCTGCTTTACCTTCCCGATCAGCTTCGCTGCGACGTCACCGCCAACGGTGTCCGCAATTGCATCCACTAAGGGGAAGTTTTCAATCGCATTATCGTCATCAATCGCTAGCACGTCAGAGACCCCGAGGGAGCGGGCGTCATCCAGCTCTTTCCCGCGAACACCTGCAATCACCTGCGCGCCTATCTTCTTGGACGTATGCACTGCCGCGCGCCCAACACTGCCCAGCGCTCCCGTGATCAGAACGACCTGTCCCTTTTGCACGTTTGCCGCAAGGCGTACAAGCTGGTCTCCCGTGAGCGAAATCAGCGGGATCGCGGCCGCGTTCGCCAGGTCCACGCCATCCGGCAGATGCGCCACGTCCGAATCGTTCACCGCAACCAGTCCGGCATAGGTCGCGTTGGATAGTGCAAGAACGCGGTCGCCGGCCTTGAAGTGCTTCACATTTGCGCCCACGGCCCGTACGATGCCACTCACATCGCGGCCCAGAATTGCCGGAAACAACAACGGAGAATCCTTCTGGCGTATCCCTGAGCGCAGTTTCCAGTCGATCGGATTGACGCTCGCAGCGGCTGCCGCGATCAGTACCGTACTTCCGCTAATCTGCGGTTCGGGAACGTTGTCTTCAAATTTCAACTTCTCGGGACCACCGTACTCATGCAGCACCACTGCCCTCATCACGTATCTCCCAGAGTTCCAGGTATATTCCGCCACAAAATCAGATGCACGGGAGCCGACTCGCGTCTCGGGATAACTTCCGGCTTGCCGCTCGGGAATAAAATCCGCAAGCGGGCTCGAATTTGGGTTTGAGGCGTGGTTGGTGGCTGTTTCTACACGTCGGGAACCCAGATAGCGAGGTGGCACTTGAGGGCCTCTGAAAGTCGGAAATCATTGAGAACGACGTGGCTCAGGCGCTGGCGATCGCCGCGACTAAATTCGTAAATTCTTTTTGAATTTCTGCCGCTTTCGTCGTGCGGTATCCCAACTCAGCGGCCAGAGTTTGCAGTTCAATATGCCACTCCGGAAGAATGTTCGTCTCCGGTGGAAACGGATGGGTATTTCTCTCCCCGAAAATTCGCTCCGCCGCCGCGCGTGCGCGCACGCGGTCCAGTTGGCCGAGCATGTCGACAACGAGGATATCGAGTATGTCGCGTGCGCGATCCTGCCTTTGAGGACCGGTACACGCATGAAGCTTCTGCGCCACTTGCTCATTGATCCCAAGACAACGTACTTGGTTGGTGATGGGCAGGCCCATTTCGGCCACACCTTCAATGGCGGGCGTCACTAGGTCTACCTCGCGTGCTTCGCCCGGACCGAGGTCCACTTCAATGGTCTGCCATGCCCGTGTTTTGTATTCCACGGCAACTTCGACCCGGACGGTGTCTGCCAGTTCCATCTCGTGCTGTTCGGGCTTCAGGCGGAAGGTGAACTCGTCAAAGCTGAGTTGCAATACTTCCGAAAGCCGCTGAATACGTTCCGCGCGGTTGCCTCTAAGACCAAGATCGAAATCTTTGGTGGTGCGCGCCGCCCGCGCGAAGCGCAGTTCCATAGCGACCCCGCCTTTCAGGTAGTAGATATCGATGACACCTTTCTCGACGGCGCTCTCCAGAACGCCGCAAAGCGCGAGAAAGGAGACCCAACGGCGCAGCCGTTCCTGATCGAGACCCTGCTCGCGAGCCACACGTCCAAGAGTCTTCTCCAACCGCTCTAACTGCTTCGGGGTCATGAGCTAAACTTTCCCCACGTTCGCCTCTTGTGTCCCTCTCGCGTGTACGTATCGATTGAGACGGCGAGTGAGCGCTGAGGCTTTCTCGACGCTAATGTAGCCTTGCTTGCGCGCATCTTTCAGCGCGCCTCGCGCCAATCCGACACGGCCAGTTTCTTCCAAAAGTTGGGAAATGGCTTTTTCGATCGTGGTCACGGGAAGTCCTTCTCGATTGACGATATCCGACACTCGCAAATCAGCACGATGAATTTCTACCCACTTGGGACGGCGGCGGCGGAGGCGGGCACTTTTCGGCACTGTGATCTGTACGCGTGACGGATTCGCATCAGAAATGCCATAAACCGCTAACGCGGTCTCGTGGGATAAGGCTATTTTTTTCGGCCCACTGTCAGCACGCGCCCACAGGATCGCTTCACGATATTGCCCCAAGCGATCCCACGGGAAGTAAGGAATTCGATACACTCCGCGCGCCACCCGTTGAAGTTTTCCCCGTTGGGTCAGACGCGCCAGGACTGAATCCTTGATGCCAAGGCTGCGGGCCTGTGCCGCTGTCACGAAACCCTCGTTTTCTTCGGCAAGCGGCAGCAGTTCATCAATGCGAGATCGCATGTCCCTAGTATCAGCAGCAATACCAGCCTCTGTCAATATAGTTCCATAATAGAACTATATTGACAGGTCATGATCGACAGGATGCGACTGTCCTTTAACTGTCCAATAAGGATTCCCTAACGCTATTTACAAGGCTTTTCGAGGGCCACCCGCGTCTTGTAAGTTGTTGACAACAATAGTATTTTTGGACTCATAACCCAAAGGTCGGTGGTTCAAATCCACCCCCGCAACCAACGCAATCATTGTCCGGTCGGAGACATAGGTAACAGAACGTTCCGGAGACTTCGGTTACACTTTTTGCCCAGTAGTTCGACCTGCCGAGGCCGCATAGGGATTGGGTTCTTCAGCTTCGCGGCTTTACCCGGTTGAGAACAGTTGAAAACTCTGGGGCTTGTGTAGTCTTCTTCCTGCTCCCAAGAAGAACCAATTGCCACGCCCAAAAGATGCTTCTTGTGCTCACTTTATACGCACGGATTCCCCTGTACTTTGTCCCGTCTGAAACGGCTTGGAAACCGCGACGCAACGCTGCGCCACGCATCCAAGGTTCGTCAAGCTGCTCAACGGCTTTGAACATCGTAATGTGTTTTTTCCCGAATGATTATCAAATCGCTACCCAGAGTGGGATCCGGCTCGGAGGACGCGCGCGCCGAGCGGAGGTAACGATCAAGGAAAGCGATCCTGCGCTTTGCCAGGCCGGCATCTTCGGTACTGGAATACGTAAGCACGTAGCTGATGTCAGGCTGGGCTGAGTTGTGGAGGAATGTTCGGAGCGCCCTTTCCCGGAGGGCGGTCGGTCGGGTGGAACCAGGCCTATACTTCAACTCGTAAGTGTGATCAGCCGAAGTAACTTCAGCCTGAATCTGAACTGGCACGCCCAGGTCGCTCGACACAGATTTGGCCGCGACTTGCCATGGAGTTTCTTCGACAGGCTCCTTCTGAGAGGCGGTTACTTCAAGGCGCAGTTCTCCGCCGGGCTGCAAACCTGCCGAATGCACGATCACGTCTGTGATGCCAACCGTGGAAAGCAAGGACTGCAACGATGTTTGAGTTGTATCTTGAGCCTTCGCGATGGCGGCCGTTGTCATAGGGGATGGACCTTTAGGCTCGGTTTGCTGAACAATACCTCCGCCCAAATAGTCCTTGCCTTCAGTCGGGCTTACCTTTTCCTTTTGCGCCAACTGGAGTTGCTGAAGCTCAAGCCGTGCCGGGCGTCCGATCACGCGGGTAAGTTCGCTCTGAACGGCTTCTACTTCCTGCGGTTCTATGAATTTTGAGGTCTGCACAACCGCGGCAACCGCAACATGATCCTTGGCGATCTGTAGTTTTACGGCATCCAACTGGCGACCATCGGTCTTAGGGAATCGTTGCTTCAACAGATTTGAGACTTCGGTTCGGAGCTGCGCCTGTTGGGCTGCGTTCTTCAAGGTCTTCATAAGAGGAACGGACAAGCCCAGAACGACGAGAACGGCAATCGCGATGCGGTGGCGGGCAATGAAATGCTGCTGGTCGGCATCCGCACGACGGGGCCGAACTCCGATGAGGAGAAAGACCAATCCAGCACTCAGAACAATCGAGGCGAAATTGGTAAGGAACAGCATTACGGCGCCGCTGGCAATGGGCCACTGGAGGGTGCCGACGCCGTAGCCGACGGTTGCCAGTGGAGGGATCAATGCTGTCGCGATGGCTACTCCAGGCAGGATGGTCACGACGATTTTGCGAGAAGCCAGGGCAAGCGTGCCGGCGATACCGGAAAAGAAAGCGATCAACAGGTCCATCAAGTTGGGATTGGTGCGGGCGAGGATTTCAGGCGTCGCTTCGCGGAGGGGAGATAGTCTGGTGGCGATGACTGTGATGAGAATCGCCTCGGCTACGCTCAGCCCGACGTTACGCGCCGCCTTTTTTCCGATCTGCCAATCGGCCGAGGTAAGGGCATGTCCGCAGGCAAGAATCGGGCCCATGAGCGGCGAAATCAGCATGGCTCCGATAATTACGGCGGGACTGTTCAGCAGCAGGCCGAGGAGCGCGATGAGGGCGGACAAAACCAACATCGCGAAGTACACGATGTCGAACTGCCTGCTCTCGTCCGCGTCCTGATGAATCTCCGCGATCGGGCGGAACAGCTCACGCCATCGAGATATGGACCAAGTTGTCACCGGTTTATGTCCGCCGGTTTCATTGAACGGCCGTCAGCCCTCTCCCTGCTAATCGGTCGACCAATAGTTTTTCTTGATAATGGCGGCGAGAATGATCAAGAACGCAAACAAGCGGATGACGTAAATCCAAGGGCTGCCCTCGTTGGAACCGCCAAAATCGAGGGTAGCGGCTCGATTAACCGACTCAATGCCAAAGGCTAGAGCGAAAGCCAGGAAAAGGGAGTCGTGGGTTCGCGTGTAGAACTTCAGGAAGAATACGCTCGCCGTCAACGAGCCCATCGCGATTACCCCAATCAAGAACAGTTCTAGTCTCACGTTAATCCCCCTCCCAAATCAGGCCAAACAGCAACAGCATCATCGCAATTGCGGCAAATGCGAGCCTCCAGAGATAGAGGTCCACGTTGGGCAGGATCACGAGGTCGACAAAAACCAGGAGGTTCGATCCCGCCAGACCAAGGAAGCAAAGGCCACTCCAGAGGAGGAGCCGCTTCCTTCCTCGAATATAGCCGCGCAGCAGCAAGATGGCGCATGCCAGAGTCACCAGCGTTCCGAGCATGTAGACAACAGGAGCCATGATTACTCTCGATCCTTTGTGAAGCGGAAGGCCTTCGCAAACTCGCGAACGGCCGGCGAACCTTTCGCATGAATCATTCTGGAAATTCGAACGATCTCCCTACGGTAGGTAGCATCGAGCGACCGGACCAGGTTATTTCGCTCTTCGGAAGCAGCGTCATAGGAATAGCGGTCGGGCTCGGGATGTCCGAGTGCCAACTTGCGCTGCGCCAAGTCTTTCAGGATACGTTCGGCAAAATCTGAATCCACATAAAGCGCTCTACCCATCTCCTTGGGAGACCATTCTCTTGGTTGCTTGCTCCACAAGAGCAGCAACGCCTCCAAATGGGGAACGCTATCGATCTCATCGAGTACAAATTGATCGACTAGCCTTTTGATTTCCTCGCTGTCCGTCATCGATTTTCAGTGCCTGCAGCTCCTTGTGAGACATCGGCCCGATCCGTGCCATTGGCCTCAGCTTCCTCAATCATCTTGGAGGCGGTTTTTGCTGATACCCAGCCGTCGTGCATTGCCTGTTCAATCGTACTTGTTTCGGCGCCGCGCAGCCGCTCGCGCGCGACCTGGAACTCTTGAGAAAGACGATCCTGGTGCTGACCCAGAATGGAGTCGACAGCGGTGTTCTCATTTTCCATTCTCGTGTCCAACTCGTGGCGCAGCCGTGCGTGCACCGGACGGGAGATCAATTGTTTGTCTGCCATGCTCTCCAGTTCGGAAAGGGCGGATGCGATTGCCCGCTGGCGGACGCGGGCGCGGGAATAATCGTCTTCATCGTTCTTGCCAATTCCCAGCAAACGGATGAGAGGTTTCATTGTAATGCCCTGCACCACGATGGTGAACGCCACCACTCCGAAAGTCATGGTCAATAGCTGATCACGATAAGGGAAGTCCTGTCCGATACTCAGGACTAGTGCGAGCGAAAGAGCTCCCCGCATCCCTCCCCACACCATGACATGCTGCCAGCGCAAGGGAATTCTGGCCGAGAAACGATTGCTGATGGGGACAAGCCCGTACACGGTAAGCACTCGCGCGGCAAAAACCGCAATGATTGTGAGCACTACGGCGGGCCACATGCGAAGCAAGTCGCCGATGCGCACTTTAAGTCCGATGAGCAGGAAAAGGATCGAGTTGATAAGAAAGGATGCATACTCCCAAAAGGACCACAAGGCAATGCGCGTACGCGAACTCATCCCGGTTCGGACGCCATAATTCCCTATCGTGAGGCCTGCGGCCACGGTGGCAATCACTCCCGACAAGTGGAGCGACTGCGCAAGAAGATAGGAACCATAGGCGAGTATGGTGGTCAGCGTGATCTCAATTTCCGGGTCCTCGATTCTTTTTGTGAGCGTGCTGAAGGCATAGCCTAAAGCGGATCCAACAGCCACCCCACCTGCTACCTCCACAACAAAATCGCGGATGCCTGTCCCGATGCCAAAGTGGGCGCTGGCCACAGCTCCAAACAGGATTCCGTAGAGGACGACGGCTGTTCCATCATTGAACAGGCTCTCCCCTTCCACGATGATCGTGAGCCTGTTGTCGACCGCCATATCCTTGAAAATGGCCAGCACAGAAATAGGGTCTGTGGCAGCCACAATTGCACCGAAAACCAAGGCAATGAGGAGGGGGATTCCGAGCGTCCAATGGAGCGCAAAGCCGGCAATGAAAGTCGCCGCCAAGACTCCGACAGTCGCCAGCAAACAAATCGGAGCAAGACTCTCGCGCAAGAGGCGGAACTGAATCTTGAGGCTGCCCTCAAAGAGAAGAGGAGGCAGAAAAATGATCAAACTGACGTCCGGCGTTAACCAATCAGGGGGATGAGCGAAGAGGCGCTCGAGGATGGGAATATTAAACGATCCGAGAAGCAGTCCCCCCAAAACCAAAGCGACGGTGTAAGGGATACGGAGACGAGCCGCAAGCACGGCGATGGTTGAAGCCGCGATTAGCAACCAGAGCAGGAACTCAATGGTCGAACTAGGCGTCATCCGTTCACTCCGATTCCGCTGTTTTTCTTCTCCGAGCCGAGCGGCGACCTTTCTTCCGGTGGACTCAGAGCCGCAGCCGAGGACTCGGCAGGCGCTCCTTTCTCGGCACGGAAATTCGAGACACAACGCGTCCGGCGGCGCGACTAATCTAAAAGTGTCTCACAATATCTGCAGGCTTGGGCCAGCCGTGGACGCTAAAGTGGAGACCAAATTACCTGGGCGGCGCGCTTCTCCGGGCTGCGATGGAAAACAAGTATTCCATCCTCACTCGCAAACCGACCTCTCTCACGCTGCTTCCCCTATCCGCCCGTTGCACGTATTGGGCGAACTCTTCGGTGGTTGTGACGCCCTTGTCCTTCAACAGTTGAACGATGCCACCAATTTGAGCGTCGAGTATTTCAAGATAAGGGAGAAGTTCCTCAAAAACCTGTTCCGCGGGGCCAACGTTCATTTTTAATCTCCTTGTTCAGTCTTCTTCGATTCCTATGCCGCTCCGAGAGCAGCCTGGCCATATGCTTCGGTACTAAAATGCTCAGTGTTGCTCATTTCAACAGTTGACTATGCACTGTTTCCTTTCAGAACAGCAAACGGGATCCAGGGAGCCACTATCCATAGGGGGAAAAGAAAATGCAACTCGAAAAGCTCTTAAGGGTGGTTTACGAATTTCGCGGCCGTCAGGAGAAAGCCGCCGACAGACAGGAGACAGCCTGATGGCGGATTTTCAGTCTGATGCCTTTGTGTTTTTCGGCGCCACCGGCGACCTCGCACACAAGCAAATATTTCCGTCGCTGCAAGGACTGATTCGCGACGAAGGCTTCAATCTGCCGATCGTGGGCGTAGCCAAAGCAGGTTGGAATCTGGATCAGCTCAAAGCGCGCGCCAAGGATAGCCTCGAGAAACACGGCGGCGTCGATCAGGAGGCGTTCAACAAGCTGATGGGTCTTTTGCGCTATGTAGACGGCGACTACAACGATCCGAAGACCTTTGCCCAACTGCGCAAAGAATTGGGCTCGGCGAAACAGCCATTGCACTACCTGGCGATTCCGCCCAGCTTATTTGGCACGGTTGCTGAAGGGCTCGCCAAGGCTGGCTGCGCAGACAATGCGCGAGTCGTGGTGGAGAAGCCCTTCGGACGTGACTTGGCCTCGGCGCAAGAACTCAATCGGATTCTGCACCGGTACTTCCCCGAAGAACAAATCTTCCGTATCGACCATTTTCTGGGGAAGGAATCGGTACAGAACATTCTCTACACCCGTTTCGCAAATCCGATGTTTGAGCCCATCTGGAATCGGAACTATGTGAGCAGTATCCAGATCACCATGGCGGAGAAGTTCGGCGTCGAAGATCGCGGCAAGTTCTACGACGAGGCCGGCACCATTCGAGATGTGGTGCAGAACCATTTGCTGCAAGTCCTGGCCAACCTGACTATGGATCCGCCGACCGGCGAAGATCACGATGCGGCCCGCGACCAGAAAGCCGCATTGCTCAAGGCGGTGCGGCCGATTGCGCCCAGCGACACCGTTCGCGGGCAATACAACGGTTACCGATCAGTGGCGGCTGTAGACCCGGCTTCGATGGTTGAGACTTTCATCGTCTTAAAGCTATTTATCGAAACTTGGCGCTGGGCCGGCGTGCCAATTTACATTCGCGCCGGCAAGATGCTGGCGGTGACCGCGACCGAAGTTTTCGTCGAATTCAAGCGCCCGCCGATGGAGACATTTCGCGAAATCGTGCCCGGCAGTTCCGCGCATCTGCGCATGCGCATCAGCCCGGATATCGTGATCGGGCTGGGAGTGCGGGTCAAAACGCCGGGCGAGCAGATGACCGGCAACAACGTGGAACTGACACTCACGGAGCAGGCCGCCGATGACATGCCTCCTTACGAACGGCTGCTGGGCGACGCCATGCGCGGGTTGACTGAACTCTTTGCCCGACAAGACGTGGTGGAAGCGCAATGGCGCGTGGTTGAGCCGATCCTGGGCGAGGTTACGCCAGTGCATCTCTATGAGCCTGGAACATGGGGACCCGACGAGGCTCGGAATCTGATCGCAGGCGACGGACCATGGATTAATCCGGCGGTGCAAGGAGAGCAATAAAGAATTGCGGGCCGCAGCGGTAAATGCATGGCCACAAATTTGGCACATGGTGTAGGATTTCCGTGTTCAGAGGAGGGACATCCATGCGTGTGTTAGCCATCTGCTTTCTGTTCATTAGCCAACTGACGATCCTAAGCGCCGGCCAGCAGGCGGCCTCGGGCGGTAAGACTGTCGAAGCCGTCTGCACGTTTGATGACGGAAAAGAAATGAAGATCCAATACACCAAAGCGCCGGCGAGTTACCGGGAGGATTTTCGCGAGGGGAAACTTTGGGAGCCGGGTGGAGCACCGATGTTTCTATTTACGCAGGCTCCGCTCTCGCTTGGCAGCACGGCGATTCCCGGTGGAGCATATAGTGTGTACATTATTCCTGAAAAGCAGACTTGGACCTTGGTGGTGAACAAGAACGTCACGGCCGGCAGTAAGTACGACGAGAAAGAAGATGTGGGCCGCGGAACCATGGAAATCGGGCAAAACGAGACCCCCGTAAAAGAGCCTCAGATCGTCTTCGCCCACATGGCGCCGAAGCAGTGCAACCTGCGGTTGTATTACGAAAAAGTTGGAGCGTGGGCGGAATTCCAGGAGAAGTGAGGCTAAGCCGGGCGATAGAGGTTCCGGAAAACGCGAGTTTCGAGTGGCCGTATGCCGTATAGGGTGTCCACGTCCGCAGTCAATGGCGGCATGTCTGTGCTCGACACGACTTCCCTGCAGAGAATCTATTCCTTTCCGGTGTTCAGTCTTAGTTTGAAACGATTTTGATCCCATCCGCACTATCCCAATAAGTGGAAGACATCGCCGAGTCAGGCGATGAGCCACAGTTCAGGAGTCCGGTTGGGAAACTCCCGATTGGACTCCAGTTAAGCGCCGGAGTCGTGGGGAAGCGGCTCCGGTGCTTGGTTGGAGATCTCTTCTCCAGAGACGGCGGGTCAATCGGTCCGCCGTTAAACGACGGGAGTTTACTCTTCCCTGTGCATGCCGCCCGCTCCATCTCGCAGACTGCACGCCGCTGCAATAGCCGCGCAGCAGCCACACGCCCCAGTCCGCCCCGGTCGTCGCTCACGATCATTCCGAATGGCGTCAGTTCTCCGTCCCCGGTGCTACACTGTCTGCCACTTGCCAATACCCGGGGTAAGCTCTTGGAATTTCATTCCTTCGATGAAGCCTACGTCGAACGGCTGCGCGCGGGAGATTTTCGCACGCAGGAGCAGTTTCGCGTATATTTCACCGCGCTGATCCAGGTGAAGTTGCGCTCCCGGCTCCAGTCGCGGGAAGCGATCGAAGATGTTCGGCAGGAGACTTTTACCCGATTTTACGTGGCTCTGCGCGAGGGAAAGATCGTGCATCCCGAGCGGATTGGATCATTCGTTAACTCGATCTGCAACCACGTGTTGCTGGAGCACTATCGCGCGGCCGCGCGCCATGGATCGGTCGATGACGATGATCAGAAGAAGGAGTTCCCTTCCCCCGTCCTCGATCCGCTGGCCATGTTGTCAGCCCAGGAAATTCAACACAGGGTTCAGGAAGTGCTGGAGCAACTTCCGGAACGCGACCGCCGGCTGTTGCGCGAAATTTTTCTTGAAGAACGAGACAAGGATGAGGTTTGCAGCGACTTCGGTGTAGACAGGGAGTATCTGCGGGTCTTGCTGCACCGGGCAAAACAATCGTTCAAGCAGTTGTATTTAAGAAATAATGATACGCCGGGGTTTAGGACGGCCTGATCGCTTGCAACGCTGGGTCGCTTCGGCGCACTACTAAGTGGCAATACGAGGGACTATATATCTATGGACCACGACATGGTGGTTCGTCAAAAAATGACGGAGCGATATCTGCTGAACGAACTCGATCCCCAGGCGCGAGACGAATTCGAAGAACACTATTTCGCCTGTCCTGATTGTGCGGCCGATGTCCATGCGGGGGCTTTGTTCGTGGATCAGAGCAAGATTGCGCTGGAATCCGTGCAGGGCAGGGTGAATCTGTCGGCAAGCCCGGCAGCGTCTCCGCGGCGGCTGCCTATCCCTGTAGCGGCGCGTTCAGGATGGTTCGGCTGGTTGCGACCGGTATTTGTGGTGCCCGTTCTTGCCCTGTTGCTGGCCGTGATTGGCTATCAGGATCGGGCCAACCGCATCTTGCAGCAGACGGCCAACAGTCCTCAGGTGCTGGCGTCGGCGGTAGTGAACGTGGGGGTCAGGGGCGCGGAGCCAATTTCAATTCCGGTTCGGGCCGGACAAGCGTTTGAGCTATCCCTGAATGTTCCGCCCGAGGGCCGCTTTTCTTCTTACAAACTGGACTTGTATAGCGCGCAAGGGAAACTAGAATGGTCGCGTACGATTTCTGCCTCCGGGGGTGGAACACTGTCGCTCTATATTCCGGGAAGCGTTCCGGGGAACGACCATCGGCCCGATACGCTGGCGGTGTACGGCATCTCCGCCAGAGGTGTAAGTCAAGATCTCGGCCGATATCCAATCGAGTTACAAGATGGGAAATGAATTCACACGAGGGGAGAAACCCATGTCAGCTCTACCGAATGAACTATCGATAGTTGACCCAAAAGGTGAACCCAAGCCGGTTCACAACTATTATGCGGAAGCCAATGTTCTCTATGCGCACCTTAAACAGCCTTTAGAAGAGGAGATCAGGCCGCAGGCTTCTGTGAAGCTTCCCGAGGACGGGCAGTACCAGTTCAAGCAGGCTGACCCTTTTCACTTCGAAGGAATTCTTTCCTACAAGTCTGGCTATACACAGGTGGCGGGACATCCGAGTTTGAAGAAGGCGGGCTTCGAGACGCTGGCCACCTCCGTTGTCGAGGGGCTGAACGTACTTGACGTGGTGACGGCCGATCGCGTGGTTGGGCAGATTTCGACGTGGCATCCGGCATATGGGAAGGGTCAAGTACCGTCCGTTACGTTTCTGGGAACACGCTTCGAAAATCTGAGGATTGATGGACAAGAGGTAAAGGTCGGACGCAATTTAGAGATCCTAGGCGCTCGGCACGAAGATGACCGATCATACTTCGACGATCGCGAGGTGCTCGGTCGGATTTCCGAGCAGTACAGCGAGGTGAGCAAAGACGGTCTCCCCGAGTGGACTCGCGAAGAGTACCCAAAGAGCCGGCCCATCGTCCAAGAGATTGGGCAAGGGCGAACCGAGATGCAGTGCTCCGTTGTGAATAGCATCAAGGAGTCTCCTGGATTCCCATTCGGTCATGTCATTGACCTGCCGCACTTTGGAAAGATATTTCTGGGCGAGTTGAAGGTGGTGCGCACGCCGGGCGATTCCGCCACAGGTGTCAACGACACTTACAGGTTCCACCTGACCATGATCCGGTTGCAAATGGGATGTCTGGCGACGGGAGGGGTCGGGGTCGGAACGCTGGATTCAAACGGAACCGGCAGCTCGGGCGGGGGGCACGGTAGCGGCAACGGCTAGTCAAGCGACAGGCGCTAGAAGTGCGACAGTATCCTACCCGCCTCTAACTGAGCAGAAGCACGGATTTCAAGCTAGAATCTTGCCACGGTCGAGACTGCATGCTTCCCCGATGGCGACGGAAAGATTGCGACCAGCATGATTGGCGCGGATACACAAGTAAAGCACTGCCAAAGGCGGCGCTGCTCTTCTTAACTTTCGCCTGCCTGTCGTCTTGCTCTCGCCACCAAGATCCGCAAGCCGCGTATGACCATGCGGTTCAAACTTTCCAGCGCGGTGACATGACTGCAGCCGGTACTGAGGCGGCAAAAGGCCACGAACAATTCCACGACACTAGTGCGGACTGGGCCTGGAAATTCACGCTCCTGAAGGCGAAAGCTCTCTACAGGCGTGGGATGTATGAAGGAACGCTGAAGGCCCTAGCTTCTGAGCCGACTGCGCCTCCTTCTGGTGAATTGGTTGTGAAGAGGCACTGGTTGCAGGGCCTAGTCTTCACATCCTTGCACCAGTTCCCGAAAGCAGAGGCTGAGTTCGGGCGGGCGAACGATGTCTGTGCTTCCTCTGACTATGCCGCGTGCGGTGACGTGGCAAGTGCGAGAGGAGCACTGGAAATGGAGCAAGGGCACTACCATCAAGCTCAGCTTTTCTTTGAGCAGGCTCTAGCCACCGCACGCGCGCACCGCGATCCGATCTGGGAAGCCGACGGCCTGTTGGATCTGAGCTGGTCCGCATTGGAGCAAACCCATTTCGACGAGGCGCTTAGCTGGGCCGATGCCGCCCGGCAAATCTCTCTGCGTGAGAACTACGGCGGTGGCGCGCAGAAGGCGCTCGGCAACATGGGTTGGGCCTATTACAAGCTCGGCGATCCCGATAAAGCCGAGCAGATGTTCGTCAATGCTAAGAACCAGGCTGAGAAACTCGGCGAGGTGCCTGACGCGATCAAATGGATTACCGACGCCGCTTACATCGACCTTGATGCTGGTCGGTTCACGGTTGCCGAGCAGTCGTTCCAGCAGGCGCTCGAGTTCGCACGCCACCTCAACAGCAAGGAAGACATCACGAACTCCCTCATCGCCCTGGCCTTCCTCTCCGAGGAATCTGGAAAACTGGACGATGCCAAGCGCTACGCCGACGAGGCGCTCGCCAAGGCGCGAGAGGATAGGAATGGACGGGACCAGGTCTATCCGCAGCTCGTGCTAGGACGCGTGGCCGCCCGGCTGCATGACTCCGCCGCTGCGGAGAACGCCTTCCGCGAGGTTGCGCAATCGCCGGATTGTCCAGTCTTTTTGAAGTGGGAGGCGGAGCATTCGCTGGCCCAGCTTTATGTGAGCGAAGACCAGTTCAATTTTGCCAAGAACGAATATCGAACCGCGCTCACCACCTTCGAAACCGCCCGCTCCGAACTCCAGCACGAAGATACCCGGCTGCCATTTCTTACCAATGCGTCGCGCATCTATGACGACTACATTCATCTGCTCGTGACTCGGGGTAAATCGACCGAGGCCTTGCAGGTCGCCGACTTCAGCCGCGCCCGAACTCTATCGGAAGGGCTCGGGCTGTTAGCCAAAGGAAGCTCCTTTGCCCCCGAGGCGCTCAATACGCAGCAAATCGCCCGCCACGCGGGTGGCACTGTTCTTTTCTACTGGCTCGGCGAAACACAGTCCTACCTCTGGGCAATCACCTCACAGAAGGTCGCCCTGTTTCAACTGCCTCCCTCGGCGGAAATCAAAACCAGGGTAGAGCGCTATCGAAAAGCGATCGTCGACCAACGGGAGTCGTCCCAAACCGCGAGTGACGATGGAACAGCGCTCTATCGCATTTTGGTCGAGCCGGCAAGAAACCTTTTACCGAAGTACGGGAAAGTATTCATCATTCCCGACGGCAGCCTGAACAGCCTGAATTTCGAAACGCTGCTGGTCGCTAATGCGAAACCTACGCCGAAAGACGAAAGCCAAGAGCCCGCATGGCACTATTGGATTGAGGATGTCACGCTCTCCACCGCTAGTTCTCTGCGAACGCTACAGGCCTTTCATGCCGCGCATGACAAAGGCTCGGGCAACCTGCTCCTTTTCGGCGACGCCGTTTCCCCCAACGAAGACTTTCCCCAGTTGCCAAAAGCCGCGGTAGAAATGGAGAGCGTCGAAAAGCATTTCTTACCGAAGCATGAAGAGGTATTCTCAGGCGATAAAGCGACTCCACCCGCGTATCTGGCCAGCGAGCCGGAACGCTTCTCCTACATTCATTTTGTCGCGCACGGAACGGCCAGCCGGCTGAGTCCGCTCGACTCCGCCATTGTTTTGTCGAAACCGACCGTGAAAGCGAACCCCACGGCTAATGCAGAAGAAGACTCTTTCAAACTTTATGCCCGCGACATTATTCATCACCCGTTGCGGGCGGAATTGGTCACCGTTTCCACGTGCCGCAGCGCGGGCGCGCGGGCCTACTCGGGCGAAGGGCTGGTCGGGCTCTCGTGGGCTTTCGTGCGCGCGGGCGCCCACAACGTGATCGGAGCCTTGTGGGACGTCAGCGACGCATCCACTCCCCAGCTTATGAACGAACTTTATGGTGAGCTGAAAAAAGGAAAGGCTCCCGACGCCGCTCTCCGCGACGCCAAGCTCACCCTGCTGCACTCCAGCGCATCTTTCCGCAAACCGTTTTACTGGGCGCCCTTTCAGCTTTTTACAGGATCGTGACTTCGCCTTCGAATTGGCAGGAAAACCCTGGGCCCGGGGTTCGCAAGAAAAAGCGTGATGAGCCGTGGCTGCGGACCAGGCAGTCCGCTGGAATCGGGCGGCGTCGGGATGTCACCGCGCTGCGACGGAGAGGCGACGAGTCGCAGCGCGAGTTCGAGGACTTGCCGGGCGCAAGGCCTTCACCATCACGGGAAGTCTGAGCACCGTCTCGAGCAGATGACGCGCAGCCGCGACGTATTCTGCCGAGCGGCCGAGCGGTGAGTAGCCCGCGGACTGCACACGCAGTACGCGATCGCGCAATTCGACTTCGAGTTTTGGCGCTACACCCATGTGCGGATCGAGGGCGTTGGCCAGACGAAGCACGCCCGCCAGTTGCATCGCGAGATGGCGATCCGGCAGATCCAGTCCCTGCATGGTCACTGCCTGCGGGCGCGGCAATGCTCCCCGATGATAGCGCGCCACCACCGCCGCCAACTCCAACTCGCGCGCGCTCCATCCAAGAGGCCGCGCCAGCTTCCGAATCATGCGATACGACTTCTTCTGATGTCCTGCCTGTCCTTTAGCCTTGCCCACATCGTGCATGAATGCCGCCGCCTGCAATACATCGCGCGCGTATAGGCGCATCTCCGGGCTTATTCCTGAAGGCGAGTCGTTACGAAGCAGGCCTGCCCGGATAAGGCCCTCATGCAGTTGAAGCGCGAGTTGCGCGACGCGTTGCGAGTGCGCAAAATCAGGATCGAGATACGCTGCCCATACCCGCAGCCGGCTCATCGCTGCCACGCGCAGTTGCGGGCCCGATGGCAACTCCGCGCGCCAAACGCGCCAGAGCGATTCTTTGCCGATCATCAACTCACGATAGCGTTCGATTCGCTTGCTGCGCTCGTGATTCAACATGTCTCGCCAGCGTTTGCGGCTTTCCATATCCGCAAATGATTGCACCGCGAGCGCCGCCGCCCACAACACATCCAGGTCGTGCACCTCGCCGAGCAGATCCTGAAGTTCCTTGAGATCGTCGCCCCAGCGGGCATGTTGCTCCGGCAGGAAATTTTCGACGGTGTAGCGGAAGCGCTTGATTCCGATGCGCAATTCGTGAAGCGCGACTTGCGACCGCGTGCGCATCGCTCGTTTGTGCAGTTCATAGGCAGATGTCCACTTTTGGAGCGCCAAATGCAAAAAGACAATGCTTCCCGGACGCACGCGCGCCGCACGCCGCGGCAAAGTTCGGCTCCACTGGCGCCAACGCTTGCGATCGAACTGATCGAGATCCTTCCGGGCGAGTTCCTTCGACTCGGCCTCGCGCCCGTGCACATGATGCAACAATTTCTGCGCCACCGGATCGCCCCGAGCCATGTCCGCATCCTTGTCCGGCGCTTCGGACGGTTCCAACTTTTCGATCCACTCCTGCATCACCTGCATGTCGCGCAGTTCGCCAAGCGCGCGAAAAAGCTTTCGCCCCGACTTCTTCATCTCCTTCCATGAGGGATCGGAGTCGAGAGCCATCAATCCATCCGCCAGCGACCGGCAGCGCCGCAAAGCAACGCGCAAGTCATGCACCGGATCGGCCTCAAATCCCGCGGCCGCGCGGTCACACTCTTCGAGAACGCGCTCCATCCAGGCGCGCAGCCCGACCTTCGATTTTGGCCGCGCCGACTTCGTAGTTGCGCCAGGTGTCGATCTGGGCGCCAATCCGGACTTCGCGCCGGAAGTCGCACCCGAAACCACCGTCAATGTTGTGGCATGCGCCGCCAAAGAAAACTCCAACGTGGAAACGGGCGACCCGCCCATCCAGCCGCGGAAAATCGCACCATTTCGCCGTGAGCTAGTGTACAGAAGATTGGAAGCGAAAAAGAAATGCCAGCCTGAAGACAGGCTGGCTTTAAGAAGCTGAGAGCTGAAAGCAGCCCACTCTTAGTTGCTCAAGACTTTTTCGCGCTCCTCCGCGTCCTGCCGCTCTTCGCGCGGAGTGGAAGGCATCGCGAATTCGAGCACTTCTTCGATCGTCTTTACGTAATGAGCCGTCAGTCCCTGCAACTGCTCGGGGGTAAGGTCTTCCTCGAGGTTGGTGCGATTGTCGGCGGGGAGAATCACATCATGCACGCCCGCGCGCTTCGCGGCGAGCACTTTTTCCTTGATGCCCCCCACTGGCAGCACATTGCCGCTCAGCGTAATTTCGCCCGTCATGGCGGTCAGTGGACGAACCTGCTTGCCCGTCAAGAGCGATACCAGCGCCGTGACAATGGTCACGCCCGCCGATGGCCCATCTTTTGGGATCGCGCCCGCCGGCACGTGAATGTGAATGTCGTGGTTTGCGAAAAATTCTTCGTCCACTCCAAGTTCGCGCGCATTCGAACGCACCCAGCTTAGGCCGGCCTGCATCGACTCGCGCATCACATCCTGAATTTGACCGGTAATCGTGAGCCCGCCTTTGCCCTTCATCTGATTGGCTTCGACGAACAGCACGTCGCCGCCCGAGGGAGTCCACGCCAATCCCACCACCACGCCGGGGCGTTTGGTCCGCTCGGCGATTTCGCCTTCGCTGCGAATCTTGATGCCGCCCAGGAATTCCAGCACCACTTCTTGCGTTACAATCAGCTTTTCGCTCTTCCCTTCCGCCAGGCGTCGCGCCTGTTTGCGGCAAATCGTTCCGATCGTCCGCTCCAGGTTGCGCACGCCGGCTTCGCGAGTGTAGTGCCGGATCACAAAGCTGACCGTCTCTTCCGGAAATTCAATCTGATCTTTTGTGATCCCGTTCTCGTCAATCTGCCGCGGAATCAGATACTGGAATGCAATGTGAACCTTCTCCTCTTCCGTATAGCCTTGCAGCTCGATAATCTCCATTCGGTCGCGCAGCGGCTCCGCGATCGGATCGAGCATGTTGGCGGTCGTAATAAACAGAACCTTCGACAAGTCGAACGTCACATCGAGATAATTGTCGCGGAAAGTCGCGTTCTGCTCGGGATCGAGCGCCTCGAGCAATGCCGATGCCGGATCGCCGCGAAAGTCACGGCCGACCTTGTCGATCTCGTCGAGCATAAACACCGGGTCCTTCGAATCGGCACGGCGAATGCCCTGAATGATCTGCCCGGGCAACGCCCCGATGTAGGTGCGTCGATGCCCGCGAATTTCCGCCTCGTCATGCACTCCCCCAAGCGATAGCCGCGTGAACTTTCGTCCCAATGCGCGCGCAATCGACTTCCCAAGCGAAGTCTTGCCCACGCCCGGGGGTCCGACGAAACAAAGAATCGGTCCCTTCATGCTGGGCTTCAAACGCCGCACGGAAAGATAATCCAGAATGCGGTCTTTCACCTTCTGCAAATCGTAGTGGTCGGCGTCAAGAATCTCTTTGGCTTTTGGAATCTCTATCTCGCCGCCCGAAGTCTTGTTCCACGGCAGCACCGCCAGCCACTCGATGTAATTACGCGTGACCGAGTAATCGGCGGCCATGGGCGACATGCGTGTCAGGCGCCCTAATTCTTTCAGCGCTTCCTTTTTCACGTCATCGGGCATGCCCGCAGATTCGATTTTCTGTTTGAGTTCTTCCGTATCGCGCGCGCCTTCATCCTGCTCGCCGAGTTCTTTCTGAATCGCCTTGATCTGCTCGCGTAGATAGTATTCGCGCTGCGTCTGCTGCACCCGATCCTGGACTTCGGATTGGATCTTATTGCGCAGTTGCTGGACTTCCAGCTCTTTCGCCAGGTGCTGGTTGATTTTTTCGAGACGAATGCGAACGTCGGTCGTTTCCAGCGTATCCTGCTTGTCAGCAGTCGAAAGCGACGGCAGCGACGAGGCGATAAAATCCACCAGCCGACCTGGCTCTTCAATATTCATCGCAACCGTCGAAAGCTCGTCGGAGAGCGTTGGCGAGCCGCCGACAATCTGCTGAAACAGGGTCAGGACATTGCGCTGGAGCGCCTCAATTTCAGAATCCTTGGGAGGAATGGTCTCCGGAACCGTCACCACCTGCGCGCGCATGAAGGGCGAAAGCTGCGCAAAGTCGGTGAGGCGCACACGCTCCAGGCCTTCCGCAAAAACAAAAAGGCTCTGATTGGGCATCTTCACTACTTTATGCACGACCGCCAGCGTGCCAATGGAATAGAGGTCGGTGGGCTGCGGCGTATCGACACGCGCTTCGCGCTGCGCGACAACCACGATGGTCTTGTCGTCGCCAAGCGAATTGATCAGCTGCACTGAACTTTCGCGGCCCACCGTCAGCGGCAATACAGCATGTGGAAATAACACCGTATCGCGCACCGGCAGAATCGGCAGTGAGCGCCCCGCAGTATCGTAGGAAGCAGAAGAAGTAGTCGTAGTATCGCTCATGATTTTCCCTTGAGTCACTTGTACTCAACTTTGATGAATCGGCCCCTCGAAAAGATGCAGATGGAATGCTAGGCTGTTGAATTTTAGACCTTTTTTGGGTTTTTGCAAGACACACTAAGGCTCCGGCCCACCGCCGGTAACCAGCATCTCGCGTTCGTTTAGTCTGCCTCTGAAAACGTCGGCTCGCCCGGCGCATTCCTTCAATTACGGTCGGGTCAACCTTCGACGGCTTGGGCACCCCTCACGTCTCAGCTAATTCGCCGGAGCCGCCGCGACCACCATTCCCATAAGCCGCGCAATCTCGCGCTTGTCGACGTTGCGCTTAGTCATGTTTCCATCTACGCGATTGACAACGATTAGATCGAGCGATGGCACAACGACGGCGTACTGCCCGAGATGCCCCTCCGCCCAGTAACTCCCTTTGGGAAACGGTACGCGCTGCGCCGCGCCGCTAGCCGAGTTCCCGGTCCACCACAAATACCCATACCCGCCCGACTCGCAATCGGAATACGGGCGCGTGCTCGCCTTCACCCAATTTTCTGGAACAACCTGTACGCCGTTCCACTTCCCCCCGCGCAGGTAAAGCAGGGCAAAACGCGCGAAGTCACGGGCGCTCATGTCAAAAACATAGGCCGGAAAGCGCGTCTTTGCATTTCTGATGTAGTGCCCGTCCTGCGCCCTGAAATCCTGCATCCCGATTGGTTACGTGATCTGTCGATAGAATGTCGCAAAGATCGTCGAGCCCTCCGCCTTCTCGTAGATGTAACCAAGCGTATTGAAGTCCCAATTGTTGTAGTACCAGAAGGTGCCCGGAGCGTGCGATCCGCGTGGAGGTTTCCGCTCTACCATTCCCTTGGTCTCATAAACGGTCGGATGATAAACGCCCGAGCGAGCCTCCAGCAGATCGCGCACCGTGGCCTGCTTCTCAATGGCAGTCAGAGACGGCTTATTGTCGTCGATGCCCAACTTTTCGAGCGTATCGTCGAGATTAATTTTGCTGCTTGCCACGGCGATCCCGATCAGTGAGTCCAACAGGCTCTTGCGGCAGGAATGCAAATTCGATCGGTGGCCGATGTCTCCCCAAGAGGCCACTACTATGCCATGCTGCACGATCATCGCGGAGGTCGACCCGATCTCTTCGACATATCCGTGGATGTTTGCCAGGTTCTTTGACGACCAACCCGCCTGGTCCGGCAAGGCAAGCTGCTTCCACTCTGGGCCCGGCACGCGGTTTGATTGAGAAACGGCTTGAATCGCCAATCCGAGCAGCATTAACGACAGTCCAATATTTCTAACCATCGCAGTCAGCCTTGCACTACGGCGCATCGGATCGAACCCTCCATCCCGACTTCAAAACCCCGTGGCCCTCACGCCCCCCGATAAATCCCTAGCACCTTCACCAAATCCGTGACCTCACTCAGATGCCGCAGGGCATTGCCCGAGTCCCCATCGTCTCCGCGTAGTAGATCGACGAAAAACACATACTCCCAGGGACGCCCACGCATCGGGCGCGACTCAATTTTGCTTAAGCTGATGTCGCGAAGCGCAAAAACGCTCAGCGACTTGAAAAGCGATCCGGGAATATTCTTGGTGCTGAAAGCGAGCGAAGTCTTGTCGGCACCGGCCGAGGCCCGCGCCTTTCCACGGTGAACCAGAAAGAAGCGGGTGAAGTTTCGCTTGTCATCCTCGATCCCGGCTTTCAAAATCTTGCCGCCATAAACCTCCGCGGCGCGGCGGCTCGCGATGGCAGCAGCATCGGTTGAGCCTTCGGCGACCACCTGCTTCACACTACCGGCTGTATCGTAAAACGGCACCGGCTCGAGCTTCTTATTTCGCGCAAATAGATCCCGGCACTGATCGAGCGCCACCGGATGCGAGAAAACTCGCCGGACGTTCTTAAGGGTGGTCCCGGGCGGCGCAATCAGATTGTGCACGATGCGCAGGCGAAATTCGCGCACGATGTGCACATCGCGGCTGAGCAGGAGATCGAAATGTTCCGCGACCGATCCCGCCAGCGAATTCTCAATCGGAATGACTGCGCCATCTACGCTTCCGCGGCTGACCCGATCGAATACCTCAAGCGACCGCGCACACGGCACCACTTTCGCTAACGGCAGCATCGCCCGCGCTGCCTCGTGGCTGAACGACCCCAGCTCTCCCTGAATCGCAACCTTCATCGGACCCCTTTTTCTTTGCCAACCGAACTGCCCAGATCCTTCACCATCACGAGCGCATCCAACTGCCCCGAATAATACCCGGGAATGGTCTTCTCGACGAAGTATCCCTTGTCCTTATAAAACCGTATCGCCGACTCGTTGTTAACGGCGGTTTCCAGCGCCACTGCCTGAACGCCGGCCTCGATCAATTGCTCCTCCGCTGCTTTCAGCAGGGCCGACCCGACGCCCAACCGCCGCGCCGCTGCGACCACGTCAATTGTGATAATGTGCCCGCTCTTCCGCCGGGCTTCGGCTACGATGAACCCCAGAACGGCGTCTCGTTCTCCCTCTGCGACCAACGTAAATGCCCCCGGCCGCCTCATGTAAAACGCGAGTTCAGGCCGTGAGTAGGCCATTTGCTCGTCGAAGCAAGCCTGGTCAATGCGCCAAAGGGTCTCGAAATCTTCTTTTTGGAATTTCCGGATTCGGAACCGCACGCCGCCATTCTACCGGGAGAAAAGCTTTGCAGCCGGTCGCGCCGGAGTCGATTTTTTTCGTTTCCTCCACTTGCGCATCCGCATCTCAGAGACGTACGATTCTCCCCATAGAGAGGCAGGACGTGGGGCGCTGGATTCTAATCGACGGCAGCTTGGCGACAATGCTCGGCCTCGTCTGGTACAGCTGGTTTGTACGCTACAACCGCAGGCGGGCTGCCAGTGTTCTCGACTGGGTACAAGCCGCCTGCCTGGGTAAAGGACGCCTCGACGACTTGCATTGGCATTCGTGTAGCTCCCGCCTGAAAGCCACGCTGCATCTCTCCTCGCGCTGGTTTGACGAAGTCCGATTGACCATCAAATTGCTGCCGCGACCGCTGCCCGTGCAATGGGTCGTGAGCCGCTGGCAAGAGCAGCAAGAGACGCTCACCTTCGAAGCCGACATGGGCTTCCCTCCCGGTTTCCATCTCGACATTATCCGGCATCGCTGGTCCGGCCAAACCGGCGCCAAGAGTTCCACTCGCAAGTGGACAGTCACGCGCCCGGGCCCAGTAATTCTGACCACAAAAGAAGACTGGCCGCCAGAACTTACGCCAGTCGTAAACGCTTTAGCTACATGGCGTGACAAAGATTTCGTAAGCGTCTGCTTTAACCAGCAATCGCCCCACTTCACTGCGACAGTTCCTTTGGCCAATCTCTCCGATCAGCAAGCCGCGGCTTCGCTTTTAGGCCTCTTCCGCGAGCTAGCCGCCAGCTCTTCAGCGCGCCAGCACTAAAAGTGGTGCAGTGTGTGGCGCGGGCGCACCCGCCCGCGAGCGGCTAATCGAAACTCACGTGTTCTAGTCCGGTTCCGCCACAAACCGATACCCCACCCCACGTACCGTAAGCAAATACCTTGGCCGTGCCGGATCCTCTTCTATATACCGCCGCAGCCGCACAACAAAATTGTCGATCGCGCGCGTGTCGGTGTCCTCGTGCAATCCCCATACATCTTCCAGGAGAGACTTGCGGGAAACGATGCGCCCCGCGCTCCGCACCAGATAGCGCAAAAGTTCCGCCTCCATCACCGTGAGGTGAATCGTATTTCCGAGTGAACACAGCTCAAGCTCTGCAAAGTCAATCGACTTGCCGGCAAAGGTAAAGGTGTCCTCTTTCGACTTCGGTTCAATTGCGGAAGGCATCTCCGCGCCGGGAGCGCCGATCGGAACGCTCTGCCGCATCCATGCGCTGCGTCGCAGGAGCCCATCCAGCCGCGCAATCAAAATGGCGAGCTCAAACGGCTTTGGCAGGTAGTCGTCCGCGCCAGCGGCAAATCCCTCCAGCACATCCTCCGGGCGGCTGCGCGCGGTCAGCATCAGAATCGGCACATAATTCTTTCTCTCGCGCAGCCGCGCCGCGACCTCGAACCCGCTCTTCCCCGGTAACATCACGTCAAGAACTACGGCGTCAAAATGTTCCGCGCGATCGATCAACCGCGCGAGCGCGTCCTCGCCGTCGCCCACAATGTCCGCCTCGTGCCCTTCGGCCTGCAAGTTGAAACGGAGGCCCTGCGCCAGATGCGTCTCATCCTCGACAATCAGCACGCGGCTCATGCTATGGTCCTCGAAGCTTCCTTCGAAGCATTCCTCGGAACTTCCTTCGAAACTTCACGCGGCAACTCAAGCGTCACGATAGTTCCCTTCCCGGCGCCCTCGCTCTCGGCAAACACGCGTCCCCCATGATTGCGGGCAATCGCGCGCACAATGAATAATCCAAGCCCCGTTCCCTTCACGCGAGCTCGTCCCCGCTGCCGCACGCGATAGAAGCGTTTGAATATCCGCTTCAACTCATTCTGAGCGATGCCAACTCCGCGATCCCGGACGCGCAGCACGACATGTTCTTCGTCGGGAGCAATCAACTCCACCGCGATATGAATTCCCTCCGGAGAATATTTAACCGCGTTGTCGAGGAGGTTGGTCACCGCTGTGTGCAGCTCATCGGGATCGCCCAGCACTTGCGTGGTGGTTTGAGCATTCGCGGTCGCGGGCGTCGGTTCTCGATAATCAAGATTTTCAGGCGCGAGGTGATGCCGCACGCGTGCCAGTTCCACGCAATCGCGTACCAAAGAGTTGAGGTCAACCGCTACCCGTTGCGCCTGCGCCTTGGCTTTCTTCTGAGCCAGCGCACCCGCCTTCAGCACCTGCTCCACGGTGCTCATCAGGCGCTCGGTATCGACCAGCATCAGCTGATAAAACTCGCGCCGCCGCGCCTCATCCACCTCCAGCCGCTGGAGTGTTTCGAGATAAAGCCGGATCGAAGCGATCGGAGTCTTGAGTTCGTGCGTGACAGCATTGATGAAACTGTCGTGCTGCTCGTTACGCCGAATCTCGCGCACCAGAAAAATAGTGTTCAGGACCAGCCCGGTGATGATGGCGCCAAAAAAGATGATGCCAAGAAAAACCTTAATCCCTTCGCGCCAGTTGAGAATGATCCAGCCACTGCCGACAGCGAAGGCGAGCGCGGCCAGGATGACCCCGGAGCTTAGAAAAAAAGCGATGGCGGTACGGCGGCTGGAGATTCGCACAGGAAGATTGTAGACGGGCGGGCGGAAGGTGTCAGGTTAGAAGATGCCCCGATTCGGCCTCGTGATTATGGCGCCACGTCGTCGTGGTCTTGATCAATGCCGCGCTCACGCTGAAAGACGTGCCTAGTAATAAAACAATCAGAATCGCGGTCGTTTTCATAACAGGTTCCAGCTTTACCGTGGCGAAATCAGGTTGGTCGAGCTTCTCAGCGTGGCGGAGGAGGGACCACCAACAGCGCGGAGCGTAGAATACCATGCCGGTTACGCCTCTTAAAGCCCTGATGGGCGCGGCTTTGCGGGACAAACCGGCAATGAAAAAGGCTCTCGAATCAAACCATAAAAACCTGATTCGAGACCCTTGCTGCGAGTTCAGCAGAGAACTGTTCTTCTAGTCGTTTCCCGCCGCGGCCGATGCCATCAGTTCCGCCGCCTGCACATCCCGGGCCAATGCCGGCTTGGGCGGCAGATGATCGAGTCTGACTTTGTAGACGTGCCGCGCCAGCCCAAGTTTCTTCAGCGCCCAGATTCCATACCAGTTGACATCGATTTCGTACCACTTCAATCCATGCCGCGCCGAGACTGGATGCGCATGATGATTGTTGTGCCAGCCTTCGCCGAAAGTGAGCAGCGCTACCCACCAGTTATTGGTCGATAGATCTTTGGTCGCAAACCGCCGCGACCCCCATACATGCGTCACCGAGTTCACCATCCAGGTGGCATGCAGTCCGACGACGACGCGGGCAAACACCCCCCAGAGCATCCACGGCAGCCCGCCGATGGCGTAAAGAATGACGCCGACGATAACGTTGCTGGTCCAGTGATACTGCGTCAGCCAGACATGGAACTTGTCTTTGGTGAGATCAGGCACATAGCGTGCGAGTGTTGTCGTGTCGTGGTGCATCGACTTGCCCATGAGAATCCAACCCATGTGCGCCCACCATTTGCCGTCGATCGGCGAATGCGGATCGCCTTCTTCGTCGGAGAATTGATGATGAATGCGATGCGTCGCCACCCAGAAAATCGGGCCGCCTTCGAGCGCCAGAGTCGCGCACCAGGTCAGGAAATATTCCACCCACTTCGGAGTCTTATATCCGCGATGCGTCAGCAGCCGGTGATAGGCCATCCCGATTCCAAGGCTGCCCGAAACCCACCATAAGAAACACGCTACGAAAAATGCCTTCCACGTAAAGAAAAAAAGCGCCGCAATGGCGCCGATATGAAACAGAATCATGGCCGTCGCGGTGACCCAATTAATGCCATCGTGGTCAGCGCGGTCCTTGCGCAGGCTGGTGCCGTTTACGGCGTCCTGCTCCAATTCAGCAGTCTTGCTCATCAGCTTTCCCCCAACATCGGTTGTATATATTGCCCGAACTGACAATACCAAGCTCTCGACGAAGCGGATGTAATACTTCTGTAATCCTCGACTGGTAAAGGGGTTACGGGGGTAGTAGACCCTTGGAAGATGACTCCCGGACGCTCATGCGCGCTGCACGTCCGGCATCTGGGCGAAGGGACGTTAATCGTCCGACTCGAATGTGACTCCGCACACGTCTGCGGGTGACGTGTAACCTTCACTCTCTGCTCTCTGCTTGCACAGCCGTAAAATCCTGCGTAGTATCCCGAACCGTGGCACTGCGTGACCTACACGTCAGAATAGGAGGTCCCGTGTTGAGAAGCTCGTGGCAACAATTTGTGCCGATCGCTTTACTCGTATTTGCCGGCGCCCTGGGAGCACAGCAGACTCAGCCTCCAGCAAAAACGCCCGCCCCCGAATATAAAATTCCGCCTGAAGACGCACAGAAGCGGAACCCGGTCAAACCCACGCATGAGTCGTTGGCCAGGGGCAAGAAGGTCTATGAGATTGATTGCGCCCTGTGCCACGGCGAGAAGGGCGATGGCAAAGGCGACATGGCCTCCGACATCAAGAACATCACCGATTTCACTAACCCGGACATTCAGAAAAATGCCACGGACGGCGAGTGGTTCTACATCATCCGCAAAGGCAAAGGCGAGATGCCGCCGGAAGACAACGGTCGCGCCAAAGATGATGATGTGTGGAGCATAGTGAACTACCTGCGCGCGTTTGGTAAGAAATAACGGAGCTACGGGCGGCCCGCGCGTACGTGCACACTTTCAGGGCAAACTGCGAGTCTACGCCCCGCCCTTGACCTCGACGCCCGCCCATTTCTCGAGCAACATCAGTGTCGCGGCATAATCCAAATCGCGCTGCCCTTCCTCGGCAGCCACGTCATAGACCTCTTCGACTGCCTCCAGCCCCGGCAGGCGTACGCGTTTCTCGCGCGCCGCTTCGAGCGCCAGGTGAATGTCCTTCAACATCAAACGTAGCGGAAAATTCGGAGAAAAATCGCGCTTCAAGATAAATGGAGCTTTGTAATCCACCACTCCCGACCGCACCATGGAAGCCTGAATCAGCGGTATCAGCTTCTCGACATCGACACCGAGCTTCGTCGCCAGCGTCAGCGCTTCGGCAAAACCTTCAAAGATCATGGCAATCTGCAAATTCATCACCAGTTTGGTGGCCTGACCCTTGCCCGTTTCACCCATGCGGAACACCTGTTTGCCCATGGCATCGAACAGCGGCTTAATGCGCGCAACGGCGGTCTCGTCGCCTCCAACCATGAAAATCAGGCTCCCGCTTGCAGCCGCGATTTTCGATCCTGTCATCGGAGCGTCCACGTAATCGACGCCGCGCGCCTTCACGCGCTCGGCAAAACGCAATGTCGCAGACGGAGAGATCGTGCTCGAATCCGCAATAATCATGCCCGGCGTCAGCGACGCCTCCGCGCCGCCTTCACCAAATAGAACGCTCTCCACCGCCTTCGTGTCCGAAACGCACATCCAAATTACTTCCGCGCCCTGCGCCGCGTCCGCCGGAGACGCCGCCGTGCGCGCGCCTTCTACGTTGTGGCCGGAGGTGCGATTCCAGACTGCAACTTCGTGTCCCGCTTTAACAAGATTGGAGGCCATTGACTGCCCCATGATTCCAAGTCCCAAAAATGCTACGCGCATCGAATCGTTCCTTCCTTCCTGACTTTTCTTCCGAACTTCCCTTCCAACTCTAGAAACTTCGATTAGATATGACCACGAAAGTAACGGTCAAGGACAGCCTGAATTGTCATACACTAGAACCACGCTCCTCGAAGATTCACAGCAAGAACGTACGCGACACGCTGAGCGCGAATCGTCCGCTTCAAGCGTCGGCTCTGCCTTTTGGGGCATCCAATACTTGAGGTGCGCCCACGACGAAGCGGCGACGAGATCAAATCCGGCGCGGCGGCTGCGTGGGTTTGCGCGAAGCTCTCGGCTCGAAGCTCGTAACCATGTCTTATGCTTAAGTCATCACTAAAAAATCCGGCCCTCCGCAAGCGAGCCAGCCAATTCACACGTCTAGTGCGGCATTCGGCTATCACCCCGCGCACGGGAAGCACCCATAAACCAGAACTCGTCAAGAGCGGCCAACTGGGCGTCACCTTCATCGGCCATTCCAGCTTTTTCCTGCAAATGGGAGGGATGAATGTCATCGTCGATCCCAACTTTGCGCGCTGGCTCTTCGTTCTAAAGCGTCTGCGCCAGCCCGGCCTGCACCTGCGCGAACTGCCTCCCATGGATGTAGTGCTGGTCACGCACGCCCATTTCGACCATCTTCATCGCCAGTCGCTGCGCACCATCGCGCGCCAGACGCGCCGGGAAACCGGGGATGCGCCAACGCTCATCGTTCCACATCACGTCTATGATCTCGTCTCCGACCTCGGCTTTAAAAAGATCATCGAGATGGAGTGGTGGAACACGCACCGCGAAGGCGCGCTCGAAATTACGCATGTTCCTTCACGCCACTGGGGAGCCCGCGTCCTAAAAGATTCGCATCGCGGCTATGGAGGCTACGTCCTCCGCGCGGGCAAACATTCCATCTATCACGCCGGAGACACCGCTTACTTCAACGGCTTCCGCGAAATCGGACGCCGCCTTTCTCCCGACGTCGCGCTTCTGCCTATCGGCGCCTACAATCCTCCACAATTCCGCAACGTCCACACCAGCCCCGCCGACGCCATGCAGGCCTTTCTCGACCTGAAATCCCGCTGGATGGTTCCCATGCACTACGGAACTTTCCGCCTGTCGCACGAGCCGATCGAGGAACCGCTTCAGTTGCTCGCAAGAGAAGCCAGCTCTGCGGGCGTGAAAGAGAAGGTTGTGGTGATGGAAGAGGGCGTCACCCGACTGTTCTGAGAATGGGGCCTCGGGCGAGCCGGTCGTGCATCCAAGTGCACTAACTGATGTAACCAACGCCCTATCGGTGCATCCAAATAAGAGGCGCTTCTCCATGCTATACTGCGCTCAGAAGGGGCGGGTCTTTCCCTCCATTGTGCCTGCCCGAGGATTTTGAAACATGGCCGGTAGTTCTCGTCGTTCTCTCTTCCTGGTAGTTTTCATTCTGGCTCTATTCGGCGTGCTCGGCATGCTGTTTGCACAAAGGATCGCCCCCTCGGTGACGCCTAGCACGGACTCCGATGTCCGTGACAGTTTCAAAGAATTCACCGAGGTGTACCAAACGGTCGAGGAGAACTACGCCGACCCGGTAAATGCCGACAAGGCCATCTACGACGGGGCCATTCCGAGCATGTTGCACCAGCTCGACCCGCACTCCAATTTCTTCGACCCGAAGTCCTACTCTGCTCTGCGCGAAGAGCAGCGCGGCAAGTACTACGGCGTCGGGATGACGGTTGGCCCGCGCAATAACAAGGTTATTGTTATCGCCCCATTTGTCGGCACGCCCGCCTATCGCGCGGGCATTCGCCCGGGCGATATCATCGCCGCCATTGACGGCAAGCCCACCGACAACATGAGCACCTCCGACGTGGCCGATCTGCTCAAAGGGCCTAAGGGCACCACGGTGCGCATCACCATGCTGCGCGAGGGCGCCAACCACCCACTCGAGTTCAGCGTGGTTCGCGACGAGATTCCCCGCTATAGCGTCGATCTTCACTTCATGATTCGGCCGGGCATCGGCTACATGCACATCTCCGGCTTTCAGGAAACTACTGAGCATGAAGTCAGCGAAGCTCTCGACGAGATGGGAGACCTCAAAGGCCTCGTCCTCGATCTCCGTCAGAATCCCGGCGGACTGCTTAGCGAAGGCGTCGGCGTGGCGGACAAGTTCCTGAAGAAAGGCCAGCTGATCGTTTCGCACCACGGCCGGTCGTCACCGGAAAAGCGTTACGTCGCTTCGCATGGCAACGGCGGCAAGGATTACCCGCTCGTGGTGCTCGTCAATCGCGGCACCGCATCCGCCGCTGAAATCGTTTCTGGAGCGATCCAGGATCATGATCGAGGCCTGATCGTAGGTGAAACCACCTTCGGCAAGGGACTGGTCCAAACCGTTTACCCGCTGGCCGAAAACACCGGCCTCGCGCTGACCACTGCCAAGTACTACACCCCCAGCGGACGCCTCATCCAGCGCGATTACAGCAACATCTCTTTGTACGACTACTATTACGAGCGCGACAACGACGACAACACCGCCAACCGGGAGGTCAAGCTCACCGACAGCGGCCGCACGGTGTACGGTGGCGGCGGAATTACGCCGGATGTCAAGCTGCCTCCGTACAAATCCAACAGGTTCCAGGATGATCTGCTTCAGCACTATGCGCTTTTCAATTTCGCCAGGAATTACTCAAATGCGCACAAGATCACGCAAAGCTTCGAAGTCGACGACGTGATCCTCCAGGATTTCCGGAAGTTCCTCGACTCCGAGAAGATTTCCTACACCGAAGGTGATTTCCTCGAAAACAACGATTGGCTGCGTTCGAACATCAAGAGCGAAATTTTTATCGACGCCTTCGGCCAGGAAGAAGGCATGAAGGTGCGCGCGGAAACCGATCCCGACGTGATGAAGGCGCTGGAACTGATGCCGCAGGCGCGTGCTCTGGCCGACAACGCGCGTAAAATAATCGCGGAACGTAATTCGGCATCTCCGGTTCCGCGATAGACTGCTTCGAGCGAGTCAGGTTCATGGTCGAATCCTGCGAAAGGTCCGGGCTTCCGGGCCTTTTCTTTTGTTCGGCCCAGAATGGATACCTCTTAAATGCTGCTTGAGTGTGGCCGCCAGAAGCCATAGAGTACATTAGGAAATGTGCGCAACCGCCTCTTCGACCGCGGTGGTGGTTCTTTTGTTCCGGCCGTGGGGTCAACTCGCACCGTGGGCCCCGGCAGTCGCGTTGGCCATATGTGCCGGCGTCTGGGATGCGCGCTGGCGGAGGATTCCAAACTGGTTGACGGTTTCAAGCGCGGCGGCGGGAATCGGCACAAACGCAATTCTGTTCCACTGGCTAGGGTTGAAAACGGCACTGCTCGGGATGGCGCTTGGCCTCGCGCTGTTGCTCCCCTTCGTACTGGTGCGTAGTCTGGGGGCAGGAGACTGGAAGATGGTCGGGGCCCTTGGAGCCTGTCTCGGCCCGCGGTCACTGCTGGCTGTGCTTTTTGGTGCGATTCTGGTAGCGGGTGTAATGGCGCTTGGCGTCATTGTCTGGAAGGGACGGCTGAAGCAATCGCTTCTGAATATCGCGCATCTGCTGGCCGCGGTTTTTAGTCTACGCGCGCCGGGAGCGGAGGTATCGCTCGATAACCCGCAATCCACTAAGATTCCTTTTGGCGTGGCGGTGTCGCTAGCGGTGGTGTTCTACGGGATTGCGGCGGCGGTGGGAAAGGCGTGAGGATTTAGTAATTTTGTAATTGAGTAATCGGGTAATTGAACATCTTTAGCGCCGTGGATTTATGGTTTTCAATTACCCAATTGCTAAATTACACAATTACCCAATCCAGACGATGCGAGCACGCATACACAATCTGCGAAGCTCCGAAGCCGCTGAAATTGCCGAGGCTGCCATGGTTATGCCGGTGGTGTTCATTTTTCTGCTTGGCATCATCTGGTTCGGACGCGCTTTCAATATTTACTCCACCATTACGCAGGCAGCGCAACAAGGAGCCATTGTAGCTGCGCGTCCCTCATGCGCCACTTGCGCGCCTCCTGGAAGCTCATGGGCAGCCAGCCCAAGCTTTCCTGGGAATTCAGCGGTGGTCAATGCAGTCGCTGCGGTGTTGCAAGCCTCCAGCCTCGACCCGACACAAATCATGAGCAGTGCGGGCACTCCGTCTTCGGGATGCACCAGTTCTGGCAACATTCTCATTTGCCGCGAGGTTGTGATCAATGCCACGATCACCCCAGCCCCAGTCTGCGCAGACGGGGGAACCGACTTCCAAGTCTGCGGAGCCACAGTAAGCTTTCGATTCCCAGTTCCGTTCTATGTGCCTTTCACCTCCCTCACCGCTGGGTCGTTCACCGTGGGCGCAGAAGCGCAAAGCAGGATGGAAAACTAGCATGTTTCGGTTGGGAAAATTTGAGTTTTCGACCCCCGTGTGCCTGCGGGCGCAACGTGGTACAGAATGGCTACGCAAGACCGAAGGCTCCGCCATCCTTGAGTTTGCCATCACCATCCCGTTGCTCGTGGTGTTCGTCGTCGGCATTTACGACTTCAGCGGCGCCTTCAACCAGAAACAGAAAATCGAGCAGGCCGCGCAGGAGGGCGCTATCGTCGCGGGCGCGCAGCCTATGACCGACATTAGTGCGGCAGGCTCCAGCGATCCGAGCGCAGGCCCCGACTCCCTGCAACCTGTCGTGATCGCAATCTTCAATTCGCTGGCGGGCAGCGGGGTTCTGCCCAACGCAAACCAGGGAACTTGCACAGTCCGCCCTCCACCTTCCGAAACACAGGCAATCCTAACCTACCAATACATAATTTCGGGATGCTCGAGCTATCCGACGGATGATCTCGTCATCACGATCAATCGCGGGTGCGTTTGCGGAACACCATGTGCGCCAGCCTGCGGAACGGGGCCCGTCACCGTCGGTACCAACGTCACCGTCACTTTTCCCTACCACTGGCGTTTCAATAGCGTAATCCAGTTGTTGATTCCCGGAGCGAGCTATCAGGCAACAACCACCCTGACAGAATCAGCTACCGTGCATAACCAGATGTAAGGGTTGAAGTGTCCCAACCACCAAAGTGGATCCGACATTTCAGAGGCGATTTGGTGGAGCTAATGGCAGTGCTTGCTACTGCAAGGTAACCAGAACCAGAATCGAGCCAGCGCCTTTCGACAACGGCTCCAGCGCTTTGCCAACCACAGCTCCGAGCATCCGGCTTCGATCAGTACCCCTCATGGCATAGCCGGGGCGCGACGAAGCGACCAATAAATCACCTTCATGAATCGCACCGTTCTCGGTGGTCACATTGCAAGGCACGATCCCGACAATGGCAAGCGGCACTTCACCATCGATCTTCTCGTCCATGGCATGCGGGCTCGCGAGGACTCCCGGCTTGGTGGAGTAGATACCCGCAACACGGGTTGAGTAGGGTAACTGGGAAAGAGTGAGAGTACGGTGCGCCCCACTGGCAATCTCGAGCAGATCGCCGGGTAGGTACAAAGAACTCTGGCCGCGCACGGATACGGATTCGGCAAAATCCGCGCCGCTGGCAACAAATCCTCCGTCGGCATACGCCACACCATTCGTGTCAACCCTGAATTTATGGACCGTATTCGTCATTCCCAAATAGAGGTTGCCGCCGCTGGCATTCACGACTACACCTCCGTTGATGACGCCGTTGCTCTTTATCGTTTCGACGTCAAGGGCATAATCCGAATATGGAGTCGCGGAACCGATGCCTACGGTCACGGCGGTTTTCCCGGTTCCTCCCAGGATCAACGCGTTGCTTTCCCCGACGATTGCACTGGCCCCGATAGCGGTAGCGTTGTTAATTGGGTTGACGGAGTTCGAAGCGTTAAATCCCAGGAATGTGTTGGATGAACTGGCGCCCGTAATTCCGCCGCCGCTGCTTTCTCCCACTGCGGTGTTGTAGTTTCCTGAAGTGTTATCAAAGAGCGCATATACTCCAAACGCAACATTACTTCCTCCGTTCACGTTGTTGCTGAGTGCGTCATAACCCGCAGCCGTGTTTTCGTAACCCGTCGTGTTTGAAACGAGCGCTTGCTCGCCCAAAGCTGTGTTTACCTCACCCACGTTGGAATAGAGGGCATAGGCGCCAACTGCGGTATTTACTTCTCCGGTCTGATTCGAATACATCGCGAAACTGCCGATCGCCGTGTTGCCACCACCGCTGGTGTTGGATTGCAGGGCCTTATAGCCAGTGCCTGTATTGTTGGTACCACTGGTTGAAGTGTTCCCCGAGAATCCAAGAAACGCATTGCCATTGGCGAACGAGCCGACGCCAAAGAGATTGCTCCCTAACAGGAACTCGCTACCCGCGACGGTTCCGGTGGCAGTGATGTTTCCCTTCACCGATTGATTCGCGGTGAAGGCGTTGGCTGCTGCCAACCGCGGCACTTTGGTTGTGTCTAAGTTGAGCGTGACGTTGCCTTGGGTGCCGCCGCCAGTCAGGTCCGTGCCCGCGGTTACACCGGTGATTTGGGCTTGGAGCAGACCGCGCAATGGCAACATTGATAAGAGTACGGAAAGCGCTAGAGTTCGGACCTTCATGACATCACCTCGTGTGAAACAAATGGATTCTTGCCGGCATTTGCCGGCGCTGTCGTGATTGATCGCCGACAACTTCGAGGCAGAGTCTGCGAGCCACCCACCCTGCGTGGTCTCGAATGAGGCGCAACCTTGCCTGTAAACGACGTGCAATCGCGGCCAGCCCTAATCGCCAATTAAAAGCCCTGGTAGATACTCGTCACGGTGGCCACTTTGCCAGGAGCGATCATTGTGCTTCCCGTTTCCCACAGGGCTACGATCGAGCCCAGGCCCACGTATGGCAGGGTGGGATCCTCTTGGTTGAGCGGGGAACATGGATCGGGCCCCGACTGAATGTTTTGCACGTATGCTTCTGCGCTAAAACCAGACGGAAAACTGTTGAGAGTAATCATTAGCCCTGCTGCGTATTGGAACTGTCCGCTCGCGGAATATTGCGTCGCATTGTAGGTGTTGTTGACGCCACTGACTTCCTCAGCGGCGAACCGCAACAGGTTGGCGGAGCGACTGACGCCCGTAAGGTTCTTCAGCTTCATCGTGACCTTCGCCGAGCCAACGGCGCTCGCGGTAGCCGGCACATTCACGATGGTCTGTGTCAGCTGCCAGTTTCTGTCCTTGGTTGTCCGCGTTACCGTGACCTTATTGCCGTTCTGCTTCAACGTCGAAGCATTCCATAAGCCGTTGTCGTACCCCGCATAGTCGTAGTAGCGCTGGCCCGCCGTGACGTCACAGAACCCATAACCTTCCAAATCCGCCGCATCCCCGGCTGGGGTGAACAATTGGGCGTGCCTTACGGAGAACTGGGGAATATTACCGTTCACGGTAACGCAGAACTGCGTGGCCGTGTGGTAGAAGTCCCCACTGGAATACGTGACCTCGCAGGTTTGAGTCGCCTGGGGCGAATCTGCCTCCACCCTTCTCGTTGTGGGAATTGGCTGGACTCGCTCTTGCGCCACGGCCACGGAAGTGAGGCTCAGAATCAAAGTGAACCACAAGGTTTTCTTAAGCATTACAGATCTCTCCTTTTTGAGGCATCTTGTCGATGCCAGCCTCAATATCGCATCAGGTCTCGCCAGGGGCTCACGCATCGGGAGCGATTCGGCCCTCTGTCTCTAACAGCGCAAAGTCGCGGAAAATCTTGTCATCGGCGACCAAGATATTTTTGTGGGTGGGAGCGATGCTTTGGGGTGTCGGGCTAGTGGCCGATCACGCCGTGGATCTCATCGAGGTCATCGTATACATATCCGACCAGGTTCCCGTTATTCTTGACGCGGTGCAGGAAAGTACTCGGGGCTCCGGCTACGTCCACTTGGGTAAATGTGCCAGCGGAATATGTAAACCCATGAAACTGGCTGTTCGCATCGGCGTATCCGCCCGCGATTTCGCCGGCGTCGTTAATCCCGAACGCAGCGGTAAAATCGTCGGCCAGTGGAAAGTCGATTGAAGAATAACTTCCATTGCTCAGCAGATAGCCATGTTCGGCGCCGCCCGAGTCGACGTAATAGCCAACAATTTCTCCGCTGGAATTGATGCCGCCGGCACCACTTGAAGAGGCGCCGGGAAAGTCCAGAGTAGTGAAGGTGCCATTTTTATCGAGGAATCCGTGCTGCTTACCACTGAGGTCGTAGTAACTCCCCACGATCGAGCCGATATCGTTGATGTCGTCCAACTCCGTATCGGCTGAGTTGGGAGCATCGACAGTGACAACGGTATTTCCGTCGAAGGTAAATCCGTGGTATCGATCTGCTGAGTCCGTATAGGCTCCCACCATATGGCCGGAAGCGTTGATGCCCACGATATAACTCCGGGTGGCGCCCGGGATATTCAGCGATTGATATGAAGTTCCGCGAAAATAGAAGGCGCTAACACCAGTGTTCGGATACTCGAACCACCCCACCGCGGTGCCATCGTTGAAGTCGATGGCATTCGACCCGCTCGCGCCCGGGAAGTCAACCGACCTGAATTGGTAAGCCTTCTTCTTGGCCAACCCCAGGGCGATCGCGTCCGGATGCGGTCCTTTAGTTGTGAAAGCTGCGGCATGAGAGTGGCCTGGAACAACCGGGAAATGACCAATACCGTGCAACCCGCGTTTGGCGTGGCTGTCATCGTTGGAGGTCGATTGCGCCAAGAGCCGATCTTGGCCGCAAAGAAATATCAGTCCGAGAACTAATAGCGAGTGAAGTAGCTTTCCAGTCATAAACTTTCTCCTGAGAGTTGAACCGACCGCCGCTCAATAGCCCGCCTAATGGCCGATGATCCCGTGACCCTCGCCAAAACTATCCTGCACGAATCCGACAAGGCTACCGTTGTTCTTGATCCGATACCATTCCGTATTGCCAGCTCCCGGGACGTCCACCTGGCGGTACACGCCAGCTGAATAGATGAACCCGTGCAGGACACTGCCGCTGGCATCGCCCCACCCGCCGGCGACCTCGCCGGCGTCGTTGATTCCGAACGCGAATGAGTAGGCTGCACCCGGAAAGTCAAACGAGGAATAAATACCGTTGCTTAACAGGAACCCGTGTTCCCCGCCGGCCGAGTCGACGTAGAGGCCGACAATCTCTCCGCTTGAATTGGTACCCGTTGCGTAAGTGTATTGCGCTCCGGTTACGTCGACAGCGATAAAAGATCCCTTCTTGTACAAAAAACCGTGATTCGCACCGCTGGATTCTTCGTAGTTGCCCACGATCAGACCCGCGTCGTTGATATCCCATGCATACGTGGCGAGGGCGCCGGGATAATCGAGTGTGACAAAGTTTTTCCCATCATAAAGAAAACCGTGATCTTGATGGTTGGCCGTGTAGCCGCCCACCATTTCGCCCGAAGCGTTGATACCGACGATCTGACTTGACGTAGCGCCTGGTACGTCAAGAATATGATAAGAAGTACCCTGCAAATAGAAAGCGCTACTAACGTTCGGCGCAATAACACGACCAACCGCTATCTTGCCATTGGAGTCAAAAGCGTACGAGCTGTTCGAACCGGGATAATCGACTGATCTGAACTTGTAAGTCTTGGTTTTCGCTGGCCCAGCAGATTCCACGGCATTCAGAGTCGTTCTCCCGGCAGAGCGCAAGGTGGAATCTGCCGGATGACGAGCGTCGATTATGTACCGATGGCCAGAGTCTTGATCCAGAGTCGACTGTGCCAGAAACATCTGACTTTGCGACGCCGAGAGCGCCAGCGCAAGAATTGCTAAAGAGCGAAGAGGTTTCTTGTTCATACCAATCCTCCTATTTGCCGATGAAGCCGTGGATCTCGCCCAAACTATCCTCCAGGTATCCGACCACGTTCTGGTTGTTCTTGATGCGCAACAATGTCGTGGACATCGCTCCCGGAACGTCCACCGTCGTGAACACGCCGCCAGCATAGGTAAATCCGTGCTCTGAGCCGGCCTCATAGGTTCCCGCGATCGTTCCTGCATCGTTGATGTCATAACCGAAAGTGCCTTTTGCGTTAGGAAAGTCGATTGACGAATACATCCCGTTGCTCAGCAGAAAGGCGTGCGCGCCGCCCTGCGAGTCGTTGTAAGAGCCTGCGATGTCTCCATTGGAGTTAACGCCGTTTGCATACGTTGCGGATGAGTGAGGGAAGTTGATATCGGTGAAAGTCCCATTCTTATCCAGGAAACCGTGCTGAACACCCTTCGAGTTGTAATAAAATCCCACGATCAGACCCGAGTCGCTGATTTTCCGAGCGTATGTCTCGGTCGCCCCGGGGGCATCAATCGTGATGAGGCTCTTCCCGTCGTAGACGAATCCGTGCTCCTTCCCTCCTGAATCCTCGTACGCGCCCGCCATTTGCCGCGAGGAATTGATGCTGTTAATCTCGGCGCCGGGAGCGCCGGGGATATTCAGCAAGTGATAGGCGTTACCACTAAAATAGAAATAGTCATCCGCGCTCGGGTAGTAGAACTCGCCCACCGCCGTGCCGGCGTCGTAGTCATCCAGATAGGTTTGGGTCGCGCCCGGGTAATCAACCGACCGGAACTTGTAGGTTTTCTGTTTCGCCGGCTCCAGGTCCACGGCATCGGCATTCGCATCCGCGCCCCGGCTGGCGGTTGTCGCAAGGATAGCTGGTGAATACGCCGCGTGACCAACGCCGGTTATGTACTGCCGGCCGCTTCGATCCGAGGTCGACTGGGCCATCGACATCCGACTTTGCGACGCCGAAAATACCAGCCCGAGAATAGCCAGAGAGTGAAATAGTTTCTTATTCATACCGAGTCTCCTATTTTCCGATGAAGCCGTGGACCTCGCCGAGACTATCTTTCACAGATCCGACCACGTTCTTGTTGTTCTTGATCCGGTACAGTTCAGTGTCGGCTGCACCCGGCACGTCCACCTGGGTGAACATGCCGCCTGAATAGGTGAACCCATGCTCAACGTCCCTCGCATCGATATAAGTTCCGGCGATTTCGCCGGCGTCGTTAATGGCATAGGCCTCCGTGCTTTCCGCCATAGGAAAGTCAAACGAGGAGTAAGTGCCGCCTTTTAGCAGAAATCCGTGTGCTGGATCGTCGTAGTATCCGACAATGTCGCCGGCGGAATTGATACCGTTGGCGATGGTCTGTGCCGCGTGGGGATACTCAATAGTGGTGAAAGTTCCTTTCTTATAAAGGAAACTGTTGTGGCCGCCGCTTGCGTCGGAGTAGAAGCCCACGATCGAGCCTGTATCGCTAATTCCCCAAGCCGATGTGGAAGTAGAGCCGGGAGGGTCGATGGTGGTTAAGGTGCTTCCAGAGTAGAGAAAACCGTGGCCTATATCCGCTGAATCGTAATACGTGCCCACCATTTGGCCGGAGGCATTGATGCCATGAATGAAACTCGCAGCCGGGAGCGCATCCAGGAAACGATAAGTATTAGCGTGGAAGTAAAAGGCGATTACATCATCGCCAGGGTAGGCGGCCCAACCTACCGCGCTTCTGTCGTCGTAGTCATAAACGAATGACTCAATCGCACCCGGGTAGTCAATCGACCGGAATTTATAGACCTTGGTCTTGGCCAGTCCTAGCGCGACCGCGTCGGCTTGGTCTCCAGCATTCCGCATTTCCGCTGCGGGAAAACCAACGTCCGAGTGCGCTGCATGACGAATGGTCAGCGCTTCAAGCGAGCGGACAGAACCTCTGCTCGGAGCCGACTGCGCCATCGACAACTGTATTTGTCCATACGAAAGCAACAGCACGACAATCGAGAGAAGTACATCCTTTTTAGTCATAAGCATCCCCTGGGGAAGACCTACTCCCATGAACCTAATTGAGGCCGCCGGCGAGCCTATCAGCGGCCGATTATGCCGTGTTGCTCGAGCAAATCGTCCACCACAATTCCGACCACGTTTCCGTTGTTCTTGATACGACACAACAACGTGTCCACGGCCCCGGCTACGGCCACCTCATGGAATACACCTCCGATGTAAGTGAATCCATAATCGTTCCCAGAGTTTCCGTAGTAGAAGCCGGCGATCGACCCTGCGTCGTTAATCCCAAACGTCTCCGTGTTGTCTGCTTCCGGAAAGTCGACGGTGGAATAGCGCTCGTTTTTCAGAACAAATCCGTTTTGTATGCCGGCCAAGCTATAAGTGCCGACGACGTCTCCACTGGAATTGATACCGTAGGCAGAGGTGCCATCGGCGCCGGGGAAATTGATTCCCGTAAATGTCCCTTTGTCGTACAAGAACCCGTGATAGACGCCGTTGGAAGCGATATAGTACCCGACGATCAGACCGGTGTCGTTAATATCCCAAGCCTTAGTTAAGGCAGATCCGGGATAGTCCATGGTCGTGTAGCGACTGCCGTCGTAGAGGAATCCGTGAACGTCATCGGACGAATCCTCATACTCGCCCACAATCTCGCCGGATGTGTTGATGCCGTACCCGCTGCTAAATATGGCGCCCGGGATATTCAGGGGCGCGTAGGAAGCGCTATGAAAGGTGAAAGCACTAAACGGTGAGTAAAACTGACCTACCGCGGTTTTGCCGTTGAAATCATAAACGGTCGAGGTAACTGCGCCAGGATAGTCAATCGACCTGAACTTATAGGTCTTGGTCTTTGCCATCCCTTCGGCGACAGGGTCCGGATGAGACTCAGGGGCCCGCCGAGAGTCTACATGAGAATTCGCTAGAGCCAATCCGTGATTAGCACCCGGCAATTTGGCTCCGCTCCTCTTGATAACTCCGGATTGCGCCGTCAACAGCTCACATTTCCCCGCAAAGAACATCAGCGCGAGAATTGCCAAAGAATGAAGCACGTTCTTATTCATACCATCCCCTATTTGCCGATGACCCCGTGGTACTCGCCGAGGCTATCCGCAACAATCCCGACCACATTGCCATTGTTCTTGATGCGGAACAAAGCAGTCGAAGCCCCTCCCGGCACGTCCACCTGCCGGAACACACCATCGGAAAAAACAAAACCATGCCCGACGGATAAGTCGTCGTACCCACCGGCAATCGCACCGGCGTCGTTGATCCCGTATGCAAAGGTGGCGTATGCGCCTGGAACGTCGAATGACGAATACATGCCATTGCTCAGCAGAAACCCGTGACCGGCTCCGATCGAGTCGGTGTAGTAGCCGACGATCTCTCCATTGGAGTTGATGCCGTAAGCGACGGTATAGTGTCCATTAGGAAAGGTGATGGTGGTGAAGTTTCCGTTCTTATATAGGAAACCATAGCTATTACTGGAATCGTCATATTGGCCGACAATCACGCCCGCGTCGTTGATATCGTAGGCCGCCGTGGAGACCGCACCAGGAACATCCAAGGTAGTGACGCTTTTCCCGTCATAGACGAATCCGTGATCTCCGGTGCCATCCGCGAAGTAGCCCACCATTCGCCCCGAAGAGTTGATGCCTTCGATTTGGCTTTGATAAGCGCCGGGCACGTTGACAGGGTAGTAAGACAGGCCGCGACAATAAAAGGCGCCACTAGTATCCGTGCTATAGGCACGACCCACCACCATCCCATCGCCGAAGTCGGAAGCGTACGAGCGATACGCACCTGGATAGTCGATTGACCGGAACTTATAGGTTTTCTGTTTCGCCGGCTTTTGGGCCGCGGCGTCAGGATTTGCACTGATGCCCTGGGTACTGGTTGTAGTAGAAATAGCTGTTGAATTCGCCGCTTGGCTAACGGCGGTTGTATAGGGCCGACCGGGGCTGCGATCCGGAATCGACTGTGCCACCGACATCTGACTTTGCGCAGCCGGGAACGCCAGCGCGAGAATTGCCAAAGAATGAAGCAGCTTCTTATTCATACCAATCCCCTTTATTTATCGATGAAGCCGCGTACCTCGCCCAAGGTATCCACCACAATTCCGACCACATCCTGCGGTTCTGCCGCCCTCTGCGGCGACCGACTGCGCTATCAGCAGTCGGCCTCCCCCTCCGCGAGGGCACTGCCAGAAGAATTGCCAGACGATGAAACAGAATTTCGAGTGCGATCGCCTGAGAGTCGACGTGTTCGACGCTCCGCTACCGACTGATTACAACGCTGCGCCCAATCAGCTACTGCCCGATAATTCCGTGGATGCCTCCTGAAACGTCCATTATGCCTCCCACTAGATCCCCGTTGTTCTTGATTGCGGTCAGATACGTGAATGCAGCGCCTGTGACGCCGGGGATCTGATAGTAGCCGCCATCGACATACAGAAACATCTCGCTGCCGGCACCATCATAACTTCCCACCATATCTCCGTAGTCATTAATGCCTGAGACCTGAGATTGCTTTGCAAGGGGAAAGTCGATCGAAGAATACGAGCCATTCCTCAGCAAAAAGCCATGGATGTCATAATCCGCGACACCGGAATAGTAGCCAACGATATCGCCTGTCGAATTAATGCTCTGTGGTGTCGTCTGTAGGGCGCCCGGATAGGCTATTGTCGTGAAGTTCCCATTGAAGTAAAGATATCCATATTGGGTGCCGCCCAAAACGTAGACTCCAACCACTTGGCCAGAGTCATTGATGCCGGTCGCCAAAGTGGAGGCGCCGGGAAAACCGAATGTGACAAAGTGCATTCCGTCATAGGTGAAAGCCTTTGCAATTCCGCCCTCTTCACACGATCCCACCATGACGCCCAAGCGACTGATTCCCGTCGGCTCAATCGCCTGAACTCCTGGGATGGTCAGGACTGTGTATGTGGTCCCCTTGAAGTAAAATGCTTCACCGTCGGCGAGGCCCACGGCAACCTTGCCGTTGTAATCGGAAATCGTCGAGTCTGCTGCGCCCGGGTAATCCACGGAACGAAATTGGTACGCCCTGAGCCGAGCCTGGCCATGAGCATCGGCCAGTAAAGCTGGCTGAGCCAACAATGGCAGCTCTCCGCCACAGAGTAACAGCACGACAATCGCCATCGAGTACGCTGAGTGCTTCATTATGGGACCTCCTTCCGCACGTGGCTCGGATTGCTTCCGTCACGAGCCGACTTATTTACCAATGACCCCGTGTAACTCGCCGAGGCTGTCCTGGTAATAGCCGACCACGTTCTTGGTGTTCGTGATGCGAATCAGGGCGGTGGCTACCGCGCCTCCCCCAACGTCCACCTGCGTAAATACACCGTTAATGTAGGTAAAGCCGTGAGTTGTTGTAGCGTTGAAATAGCAGCCGCTAGTAGAGGCCGGGTCATAGCAGCCGGCAATATAGCCCGCGTCGTTGATGCCGTTCGCGATGGTTGACATTGCACCGGGGAAGTCAATCGCGATATAAACCTTGTTGCTCAGCAGAAATCCGTGATAGGTCGAGCCGTAATAGCAGGTGCCGGCAATTTCTCCGCTAGAGTTGATACCGGAGGCAAGGGTTCCCATCGAGTCAGGGCAGTCGAGCTGCGTGTACCTACCGTTCGTGTACAAGAAGCCGTGCGCGACAATGCTGCCGTCCAGGAAACTGCCAACGATCTCGCCGGAACTATTGATGCCGTCCGCCTCAGTGGAATTACCACCAGGAAAGTCGAGGGTCGTAAAGGTTTTTCCATCGTAGAAAAATCCGTGGTTTCCATTTGAATCTGTGAATCTGCCCACCATCTGCCCATGAGGGTTGATACCGATCAACACGCTGTTGGAGGAGCCGGGCACCGTCAGAATGTAATTAGTCGTGCCTTTGTAGTAGAAGGCGGTAGACTCGGAATTGCCGAAACGGAAACTGCCCACGACGATTTTATCGTTATAGTCAGAGACAGGCGTATTTGTGGCGGCCGGGTAGTCCACCGTTCTGAACTTGTAAGCTTTCGTCTTAGCCAGGCCCTGAGCGACGGCATCCTGTTGCGACCCAGCGCTCTGGCGAACGGCCGCTTGAGGTTTCGGAGGGACATGCTGCCCGTAATTCCCAAAGAATCCAATTGGGCCGATGCCGTCGGGCACGGGACTTGACTGTGCCATAGACGGCAAACCTTGCCCTGCGAAGAACGCCACCGCAAGAATTGCCAGAGTGTGAAACAATTTTTTAGTCATATACCGCCTCCTGGGATTTGAAAACTCGCTCCTTCTTATTCCTTGGAGCGTCTGCTACTGAGATAAGACAACCACCCGCAAACCACATCGTTCTTTACTTAGACTTTCTTGTGCTCAGCTCGACGTCGCAGTTCTGCCTACTGAGTGAATAAACTACACACCGTTCGCCAACCTGCCTAGCGGCCGATTATTCCGTGAGAGATGCCACCGGCGTCACGATATGATCCGACCACGTTGCCATTGTTCTTGATACGACGGACAAAGGTGGTGGCTGCTCCCGCGACGTCGATCTGGCTAAACGCACCGCGGGCGAAGGTAAATCCATGCGCGCCGCTTGCGTCAAAGAAAAAACCAGCGATCTCGCCCGCGTCGTTGATGCCATCTGCCTCGGTGGCGATGGCAAGCGGAAAATCAATGGAGCGATAAACCCCACCGCTCAGCAGGAACCCGTGAGTTCCAGCAGCGTCGTTATAGAAGCCAACGATGTCTCCCGTGGAATTGATGCCGATTGCGAGCGTATATGTCGCTCCAGGAAAGTCGATGTTGGTGAAAGTCCCGCTATTATCCACGAAACCACGGTTGGTGGTGCCATCGTAATACTGGCCGACGATCGCACCTGAGTCCGAGATATCGGCCGCTTCTGTGAAAAGTGAACCGGGCGGATCAATGGCAACGAAGCTAGTCCCGTCATAGAACAATCCGTGGCCCACACCCGTTTGATCTACGAAGGCACCCACCATCTGGCCGGATGCATTCGACCCGAGGAAATAGCTGCTAAGAGAGAGCGGGACATTCACCAAGTGGTAGGAGTTGTCGTGAAAATAGAAAGCAATATCGGCGCCGGTGGAGAAAGTAAAGGAACCGACCGCTGTACCATTGTTGTTGTCCCAGGCTTCCGATGTGCTGGCACCTGGATAATCGACTGTCCTGAACCGATAAGTTTTCACTTTGGCCAGGCCTAGGGCCACTGCCTCAGACTGCGATCCAGCCGGGCGAATAACGCCCGACGGTTTTGACGGAACATCCATCGCATGCAGAATGCTCAGTGGCCTCTTTGCCCCGGCACTAGCAGCGGGGGGATCTGCCTGCCCGGCTAGCCACTGACCTTGCATTCCAACCAACGCCATCGCGAGAATTGCCACAGAGTGAAGCAGCCTGCTAGTCATATAGGGTCTCCAAGAAGAGTTTAGGACTGTCTCCGGTTGTGGCCGTCTCCCCGGAGCGGATGTTCTGTCCTTCTGTCTCTTAACAGCGCAAAGCAGCGGCAAATCTAGGCATTGCTTGAAAATAAAAATCTTGTTGTGAAAGGAAATGCGGTAACTAGCCAATTGTTCAATTAGTTCCGATTGACATGTGAAGCGGCCGTGCTACCCTAGCTACCCAAACACTATCGCTTTCCCGAGGGACCTTCGTGGGGCACGAGTCGGGCCGGTAAGTTTGAAGGCTTCTCGCCGCGATCCTCATCATTCGCTAGGACAATCCTCGACTCGTTTGTTATTTGGAGATCTGGACTGCGAGCGTACTCAGGGTGAAGCTGATGGTGTCAGTGGGTGAGAAGGCGCCGCCACCGCACAGAGCGAAGGTGTTCTTGCCTTTCACCAGTCCGTCACTGGGAAACACGATCCACTGATGCGTGGCATTCGCCGCACCGGAGATCCCGTAAAACCAAGGTATCTCACGGGACCCGTCCGCGGCGCATGGGCCTCCGTTCAGAGCGAGGCCAACCAGAAATTCGTCGTTGACCACAACATCGGCGCTCCAGGTCACGATTACTGGGACCACGACGGCCGGTTCGGTGATTTTGACTGTTTCCTTCCACAGAAAACAGCACTGGCCGGTGAAGGTCACGGCGTCATTCACGCGGGCGACCTGCGCGGGGGGAACCGCAAAGGCCGATATCGATACCGCCAGCATAATGCAGGCGAGCGTTGCTACGAACGCGGCCTTGCTTCTTCTTGCTCTGGACGCTGCTTTCATATCACTCTCCTTACTCTTGTCGTCTGGTATCCCAGGGCGATTCCACCCGAAGAGGAATCCGCCTATCCCTGCGTCACTTGGAGATCTGGACCACGAGCGTACTTAGGCCGAAGCTGATGCTGTCGGAGGCCGACTTGGCTCCGCCACCACACAGAGCAAAGGTGTTCGTGCCTTTCACCAGTCCGTCGCTGGGAAACACGATCCATTGATGCGTGGCATTCACCGCACTGTTCTCAATTAACCTAAAGAAAGCTATCTCACGGGACCCGTAGGCAACGCACGCGCTTCCATTCAGACTGAGGCCAACCAGAAATTCATCATTGACCAGAACGTCGGCGCTCCAGGTCACGATGACTGGAACCAACTTGGCGGGTTCTGTGACTTGGACCGTCTCATTCCAGAGATAACAGCACTGGCCGGTGAAGGTCACCGCGTTGTAGATACGCGCGACCTGTCCAGAAGGCACCGCAAAGGCCGATATCGAGCCCGCCAACATCATGACGGCGAGGGCTGCTACAAACACCGCGTTGCTCTTGGGTGCTTTTGAGAATGCTTTCATGTCATGCTCCTTCAAGGTGGTATGGTCCTGCGATTCCTGCTGTCTCAAGAGGACTCAGCCCGGCGAACGTTCTATCCTTCTGTCTCTTAACAGCGCAAAGCCGCGGCAAATCTAGGCATTACCTGAAAATAAAAGTCTTTTTTGCGAAAAGAAATGCCGTAACTAGCCAATTTTTCAATTAGTTCCAGTTGACATGGAAATCGTCCGTGCTACTCTTGGTAGCCAAGCGCTTTCCCCTTCCTGAGGGAGCTTCGTGGGACACGAGTCGGCGGGCGAGATTACAACGTTGTTGCAGGACTGGCGGGAAGGCGACCGCAAGGCTTTGGATGCGCTGGTACCGATTGTTTATAAGGAACTGCATCGCTTAGCGCACTTTCAGCTCCGCAAGGAGCGGCCTGACCACACGCTCCAGAGCGCCGCTCTGGTGAACGAAGCGTACATCCGCATGGTTGGGCTTAGTCCTCCACATTGGGAGAGCCGCTCGCATTTCTTCGCCATCGCGGCCCAGCAGATGCGGCAGATCCTCGTCGATTACGCGCGCCGGCATCGTGCCGGAAAGCGCGGCGGTGATGACGAAACGCTCTCGCTCGAAGACACCGCCATGCTGGTGTCAGAAAAAAATAAAGATGTGGACGTAGTGGCCCTGGATGACGCGCTTAACGCGCTGGCGGGAATCGACGCCCGCAAGGCACAAGTTGTGGAATTACGTTTTTTTGGCGGACTGAATTTCGACGAGACCGCGGAAGTGCTCAATGTGTCGGCGGCCACGGTCGCACGCGACTGGACGACGGCACGAGCCTGGCTGCACCGCGAGATGAGTCCCGAGTCTTCCGATGGACGCTAAGCGATGGAAACGCGTAGATGATCTGCTGCATTCGGCGCTACAGGTGCCGGCTGATCAGCAGGAGGAGTTTCTTCGTCGCGCCTGCGGCGACGATGCGGAGCTGCAGCGAGAGGTC
>JBAQJF010000080.1:0-1536 GCA_049300195.1 Terriglobales bacterium | reverse complement strand
GTGCCTTCGCCGCCAATAGTTGCTGGAATGATTCGTTTCGTCGGTTGACATCCTCGTACGCCTTGGCCAGCGCGAAACGCAGTTCGATCTGTTGCCTTGTAGGAAGCAAGAGGATGTTCTCGGCAGCCTTTTCCATGGCCGCCAAATACGGATCTCCAGGGCTGAAACTTCTCACTTCGCCCAAGTTGAGGAAGTGCAAGGTATTTTGTGGAGCTAAATGGATGGCTTGCTCCACTGCCTGGCGGGCTTCGGTCAACCGGCCAAGGTGCTTCAATGCGATGCCGAGGTCGTTATACGCCCCTGCAAATTTCGGGTTGAGCGCGATAGCGCGTCGGTAGGCAGCCGCCGCCTCGATAAGTTCGCCCTGGTTCCCGAACGCGGCCCCGAGCTGATAGTACGCGCCCGCGTTATTAGGATCGAGTGCGACAGCCCGCCGACATGCGGATACCGCTTCGCCTAGTTTCCCCTGATCCCGCAGTGTGTTCCCAAGCTTTGAGAAGGCATCTGCGGACTGCGGCCGCAATCTGATCGCATGGCGCAGCGCCTTTTCAGCCTCGTCGAATTTGCCTAAGCAGCGGAGCACGTCGCCGAGACTGGTGTAAGCGTCGCCGCAGCCGGGATCGAGCGCGATGGCCTGGCGATGTGCAATCTCGGCGTCGCCGAATTTACTTTGACGCCTCAGCGCGAAGCCCAAATGTAGGCGGGGTTGCGGAGCCTTTGGCTTGAGTTTGATGGCCGCTCTGAATGCGAGCTCGGCGTCGTATGGCTTACCGATCTCGCACAGGACCACGCCCAGATTGTTATGGGCATTCGCGAAGGACGGATTGAGTGCGATGGCTTGGCGATACGCCGTTTCCGCGTCCTCGAGCCTGCCTAAGCTGACGAGAGCGACACCGCGGTTGCAATGAACTTCGGCGATATCCGGCTTAAGCGAGAGGATTCGATCGTACAATGCAACCGCTTGGGACGTTTGTCCGGACTGTTGGTGCTGCAGGGCATCGCTAACCAGCGAGAGCATGCTTTCGCGGGTGAAAGCAGGCTCGAACCTGGTACCGCCACGTCGCGCGATAACGTCCCGACGTGCCTCGAAATTTCGTCGCTCCGCTCGCCGCATTTTTCGACTCATTTCGCTCGCTCGCGTTCATGGTGGTGTCGCCCCACACACGTCGCACGAACGAACCCAACAGCGCTTCGAAGCGGCTGCTGGTGCGGCCGGCTGAACGTCCAAATGGCTTGATGGGAGCGACGTCGACCCGAAAAAGCCCATGACTTACGGCCCGGAGTGATTTCGTCGCCCTTCGTTCAGATGTGACCAGAGATGGTAAAGTTTCGGTTAACGAAACTCATTGCTGCTGGTGTGCGCGCCGAAAGCAGTTTGCGACGCGCCCCTCAACTGCCTGCCGTTGTGCTGTGATTGCTACCCGTAGCCTAATCCGCCACGCCGAGCAGCACACCGCCGTCGATGACCATCTGCGAGCCGGTCACGTAGCTCGACGCCGGCGAGGCGAGGAACAGCGCGAGCCCCTGGATTTCCTC
>JBAQJF010000079.1:0-77290 GCA_049300195.1 Terriglobales bacterium | reverse complement strand
CTTGGTCCGGCTCCGCTTATTTCCGATCAGAATGTTTATGGAGCAGTCGCGGGGCGCGTTACGGCCGTGGCGATCGATCCTTCGGATGCTACTGGCAATACGATTTATGTGGCCGGCGCGGCGGGAGGAGTTTGGAAGTCGATTAATGGTGCTAGCTCTCCCGCAACGGGCGTGACCTGGAGCGCGCTGACGGATCAGCAGGCTTCGCTGGTGAATGGGGCGGTCTCGGTGAAGGCGGATGGCAGCGTCGTGCTGGTGGGAACGGGCGAACCTAACAATGCGATCGATAGCTATTACGGGGTGGGGATTTTGAGATCGACGAACCACGGGACTACGTGGACTTTGATTCCTTCAGCCAACAACGGCAATTCTTTTGCGGGGCTAGGATTCGCCAAGTTTGCGTGGGACACTTCACCCGCGAACACCGTGATGGCAGCCACCGGCACCACTACGCAGGGATTTGGCGACGGCGACATTACGGGCGCGACCAATCGCGGGCTGTATCTCTCGACTGACAGCGGACAGACCTGGGCATTTCAAATCCCGCAGGACTCGGGCGTGGCTATCAGTCCGGCTTCGATTTCGGCTACTGACGTGGTCTACAACGCCGCGGCGGGAATGTTCTTCGCGGCGATTCGCTATCACGGGGTGTACTCGTCGACGAATGGGACGAATTGGACTCGGCTGGCTAGTCAGCCGAATGCTGGTGTTTTAAGCGTGGCGAATTGTCCGGCGCAAATTCCTGGGGGCGGATCGTCTTGTCCTATTTATCGCGGGCAGCTTGCCGTAGTGCCGGGGCGGAATGAAGTGTATTTCTGGTTTATCAGCTTGGTCAGCGACGGCGGTGGCGTGGATGTGGTGGATGAGGGGATCTGGCGGTCGACGAATGGCGGGAGCAGTTGGACGCAGATCAATGAGGCAGGGATTGCAAACTGCGGCGATCCCGGCGGGAACGGGTGTGGCGTCGAGGACGGTTATTACAACCTCGATCTCGCGGCTACGCCGGACGGGCAGGCTACTGATCTCTATGCGGGAGCGGTGAATCTTTTCAAGTGCCAACTTACGAGCGGAGCGACTGCGTGCTCGACTCTCGATCCGAATTTTCCTAATGAGTGGATCAACCTTACGCATGTTTATGGGTGCAACACGATTGCGGGTGTGCACCCGGATCAGCATGGACTGGACTCTATTGTTGCGGGCGGCAAGGAGGTGATGTACTTCGGGAACGATGGCGGAGTTTACCGGACGCTGGATGGGCTTACTCGGCTCGACAGCGGGACCTGCGGCCTGGCCAATGGCTTCGACAATCTGAATGTGTCGTCGGTGGCGGGTGGGACGATCGGGTCGCTGACTCAGTTTGTTTCGTTTTCGCTTAATCCGAGCGATCAGAACACGATGCTTGGGGGAACGCAGGGGAATGGATCGGCGGGGACGGGTTCGGCTACGCAGAGCGGGCAGTGGACGACTGTGAATGGGGGCGACGGCGGGTATAGCGCGATCGCGCCTTCAAATCCTACGCAGTGGTACACCGCTAATCCTTACGTCAATATTTATACGTGCCCTCTCGGCATTGGGTGCAGCACGGACCAGTTTTCTCTGAGTGTGGGCAGCGAAGAAGTGGGAGGCGACGGCAGCGCTTACTACATGCCCTACATTCTCGATCCGCAGGGCCAGACCGATATGCTGGTGGGAACTTGCCGCGTGTGGCGCGGGACACCGACGGTGCCGCCCAGCTCGTTCGACGCGTTGAGCGTGGATTTCGACACGCTTGGGTCGAATACCTGCACCGGAGACGAAATCAATCTGGTCAGCGCTATGGATGCGGGCGGGCCGACGGCGGATTTTATGTCGACTACCGTGTATGCGACTACGGAAGGTACCGGGCCGAATGCTACTGCGCCGGCGGGCGGCGAGGTTTGGGTCACTACGAATGCCGGGATCGCGACCATGACGCAGGTTACTGGGGCGATTAATCCGTCGCACTATACGGTGTCGTCGGTGTCGGTGGATGCGAATGACAAGTCGGGCGCTACGGCTTATGCGGGAATTATGGGGTTTGCCGTCTCGCATGTGTTCAAGACTACGAATGCGGGCGCGACCTGGAGTGACTGGTCGGGGAGTGGGTTGACGGCTTTGCCGAGCGCTCCGGTGAATGCGCTGCTGGTGGATTCGGCGGGGCAGGTTGTTTATGCGGGGACGGATGTTGGGTTGTTTGTGAGTTCGACTGCTAGTGCCAGCTGGACGGAAGTGGGCACGGCTCCGGCGCCGGGGGTTTCGGGATATTTGCCGAATGTGCCGGTGACGGCGATTCGAATCTACAGCCTGGGCGGGACAAAGAAGCTGCGCGTCTCGACTTACGGGCGCGGTATTTGGGAGTACACGCTGGCTCTGGGGCCGGATTATACGAATGTGATTTCGAATACTCCGCAGACGATTTTTCCTACACAGACGGCGACGTTTAATGGAACATTGACGGCGCTCAATGGCTATGCGAGCAAAGTTAATTTGAGTTGTACCGGGTCGGTGCCCGCGAATTGCAATTTGAATCCTGCGCAGGAAACCCCGACCGCTACCTACACCGTGACGGCGAGCGGAGCGATTGGCGACTATAGCTTTAACTCGCACGCGGTGGGCACGGATTCGCTGAAAATTACCCACGATGCGGCGGTTACGCTGCATATCGTTGACTTCAATGTTTCATCGCCGAATCCGAACGCGCTTACGGTGGCGCAGGGCGGCACGTCGAATGCGAGTACATTTCAGGTGACGGCTTCGGGATCGTTTTCAGGGACGGTTACGCTGAGTTGCCCGAGCGGTCTGCCTTCGGGGGCGGCGTGCGTGTTCTCGCCGTCGAGTTCGGTGAATCCGACGGCGGGGAATCCGGTGACGGTGACGCTCACCGTTACCGCGGGGAGCGGAACGCCGGTGGGAGGGCCGACTACTGCGACGCTGGCGGCGAATGTGGCAGGCGCTCCGGCGGCTAAGACGCAGACGTTCTCGCTGACTGTGTCCGGGGTTATGGCGGATTTTGCGCTGGCGGTGACGGCTGCGCCTGGTTCGACCGTGCTCGGGCAGAACGTCTTTTGGAGTGGCACGCTTACTTCGTTGCATGGATATGGGTCGAGCGTGAACTTGAGTTGTGCGGGCGCGGCTCCGGGGGTCTGTTCGGTGAGCCCTTCGTCGCTTGTGCCGACGGCGAGTGGCGCCTCGTTTACGGTCATGGTGGGAAATGCGACTACAGGCACATTTAACTTCAGCATTCAGGGTACCGACGGGACACTGACGCACTCGCAGGCGGTGAGCTTGACGGTGGGCACTGACGTCACGTGGAGCGACACCGGCAGCACTACTGTGACGGTGGAGGCGGGACAGAGTGCGACGTACAGCTTTTCCGCGGCGCCGGTGGGCGGTGCGACGTTTACCGGCGCGGTCACGTTTGCCTGCGCGAGCTTGCCGGCGCTGACTAGTTGCAGTTTTAGTCCGGCGTCGCTGACGGCGGGGGCGGGGACGACTTCGGTTACAGCTACCATTTCGACTACCGGGCCGATCAGCGGATCGGGATCGGATCGGCGGCATACGGGAAACCGCTCCATCGCGGACTCGGGGAAAAGTGGCGGAATTGGGATCGCGTGGAATTGGTTCTTGACGATTCCGGTGGCGGGCATTTTTCTCGCTGGCATTGGGCGCGGAAGAAGTGATGGCCGAAAGAAAGATTGCCGAAGAAGGATTCGCTGCGGCGCGATGCTGGGCTGCGGTTTAGCTTTCTCGGGGTTGTTGCTGCTGGCGGCTTGCGGCGGTCTCGGCGGCGGCGGTGGACAAGGGCCTCCAGCGGTTACGGTCACGGTTAGTCCGGGATCGGCGAATGTTTATGCGGATGAAGCTGGGAACACCTGGCCGCCGTCGGCGACGCAGCAGCAGTTTTCGGCGGTTGTGAACAATGGGAGCAGTCAGAATGTGACCTGGGCGGTGACGGGCGGCGGTGCGAATGGGACGATCGACGGGAACGGATTGTATACGTCGCCGGCGGTTGCGCCGAGTCCGGCCTCGGTGACGGTTACGGCTACGTCAGCGCTGGCGACCGGGCCGGGGTCCGCAACCGTGAACATTAAGACCGCCACGGCGATGGGAAGTTATTCGACGATTCAGGTTTTAGCCGCCGCGGCTGGCGGAGCGGGACGCGCGGATGTGGTGACGCTTAACGTGGACTGAGGGGATTTGTAATTTTGCAATTCTGGAAATTGGTAATTTGAAATCGCCAAACGTTTTATTTGGGGGCGCGGACTTTCGTCCGCGCTTTTTGTTTGCGCGTCACATTCAGGGAACGCGCGGGCGCATTGAATCGTGTTAGACGTTAGACTTTTACTTCGATATGAACTCTGCTCCTTATGACATTGCGGTCGTCGGCGGCGGAATCGTGGGGATGTCGTTTGCGATGCAGGCCGCCGAGGCGTTTCCGCGGGCGCGCATTGTGGTGCTGGAGAAAGAAGATGGGTTGGCTCGGCACCAGACTGGACACAACAGTGGAGTCATTCACAGCGGCGTCTATTACAAGGCCGGGTCGCTGAAGGCCAAGCTGTGCGTGGCTGGGGCGCGGGAGATGGTCGAATTCTGCGCTCGGCATGGAATTCCGCACGAAGTTTGCGGAAAGTTGATTGTGGCGACGACCGCCGAGGAAGCTTCGCGGCTGGATGACTTACTCGCGCGCGGCGAGTCAAATGGCCTTAGCGGACTGGAACTTCTGGATGCCGCTGCCATGCGCGAGATCGAACCGCACGTGGGCGGAGTGCGGGCACTAAGAGTTCCTTCAACTGGAATCACCGACTACGCGATGGTGACGGCCAAGTATGCGGAGCTTGCCGCCGCGCGTGGGGTGGTGGTAAAGACGGGCGCTGGAGTGATGGGATTCGCGAACACGCCGAGCGAAGTGGTCGTGCGCACGCGGGCGGGAGAATTCGCCGCGCTTTATGTTGTGAATTGCGCCGGATTGTATAGCGACCGGGTGGCGCGGATGGCCGGGCACGATCCGGGGATCATGGTGATTCCGTTTCGCGGCGAGTATTACGATCTGGCTCCGGAGCGCGCGTCGCTGGTGCGGGGGTTGATTTATCCCTTGCCGGATCCGGCTTATCCGTTTTTGGGGGTTCATTTTACGCGGCGGATTCATGGGAACGTTGACGCCGGTCCGAACGCGGTGCTGGCTTTTCGGCGCGAGGGTTATCGGCGGACGGATTTTGATTTCGGGGAAACGATGGAGATGGCTGGGTATTCCGGCCTGCGGGCGATGGCGCGGCTGCATTGGAGAAACGGGCTGGGCGAGATGCGGCGGTCGTGGTCAAAGCGGTTGTTTGTGCGATCGTGCCAGCGATTGCTGCCTGAGGTGCGGATGGAAGATATGACTCCTGGCGGTTCGGGCGTGCGCGCGCAGGCCGTGGCCGCGGATGGAACGCTGGTGGACGATTTTCGTTTTCTGGCGAGGGAACGATTTTTGCATGTCTTGAATGTGCCTTCTCCCGCGGCTACGGCGTCGTTGCCGATTGGAAGGGAGATTGTGGGGATGGTTCGGAAGATTCGAGAGTAGATCAACTTCTTTCCCGCGGATTGCCACGGATTTACGCGGATCGATCTTTTTTTTCCTCTGTTTTTTGCGCGGTCCTTACTTGTAGCGGAAAGAAGTCGTCAGGAGATTTGTTATGGCCAAGAGAGTGGGTGGTAACAAGGTTGCGATATTGGGATCGGGGAAGATGGGCTCGATTCTGTTGCAATCGTTTTTGCGGGATGGATTGCTTAAAGCCGGCGAGACTTGGGCCACCGTGGCTCATGCGGAGCGGGCACGCGCGCTGCAAGACAAATTGAAGGTGCATGCGGGAACCGACAACTCCGAGGCGGTGCGGAATGCCGACATTATTTTTCTTTGCGTGAAGCCGCAGGTGGTGGCCGATGTGGTGCGCGAGATTCGCGGGGATGTCCGGCACGATCAGCTGCTGATTTCGGTGGCGGCGTCGGTTCCGACTGAGATGATCGAGCGTGGTCTGGAGAAAGATGTGGCGGTGGTGAGGGCAATGCCGAATACGCCTTGCGCGCAGGGCGTGGGAATGACTGCGCTTTGCAAGGGGAAGTTCGCGCACAAAGAACATCTGGGAATGGTGACTAAGTTTTTTGCGGCCGTGGGGCGGACGGTGATCGTCGATGAAAAACACATGGACGCTGTGACTGGGCTCTCGGCTAGCGGGCCAGCTTACATCTACATCATTCTGGAATCGCTGGCGGAGGCGGGAGTGAAGGTTGGGTTGCCGCGCGATATCGCAACGCTGCTCGCGGCCCAGACGACCATGGGCGCCGCGAAAGTTGTGTTGGAGACGGGCGATCACCCGGCGCTGTTAAAAGATGCGGTCACTACTCCGGCGGGATGCACGATCGATGGAATTCTGGAACTCGAAGAGGGGAAGCTGCGCGTGACGCTGATCAAGGCGGTGGTGAAGGCCGTGCAGCGAGCGAAGGAGTTGGCGTACTCGTAGAACAAATTCCAGATTGCAGATGTCAGATTGCAGAAGTGAGACCAAAATTGTAAGTGGAGGGCAGAAAAACGGATAGCCTTATGCGACTTAGTAAAGCGTACCGCTTGTACCAAACTGTCCTGTTTATCGGCATAGCACTGCTTGTGCTGTATGAAGTATTCACGCGAAGCGCACCCAAGGTAATGCTGGGTTTCGTCCCTGTTTGTATCATTCTCGCTTTTGGGTCCTATCAGATCTTCAGGCATAGATAAGTCAGATGAGCGTGGCCACTGCACGTAGTTCGGAAGAGCATTTAGTTCGGGAGCGAGAAGGTTAGCGTAACGTCGGTCTGGAATTGGGACGGACGGTTGTTCGCGCGGTAGGGATGATAGCGCCAGTTGCGGACTGCCTCTGCGGCCGCGGGGGCCAGCAGAGGGTCTCCGCTGAGCGTGTTTACCGAGGAGACGGTTCCGTCTTCGGCGACTTGGACTTCCAGGGTGACGTTGCCGGAGCGATGCGCGGCTAAAGCGTCAGCGGGATATTGAGGCTCGGTGCGGGTGACGAGACGGCTCTCGGCCTCTGCCGGTGCCAGCCAGATCGAGCCGCGCGGAACGCTGGATGTGGGTTGGGCAGATGCGTGCCCGGTGGCCGATGGCTTTCGGGTTTCCGCGATCGTGGGCTTCATGCGGAAGACGAGTTTGCCGTTGTTGTAGACGACGAGTTCGTCGCCTGTGCCCGGTGGATTTTCTTGCGGCTTCGATTTTGACGCTTCTTTATTTTGCGGCTCCGCGGACGTTCTTTCAGAGTGCTTGCCGTGCGCGGATGATTTCGCCTTTGCTCCTGGGGGCGAAGGCACGGCGGCAGGGGGCGCTGGATCGCGGGTTTGAGTGGATTGCGCCGCAATTGCCGGGGGCGATGGCTGCGAGTGCAGCCATCCGATACGCGATCCGATCATGAAGCTGAAAGCAGCTGCGGCAAGAATTACCAGCCCGCCTAGTATCAGCGTCCAGATTTCGTAGGGCTGACGGGATAGCGGGAAGGGAAGTCGACGATCAAGCGCGGGAGCCGGCTCGGAAGACGGGAGGACCTCTAGCTCCGGAACCTGAGTGGCCAATTCTTCATCGATCAACAGCGGGCGGACGTCAGCACCGGCTTGAACGGCCCCGTCGTCCATCACTTGCTGGTCCACGCCTGCGTCGTTTGTTGCCAGACTGCTCGTCTCCGCGTGCTCGGCCGCCGCCGCATCTTTGTCCGACAAGATCAGATCGTCGTCGGGGGAGGCGATCTCCGTGCGGGGCCGCGATTGCAGTTGATTGGATACGTTGTGAATGCGCGCGCACTCGTCGGCAAAATCGGCCAGCAAAATCTGCGCTTGTTCGGTGAAGGTGTTGGGAACAGGCGAGAAAACTTCCAGAACGCCGGTCAGGGGCGGATTGCGGTCGGTCGCTGTTTTTTTATACGCGAATACCGGAACGACCAGCATGGAGCGGATGCCGAGGCGGCGCGAAATGGCCGGATCGACGCGCGGATCGCATTCGGTGTCGTCGGAAACTTGCGGCGTGCGCGAACGCGCGCAGGCTCCCGAGAGACCGTCGCGCGTATCGAGGGGGACGCCGAGATCGGGCGCGTGGAGTCCGGTGGCGGCGCGGCAAACCATCAGCTTTCCGCGCAGGAGGGCGAGTGCGGCGGCGCTGGCGTGGGTGGCATCGGCGGCGCGGGCTACCAGTTCGTTAAGAACGAGATCGAGAGCGAGATCGGGCGGGAATCCGGCTACGACGTGCTGCTCAAGCAGCAGAGCGAGATCGGGCAGTGGCAGCGGAGGAGGAATGCTGGCGCCCGGCGCGGACGTTGACGCGGACCTCGACGTAGGGTGCGGGAGCATGGACTGTTCCTGCAGCCTGAATGACGCTACTTTCCTGACAGGCTATACACGCGAGTTTCCCGCGAAATACGCGGGAAGTCAATCGCCGGGAGGGTTTTGGGGGTGCGCCTCTGGTGCCCAACCCTTGGGGCTATGCGCCCGGTGTGAACTGATCGGCTCTCGCTCTTATTCAGGATCCGTTGACAGCGGCTCGCTGTTGGTGGCGTGGTCAACCTCCGGCAGCGATCCCTGGCGGACCAGACTCGATCGCATGGACAGCGGCGCGCCGGTGTGGAAGTACTTCTTGTAGGCCGCAATCCAATCGGTTGCGATGTCACGCTGCGCGGTGGAGAGGTCGAGCTGCCCGGCGCAAACCATTTCGTGAAGGTGCTCCTCGAGCGCATCCTTGACGTGCGCATTCCAGGTGGAGGAGGTGGAGGGCTCCGGCCATAGATTATGGAGGTCTTCTACTCCGCCCAGTCCGGGAGCGATGAGGTAGTCGATTTCATAGTCGTCAGGCCGCGCGTTTGCGATTCCGTATTCGCGAAAGACCTGCTGGCGCAAGATCGGAGATACCTGGCTGACGACCTCTTCGTGGGGCTTTGAGCAAACATCGCCGATGCTGACGATGCGGGTGGCGCCGGGCGTGAGAGTTGGGTCGGGTTCGGCTCCGCGCTCGAATGGAGCCGATGCCCAACTTGCGCGGCGAGCGGAATGATTGCGAATAAAGAGCACGCTGCCCACGGTTACCGCGATAAGAAGCATTGCGGCCACTGCGGCTGCCGACCGGGCCGGAGAGTTGAATTGAAATAAGCGTCGCCAAGATTGAGCGGGAGGCTGCGCGGCGAGTTCGGCTAACTGGGCGCGCAGGAGCGCGCGCGGACCCTCCATGGGCGGCAATTGATGGTCAAGATCGTGACGGTGGGCGCGGGCGAAGTCCGCGATTGTCCCTTCGATTTCAGCCATGCGCGCGCGGCAGTCCCAGCAGGCAGAGAGGTGGGCCTGAACCTGATCGGCGCGACGCGGCGAGAGTTCGCCGTCGGCGGCGCGGAGCAATTCCTGATCCGACAAATGCGCGCTAGCGGCGTTCTGATCTCTATTCAGCATATTGCTCAACATTTTCGTACTCCTTAGTGTGCTACTGCAGTGCGCTACTGCCTGCTGTCCGCGCGAATCAATCGCCCGAGCGATCGCGTCAGCGAAATCGATACCGCTCCCAAAGACATGCCCAGCACAGAGGCGATTTCGCGGTAGCGAAGACCTTCGGCCCGCAGACGGAGGCAGTTTTGATCCGCGAGCGGGAGAGCTTTGACGACGGCCAGCAGGAGTCGCCGCCTTTGCGCGTTCGACAATTGTTCTTCGGGGTCAGGCGATGGATCGGATTGTTCCGCGGCGGCGCTTTCGCCGGACGCGTTTTGCAATTGCGAGCGCCGATTGAGTGAGCGTTTCTTCAGGGCCAGATTATGGGCGACGCGAAAGATCCATCCGCGCAGGTTCTTTCGCGATCCGCGCGCCTGAAGGTGGCGGAAGAGGGCAAGAAATACTTCCTGGACGATCTCTTCGGAGTCGTGCACCGGAATGCCAAAGGAGAGCGCATAACGCAACAGCGGATTGCGAAATTGCTCGAACAGTTCCATGACCACGTGCTCGTTTTCCGAGGGCTTCGGCGAAGAAGCGGCGCCGGTTGCGGTTGCAAACGGCAGGCCGGCGGTCGAATCGGCGGTTTGATCCATAGCTTGGTCCGCAGAGGTTCCGCGAACTCACCCATATGTATATTCCCATTCCGGCGGTTTTGTTCACGGTTTTCAGGGCTGTGTAACGCCGCCGGACGCGCCACGGGGCCATGGAAATAAAGCGTGAACGGGGGAGCGTCGAAAGGAATATTCAGGTTGATGGGCAATACAAAGCGGCAGTTACCCTCCCCAAGGTAACCGTCCCCGTGGCGAAGGCCGCTAATCCGCGTCCAGGCAGCAGCTAGACTGAAAAGACTTGCCGTTCATGAAGAAAGCTACCGCAATTTTCGTGCTTTACGCGCTCTCGTTTCTTGTGCAGAGCATGCTGGTCCAAATCGTTTTGGCCAGGCGGGCGTTTGGCCAGAGCAATCGCGGCGAGTTGCGGTTGCGGGTGACCGATCCGGCGGGCCTGGGCGTAAAGACGACCGTTCGAATCACCTGCGAGGCGAACGACTATCGGAATGCTCTCACCACGAGCGACCAGGGCAGCCTGGATGTGGAGCGCCTGCCATATGGCATTTATCGGATCGAAATCGCGCAGGCTGGGTTTGCAGAGACATCGCAACCGGTTGATATTCATTCCTCGATTCCGACGGAATTTACAATCCGGCTCGCGGTTGCGACGGTACAAGAGTCGGTCAGCGTGACGGCGGCTGACACTTTAATTAACCCCGATCAGGCGGGAGCCGTCAATCAGATTGGCTCGGAAGATATCGAAACTCGGGTAGGTTCCCTTCCAGGACGATCAATACAGGATCTGGTGAATTCGCAGCCCGGCTGGCTGTATGAAGGGAACGCCGTGCTCCATCCCCGCGGGTCGGAGTACCAGACACAGTTTGTGGTGGACGGCATTCCGCTGACCGATAATCGCTCGCCCAGCTTTGGGCCGGCGATTGATGCCGACGATGTGCAGTCGCTGAGCGTCTATACCGCCGGCATTCCCGCGGAGTACGGACGAAAAATGGGCGGCGTGGTGGAAGTGAACACGCTCCAGGACTTGCAGACTGGGTTGCACGGGCAGGTTGTGCTTTCCGGCGGCAGCTTCGACTCGGCGGCTGCATCCGCCGAGGGCGAGTATGCATGGGGCAAGAATGCGGTCGGCGCCGGCGCGAGCGGCGGCATGACGGAGCACTATTTGAATCCGGTGGTGCCGCAAAACTTTACGAACACCGGGACGCTGGGAGATTTTTCGGTCAATTACGAGCGCGAATTGACGCCCAAGGATCGCTTGCGATTCATCGTGCGGCACGAACTTTCGCGCTACGACATTCCGAACGAGCAAGTGCAGGAAGCAAACGGGCAACTCCAGACGGCCGACAATATCGAGACCATGGGCATCGCTTCCTATCGGCATACGTTTTCGTCGAATGCGGCGGCGGATTTTCGGACCATGGTGCGCGACAATTCGATTGGCTTCAATTCCAACGACGCTTCCACGCCTATTGAGGTTTTTCAGGGCAACTTTTTTCGCGAGGCATATTTCAACGGCACCGCCACCATCAGTCATGGCCGCAACGAGTGGAAGTTTGGGTTCGAGTCGGACAACATGTTTCTGAATGAAAACTTCCGCTATCACATCACCGACCCGACGCAGTTCGACCCGGATACCCCGATTGATTTCGGCTTTATCGGAAACCGGCCGGATTTGGAGCAATCTTTTTTTGTGCAGGACCAGATTCGCCTGAAGAACTGGACGATCAACGCCGGAGTTCGTTGGGATCACTACCAGCTTTTGTTGAACCGTCATGCGGTCGATCCGCGCTTCGCGATTTCGCGCTATTTTCCATCGGCCGACTTGATGCTGCATTTTTCCTATGACCGCGTTTTTCAGACGCCGTCGTTTGAAAATATTCTGCTTTCCAATTCGACCGCGGTTCAATCCATCGATCCGGAAAGTTTTCTCCGGCTCCCGGTGGAACCCTCGGAAGGGAATTACTACGAAGCGGGCTTGACCAAAGTGTTTTATGGCAAGACCAAGCTGGACGTGAATTATTTCCGGCGACTGGTGGCCAACTACGCGGATGACGACCAGATCGAAAACACGGCCATCAGCTTTCCGATTGCCTTTGCCAAGTCGGTGATCTACGGCGCGGAGGCAAAAGTTGAATTGCCCGAATGGCGCCGTTTTTCCGGGTTTCTGAGTTATTCCTATCAGGTTGGCAATGCCTGGTATCCGGTGACGGGCGGATTGTTTCTGGGGGGTGACGCGCAGGACATTCCAACCACCGGCCATTTCCCCGATTCGCAGGATCAGCGCCACACGGTGCGCGGGCGGCTCCGGTATCAGGTGCATCCGCGTTTTTGGCTGGCGGCTGGAATTCAATACGACACGGGGCTCCCATTCGAGTTCGACGGCGATCCCGATACGGCGCTGATGCAATATGGGCAGGCCGTGTTTGACCGCCTGAACTTCGATCGCGGGCGAATCCTGCCGGCGTTTCAGGTGAATGCCTCTGCGGGCGCGGATATTTACAAATCGGACCGTATGAAGATGCGCTTTCAGATTGACGGCCAGAATCTCACCAATGTTTTGAATGTGATCGATTTTGGCGGACTGTTCTCGGGGAATGCCATCGGGCCGTCGCGCAGCTTCAGCCTGCGCCTCGGCACTACTTTCTGACGGAATCGTTTCGGCTCCGACGATGCATAGGCTGCGGCAGCGCAGCACTCCTTACAAGTCATCGGGTACGATATCGAAGACGGAGGTGGAACGGCTTTGAGAAAGTTCATCTGGTTGCTGGTAGTGGTTGTCGTCGCGGCAGCGGCAGCGATTCTCTGGACGCATCATCTGGCGGTTCCAACTAATGTCGCGTATGTGAGCGAGGAAGGCGGGGCGATCAGCATGATCGACCTCGATACGCTGAAGGTGGTCCGCAGAGTTCAGACCGGCGAACTGGCGCCGCGCGGGCTGACGATAACGTTCGATGGAAAATATGTTGTCACATCGAATAAGAACACCAGCGATCTCGGAATCTTCAATACAGCGCACCTGCGGCTGGTAAAGCGGATACGAATCGGCGACAACCCTGAATTCCTCAAGATCGATCCTTCAGGCACATGGCTTTTTGCCACCTTTGAACCTAGTTCGCAGGGCGGACCTCCTCCGGCTGCGAGCAGTCCCGCCGATGGAGCCGCGAAAGGTGCTGCGGAGGGATCCGCGAAGGGATCTGTGAAACGAGATGCCGAGGCCGAGGAAGAAAACGGCCCGCCCGCGCAGATTGCGTCGTTTCACGTGGGAAATTGGACTCCAGGTCCGGTAGCAACGGCCGGCCCGGAGACGGAGGGCATCGAATTTTCGCGCGATGGGAAGCAGATGCTGGTGGCGAACGAGTCGCAGGATACGCTGGGAGTATTTAACCCGGCCACGGGCCAGCACATTCGCGATGTCGATCTGAAGGCGTACGGAATTCGGCCGCGCGGCGTGAAAGTTTCTCCCGACGGCACCTCCTATGCGGTGACGATGGAAACGTCGGGTACTTTGCTGAAGCTGGATTCGAATCTCAATGTGGTCAAATCCGTGCCCACGGGAGCTAAGCCCTACGGGGTTGCATTCGACCGGGCCGGCAAGCGAATTTTTGTTTCCGCGGCGTTAGCCCGCAAGCTCCAGGTTTTTTCGGCCGATTCTCTCGATCTCCTCGCCGAAGTGCCTACCGGGCAAAGATGCTGGCACTTCACGTTTACGCCGGATGATTCGAAAATTCTGCTGGCGTGCGGGCGGTCGGGGAATGTGGTGGTGGTCGATGCCAATGCCTATAAACCGCTACAGACGATCGACGGATTCAAGCTGCCCTGGGGGATTGTCACGTATCCGCGATCGTATGGCAGTTTGGGATTGCCATAAAGCAGGCTGGTTCCGCTAGAATGCGTTGATTTATCAACGCCCATTCGCCGGAGACCCTTTGACCGTCCGCGCTTCAGAACCTTTTCTCAACTCCGAGCAGTGGCATGCGTGCAGCGCCGCCTTTTTGGGGTGGACGCTGGATGCATTTGACTTCTTCGTCGTAATTTTTCTCATCAATACGCTGGCCGCGCAGTTTCGCGTGCCGGTTGAGGCGATCATCGCCACCACGGCGTGGACGCTGGCGATGCGGCCAGTGGGCGCGGTCATCTTTGGGATGCTGGCGGATCGCTACGGTCGCCGCGGCCCGCTTATGGCGAACGTAATTTTCTTTTCCGTAGTCGAGCTGCTCTGCGGGTTCTCGCCGAATTACACGGTCTTTCTTGTGCTGCGTACGATTTACGGCATCGGCATGGGGGGCGAGTGGGGACTCGGATCGTCGCTGGCGATGGAGAGTATTCCGCCGAAGCGGCGCGGGCTCATTTCCGGCATTGTGCAATCGGGATATTCCTGCGGCTACATTCTGGCGGCGGTGGCGGCGAAAACTGTGTTACCGCTCTGGGGATGGCGCGCGATGTTCTGGGCCGGCGGGATACCGGCCCTGCTGGCGTTTTACATCCGGTGGAAGGTGAAAGAGTCGGAGGCTTGGAGGCAGCACCGCGAGCCGGAATTCAAGTCGATTGTCAAAGCTGCGGCCACGAATTGGCCGTTGTTCCTTTATATGATCGGCTTGATGGCGTTGATGAATTTTCTGTCGCATGGGACACAGGATTTGTATCCGCATTTCCTGGAGTCGCACGGGTTTAGTACATCGACCGTGGCCGACGTTGCCATCTTTTATAACGTGGGTGCGCTGGTGGGAGCGTTTAGTTTTGGGCGGCTCTCGGAGCGTTTGGGCCGGCGACGCACACTGGTATTGGCGACGGCGCTGGCCTTGTGCGTGATTCCGCTGTGGGCTTTTGGGAGCACGCTGCTTGCGCTGGCGATGGGAGCGTTTGTGATACAGGTAGGAGTGCAGGGCGCGTGGGGAATCATTCCCGCGCATTTGAATGAGCTGTCGCCGGCCGCTGTGCGGGGATTGATTCCGGGGCTCGCATATCAGCTGGGAAATTTTGTGGCTTCGCCGGTGAACAAGATCGAGTACGCGCTGCGCGACCGGTGGGGATATTCATGGGCACTGGCTGGCTTTGAGATCGTTGTGATTACTTTGTTGGCGATCGTCGTTAGTCTCGGGCCCGAGAGAAAAGGGAACGAGTTCTTGAAGAGTGGAGAGTCGGGCGTCCCCTAAAGCTGTCAGCTCTCAGCTAAACCTCGGCGCTGCGGCCATGGCTGACAATCCAGTTCCGCGGCTATTTTGCGCCGTCCAGTTCTTTCGCGGCTGAGTCGATCAGTGCCGCTTCATCTTCCAGCGCTTTGGAGACGCGCACGATTTCCTGATTCGCCTCGGCGTATTTTTTTAGTTCGATTCCTTCGCGCACTCCGGGAATTGTTTTTGCGCCGTAACCCGAATACACGCCGGGAGCATAGAGCAGATGCTTGTACCAGGGGCGGCGCGGCAATCCTTCGGCATTTGTCAGGCGACGCTCGCTTTCCATCAGTTCGTGGTTTAGGGTTGCGAGCGTTGAGGCCATCGCCGCGTGATCGAGCGCGGCCTGCTTTTTTGCCAGTGCCTGATGATAGTTCTTCGCGCTTCGGGTCAGCGACTCGACCGCATTTTCGAGCGGCGCGAAATTCAAATGCGGAGGAACTTCTTCTTTAGTCGGAGCTACGGTTGGCCTTCGCGGATCGTTGATGGCGTTAAAAACGCCATCTTCGAGTTCTTGGTTCTGCTCTCGAATCTCATCCTGTTTCGTGGAGAGCAATTTCTCGAGATCCTTCCGGTATGTGTCGACGGTGTCAGCAAGATTGACGAACTCGAAGGGCAGCACTTCAGCATCTGCCAGACGCATCACCGAGGTGCCGACGGTTTGCGCGAGCGCGCGCCCGTAAACGAAATCTCGATCTGAAAAATGTGTGTACCAGTAAAAGTCGTCGTAGATGGAATGATAGATTCCCTGCTCATCCTCTCCCGCATACCCGAGGTCCAGCGTCGCGATTCCGAGGTGATCTAGAAATGCCGTGAAGTCGGTTCCGGAGCCGAGGGCGCTGATTCGCAGATCGGGGCGCTGGCGTAGTTCCTGGCGGTCTTCTGCTGACTTCGCTTCCGCAATTCTGCTGAGCTGGTCGCGCTTCCACACTGACATGTGGACTTCGGGATCTTCGATGTCGCGCGCCACACCGTTGATGAACTGTTCGAGGCTGTGCGAGCCGCCCATCTGGAGCAGGCCGCGATCGTTGCCATCGCTGTTGATGTAGACCGCCGCGTGCGCCTGCAATTCATCGGCGTGCTCTTCGGCCCATTCGGTTGAGCCTAGAAGCATTGGTTCTTCACCATCCCAGGCACAGTAGATGATGGTGCGCCGCGGCTTCCAGCCCTCCTTTGTCAGTTGGCCGAGGGCGCGCGCTTCTTCGAGCAGGGAAGACTGGCCGGAGATCGGATCCTCCGCGCCGTTGACCCAGGCATCGTGATGGTTGCCGCGTATGATCCATTCATCGGGCGCGCCGCTGCCGGGAATTTTTGCGATTACGTCGTTGACGGGCTTGATGTCCCAGTTGAATTCAACCTTCAGATGAACCTTCGCCGGACCGGGGCCGACGTGATAGGGAATCGGCAGAGTACCGCGCCAGTCTTCGGGAGCCATCGGTCCGGCGAGGGCGGCGAGCAGCGGCTGCGCATCGCCGTATGAGATCGGCATCACCGGAATTTTCGTGATGCTCTTCGCTTCCTTGATCGGCAGGCGCTTGGCATCTTTGGTTGCGCCCCAACCTGGGGTCAGCGGATCGCCCGGATTCGAGGAAGGAAAATCCATTACGCTGCCACGCTGCACACCATCGGGGCTGCGCATCGGGCCTTGCGGAAATACATTGTCGACCGAGTAGCCGTCGTCTTTTGGCTCGGAGTAGATCAGGCATCCGATTGCGCCGTGCTCGGCGGCTATTTTCGGCTTTATTCCGCGCCACGAGTGATAGTACTTCGCGATGACAATTGCGCCCTTCACTGAAACGCCCAGCCGGTCGAGCTTTTCGTAGTCTTCAGGCAGTCCGTAGTTCACGAAAACGAGCGGCGCGGTTACGTCGCCATCGATCGAGTAGGCGTTGTAGGTCGGCAGTTGCTCGGATTTCTGGTTGGAAGTCGGATCGATCGCGAGCGCCGGTTCTTCGAGCTTCGCCGTGAACTTGGTGGGCGCGACCATTTCTACTACGCGCACTTTTGGCGTTGGGAACAGCACATAGAAAGTTTCGATGTGCGCGTCGAGTCCCCATTCCTTGAAGCGCGCGAGGATCCACTCGGCATTTTCTTTGTCATAGGGCGAGCCGACATGATGAGGGCGCGCCGATAGATGTTGCATGTCGCTGCGCAGATTGGAGGGGTCGGGAATGGCTCGGAACTTGGTTTCCCACTCGCGCTCAGTCTGGCTGCTGCGCGGAGTGTAGCCGACGAGCGCGTCGTCGTCGGCTCCGTAGGATAAAGATGGAATGATTAGCGTAAAGATCAGCGTGATGGCGGCCCAGGTTCGCATGTTTCTCCCAATCTTATGAACTGCGGGCCAATTATACCTGCGCGTGCAGACGCCGCTAGTTTCAGAGCGTTGAATCTAGCGCATATGGGGCCGCGGCATGCTCGAAGATGCTAAATTGGAGGGTTCATGTCCGCTCCCAATTCTCTTTTTGTCCGCGCTGCCAAGGCTCAGTCCACGGAGCGGACGCCCATCTGGCTCATGCGCCAGGCGGGGCGTTACATGCCCGAGTATCGCGCGGTTCGAAGACAATATTCGCTGATTGAAATTTGCAAGAAGCCGGAAGTTGCGGCGCAGGTCACCATTGAAGCCGCTGAAATTCTCGGAGTGGATGCGGCCATTATTTTTGCCGATCTGCTTCTGCCGCTGGAGGTGATGGGCTTGCCCTTTCACTTCGCCGCCGGCGAAGGGCCGAAGATCGAAAAGCCTGTTCGCGACGTCGAAGACATCTCCCGGCTGCGCACGAATCGCGCCGCCGACTTGGGCTATGTTTCCGAGGGGATCAAGCTGGTGTGCAAACATTTCGGAGACCGGTTGCCCGTCATCGGATTTTGTGGCGCGCCCTTTACGCTGGCGAGCTACATGATCGAAGGCGGTGGGTCGCGCAATTACATTCACACTAAGAAGATGATGTATTCGGCGCCGGGCGCCTGGAACGAGTTGATGACGAAGCTCGTCGCGGTCACCGCCGAGTATTCGGCGGATCAGGTGCGGGCCGGGGCCGACACGATTCAGATTTTCGACAGTTGGGTCGGGTGCCTGAGCGTTGAAGATTACCGGCGGTACGTTTTGCCGCACGCGACTGCGCTGGTTCGGCGGTTACAGAAAACTGGCGTGCCGATTATTTATTTCGGCACGGACAGCGCGACGCTTTTGCCGTCGATGCAGGAAACAGGGGCGGAAGTAATTGGGCTCGATTGGCGCATTCCACTGGATGAGGGCTGGAAGGCGTTGGACTACCGGGGCGCCGTCCAGGGGAATCTTGATCCTGTGCTGCTGTTCGCGGAGTGGAAGGAAATTAAAGCTCGCTCAGAAAATATTTTGCGGCAAGCCGGCGGACATGCCGGGCACATTTTCAATCTTGGGCATGGGATTTTGCCGGAGACGCCGGTGGAGAACGTTAAGGCGCTCTGCGAGTTTGTGCGGGAGAGTTCTGCGGAATTCTCCGCGCAGTTCAAAGGGGCTGGTCTACAGTCGACGTTGGAGCCGAGGAAATGACATCCTGTCCCCTGGGCCTTGCCGCCGCGTGTTACTGCGCTAACCACGTCAACTCATTCTCACCCACAAAATCGGAGATTGGGTCATCGGCAAAAATTGCCGTGCTTCTTCTCGCTCACGGGAGCCCGGAGAATCCGGATCAGATTCCGGAATTTTTGAGCTACGTTACGGGTGGCCGCACACTGCCGCCGAATGTGATTGAAGAAATTCGGCATCGCTATTCGCTTATCGGATTCTCGCCGCTGGCGTGCTGGACCCTTCTACAGGCCGATCAGCTTTCGCAATCGCTCGGCTTGCCGGTGTTTGTGGGCATGCGCAACTGGAAGCCGTTCGTCGCGGATGCCGTCAACGCGATTGCGGCGCACAAATTCGAGCGGGTGATTGGAATCTGCCTTGCGCCGCAGAACTCGCGCACCAGTGTTGGGCTCTACCGCCAAGCCGTCGCCAGAGAAAATGCCGCTGCGACTTTCACTCTCGATTTCGTCGCCGAATGGCACGATCAGCCTTCATTGGTCCGAGCATTTGCGGAAAAACTTCGTGCCGGATTAGACAAGGCGAACGCAGCGCACGGGGCAAGACTTCCCATCATATTCACCGCGCACAGCGTCCCCGCGCGGACTATTGCGGAGGGGGATCCGTACGAAACGCAGTCGAAAGAAACGGCGACGCTGGTTGCGAAAGAGGCGGGATTGGCCGACTCCGATTGGACACTTGCATTCCAGAGTCAGGGGATGTCCGGAGGCGCGTGGATCGGGCCGACGGTGGAAGAAACAATTTTGGGGCTGAAGGCTAGAGGTCATCGCGGTGTATTTCTACAGCCGGTTGGATTTTTGTGCGATCACGTCGAGGTGCTGTATGACATTGACATCTTCTTCAAGCAGTTTGCGGAAAGAGAGGGCATGCGACTGTGGCGCGCGGAATCCCTGAATGGATCAGGAACGTTGACAGCGGCGCTGGCGGAGCTTGTGCGAAGCCGGGCGGCAGAACTGAAGACTGACAACTGAGAACCGTTTTCATGCCACGCATTGCCATCATCGGCGGCGGAATCTCCGGTCTGTCGGCTGCGTTCACGCTCGAAGAAAAACGCCGATCAGGAACGCCCATCAGCTATGTGCTATTCGAAGCAGCGCCTCGTCTTGGCGGAGTGCTGGTTACTGATCGCGTCGATGACTGCCTCGTCGAAGCGGGGCCCGATTCCTTCATCAGTGAAAAGCCGTGGGCCGCCGATCTTTGCCGCAAGATCGGGCTCGGCGATCAGCTGATTGGGTCGAACGATGCCGATCGCAAGACTTACATTGTCGTCCGCAAGAACGGTCGCGACCGGTTGGTCGTGATGCCGGACGGGCTGATGTTCATGGTGCCGACCAAAATGGTGCCGACGGTGATGTCGCCGCTTTTTTCGCTGGGTACAAAAATGCGGATGGCTGCCGAATGGTTTCATTTGCCGCACAAGGCGTCGGGAGACGAGACGGTGGCGCAAATGGTCGAGCGGCATTACGGCCTGGAGATGGTCGAATTGCTGGCCGACCCGCTGCTCTCGGGCGTGTATGGTGGCGAGGCTTCGCAACTCAGTGTGCGGGCTGTGCTGCCGCGCTTTGCCGCGATGGAGGCGGAGCATGGGAGCCTGGGCCGCGCCATGCTGGCTTCCCGAAAGAAAATTACCGCGGCCGAAAAAGGATCGATTCGGCCACTCTTTACCTCGCTGAAAGAAGGTATGCAACAGATGGTGGACGCGCTGGTAGAGCGCCTGGATCAGGCCGCTTTGCGTACTTCTTCGATTGTGCAATCGGTCTTGCCGCAAGAGGGGGGCTGGATGGTTTCGGCGGGTTACCAGAGCGACCAGTTCGATGCCGTAATCGTTGCCGCACCGGCGCACGCTGCCGCCGTGGTGCTTGAGCCTGTCGATGCGAGCCTTGCGCGCGAGCTTGCGGAGATCAATTACACGTCGTCGGTCACGCTAACGCTGTGCTATGACGAGGCGGTTCGGCGTTCCCTGCCTCTAGGTTTCGGGTTTCTGGTTCCGCGTAGTGCGGGACACCGTATGCTGGCGGCGACGTTTGTGCATAACAAATTTCCTCATCGCGCGCCGGCGAATCGCGCGCTGGTGCGCTGCTTTTTCGGAGGCGCGCGCGATGAAGAAATTATTTCGTCTTCGGAAGAACAGATTCTTGAGATCGTGCGGAACGAACTCCGCCAGATCGTTGGCATAAAGGCTGAACCTCTTTTCTTTCGCGTCTACAAGTGGAAGGCTGCCATGGCACAGTACGCGGTTGGCCATCTTGACCGTCTCGCGCGGATTCAGACTCTCTGTGAGAGGCTTCCAGGGCTCGCGCTGGCGGGGAATAGTTTCTCCGGCATTGGAGTGCCTGACTGCGTCCGCTCCGGGACGGAGGCGGCTACCAAGGTGCTTTCGCAGATGGGCATGTGGTCGGCCGCTTAGAGCATCTCCTCCTGAAAACGGTGCTTGCACGGGCGCGGCGCTCGTGCCTCCATGTTACTGATGTAATTCTGAGCCTATCTTGGCGTCGAAACTCTTGCTCTTCTGCGGTGTTAACATCATAAAAACGTGGGGAGATTGCTATGAAACACTTGCTGGTCGTGCTTTCTGTGTGTCTTGTTACTTCACTTACCTTTGCGCAGTCGCCGGAAAGTGCGCCTGCAAGCCCATCCGGTGACATGCATGATATGAAGGGCATGAACATGCCTGGGCATGACATGTCGAAAATGTCGGGCCAGAGCCAAGCGGAGCCAGGCGACGAAATGGGCGCCATGCATTCGATGGAAGGCCATCATATGGACATGGGGCCGCATATGAAGATGACCGCGCTTCGCCCCATACAGCCTGGCGATTCCGAGCGCGCGGAAAAGGTTGTGGTGGCGGCGCGCGCGGTGATGGAAAAATACAAGGATTATCACACCGCGCTCAACGATAATTTCCAAATCTTCCATCCTGAGATTCCGCAGAAGCAGTATCACTTTACGAATTACCGCAATGCGTTTGCGGCTGTCTGGCATTTCGATCCCGATAAACCAACCTCGCTGCTCTACGAAAAAGAGGGTGATGGGTACCGGTTGGTGGGCGTGATGTACACGGCTCCAAAGCGCTTCACCGAAGACGATCTCAATGAACGCATTCCGCTCAGCATTGCGCAGTGGCATGAGCATGTGAACTACTGCGCTCCGCCGGATGGACAGAAGGGCCTGGCGCTGATTAAGAATCCGAAGTTCGGACTGCATGGCTCGATTACTACGCAAGCCGATTGCGACGCTGCGGGTGGTACATTCCATCCTGTAATTTTCAACTGGATGGTGCACGTTTATCCGCTGGAAAAGGATGAGGCGCAGATCTGGTCGGTGGACCGCCAGCACCAGCACGAAGACTAGAGTCTCTGTCGGCAGTTTCTAAGCTCTCTGCACGGAGGGCAAGGACGACCGCCGGACAGCCCGTGGGACGCCGGGGCCCCGGTCGAAGGCATCGCGGATTTCCGGCGCGACGAAGCAGGCTCTTCTGCTCCGCCAATTCTTTACTCTGATATTCTGATCGTTCCCCGCGCCAATTTCATCTCCTATGACTGCATCGTCGCCGAGCCAATGGAAGATCATACTTGCCTTCGGCTTGGTGTATCTGTTCTGGGGCTCGACCTATCTTGGAATCAGCGTTGCGGTGCAGCAGATTCCGCCTGCGTATATGTGCGCGACTCGCTTTTTGATTGCGGGCCTCGTGATGCTTGCTTATTGCGCGGCCAAGGGCCGGCGGATTCGTTTTTCCGCGCATCGTCTTTTTCATTTGGCGGTGGTCGGCATTCTGCTGCTGATGGGCGGCAATCTCACGCTTTCGTATGCCGAGCTGATCGTACCCACCGGCGTTGCTGCGCTCCTGGTTTCTGTCACGCCGCTTTGGTTTCTGGTATTGGACAGCGTGTTGCTCGGTGATCACCACATCTCGCGGCGCGGCAAGATCGGTCTGGTCATCGGGATTTTCGGCGTACTCGTTCTTATCTGGCCGACTTTAGTTCATCCCACTTCGTTTGGCCGGCGCGAGCTTTGGTGGTCGCTTGGCCTCCAAGGCGGATCGTTCAGCTGGGCGCTCGGCTCCGTGCTGTCGAAGAAATGGAAGACGGGCGCGGGCGATCCGTTCAGCACCACGGCCTGGCAGATCGTCTTCGCGGGACTCGCCAATCTGATGTTTGCGCGCATCTTCGAGCGTAATTCTCATCTTGTGTGGACAGCCCGCGGACTGGGCGCGATCTTGTATCTGGTAGTGTGCGGCTCGTGGATTGGATACACGTCTTACATCTGGCTGCTCCAGCACGTACCGACGTCGAAGGTTTCGACTTATTCGTATGTGAACCCGGTGGTCGCGGTATTTTTAGGCTGGCTGATCTTGCACGAGCGGATTGATCGTTACATTCTGATGGGCAGCGCGGTGATTGTGGTGTCGGTAATTATGGTGACGAGCGCGAAGATTCACACTCGTCCCGACGTGGAAGAACTGGCCACCGTTGAGCCCGCCGGCGATTGACTCGAGCTATTAAGAAAAGAACAATTCAAAAAGCGCGAACGACGGCCCAGGGGAAGGCTTGCGACTTACCGCCGCTCGCGCCTGCCGACGCTCTCCAGAGGCAGCCCGATCGAAAAATGAACTCAAGCGGTCGCCTGGGGATACGTGGCAACTTAAATGACCAAAACATCACGCAGCCGGATTTTGGCCTAATATCGTCCCTGATTCATCCAGAGCCGAACTTTTTCTTCCACTGAAAACGGCCGCGCCTGTTCGGCAAAACTGGTTTCGAGCATGGCTGCGTGCATTTCCAGAGGAACACTCGCATGCGAACGGGTTCGCAGAAAGCCACGCACAAAGCGTTCCGCATAAACTTCCAGGCCGAGGACCTCAAACTGCACCGCGTGCGCCAGAGCATGGAAAAGGCGCCGGCTGTCGATTTCGTCATAGAAAACCAAAACGTCGTCGAAGGTTGCCGAGGACGGATGTGGAAAGTCTGACAGGCCGGCAACGCCCATCGCTTTCGCTTCGGAATCGAGCGGCGGCTTCGGTATGCGTTCGCGGTCGAGCACAACAGTTCTTGCCCGGGCGAGCAGTTCCGAGGAGAAAAATGGCGCCAGCGCTTCCTGGTGGGCTCGTTCCAGTGGCTGGCCGATCAGGCGAAAGTGCTCGCGCTGTTCGTGCAGGTAGCGAGCCAGGCGATCGCTTGCATCGAGCACCTTGGCTTCCTCGATCGTCAAGGCTGCCGATTTCGCAACCGCGTGGCGATCCGGAATTTGATTCACAATCGAGTTGTAGTATTCAAACAGCGCATTGGCCGACGACCAGGCCTTGCGCAGAATATCGCGTTGCGCGTGCCGCGCCAGATCGTCTGCCGAGTATCGCAAGCGGAGACGATCGGTGGCGCACTGCGCGCTTAACATTTCGAGCTGCGCGTGCCGCAGTTCAGCGTTCATCTGCACAGAGACGAGGTGGTCGCCCGTGTCATCCAGCGAAGCCATCTCTACTCCTAAGAAAAAATTAATAAGCGGGGAAAACGTTCACTCCGCTGCTAGAATCGTTTTACTTTAACATCGTTACTTTAACAATGTCAATTCAAAATAGAGTGAGTGATGGCGACGGGTGGTTGACGCTGTGGATAAGGATGATGGCCGACGGTTTCTTGACAAATCAAGGCAATTAATTCCTTGATACTAGACAATATTCAGTTCTACAATGTGATGTTATTAGTTGGGGCTTGCGATCGTTCAATGCCTCCGATAGCGGACAAACATCTCGAAGAGCGGATTCTTAAAGCGGCACTTCGCCTGTGGCGCAAGCGCGGTGAAAACGGGCTGACCCTTCGGGCGGTCGCCGAGGAAGCTGACACCACCACGCCTACCCTCTATAAACGATTTCGCAACAAGGAGGCTCTGCGTCTCGCACTCGCGTACCGTTTCCGCGAGGAATTAACTGCTGACTTACTCTCGTCTTCTTCGATCGAGCAAGGACACCGCCGCTACCTCGCTTACGTCAAGTCTCATCCCCGCGAATACGAACTTTTGAGCGCGTATTGGGGACAGTTTTTTTCAACTCCACGGCCGGTGCGCATCTGGATGCTTACCCAGTTGGCGGCGCGGCTGGGCGGCAACCCTGACGAATACGCCGCTGTGTATGACGGGATTTTTCTCATCTGCCACGGCACGTCGACTTTGCTCGCCTCGGCGCCCGACGATCGTGTACTCGATTCCACGCGCGAGATCTGCGTCAAGGTGTGCGATAAGTTAATCGAAAACGCGCCGTTATTTCGCGGCAAGGCATAGTCGGCGCGTGTTCGCCTTGAGGGTAGATACTCGAGACCGGATTTCAGTTGATGTTTTCATTCCTCCGAGTCCTCCACATCATTGACCACATCCACGACACGATTCCGGACGGAGAACGCCAGTTTGTGGTCGTCGTCCGGCTGAAAGGTTACGCGCAGCGGGCTGCGTTCCCACGCGGGCGCCGGGCATTCGGAGTCGGGATCGGCGTTGCCACGTGGCACGCCCGCATCTTTTTTCAGAATGGGCTTGCGGCGGCCGATTTGTGCCACCATCGCGTACAGCTTTGTGCCGTCGTCTGAGAGGCCGCAATAGGCGATGTAGTCGCGATACCAGCTGGCCGTCGAGTAAAACGGATCGAACTCTGGCAAATTCAACTGCGAGATTCGTCCGGTCAGTCGATCGACCAGCAGCCAGCCTCCACGCTGCCACTGCCAGTGGACTGCGTTTTCGCCGGGCAGGGCATCATTCACGCGAAACACGCGCCGCACCACGAACACGCGATCGGTGACTTCGTGCGGATTCCCGGTCGTGTGTTCCTTGACTCGTGTGTCGACCAGTAGCGCACGCACTTTGAGGTCGACCATTTTGTCGCCGGTGGCATTCGGCCACTTGGCGGACGTCCATTTGCCAAACGTGATGACATGAGGCTTGGTTGCGGCAAGGCAGAGATGGCAGCAGATGAGGAGGGCGAAGAAAGCGAAGAGAAGCCGGGAAAACTTGGGCAGTGTAACGAGGGAAGTTTCGCGAAGCATCCCTAGAGCTTGCACTATTGCCTGGGTTCACCGCCATGATCTCTGAACACTGGAAATGTTCGGTTTTCGGGCGCGCGATATCGGATAGAATCAAAGCGTACCGCGCCGTTCGCGCGTTCAACCGCCGCCGGCACGTCGCATGAAGGCTGTCGGGCTTCATTCAACTGCGTACAACCTTTATTTCACGCCTCCAGTTCTTACTATTCTATGGTGGAAGTAGTCTCAGCTCGTCGCAAGCAATCGATCCTGGTAGTGGACGACCATCGGCTGAATGCCGACTTGCTGCGCGAGATGCTCCAGATGCGCGGCTACCAGGCTTCGGTGGTATCCAGTGCCGCCGACGCCGAGGAGCAGATTCGCCGCGTTGCACCCGACCTCATCCTGCTGGATGTGATCATGCCCGGGAAGACCGGCTACGAACTCTGCCGCGAACTCAAGGACGATCCCGAGACGCGGCTGATTCCAATCGTGATGATCACGGGTCTGAACGCTCACGAAGATCGGTTGAAGGCGATTGAAGCGGGCGCCGACGATTTTCTGACCAAGCCGATCAGTCCCGAGGAGCTATTTGCGCGCGTCAAATCGCTGATGAAACTGAAGGAATTCACCGACGAACTGGAGACGGCCGAGTCGGTGCTGTGCACCCTCGGGCTGAGCGTGGAGGCGCGCGACCCTTACACCGAAGGTCATTGTGAGCGACTGGCACAGAATGCCAGCGAGCTTGGGCGCCATCTAAATCTCGAAGATGAATGCATAGTCGCGTTGCGGCGCGGCGGGTACCTGCACGACCTTGGCAAGATCGGGGTGCCTGACGAGATTCTGAAGAAGGGCAGCAATCTGACGCCGGCCGAGTGGGAGATCATGAAGAGGCATCCGGTGACGGGCGAGGCGATTTGCCGTCCACTGAAATCGCTGCGGCTGGTGCTGCCCATCATTCGCTTTCATCATGAGCACTCCGATGGAAGCGGCTATCCGGATGGGCTGAAGGCTGCCGACATTCCGCTGCTGCCGCGCATTTTGCAGGTCGTCGATATCTATGACGCGTTGCGCACGGCGCGTCCGTATAAGCCCGCGCTCTCGCATGAACAGACCGCGATCACCATGCGCGAAGAGGCGCAGGCCGGGCTATGGGATGAGGACCTGGTCGCCGAATTCTTCGCCATGCTCGACAAGCGCCGGCAGGTGGCGTGAGATCATTGAAACATTGAGACATTGCATGAGTGAGGCATTGAATCATTGAAACCCAATTTCTCAATGATTCAATGTCTCAATGACCTAATCGCCTTGCTCTACTCCATCATCATTCCCGCCTATAACGAAAGCGGCCGCATCCGGCCGACGCTGGACGAACTGCTTCGCCACGTGGGGCAACGCCAGTGGGACGTGGAAATTCTTGTGGTTGATGACGGATCGCGCGACGATACGCGTGAGATTGTGCGCGAATATGGCAAATCGCATCCCCAGATACTGCTGGTGGAGAATCCGGGTAATCGCGGCAAGGGCTATAGCGTGCGCAACGGGATGCTGCACGCCCGCGGCGACATCTGCCTGTTCACGGATGCGGATCTTTCTTCGCCGATCGCCGAGGCGCAGAAGCTATTCGATGCGGTCGCGGCCGGCGCCGACATTGCCATTGGCTCGCGCTGGCTGCGCTCCGATCTGCAAACCGAGCGGCAGCCGCTTTACCGCCAGTTGTTTGGAAGAATCTACAATCTCGTCCTGCGGATTTTTCTAAGCCTGAATTTTGCGGATACGCAATGCGGCTTCAAGGCTTTTCGCCGCGAGGCTGCGCAGCGCATCTTTCCTCTTCAGCGCATAGAGCGCTGGGGCTTCGATCCGGAAATCCTTTTTCTGGCACGGAGACTGGGTTTCAGCGTGAAAGAAGTTCCGGTGGTGTGGGCGCACAGCGAGGGAACGCGGCTGCACCCCTTTCGCGACGGTGTGCGCATGTTTGGCGAAGTTCTACGAATTCGATGGAACTCGATCGTGGGAGCATACGCCAGTCCTGCTGTTTCAGTTCCAGACAAACTTTAGGTCGATCTATCTCGCAACGCTTGCATTCGCTGCGCAGGCTGACCGCACGAACTCGGCGATTCTTGCTCCCATTGCACTCGTTTTAACGGTGGGTTCTTCGCCGCGCGCCAGGTCCGGCGTCCGCAGACCTGCCTTCAGCGCAGAGTTAACGCCGGCTTCGATGCAGTCCGCTTCTCTTGAAAGTTGAAACGTGTGGCGAAGCATCATGGCCACGGAAAGAATTGCGCCCAGCGGATTGGCGGTGCCTTTGCCCGCAATATCCGGGGCGGAGCCGTGCACCGGTTCGTACAGGCCGACCGAGCCTCCAATGCTTGCGGAAGCAAGCAGACCGAGTGCGCCCACTATGCCTCCCGCTTGGTCGGAGAGAATGTCGCCAAACATGTTTTCGGTGAGAATGACGTCGAAGTGCGTGGGCCTGAGCACGAGCGACGTGGCCGCCGCATCGACATACATGTGCGACAGGTGAACGTCGGGATACTCCGCGCCGATGCGCGTCACAACCTCGCGCCAGAGCCGCGAACACTCGAGCACATTTGCCTTGTCGACCGAGAGCACGCGCCGACGCCGGGTGCGCGCAAGCGTAAACGCCACGCGCGCCACCCGCTCGACTTCAGGCTCGCTGTAGCGCATGGTGTTAACGGCCTGACGCGTATCGGCGGCGTTGGGTGTGTTGACGGCGTGATCCGAATCAGCGGCGCTTTCGATGGCGCGCGGTTCGCCAAAATACAATCCACCCAGCAGCTCGCGGACGATGAGAATGTCCGTCCCTCTAACCAATTCCTCACGCAGCGGAGAGCACGCCGCCAGCGCTGGATAGAACACGGCGGGGCGCAGATTGGCGAACGCGCCAAGCTCTTTGCGCAGGCGCAACAACCCGGCTTCCGGGCGCAACTCGCGCGGATTGTGATCGAAAGCGGGAGTGCCGACCGCTCCGAGCAAGACGGCCTGCGAAGCGAGACAGGATCGAATGGTCGCATCGGGAAGGGGATCGCCGAACTTGGCAAGCGCCTCGCCGCCGACTTCCTTTTGTTCAAGGTTGAGCTCGTGACCGAATCCGTCCGCGACTTCGGTGAGTACGAGGACTGCTTGCGCTATTACTTCGGGACCGATTCCATCGCCAGGGAGAGTTGTGATGCGAATTTTCATGGGTTGCCGCTCTCTGGGGAGGATACACGAGCAGGGCCGTCGGCCCCGCATGGCACGGGCTTGCCTGAACGGGGTCGACGAAGCCCCGCTGCGGCCGCAGACAGGAAGGTCGAATTCAGCCTTTACACACCCCAAAGATAATCTTCATGATCGCTGCGCTTGTCGGGGAACGGAATCGCCACCGAGCTTGGCGGAAGGTGACTCGACGACGATTCCTGAGTTGCAGCTGCCGCCGCCACAGTTCGCGGGAAACGCATCATCGGGGCGGAGTGGGGACCAATTTTCTTAGCGCCGGCGCCATCTGCCGGATTATGGCGAATGCTCAAGACGTCCTGAATCAGGCCGATCAGGTGGTTGTCCTGAACGCGCTTGAGGCGATCGGCGAGAATGACGAACTTGCGATAAATCTCATCCAGTTCGCGGCGCTCAAACTTGTGGCCGAGTTGCTCGCAGCGCAAGGCGAGCGCGTGCCGGCCCGAGTGCTTGCCGAGCACCAGGCGCGAATCGGGCACGCCCACCGATTGCGGCGTCATGATTTCGTAGGTGAGCGGATTTTTAAGCATGCCATCCTGATGAATGCCGGCCTCGTGAGCGAAGGCGTTGCGACCGGTGATCGCCTTGTTCGGCTGGACGGGCACGCCGGTGATCTCGGCCAGCATCTGGCTCGAGGCAAATATCTGTTCGCCGGCGATGGCGGTTTGATAAGGATAGCGGTCGGCTCGAACCCGCATGGTCATTGCGATTTCTTCGAGCGATGCGTTGCCCGCGCGCTCGCCGATGCCGTTGATGGTGCACTCGACCTGGCGCGCGCCGTTCTGCACTCCGGCGAGTGAGTTGGCGACCGCTAGGCCGAGATCGTTGTGGCAGTGCGTGGAGATCGTGACGTTCTCGATGCCCATGACGTTTTCCCGCAGCGTGCGGATGAGCCGGCCGTACTCCTCGGGCATGCTGTAGCCGACGGTGTCGGGGATGTTAACCGTGGTGGCACCGGCGGCGATTACAGCTTCGACGACCTCGCACAGAAACGGAACATCCGTGCGCGTCGCGTCCTCGGGGGAAAACTGAATGTCAGCGCACAGAGACTTCGCGTGGCGGACGGCCTCGCGCGCCTGCGCGAGGCATTGCTCGCGCGTGATGCGCAGCTTGTATTTCAGGTGAATATCGGAAGTCGCAAGAAACACGTGGATGCGCGGCCGGGCCGCCGACTTGACGGCCGCCCATGCGCGGTCGATATCGGGCGTGCAGGCGCGGGCGAGGCCTGCAATGATGGGTCGCCGCACGGCTGCCGCAATCTTTTGTACCGCTTCGAAATCGCCATCGGAGGCAATCGGGAAGCCGGCTTCAATTACATCTACGCCGAGGCGATCAAGTTGCTGCGCAAGTCGCAGCTTTTCCTGAACATTCATGCTGCAACCCGGTGATTGCTCTCCGTCACGAAGCGTCGTGTCAAAAATGGTGATGCGCGGCCGGTCGGTCACTGAACCCTCCAAAATCGTTTGGTCCTTTTAACCTTATCGGCAGGCGGAGGCAAAAGAGAAGTTTATTATGTTTACGGTATAATTAGATAAACTGATAGTATTAGTTGTGCTAATCAATATGACATAAGTTATAAATTACTCGTTTGAAGTGAATCACCGTTGCCTCAAGGCTGAACTATGGACCTTTCTCAACTCGAAGTCTTCCTCGCCGTGGCCCGCGAGCGCCGTTTTTCGCGGGCTGCCGAAAAATTGTTTCGCACCCAATCCGCGGTAAGCCAGACGGTTCGCAAGCTGGAACTGGAAATCGGGGAACCCCTCTTTGACCGCTCATCGCGCGATGGAGTCCTCACCGACGCCGGGCGCGTCTTGCAGGAGTACGCGGAAAAGCTGATGAATCTTCGGCAGGACGCACGGGAAGCCCTAGTCGAGATGCGCGAATTGCAAAAGGGCAAGCTGACGATCGCCGCCAATGAATTCACCGCGCTCTACCTGCTCCCAGTGCTGGCGGAGTTTCGCCGCCTTCACCCCGCGCTCAAAATCACCGTGCAACGTTCGCTGGGAAGCCACATTCCTGACGATGTGCTCAAGCACGACGTGGAACTCGGTGTCCTCTCCTATGATCCGCAGGAGCCGCAACTCAAGTCGATCGTCGTCTACCTCGACGAATTGGCCCTAGTAGTGCCACCCAGCCATCCATTGGCCTCGGCGCGCGAGGTCAGTGTGCGGCAGCTTGGGGCCGAGTCGTTCGTGGCGCACATTGTTGCTTCGCCTTATCGGGAAAAGGTGATCGAAGCCTTTCGCCGGCACAAGACTCCTCTGCACATGGACGTTGAACTGCCCACGCTCCAGGCGATTCAGCGTTTTGTGACAATGGGAAACGGCGTGGCGCTCGTGCCCGAGATCAGCGTGGAGAATGAAGTGGCGCGTGGAGAGTTAGTGCGCGTGCCGGTACGCGATTTGCATTTTCAGCGCAAGCTGCGGGTGGTCTATCGGCAAGAGTCGGCGCTTTCGCACGCGGGGCGCGCGTTTTTGAAAGTCGCGGAGCAGGCGGCAAAGGAGAAAGGTGGGCGCTATCGGTTTCAGAGGGAGAAGCAGCCCGGATCCCGACGGAGCTGACCTGCTCTATGCCGACTGCACCTCATCCTGGTGCATGGCCGAGATGGCGTCCTCGACGCTCGCGTATACATCGAGGACTGAGACGAGATTCGTGCTCTCAAAAAGTCCGCGCACGGAATCGCTCGGGCTTGCGAAGGCCATCGTAAATCCCGCCGCCTCGGCCCACATGTGGATCATCACGAGTTCCCCGAGCGCGCCGCTGTCGAGCATGTGAATCCCAGCGAGATCGATCACCATGCGCCGCGCGGATGGCAACACCTCAGAGATGAGGCCGGCGAGGGCGCGTGCTTCTTTGCGAGAGATGGCTTGATCATGACAATGGAGCACGACGGCGGTGCCAAAGCGCGCCGATTCGAGGCTGACCTTGAGGATTTTGTCGGTGGCGGGCCGGCTTACCGCGGGCAATGGCGAGCTGCTGGATTTTGAAGATGAGCCCGTGGCGGGATTCTCTGCTCGCATGGTCTGAACTTAGATCGAAGTGGCGCCCGGTTGGTTGCGCCGAGATGAATATCTTGTGAAATCTTTTTGTCTGCACGTTCCGCCGGCGCCGAGAATCCGATGATCATGATCTTAAGCAAAACGCAGGCGTCTTAGGCAAAGCGCAGGTAGCCGAATGCTTCCGGCACGTGGAAGTTGGGCTGTGGCGTCTTGGTAGGGTGCCATGCGGAATAGAAGCGGGGTTCGCGCTTGCCCTCGACGCGGTAGAAATTTGCTCGCCAGGGAGCGGCGGGATCGAAATTCGCGGTGAGAGCCTTCATCGGAATTGCCAGTTCGGCCGTCCAGATCTGTTCCGCCTGATTCAGCCATACCAAACGCCTCATCCCGCTTTGCAGGTTGCGCGGACTGGCGGACCTGGAATCGGAAGGCAAGTCGCCGTGCGGCAACTCACTGAGTGGGCCGATGTCGAGATCGATCCACATGCCGTTTGGGCTGACTTCGAATTCTTTGTAGTGGCGCGGTCGCAACGGGTCGGGCTGGAGGAACGCTTCGGCGACATCACGATCCCAGAGCTGATCGCGGCGGCCGTTGGGATCGGAGTCATCGAAAAGGAAGAGTTCTCGGTACCGGCAAATGAAGCGCAAATAAAGAGTATGCGGAGTCCATAGAACACGAACCTCCGTCTGGCGCGCGGGATCGGGGTTTCGACCCCGCCAGTCGGCGCAGAATGTGACGGGAAAGGCGGACGACCATTCCGGAGCGGGATTGCGGGCATCGAGCGGGATCTCGCCGGCGATTCGGCGAGCCCTGATCGTCTGAGCTAGGGTTGTCTGAGCCATCATCGTCTAAACTAAGCTCGTCGACTGCTCCGCAGAGTCTTGCATTTTATTCGAACTCAATTCTTCACACTCTCGAAATAAGGATTAGTCGAAATAATGACTAGTCGAAACAACGATTAGTTTGACCGCAACATTCGGATAGTCCACGGCGCGCGGCTGTCCTATGCTAGCTGCATGACAACCAATGCGATACTTTCAGAGCACGAGACCATCGAATCAACCATGAAGTCCAGTCGCGCAAAGCCCGGCCAGAGGGAGTTCGGCGCCGCGCAGGTCAAGCTTAAAGGCGACAGGCTGGGCGAATCCCGGCGCTGGCAGGCCGTTCTCGAGCGTGATCGCGCGCTGGATGGCGCGTTTGTGTTCGCCGTTTCGAGCACCGGGGTTTTCTGCCGGCCGTCGTGTCCAGCGCGGCGGCCGCGGCGGGAGAACGTCGCGTTCTTCGAGCATGCGACAGCGGCTGAGCGAGCCGGTTATCGCGCATGCCTGCGGTGCCGGCCGAAGGCGGTGGATGGCAATCCGCAGTCGACACTGGTGCGCGCGATGTGCCGCTACATCGAGCAGAACATTGAAGACCGGCTTACGTTGGGCGTGCTGGCCGGGAAGTTTCGCCGCAGCGCGTTTCATTTGCAACGGATGTTCAAGTCCGTGCTCGGCGTTTCCCCGAAGGCGTATATCGACGCCTGCCGGTTGCGGCAGGTCAAGCAAAGCTTGCAGGCTGGGCACGACGTGACCACTTCCCTCTATGCGGCTGGATACGGCGCCAGCAGTCGTCTTTATGAGCGCACGGCGACACAACTGGGCATGACGCCGGAGAAATATCGGCGGGGCGCGATGGCCGCAGTGGTTCGCTTCACGCTCGCGCCGTCGCCGCTCGGCCGGATGCTGATTGCCGCGACCGACAAGGGAATTTGCTCGATTCAGTTCGCCGACTCCGATGAAGAGCTGCAACGGGGGCTGATGCGCGAGTTTCCATTTGCGGCGCGCCGGCGGGACGATGCGGCGCTCGCCGAGTGGCGCGTGAGTCTTGGGCACTTAATGGCTGGGCAGGACGCGCATCCGTCGCTGCCGCTCGATATTCGCGCGACCGCATTTCAGCGGCGCGTTTGGGAGCACCTGCAACGGATTCCGCGGGGAGAAACGCAGTCTTACAGCACGGTCGCGAAAGAGATTGGCATGCCGAAGGCGACGCGGGCGGTGGCACGGGCTTGCGCGACGAATCCGGTGGCGATTGCAATTCCCTGTCATCGCGTCGTTCGCGAAGGGGGCGAACTGGGCGGGTATCGCTGGGGCATCGAGCGGAAGGAGCAGCTGTTGGCGATGGAGAAGGAGGCCGGGACGTAGAGAATTGTCGATCTAATCGCGGTTCTTGCCAGCAACTCCTTATTCGTCGTTTCGATCGCCTGAAATGCCAATGCCGATTACCTCAATATTCAATTTCCGCCCACCGATATGCCGCGGAACGTCTGAGATGCGCCTTCGCCATCCGGATGGCCCCCTGTTGGCCACACAACCCGGTAAAGACTGAACCAAGAATTTCTTTTCCCCGCCTGACACTCCTTCGTTAAACTCAGAACTTCGAGCGGAGGCGGATGATGCGGACAAACCTGCTGGTGATCCTGCTATGCGTGCTCTCGGCGACGAGCGTCGCGGCACAGGCGGCCGCGACCGGAGCAGAAGCAAAGAGCGGATTCATAAAAACTTCCGATGGCACACGCATCCATTACCTCGACTCGGGCAGCGGCCAAGCCATAGTTTTCATCCCCGGCTGGACCATGCCGGCATGGATCTGGCAAAAACAGATCGACGAATTTTCGAGGCGATACCGCGTCATTGCCATCGATCCACGCTCACAGGGCGAAAGCGACCAGCCGGCTTACGGGCACCTGCCTGAAACGCGTGCCCGGGACTACAAAGAGGTCGTCGATCAGCTTAATTTGAAGCTGCCCGTGCTGGTCGGCTGGTCGATGGCCTGCGGAGAGCTGATCAAGTATGTCGAACAGTTCGGCACCGGCAATGTCGGCGGATTGGTGCTGGTCGACGGCTACATCACCGACAAGGGTGGCCCGGAAATGTTCGCCGGGCTTTCGGGATGGATGAACTTTCTTCAGCAGGATCGCCGGAAACAGGCGGAAGGTTTTGTGCGCAGCATGTATAAAAAACCCCAGACGGAAGATTATTTGAAGCGCGTCATCGACGCCTCGGTCGCAGTGCCTGCCGACACGGCGGCCGTGCTGATCTACAACATGATCGCGGTGAAAGATTTCTCCGCCGGCCTCGCGAAAATAAATCGGCCGGTGCTGTTTGCCTACCAACCCGACTCGCAGCCCACGGCCGATTACCTGAAATCGAAGCTCGGCGACAAGCTGCGCCTGGAGCGCTTCGACGGCGACGGCCACGCGATCTTTGTCGACGATCCCGAAAAATTCAATCGAGTACTGGAAGGGTTCGTGCAAAGCTTGGCTAAGTGATTTCACAACGGACTTACCGAAGTGGATAGTATTCGCTACAGGTCGTACTTCTTCATCAGGTGGCGGAAGGAGCGGTAGGAGATGCCCAGCAGTTCGGCGGCTTTCACCTGCACGCCGCTGGTTTGGCCAAGCGCCGATTGCAGAAGATTGCGCTCGATCTGCGCGACATAGTTTTCCATGTTCTGTCCGTCGGGCAAAACCGAGCCGGATGAAATGGCAAATGAAGTTTCGGCTCCCGCGGCCACCCCGCGCGCCTTCGGACGTTCGGCCGGCAATTCGACGTGCAGTTCGCCGGTGGCTTCCATCGCAACCGCGCGCTCAATCGTATTTTCGAGCTGGCGCACGTTGCCCGGCCAGTCGTACCCGCTCAGCGTCTCGAGTGACGCCGGCGCCATCGCATGAATGCTCTTGCCGGCGCCAGGCGCGTATTTTTTCAGGAAGTGATTCGCGAGCAGGGGAATGTCTTCGCGCCGCTCGCGCAGGCTGGGCACGCGGATGGGAATGACGTTGAGCCGGTAATAGAGGTCTTCGCGGAAGGTGCCTTCGCTGACCTGCTTGTCGAGATCGCGGTTGGTGGCGGCGATCACGCGCACGTCGACCGCAATTTCGGTCGTGCTGCCGACCGGACGGACGGTGCGTTCCTGCAAAACACGCAGCAATTTGACCTGCATGGGCATGGTCATCTCGCCGATCTCGTCGAGAAAGATAGTGCCCTGATCGGCGACTTCGAAGAGCCCGCGCCGGTTCTGGCTTGCTCCGGTGAAGGCCCCTTTGACGTAGCCGAACAGTTCGCTTTCGAGCAAGGTTTCCGGGAATGCGCCGCAGTTGACCGAGACGAACGCTTCAGCATCACGCGGCGAGCAGGTGTGCACGGCGCGCGCGACCAGTTCCTTGCCGGTTCCGCTTTCGCCGTAAACGAGGATCGTGCTGCTGGTGGTGGCCACCGTGCGAATCGTCTGCTTCAGCTTCTCGATCGCCGGGCTGATGCCGATCATGTTTTCGAGCGAGTTGCGGGCGGCAGCGTCGCGGCGCAATGCGAAATTCTGGCGGCTGAGCGAGACCTTCGTCAGCGAGCGCGCGATCGCAAGTTTGACTTCATCGACCAGGCCAGGACTTTTGCGGATGTAATCGGTCGCGCCGCCCGCTTTCACGGCCTCGACCGCGGCTTCGTAATCGTCAACCGCTGTCATCAGGATTACAGCCGATTCCGGCGAGACCTGGTGCGCATGGCGCAGCACCTCGACCCCGCCGACGCCCGGCATTTTGATGTCGGTGACGATCACATCGAAGAGCGCGCTGTCGATTTTGCGGCGCGCGGCGTCGCCGCCGGTGACCGTTTCGACCTTGTGGCCGTCGCGGCGCAGTGCGATGTCGAGCAATTCGCAGATGGAGCGCTCGTCGTCACAGACGAGAATGCTACCCACGCTTCGCACCTCCTGACGCCGTCATGGAGGCAGCGGCTGATTTTGGAGCAATGGCAAGACCGGCCATTGCGTTCTGTGCGGCGTTTTCCGCTTCCGGCGGGGCTTCGGCCACGTCCATGCGCCGCAGGCGCAGCACGAAGCTCGTGCCTTTGCCAACTTCGGAGCGCGCCCACACCTTGCCCTCATGCGCCTGCACGATCTGGTAAACGATGGCGAGGCCAAGGCCCGTGCCGCCTTCAAAGTTCGACTGAAAAGGCTCGAAAATCTTTTCCGTTTGCGTGGGATGAATTCCGGGGCCTGTGTCGGCGAAATTGAGCTCCCAGTCGGATTCGCGGCCGACGATTGAGACGCTCAGCTTTCCACCATCTTTTTGCATGGCCCGAACCGCGTTTTCGCTGAAGTTCCAGAAGACCTGCTTGATCTTGTCGCCGTCCGCCAGGGCCCAAGCCTCCTTGGTTTGAAAGCGGCGCTCGACGCGGATCTTCGCATCTTCGGCGATCAGGCGGTGTTCAATCAGCGTAAGCGTATCTTCGAGCAGCGGAATCAGGTTCACGCGCTCGAAGCGATACTGTTTGCCACGTGAATAGGCGAGAAAATCGGTAATGATGTTGTTGAGCCGGTCGGACTCGCGGATCACGATTTGAAGGAGATGACGTTCTTCCGGACTCAGCGCAGGCGCATCCGACAACATGCTGACCGATCCTGCAATCGAAGTCAGCGGGTTTCTAATTTCATGCGCGATAGCGGCGGCGAGACGGCCCACGGCTGCCAGACGGTCTTGCATGCGCACTTCGCGTTCGAGGCGGCGCACCTCGGTGAGATCGTCGAAGGTGTAAACGAAGCCGGCGTCGCCGCGGTCGTTGAGCGCCGAGACCATCACTCGAAACGTTTTGCGGAAGCCTTTGGCGGTCATGTAGCGGACTTCCGCGCCGCCGCGCGCGCCGAAGCTCGGCAATGGGTCCTGAAAGAGATCGGCGACCGAGCGGCCGCTCAACTCGTCTTCCGAGATCTCGATCAGATGCTGCGCCGCCCGATTCACCAGCGAAATACGGCCCTCCGGTCCGGTCGTGATCACGCCGCCGCTCATGGACTGGACGATGTTTTCGTGCAGGGCCTGAAGGTTTTCAAGCGCGCCGCTGGCGTGCTGGAGTTGCACGTCCACCTGGCGCAGCTTGGTCACGAGCAAGCCGGCCAGATAAGCGATGGCGAAGTATGCGAATAGATTGACAAAGATTACAACTTGCAGCGCCTTCAACTTCGGGTGCATCCCGGCATAGGAAGGGATCGCGCCATAGAAGTCGAGTTCGAGAACTGCCGCGAAGGAGACGAATGCGAATGCCGCGCTCAGATAGGCCCAGCCGCGCGGCAGCAGCATGGCGGCGACCACGATGACGAGCGGGTACAGGAAGTTCAGAGAGCTTTCGATGCCGCCCGTCAACTCAACGACCAGCGTGACCATGGCGAGATCAGCAAGGACTTGCAGGATCGCCTGAAGGCGGGTTTCGTTCCAGACCGAAACCAGGAACAGGAAGAAGAGCGAGAGCACGAACCACAAAACCATTCCCGTAAGGAACGGAACGACCGGCACGGGACTCGGCGTCAGGCGGATGACGGCCAGCTCGATGACGAGCAGGACCATCAGAATCAGCATGCGCACCTTGACCAGCCAGGTCAGCCAGTTCCGCTCATCGGAGGTAGAGTGCATGAGTTTTTGTCGATCGTTCGCAGCCCGCGTGCCAAGGCTCCGCGGAGCCGATGCCTCACGAGTTAATGCTGCGAGCTGCGAATTACGCTGGCGGCGCTGGCTCGCAGGTTCGAAGTCTTCAGTTACTCGCCAGCTTTCCGATCATCGCGAAGAGCGGCATGTATAAGGAAATAACGATGCCACCGATGGTGACGCCCAGCAGCCCGATGATGACTGGCTCGAGCATCGCCAGCATGTCCTTGGTGGCGGAATCGACTTCGTCCTCGTAGAAGTCGGCGATCTTCTGAAGCATGGCGTCCATGGCACCGGTCGCTTCGCCGACGCCGATCATCTGGGTCACCATGTTCGGAAAGACGCCGCACTCGCGCAGTGGATCGACGATGGTACGGCCTTCTTCAATCGCCTTACGCACCTTCATCAGCGCTTCTTCCAGGACTGCATTGCCCGAGGTGCGGGCGGTAATCGCCAGACCCTCGAGAATCGGCACGCCCGAGGTGATCAAGGTGCCGAGAGTTCGCGTAAAGCGCGCCACCGCAATCTTGCGCAAGAGCAACCCAAGGATGGGCAGCTTAAGCAGCATGGCGTCAAAGTAATAGCGTCCACGCGGATGCTTCCGCATCTGCTTAACGCCAAAGAATAGAGCGACCCCGCCGGCGATGAAGAACCACCAGAAGTGCCCGACAAATCCGCTCAGGCCGATGACGATGCGGGTCGGTAGTGGGAGCGCGACGCCGAGGCCTACAAAGAGGTTGGCGAAAATCGGCACCACCCACTTGAGCAGTGCGGCCACGATCAACATGGCGAGGGAGACCACGGCAACCGGATAGATCAACGCCGATTTGACGGCCGCCCGCAGTTTGACCGCTTTCTCGACGTAGATCGCGAGGCGCTGCAAAATGATATCGAGAATACCGCCCGTCTCGCCGGCCTCAATCATGTTGGTGGTCAGGTCGTCGAAGACGACCGGATACGTGCGCATGGCATTGGCGAGCGTGGCGCCGCCTTCGACTGTGGTCCGCACGCCGAGCAGCGTCTTCTGAAAATTCGGGTTCTCCTGGTTGGAGCCGAGAATTTCCAGGCACTGCACCAGGGGCAGTCCGGCGTCGATCATGACGGAGAACTGGCGGAAAAACACCGCCACTTCCTTGACCTTAATCTTGCTGCTGCCGAAGGTCGGAAGCGAGAATTCCTTGCCTTTTTCCCGGATGGACCGCGGTGTGATGCGCTCCTTGCGGAGTGCCGCCGCCAGTCCATCTTTATTGGGGGCGACGCGCTCGCCCTGAACCTTTTCGCCCGAGGCTGTTTTCCCTGAAAATGTAAAAACCGGCATGGCTTGTTTCTCCTGATTCGTATTTCGAGGCGCCGCTCGCCGTACTTGCCAGCGCTCTAACTGTCGTTCTGTTGTTCAATCCACCTCTACTTCGATCCCGGTTGATCCCGGCTCGTGCTTTGAACTCATTTCGTCATACATCTCGGCCCTACATCTGACTATCTCTTCAGTGTCGATCCCGCTTTGCTCATAACACCCGCGGCCGTGGTCGGCCGGTTCAGCAGGCTGGCGCCGCGCGAAATCATTTCTTGCAGCTCGTCCTGGTTACTGGAACGCGTCAGGGCGATTTCCAGCGTGATCTGCTTCTGGAAATAGGCTGTCGCCAGCGACTGGTTGAAGGTCTGCATTCCGTATTTGTCCTGGCCGGACTGCATCGCCGAGTAAATCTGGTGAATCTTGTCTTCGCGGATCAGGTTGCGTACGGCGGCGTTCGGCACGAGGATCTCCATACACATGGCGCGGCCCTTGTTGTCCGACTTCGGAACCAGCGTTTGACACATGATGCCTTCGAGCACCAGGGACAGCTGCGCGCGAATCTGCGACTGCTGGTGGGCCGGAAACACGTCGATGATGCGGTTAATGGTCGACGACGCCGAGTTGGTGTGGAGCGTGCCGAAGGTCAAGTGGCCGGTTTCGGCGATGCGCAGCGCCGACTCGATGGTTTCAAGATCGCGCATTTCGCCGATCAGCACGACATCCGGGTCTTCACGAAGCGCGGCGCGGAGCGCATCGGTAAAGCTCTTCGTGTCCGAGTGCAACTCGCGCTGGTTGACTACGCAGTTCTTGTTCATGTGCACGAATTCGATCGGGTCCTCGATGGTGAGGATGTGATCGTGCCGCTCGCTGTTGATCTTGTCGATCATGGCGGCGAGCGTGGTGGATTTGCCGGAACCTGTTGGTCCCGTGACCAGCACCAGCCCGCGCGGCTTGTCGCAGAGCTTGCTGACGACCGCCGGCAGCCCGAGTTGATTGAACGACTTGATCTCGAACGGAATCAAACGAAAAACGCAGGCGGTCGCGCCCCGCTGGTTGAAAACGTTGGCGCGGAAGCGGGCCAAACCCTTTAACCCGAAGGAGAAGTCCATTTCGAGGTTTTCTTCGAAGCGATGCTTCTGCGAATCGGTCATTACGCTATAGGCCATCTGTTTGGTCTCGGCGGGCGTCAGTTGCGGCAGGTCGAGCGGCACCAGGTGGCCGTGAACGCGAATTTGCGGCGGAGAGTTGGTGGTGATGTGGAGATCGCTTCCTCCCATCTCCAGCATGCGGCGGAGCAAGTCGCTAAGTGTGAGTGCCATAAGTTTTTTCTTTCCCGTCGTTTTCCAGTAGATCGTTTTCTAGTGGATCGTTTCGCGAGCCACTTCTTCCAGTGTGGTAAAGCCCAGCGCGACCTTCATCAACCCGCTTCGTCGCAGGGTGATCATGCCGCGTTCAATCGCCTTCTTTTTCAATTCGACCGCCGACGCGCCGACCAGTACCAGTTCCCGGATCTCGTCATCGACTTCCATGACTTCATACAAACCTGTGCGGCCCTTGTAGCCGGTCTTATTGCAGGTGGCGCAGCCTTTGCCCTTCATGATGGTGACCGTCTTCGCTTCTTCGGGTGTGTAGCCTTCATCAATCAGCGCCTGTGGCGGCATTTCGATCGGCTCAGCACAGTCTTTGCAAATGCGGCGCACGAGCCGCTGCGCGCAGATCAGGTGTACCGAGGTCGCAACGAGGAATGGCTCGATGCCCATGTTCATCAGACGAGTAATCGTTTCCGGCGCGCCGTTCGTGTGCAGCGTGGATAAGACTAAGTGGCCCGTTAACGCGGCCTTGATGGCAATTTCGGCGGTTTCAAAATCTCGAATTTCGCCGACCAGAATGATGTTCGGATCTTGCCGCAGGAAAGCGCGCAGGGCGGTCGCAAAGTTCAGGCCGATCTGCTCTTTCATCTGCACCTGGTTGACGCCGCCCAATTGAAATTCGACCGGGTCTTCGGCCGTCATGATGTTGGTGTCGGGCTGATTGAGCTGCGAGATCGAGGAGTAAAGGGTGTTGGTCTTGCCCGATCCGGTCGGCCCGGTCACGAGCACCATACCGTAGGGCTTGAGAATCGCCTTCTGGAACTTCGTCAGCGACTCCTGCTCGAAGCCGAGCTTGGTCATATCGAGCCGCAGGTTTTCCTTGTCGAGCAAGCGAAGCACGATCTTCTCGCCCCACAAGACCGGCAGCGTGGAGACACGGAAGTCGAGCTGCTTTTTCTTGCCGCCGATCTGCATCTTCAGCATGATGCGGCCATCCTGCGGCAGGCGCTTTTCGCTGATGTCGAGCTTCGCCATGATTTTCAGGCGGGAGGTGATGGCATCTTTCAATTTGAGCGGCGGAGTCATGATCGACTGCAAGACGCCGTCAATACGGAAGCGGACCCGGAATTCTTTTTCGTACGGCTCCATGTGAATGTCGCTGGCTCCGCGCTTGACGGCATCGGTGAGCACCAGGTTCACGAGCTTGACGATGGGAGCTTCGTCGGCAGCCTTCTCAAGCTCCTTGAGCTCCATCTCCTGCTCTTCAGCCTGGACCTCGATGTCCCCTCCGTCGCCGAGATCGTTCATCGACGCCATCACTGACTCCAGCTCTTCTTCTTTCGAAGTGCCGTAGGATTTGTCGATGCCTTCGACGATGGAGCTTTCGGAAGCGACCACCGGCTCGATGTTGAAGCCGGTCATGAACTTGATGTCGTCCATGGCGAAGACGTTGGTGGGATCGACCATGGCGATAGTGAGCGACGCGCCCACACGGCTGAGCGGCAGAATCTGATAGCGCTTTGCGGTTTCGTATGGAATCAGCTTGATGACGGCGGGATCGATTTCAAAGTAAGAAAGATTGATGGCGGGCACGCCGTACTGGCGCGACAGGAAGTTGGTGACATCCTCGTCGGAGAGGAAGCCCAACTTCACCAGAGCCGAGGCAAGGCGGACGTGTGTCTCCTTTTGGAGTTTGGTCGCCTGCTCTAACTGCTCTGCTGTAATGACCTTTTCTTTTACGAGAAGGTCGCCCAGCCGCTGAGACATATTTCTCCTGTCAACCGCGAAGGCGGAGGATGCGAAACCGCTGATTTCCGAAGGGATTCAACGGGGATCGTTCGCAATGACATAAATTGTCAACCCAATGGGCATTCTTAAAAAGTAACTTCGGTACAGGGGCCAGGTAACCACATGCCATTGAGCCCACATAACTTGCTGAAACCAATCAAACGAAGGTAACGTCCGATTTGCCGTCATTTGACAACTTCACAATATGTGAAGTATCCTGAGGAAGTGGAGATCGTCACCCGCAGGCATCTAAGTGCGGCGATGGAGAACTACCCGGATGCGGTCAACGAAATCAGAGCGTGGATGAGCATCGTCAAGGCCGTGCGGTGGGGAAATTTCGCGGAAGTGCAGGACATATTCAAGGATGCAAACAACGTGGATGGCTATGTAATCTTTAACATTCGACGCAATCGGTACCGGCTCGTCACGGTCATTCACTATGCAAAGACCATAGACGGAAGGCAGACCAAAAGACATATCTACATCCGATCATTTTTGACGCACAAGCAATATGACGATCCCCGCAACTGGGACAGAGAGTTTGGTACAAAATGAGCACAGTTCTTGCGAACCCGGCAAAGATGATCGAAAAGGGCGCTCCCCATGTCATCCATAATGACGCGGAACTGAGAGTGTACACCAAGGCCTTATTTCAATTAACAGCCTTGGAATGCCCATCGCAGTCTGAACAGGAAGCAATCGAACTCCTCACTCTGCTCGTGGAACGCTACGAAGAGCACCATTTCCCCATCCCCGCGTCCGATCCGGTTTCCGTGATCCGGTCTCTCATCGAACACGGGAGCCTCACGCAGCGGGACTTAGTTCCGCAATTCGGCTCGGAGAGCGCGGTTTCGATGTTTCTTTCTGGGCAACGAAACCTCACGCTGGAACAGGTGCGGAAATTGTGCGCCCGCTTCAACCTTACTGCCGATGTCTTCATCTCCAGTGGAGCCGCGGCGGCTGGGAATGGTCGCTCGCCAAGCCGGCGCCACGCGCAGTGATTTCTCTTGACGCCCGACGAGCACATTCGAAGCTACTTCCAAACGCTTTACGGCGCCTGGGGACATCAGCACTGGTGGCCCGCGCAAACGCGGTTTGAAGTGATCGTTGGTGCTTACCTGACGCAGAACACGTCATGGATAAACGTCGAGCGCGCGCTGGAGAACCTGCGCGGGGCGCGGGTTCTGAGCGTTGGGGGAATACGGCGCACCCCGCTCCGCAGACTTGAACAGCTGATTCGCTCGTCAGGATATTTCCGGCAAAAAGCGCGGCGACTAAAAACATTTGTGAAGTTTCTTGACGAACGTTACCGCGGTTCCCTGTCGCGCATGCTGGCCGAGCCAACCGCCAAGCTCCGTGAAGAGTTGCTCGCGCTCAACGGAGTCGGGCCGGAAACCGCCGATTCAATTTTGCTGTATGCGGGAAATCACGCCTCCTTTGTGGTCGATGCTTATACCCGGCGCATCCTCGAACGGCATGGGGTGGTGGAAGCCCGCGACGGTTATGAAGAGATCCGCGATTTGTTTGAGCGATCGCTTAGGCCATTGGCGGACGACGACGCCCTTGAATCTGCTCCTGTGGCGGCACAGGACGGCGCGCCGCGCGGCTCCTCTCATCCTCCTACGCGAATGAGTGCTGCAAGACGTGACGCCCTGATTCAGGTATTCAATGAAATGCACGGGCTGATCGTGGGCGTAGGCAAGAACTACTGTAAAAAGTCACAACCGGAGTGTGAGCTATGCCCTTTGCGGAAGTTTCTTCCGGGTGCAGACTCGTTTGAGCATGTTCTCTAAAACGCGTATCCTTGTCGTCCCCGTGTCCGCGTTTTACTTCGCGCTCGCCGCTTCGGCGCCCTCGCCCTCGCCACAGTCTCTGCGCGATGCCGCCCAGCATTCGGGGATGCTCATCGGCGCGGCGGCCCGTCCAGCACGGCTTTCGGAGACCGCCTACGCGGCTACGCTGGCCCGCGAATTCAACATGCTGGAGCCGGAGGACGCTTTGAAATGGGAGGTCTTGCGCCCCGATCCACGAGCCTTCGACTTCCGCCAAGCCGACCAATTAGTCGACTTCGCCCTCCGCTATAACATGAAAGTTCGCGGCCACACGCTGGTGTGGCATCAGCAAAATCCGGCATGGCTCACGGCAGGACACTTCACTCCCGGCCAACTTTCCAAATTGCTTGAGACGCACATCAAAACCGTGGTCGGACATTATCGCGGGAAGATCTTCGCCTGGGACGTCGCCAATGAAGCTTTCGATGAGGGCAACCGCTCCGGCCAGCTTCGCAGTACGATTTGGTACGACCGACCCGGCATCGGCTATGCGGGGCAAGGTTCGGCCTACTTGGCGCAATGTTTCCGCTGGGCCCGCGAGGCCGACCCAGAAGCTCTTCTCTTCTACAATGAGGCGGAAGCCGAAGAGATCAACCGGAAGTCGGATGCCGTCTACGCGATGATCCGGGAGTTCAAGCGCCAGGGCGTTCCTATCGACGGCGTCGGCCTCCAAATGCATCTGGGAAGCACTCTGCCCAATATCGTTTCAATCTCCGCCAACATCGCTCGCTTCGCGGCCCTCGGCGTTCAGGTTCACATCACCGAAATGGATGTCTCGCTTCCCATCGACCCAAATGGCAATGCCAGCATCGCCGATCTGCAAACGCAAGCGGACATTTATCGCCAGGTCGCGGAAGCTTGCCTCTCGCGCCCGGGATGCACTGCCATCCAAACCTGGGGATTCACGGACAAATATTCGTGGATCGGATCGCACTCGAAGCAAACGCGCGGCGCGGCCCTGCTCTTTGATCGCGACTACCGGCCCAAGCCCGCTTATGAGGCGCTGCGCCAGGCGTTCCTCAAGGGCCGGTAACCATATCGCCGCCGGCAGCGCATCTCCAGTCGATTGTCCACACTTCCTCCGAACTATAATGAGGCGATCGAATCCCGCCGATGACGCGCGGAGATCAACCAGTCGTGGCGTTAACCGATCCAATTCGCGACCAACCGAGGCGCTCCGGCCGGCGCAAGGTTCTTGTCGCCCTTACGATCGCCGCATTTTTGCTGCTCGCTATATTGGTCGCCCAGGCCTCTTTCAATCTGAAATTCATCAGCCCCGACAGCAACCAGCAGCTCTATTTCTTCGTCACGCTCACAGGCCTGATTTTCGCGGCGTTCGTGGCGCTCTCGTTCGTGCTGGCCCGCAATCTTTTCAAGCTCTACGGGGAGCGCCGGCTCGGAATCGCCGGATCGAAATTCCGCACTCGCTTGGTGGTCGTGAATCTCCTCCTGTCGTTCCTGCCCGTGCTTGCCATGTTTTGGTTCTCCTATGGGTTGATGAACCGCTCGATTGATAAGTGGTTCTCGCAGCCTGTCGAGGAGGTACGCGCCGACACGGCTGCGATGTCGGACTTGCTTTTCGACTATGCCGGTCTGAATGCCACGACCGAGGCCCAATCCATCGCCCAGTCCGAAGAATTTCGAAGCGCCTTTGCCAGAAGGAATTCTTCCGCGGCCAATGATGAACTGAAGGAACATGTGCCGACTCTGCAGGGAGGGTTCGTGGTGGTATTAGCGGATGGTGAGGTCAAGGCCGCGTTGGATGCCCCTGCCACCTGGCCGCAAATGAAGGATGGCTTTCCAGTCGAGAACGCAGTGCGCGGAAAGAATCCGCATTTTCAGTGGGGCCAGACCGAGTACGTGATTGGCGCCGCTCCCCTCGAGGGTAATGGTACTGTGCTCGTCGCTCTGCCTTTGCCGCGGAAGTTTGCGGAAACGGCGAGGCAAATCCAAGAGAGCCAGCAGCGTTACATTGGCCTGGCGCGCCAGCGCAAACTGGTCCGCCGCACCTATCTCGGATTCCTGCTTCTACTGACCGTCCTCGTATTGTTCGCCTCGACCTGGCTGGCGCTGTTTCTCTCCAAACTCGTGAACCGCCCGGTTGCTGCCATCGCCGCTGGCACTGAAGCGATCTCCAAAGGCCAACTCGACTACCGCGTCGACATTCGCGCCACCGATGAACTGGCCGAGCTTGTGCAATCGTTCAACAGCATGGCCGAGCAGCTTGAGTCCAGCCGCCGACAGATCGAAGCGTCCAGTCGCGAATTGGGCCGTGCTAATGAGGCGCTCGAAGGCCGCCGTCGCTACATCGAAACCGTTTTAGAAAGTATTCCAACGGGCGTGGTCTCGATCGATGGAGCCCGCCGTGTGACGCTCGCGAACGCCGCGTTTTCCCGGATGTTTCATCCCGATCGTCCGGAGTTCGTAAGTCCAGCAGCGCTCGCTAACCTCCCGCTGCGTGAGCTTCTCCCCGGCGACGTGCTCGATGACCTCGAACCTCTTTTGCGCCGCGCCGATCGCATGGGCCTCACCGCGGCGAACATGGAAATCGGCTTGCCCCATGTCAAACTCAACGTGGCAGTCACCGTGGCCGCACTTGAATATCCGGCAACTCGCCTCGGATATGTGCTGGTCTTCGAAGACCTGTCAGACCTGTTGCGCGCCCAGAAGCAGGCGGCGTGGCGGGAGGTGGCGCGGCGGGTTGCGCACGAGATCAAGAATCCGCTGACGCCGATCGCTCTTTCCGCCGAACGTATTCATCGCCATCTGGTGCGTGGCTCGACGCCCGACGCAGCTTCCGTGGAAGTAATTCGCACCTGCGCGGATACCATTAACACTGCTGTTCAGACGGTGCGAAACCTCGTCGACGAATTCTCGGTGCTGGCGCGGTTCCCCGCGTCGCGTCCGCAACCTGCCAGCCTGAACAATCTGGTCGAGAGTGCTCTCAGCCTGTTCGGCGAAAAGCTGGAAGGCATTCGCGTGCACGCTCAACTTGCACAGGATTTGCCGGCAGTGATGGCCGACCCCGAGGCGATTAAGCGCGCGGTCGCCAATCTCATCGACAACGCCGCCGAAGCCATGCACGACTCGATGTTAAAAGAGATTACGGTCTCAACCGCGCTCGTGGCCAGCCGGGACGCCGTCGAACTCGTCATCTCCGACACCGGGCACGGCGTTTCCCGCGACGTGAAAGAGCGATTGTTCCTGCCATATTTTTCGACCAAGCAACGCGGGACCGGACTCGGCCTCGCCATCGTGAGTAGAATTGTGGAAGACCATAACGGTTCCATCCGCGTCGAAGAAAACAAGCCCGTCGGCAGCCGCTTCGTGATTGAGCTGCCGGTGGCTCCCGAAACCATCAGCGCTCCGGTGGCCAGCTAACATGGCTCATATCCTCATCGTCGACGATGAGTCCGGCATCCGCGAATCGCTGCAGGGCATTCTCGAGGAAGAAGGCCACAAAACCAGCGTCAGCCCAAGCGGCGAGGATTGCCTCGAGCAGCTTCGCAAGACAAGTTTCGATGTCATTCTATTGGACGTCTGGCTGACCGGAATCGACGGGCTCGAGGTGCTCAAGAAAATTCGGCTGCTCGACGATCCACCGGAGGTCATCATGATCTCCGGCCACGGAACAATCGAAACCGCCGTGCGCGCCACCAAACTTGGCGCTTATGATTTCGCCGAAAAGCCACTCTCGCTCGAGAAGACGTTAATTTTGGTCAAGAACGCGGCCGAGGCTCACCGGCTGCGCCACGAAAATCTCGACCTGCGAAAACAACTACAGTCGAAGAACGTGATCGCCGGCGACAGCGTTCCCATGAAAGCGCTGCGCCAGCAGATCGCGCTCATGGCGCCCACCAACGGCCGCGTGCTTATCTACGGTGAATCGGGCACGGGCAAAGAACTGGTTGCGCACGCGATCCACACTCAGAGCCTGCGCAAACATGAAACGTTCGTCGAAATCAACTGCGCGGCTTTGCCGGAAGACCTGATCGACAGCGAGCTGTTCGGGCACCGCAAATCGTCGTTTCCGGGAGCGACCACCGACAAAGAAGGCAAATTTCAGAGGGCCGATCGAGGGACGCTTTTTCTCGACGAAGTCGCCGACATGAGTCTCAAGACGCAGTCCAAAGTCTTGCGCACGCTCGAGCAGCAGCGCTTCGTGCCCGTGGGCAGCGATAATCCCATTACGGTCGATGTCCGCGTAATCGCGTCGACTAATAAAGATTTGGAAGAAGAAATTGCGAAGGGAAATTTTCGCGAAGATCTCTTTTACCGTCTTAACGTCATCCCGTTCGTGGTGCCCCCGTTGCGGGAGCGCAAGGAAGACATACCACTGTTGGCGCGCCATTTCCTGAGGGAATTCGCCTCAGCCTATGGCCGGCGCCCGCGCGAAATCACCGACGATGCCGTCGACTCCCTCATGCGCTATGCATGGCCAGGCAACGTTCGCGAACTGCGCAACGTCATTGAGCGCATCGTGATCATGAATCCCACGACCACGCGCTTTGAGCGCAAGCATCTCCCGCCGCTGGTTCACCGCGACGGCAGCCGCCGAGTCGCGGGCGGTGAAGGCTCCACGCTGCACCAGGCGCGCGCCGCTTATGAGCGTGACTACATTCTCAAGAAGCTCGACGAGAATCACGGCAACATCAGCCGCACGGCGGAGGTGCTCGGTCTGGAGCGCAGCCATCTGTATAGAAAAATGAAAAGTCTGGGGATTGCGGCGAAGGAGTGAGGCGCTGTTCGCTATTCGTCGTTCGTTGTTCGCAAACATCGTCACTCGTCTATGTGCGAAAGGGGTTTGCGAAGGACGAACAGCGAATAGCGAACGGCGTTCTATCTCTTGATCATATGAATCTCAGTCCCATTCTTGTGGAACTGGACCTCGTCCATCAACTGGTTGATCAGGAAAATACCGCGGCCGTGGTGAGAATAAATATTTTCCCCCTGGCAGGGATCGGCAATTTTCGCGGGATCGAACCCGGGGCCGGGGTCGCGCACCACGATCAGCATGCCCTTCTGAGGGTCGCATGCCACATCGCATTCCACGATTTTCTTGGGATCGCTTCCCGCCCCGTGCACGACGGCGTTGGCCAGCGCTTCCGTTAATGCGAGCTCGATGTCATCTTCGCGTCCGGTGGCGCAGTGGGTTTCGCGCACCACCTTCATGACGCTACGAACGACCGGGTCGACCGCATCGCGATCCGCGCTTAGAGTCACACTGAGCTGGAGAGCGAAGTTATTCGGCTCGGTGCCGTCCGGTTGCGCTGGCTTATCAGGCGATGAATCCGTCATGCGGGCTGCGGGCTTAACCGTCAGTCAAGTCTAGCCCGTCGTTAACTAAGATGCCACGAGGGCGATGCTGGATTGTAGGTATTTACGAGCAGGGATGCAACTCTATTTGGGGTGGGGATTATTTTGGGCCCAGGTTTCTTTCGGGTTCGGATAGTACGTGTGAGCCGATTTGCTGCAGCTGGCGCCGCCAGTCCAGCTCTTCTACAAACTGCCTTGAATCGCGCCATCCTGCCTTGACCTTTACGAAAAGCTCCAGAAAGACTTTTGTTCCGACCATCTTTTCAATGCCCAGCCTGGCCGACGTGCCTATCGCTTTCAACATCTTCCCGCCTTTGCCCAGCAGAATCGCCTTCTGCCCGTCGCGTTCGCAGTATATTGTTGCCGCAATTCGCACCAACCTTGCACTCTCTTCAAACTGGTCGACGATCACGCTCACGGCGTGCGGAACCTCTTCGTGCGTCTGCATAAGGACCTGCTCGCGAATCAACTCCGCCGCCATGAAACGCGCCGGCTGATCCGTGACCTGATCCTCGGGAAAATAAGCCGGCCCATTTGGCAGAGCCTTCACTACGCACGACAACAAATCGTCAAGACCTTTTTTCTTGAGCGCCGAGATCGGGACTATCTCTTGGAAATCGTGCAGCGACTGGAACTCGGCTATCAGCGGAAGCAGCTTACTTTTTTCGGCGAGCAGATCGATCTTGTTGAGCAGCAGGCAAATCGGCGTGCCGGCTTTCTTGGCCAGATCGAGAACGAAGCTATCATCGCGATCCCATTTTCGATGGGCATCAACGATCATCAGAATCAGCTCGCAACCTTCAAGCGCCTCGCGCACCTCCGACATCATCTTGCGGCCTAATGAAGATCCAGATTTGTGCACGCCGGGAGTGTCGATGAGCACGATCTGTCCCGACTCGCGTCCTTTTTGCTTCCGGACATTGATGATTCCCAGAATGCGGTTGCGAGTCGTCTGCGGCTTTGGAGAAATGATGGCGAGCTTCTCGCCGACCAGCGCATTGAGCAATGTGCTCTTGCCGGCGTTGGGTCGGCCGAGGATGCAGATGAAACCGGAGTGAAAGGACATAGGAATAGGCTACTAGGTTCGTCGAATCGCCGCGTTTCTTGTCTTAGTTCTTCCAAGGCGATTCAGGCTGCATCTTTGAATGCAGAGGACCACTTCATCATCTTCAAAACTGAAAACGATTTTGTCCCCATTCCTAATGTTGAGCGCTCTTCGAAATCTGACAGGAATCACAATGCGGCCTCCGTTATCAACTCTCAACCAAGCTTCGTCTTTCATGAAGGTTCCCCGTTGGCGCTGTCCTCGAAGGCGTGATTCGCACAATAAAGATCATCGGCAGTCCCTCGAAACTCACCACTCGCGAATCTAAATCGCCTGATTCGCCCCGGCCGTCGTGATCCGCACCCGCTCCACGCGCCGGTTTGTCGAGTCCAGCACCTCAAACTTCAACCCGTCGTCTTCAACCACTTCGCCCTTCTTCGGAATCCGTCCCGCCAGTTCGCTGACGAGCCCGGCAATCGTCGATGATTCATGTCCCTCCGGCCTCCGGCCAAAAAGTTCGTCGAGGCGATCGACGTCCATGCTTCCCGGCACGACGTAAGAGTTCTCGCTCTCCTGCACTAATTGTGGCTTTTCGTGTTCGTCGCCGATTTCACCGACAATCTCTTCGACCAGGTCTTCAATCGTCACGAGGCCCGCCACGCCGCCGTATTCGTCGACCACAATCGCCATACGCATATTGCTTCTCTGCATCTCGCGCAGCAGATCGCTCCCCAGTTTGCTCTCGGGAACAAAATAAACGTCTCTCCGCATGACGCTCGTCACCAGGCGCGTGCGCGCTTCGGAATCCGGCACCTGAAGCAGATCCTGCGCGTGCAGAATCCCCTTGATGTTATGAATGGAGCCTTCATAGACGGGCAGCCGCGAGAATGGCTTGGCGCGGAGCAGTTCAATCACTTGCTCCACGGTCGCGTCGGATGAAACTGCCACCATCTCCGGACGCGGCTTCATCGCCTCGCGCACCGTCTTGCCGCTGAACTCGACCACCGACTGGATCAGATCTCGATCGCCTTCCTGAATAATCCCCTCTTCCTGTCCTGCTTCAATCAGCGCGTCCACTGCCTCCGCTGGAGTTTCTGGTTGCGCTTCGGCGCGCTCGCGCGTCAGAGCCGCCACCGACTGAAGAAATCCGAGCACCAGCGTGACCGGCATAATCAGATAGATGAGTCCGCGCAAAAGTAGCGCCCAGTGCGCCAGCCAGCGGCCGTTCGTCCGCGAGAAAAATACGAATGGCAAGAATCGGTTGAAGATAATAATGACGAGAATAAGGCTGAGCGTCGCTTCGAGTACCTCAGAAACCGTCCATGCGTGATCGCGAAATACCGTAAAGCCGACGATCATGGCAATCGCCGCCATCACAAGTTGAGGGAGAATCGCCATCGAGAGCGCAGCCCGCTCGCGCGCCACTCCCAGCCGAGGCTCGACCACCTGCTCGAACGAATCGATATTGTCCTGGAAATCGCGCGAGAGGAACTTGCCGATTTCCTGATACAGACGGTCGACATACGAGACCAGCGTGAGCAGGCCAAACAACAGCACCATTGCGATACTGGCGCCGATCATTGAGTTTGCTTCCTCCGCGCGCGCCCGTTCGGTGGCTGCGATCTCTCAATCAGTCCTGAAGGCAAGCCGAGTCGCGCACGCAATTGATTTTCGCGGCGCGCCATCTCTCCATGGTCGCGCTCATGATCGTATCCCCGCAGATGCAGAAGACCGTGCAGCACGAGGATCTTCACTTCCTCCCTCGTGGCATGGCCGAGTTCCCGCGCATTCTCAGCGGCAATCTCCGCCGAAATCGCGATCTCCCCTGCGAATCGTTTTCGCCCGCCGTATTGGTCTTCTCGGTCTCCTCTTCCCGCCGGAAATGAAAGCACGTCGGTTGCCTTGTCCTTTGCGCGGAAGCGCCGATTCAACGATTTCATCTCGCTATTGGACGTGACCAAAACGTCGACCATCCCCTTCAAACTCGCGGCTTGGCACGCGCGAGCCACAAAACGCTCCAGCGCGAGTTTGGTGAGATTGGGCACACGCTTTTGAAAAATCACCACTCTCTGGTCTCCGGCAACTCTTGCGGCTCAGGCCAAAGCGAAAGGAGGGATACGCTCCCTCCTTGGCTATCCCCTATTCAATTTTAGTTCCGCAGGCGCGGTTCGTCTGTAGAAATGGCGGCCGAAATGCTCGCCCGCGCTGGCGACTCCGTCATCGCAGGCTTGGGTTCAAGCAGCGGCAACTGCTGCTCCGCCAGCCGCGTCTTGTGTTCGTCGTAAGCGCGAATGATTCTCTGGACCAGATGATGCCGCACCACGTCGCTCTCATCGAAGTTCACGAACGCCAGTCCATTCACTCGCGGGAGAATATCAATCGCTTCCAGCAGCCCGCTGCGACGAGCGTTCGGCAGATCGATTTGCGTAATGTCACCAGTGATCACGGCCTTCGAGTTGAAGCCGAGGCGCGTGACGAACATCTTCATCTGCTCGGAGGTCGTATTCTGCGCCTCGTCGAGAATCACAAACGAATCGTTGAGCGTTCGTCCGCGCATAAAAGCAATCGGCGCAATCTCAATGACGTTCTTCTCGAGGTAGCGCTCGACGCGCTCCGGATCGAGCATGTCAAAGAGTGCATCGTAAAGCGGACGCAGATAAGGATCGATCTTCTCCTGCAATGTACCGGGCAGAAATCCCAGCCGCTCGCCCGCCTCGACCGCCGGCCGCGCCAGAATAATGCGATTGACCTGCTTGTTCAGGAGCGCAGAAATCGCCATGGCAACGGCGAGATAAGTTTTACCCGTCCCGGCGGGGCCGATGCCGAAGACCATGTCGTGAGTCTCGATGGCTTCGAGATAGCGGCGCTGATTGGGACTCTTCGGCTGCACAGTGCGGCGTCCAAACGAGCGCTGGCGCCCAGCTTCGGCAAGCCCGCGCAATGTCACGTTGGGATCGCCGACCAACACGCGCAGCATGCTGTTCAGGTCACCGTTCTGGAATTGGTGTCCGCCCTTGCGCAATTGCTCGTAGTCGGCAAACAGTTGTTCGGCGCGCGCCACATCGCGGGGCGCGCCTTCCAGTTCAATGTGGTCGGAACGCAGGTCGATGTTGATGTTCAGGCCGTCTTCAAGCACGTGCAGGTTCTCATCGCGCGTGCCAAACAGAGTTTCGATATTCGGGTTAAGTGCAATGCTTTTCTTCATTCAGGGATGGGCTGCCTCCTGTGCAGCCTGGGGGCCCTGCTTGGATGCTAACCGGGTTGCCTGTGAATCGGCGCCTGTAGATCGACGCGACCGGGCGATGCCGAGGCTCGCTTTTTGGAGCGCAAAGGCAAAGATTGTCTGTGAAGTGGAAGCGTCCGGCACGCGCGCCCTTTCGGGGCGGATGACAACCATTGGCTAAAGCGTAGCGCGGGCGGGCAGGAGAGTCAATGGCTTCACCGCCATAGGCCGCGTGCTAACATTTCTGCCATGGCGATCAGCGACACCAGCCCCGAGGCGCAAGCAATCCAACTTAAGATTCAGAACGCCATGACGGGAGAGCAACGGATACTGCTGGCGTTCGAGATGAGCGAGTTCGCCCGCAAGTTAGCCCGCGCAGGAATCCGGAAAGACCATCCGGAATGGTCGGAAGCGCAGGTTGGGCGGGAACTGCTGCGGCTGGCCTTTTTCCCGAAGCCTTTGCCGGCCGGGCTGAAATGAGCGCGACGGAGGTATTGCGTAGAATCACAGAAACGCTGGATCGGGCGGGTATCGACTATATGCTCTCTGGGTCATTTGCCAGCGCCTACTATGGTTCTTCGCGATCTACACAGGACATCGATCTCGTAATCGAAGCTACTCCCGCAAAACTTAGCAAATTCATCGAGACGTTGCCCAAGGAAGAGTATTACGTCGAGTTGGAAACGGCACTCGAAGCGTATCAGCGGCGTTCGATGTTCAATGTGATTGACCTCGCGAATGGTTGGAAGATTGACTTGATCATTCGAAAGTCGCGCGCGTTCAGCGAAGAGGAGTTTCGCCGCCGCCAGCGCGCTAGCATGGATGATGTTCCTATCTTTGTTGCGAGTGTCGAAGACTCGATCCTTTCAAAACTTGAGTGGGCTAAACTCTCGGATTCGCGGCGTCAGATTGACGATGTCGCCGCAATCCTGCGACTCCGTTGGGACGCCTTGGACCATTCCTACTTGCAAAAGTGGGTTCTGGAACTGGGGTTAACAGAAGAGTGGAGCGAAGCAAAAGCCGCGAGTGGGATTCCGGATGGTGGTCTAGTTTGAATTGTGAGAGACAGCTGGCCTCTGGGAAGCCTGGTGAGGAGCGGAGGCGGGAAAGAGCGGCATGAAAATCACAAACAAACAAATTGAGCAAGAAGCATGACGACAAAGTTGCCGCTCGTCGTCGCATCAGGCGACATGATTTCGAGTCCTCGAACTCCAGGAAAGGCAGGGCGAACCTGAAGAAACTTGCCAATGAAGCGCAGAATTTAAAGTAGCCCACTACCAGTGCGGGGGAGGCTGACGGCTGACCGCTAACCGCTAATTTACGGTCTCGCATTTTCTTTCTTAACTTCCGGCCCGCTCGCCCAAACCGCCCGGTCCTTCGCCCAGTCGCGCAACGCGCCAATCTCTTCGGCTCTGGTAACGGAGAGCGGGACAGTCGTCGCCAGCGCGGTCACCATATCGTCATTGCTAAGTTCGTGCTTCTGCGAGAAAGCCGCGTACAAGGCGCCCTGCACCGCAGACTCAATTTCCGCGCCAGAGAAGCCCTTGGCCGCCTCCGCAATACGATCCAGATCGAAGTCGGCCGGCTTGCGTTTGCGCCTCGCCAACTGGATCCCAAAAATCTCCTTCCGCTCAACCTGATTCGGCAGATCGACAAAGAACAGCTCGTCGAACCGCCCCTTGCGAATCAACTCCGGAGGCAGCGCATTCACATTGTTGCAGGTCGCCGCCACAAAGACGGGCGCTTTGCGCTCCTGCATCCAGGACAGAAACGACGCCAGCAGCCGCGACGACACGCCCGCGTCCGCCGACGCCGAATCAGGCCCGCTGCCCGCAAAAACTTTCTCCAGCTCATCAATCCACAAGACGCAAGGCGCCAGCCCTTCGGCAACTTTGAATACTTTCTGAATGCGTTTCTCGGTCTCGCCAATATATTTGTCGTAAATCGCGGCCGTATCGAACTTCACCAGCGGCAGCTTCCATTCGCCCGCCACGGCGCGCGCGCACAGACTCTTGCCGCAGCCCTGCACGCCCATAATGACGATGCCCTTCGCCGGCTCAAGGCCAAACTCGCGCGCATGGTCGTCCCAAGATCCCCGGCGCTGTTCGAGCCATTTCTTCAGATTCTCCAATCCGCCGACGCTCGCCATCGTGTCGGTAGTATCGACGAACTCCAGCATCTCCGACCGCTTCAGCAATGCCTTCTTGGCGTCGAGCACGTCAGTGATGCAGTCCGCCGACAGCGCGAGCCGCCCGACCACGGTTTGAGAAATCGCGCGCTCCGCTTCTTCTTCGGTCAGGCCGCGCAAGTTTGCGGCCATGGCATCCACGCCCTGGGCATCGAGCTGAATCTTCAGCGTATGCGTCTCCGCCATGCGCGTGTAAGTTTCGTGGATGATTTCATGCAGCCGAGCCGCGTCCGGCAGCGGCAGATCGAGGAACTCAACCAGGCCGGCGATCTCTGGAGGCATTTCAATCGAAGGCGCGGTCAGTACGAGCGTTCGCCGGTTCGCCGAAAACTTCTGCCCCACATCGCGCAGCCGTCGTACCACGACCGGGCTGTCCATGTGCCGGTGAAAATCTTTCAACACAAAGACGGCCTCGACTGTCATCGTCTCCAAATTCGCCAGCGCCTGAATCGGATCGGCCGTGTTGTATACAGCAGTCTTCGGAGCGGCGGCGTCGGCATGTGCCGCCTGAAACGACATGGGCGTTCTTGAGGCCCCAGCGGCGCCGCCCGAGCGCACCAAACCGTCGGCAATTGTCCACTCGAAAACGGCCATGTTCAGGTCGGAACACGCCTGCCGCACCAGCGACACCGCGCGCGGCTCCTCGACCGTCTCCATCACGACGATGGGAGTCGATGAGTTGATGAGGACTTTCAACCGGTCGAGCGGAGTGGAATTCATCTATGTTGTGACCCGTCGCGCCATGTTTCCGTAGGATACAGTCCGCTTCTACGAGAACATCCACATGGCACGATCCAGGACAAACAAAGGTAATCACAACCTAGTCCTTCGCAAGTTCGGTACGGCTCTGCTTTTTTCTCCTCGCCGTGTCCGAACACGGCCCGCCGCCAGGCGCCACGCACGCGCAGCCCGACTCGCTGTTATACCGGCACTGATCCTTCGGATGGCCGAACTGATCGCACACCGGATGACCGCATCCGCGGAAAGCGGGGATCTTGCCACAGGCGGAGTATTCGGTAAACTTGTGGGCATTTTCCCAGGTAGCAATCTCTGGAGCTTCGAGTCGTAATTCTTCGTGACTCAGCACGTGAAGCTCGACCCCCTGCGGGCCCTTCACTTCCTTCACGCCTCCGTTCACATCGAGCGAGTACGGGCCAGAAATCGTAATGCGCGTGTCGCCCGATTTCGTTTTGCCGGGAATGAAGTTGATGACCACTGCGGTCTTCCCGTCCGCGGCTTTGGTGATCGAGATATCCCCCGCGGTGACGATCGTTACGCTCGCGGCGCTGTCCGGCTTAGGGGTTTCCTGAGCTAGCGCGATGCCAACCGCAAACATCGTGCAGACGGCGATCGTGAAAGTCCATCTCAGCGGTAGTTTCATTCGGCCCTCTTGTGGTGTCTTTGTCGCAGTGTCGCGCGGACACTCCTGTCCGCGTGCATACAGCGGATTGACGCCTGCGCGGACAAGAGTGTCCGCGCCACACGTTCTATTTGACCCGTACACTCCGCTCCCGTAGAATAAACCTTCGGTTCCGACCGGAATATCCTCCTGGTGCAATCTGGCGCAATCTTCCCACTGCAATCCAGGACAACAAAGGTAATCAAGCCAAATGGCCAATCATTTTTCGGCGCTCAAGCGCGCCCGTCAGACAACGAAGCGAACCGCTCGCAACCGTAAAAATGCCTCGCAACTGCGCACCTCGCTGCGCGACATGCGCGAGAGCCTGGAGAAGGGCGACAAAACCGCTGCCGGTCAGACCTATCGCGAAACCGTCTCGGCGCTCGATAAGGCGATCCAGAAGGGCATTTTGCACGAAAATACCGCCTCGCGCTACAAATCTCGTCTGTCAGCCCGGCTCACGGCTCTGAAGTAGATGTCCTAGAGTGGTATACGGCCCGTCACCCACTGCCTGAAATTGTTCTTGACCCGCTCCGGTCGTTTGCTATACTGATGCCGTTCCCGGACATGAGTGGATTCCAATCGTCCGGGTCGCCTCTGCCCGCATGTTGCAACTCGTGTAGTTGCAAGTCTTTGGGGTTTCCAAGTCTAGGTTTTCAAGTCCAAAGATTTGAGCAACTTTCGGGGTAGGTAGGGCATCTATTTTGGTAGTCCTGGCAAATCCGTCTCATCCAGCCGAATGTTTTAGGCGAGGCCCCCAAAGCGGCCATCGTCCATTGGATGAACGACGAGATTCGTTAGCCCGAAATTTTAACGGAAGGAGAACGACCGAGAATGCGCTCTGATCGTGTATTTGACGCACTCCATACTTTGCGGAACCGGTATATGCTCTGCCAACTTGCCTCCAAGGCAACGCGCAAGTTTCACCGGCCCAACACTCGCATCCAGGAGACCATGAACCAGGTCTTCGACAAAATCGCGGATGCCGAGCGGCACGACATTTTGAGTGAACCTGAGAATTTTGCCGAAGCACAACGGCGGGCTGCCTGAAACAGCCCCGCCGTGTGCCCACACGGCGGCAAATCTTCCCCGAGAGATAATCCCCTCCCGAAAAATCCAACCGTAGGTGAATAATGACAATCGCAGAACTGAAAGAAAAGAACATAACAGAGCTGACCAAGATCGCCCGATCCTTGGAGCTCCCCGGCGCCAGCGGCCTGCGCAAGCAGGACCTGATCTTCAAGATCCTCCAGGCGCAAAGTGAAAAAGAAGGACACATCTTCGCCGAAGGCGTGCTCGAAATCCTGCCCGACGGCTACGGCTTCCTGCGCTCCCCCGATTACAACTATCTGCCCGGCCCGGACGACATTTATGTCTCCCCATCGCAGATCCGCAAGTTCGATCTGAAAACCGGCGACACCATCAGCGGCCAAGTGCGGCCTCCGCACGAAGGCGAAAAATACTTTGCGCTCGTCAAGATCGAGGCAGTCAACTTCGAGTCGCCCGACGAAGCGCGCAACAAGATTCTGTTCGACAACCTGACGCCGCTTTATCCGCAAGAGCGCCTGAAGCTAGAGACAGTCCGCGAGAATATCAGTGCGCGCGTCATGGATCTGCTGACGCCGCTCGGCAAAGGCCAGCGCGGCCTGATCGTTTCTCCGCCGCGTGCCGGCAAGACGATGCTCCTTCAGAATGTCGCGAACTCGATCACGGCGAATCATCCGGAAGTTGTGCTGATGGTGCTGCTGATCGACGAACGCCCGGAAGAAGTTACTGACATGCAGCGCTCGGTGAAGGGCGAGGTCATTTCGTCGACGTTCGACGAACCGGCCGCCCGCCACGTGCAGGTCGCCGAAATGGTGATTGAAAAAGCGAAGAGGCTGGTCGAGCACAAGCGCGACGTGGTTATCCTGCTCGATTCAATCACGCGTCTGGCGCGCGCCTATAACACGATCGTTCCGCCCTCAGGCAAAGTGCTCTCCGGCGGCGTCGATTCGAACGCATTACAGCGTCCGAAGCGTTTCTTTGGCTCGGCCCGCAACATTGAAGAAGGCGGCTCGTTGACCATTATTGCCACAGCCCTCATTGACACCGGATCGCGCATGGACGACGTGATCTTCGAAGAATTCAAGGGCACGGGCAACAGCGAAATCATCCTGGAGCGTAAGCTGGTCGATAAGCGCACCTTCCCGGCCATCGACATTCAGCGCTCGGGCACGCGAAAAGAAGAATTGTTGATTCCGAAAGAAGACTTGCAGCGCATCTGGGTGCTGCGCAAGGTGCTGAACCCGCTGTCGCCGGTCGAGGCGATGGAGTTGCTGATAGATAAGCTGAGTAAGACCACAGCGAACAGCCAGTTTTTGTCGAATATGAGTTCGCTATAGGTTGCGGGGGCGGACGCCCTCGTCCGCCCAGCCTGCGCAGAGATATCTGTGTGGCATTTACGCGACGGGGCCATTTGCACGACGGGAGAGGGAAGGACGCCGTGAACCGCTTGATAGAGGAAAAGCGTCGGGAACTGGAACGAGTGTGCCGCCGTCACCGCGTCCATCGCATCGAGCTTTTCGGTTCTGCTGCCCGGCCGGACTTTGACCCAGCGCACAGTGATCTCGATTTCCTCGTGAGCTTCCAGGAATTGGATCTGAACCAATACGCCGACACTTATTTCGGCCTGCTTGAGGATTTGCAAACGCTGTTTCAGCGCCCCGTAGATCTGGTAGTCGACTCCGCCGTTCATAACCCCTATTTCCGTCAGGCCGTCGATTCGAGCAAGACACTGGTCTATGCGGATTGAATCGAAGAAGTATCTCTACGACATCGCACACGCTGCAAAACTGGCTCTTGGATTTATCGCTGGAAAGACCTTCGCCGATTACGCCGCTGACCCGATGTTGCGCTCGGCAGTCGAGAGGCAGTTGGAAATCGTCGGCGAGGCGCTTGCACAACTGGCCAGAACCGATCTCGCCGTGGCCTCGCAGATCGCCGAATATCAGCGGATCATTGCCTTCCGCAACATTCTCATCCATGGCTACGCCGAAATCGACCATCGAATCGTTTGGAACGTGTTGGAACTCAAACTGCCAGCCGTCCTCCGCCAGGCCAGCAACTTGCTCGCCGCCGACGACCAATAGGATTTGTCTGTGACGGAGTGCGGAACATAGCAATACTAGGACTAGGCGACTATGACAGTGGAGAGAGCATGAGATTGTGGATCAGAATCCTATTGGCGGGGGCCATGAGTTGGGCATACTCCTTGACTTTAGGACTGGTTTTTGCTGTTGTCCTCTCAGAAGACCACTCGCTGAAAAGCCTTCTGCTCCCAGCTGTCCTTCCGGTTGCCCTGATTGGAAGCACGATCTTTGCAATTGCTATAACGCCAGTGGCAATCTGGTCAGTAAGAACGGGAGCGAGAAACTTGTGGTTCTACGGGCCAATGCTCTGGATCGCATTAGCCGCGTACGTCGTTTTTGCGATCCCAAGAGCCGGCCATTTCGGTCAATATGGTCTCCTCGTCTTGGCCGTTCTCGGCTTGGTGGGCCTTGGGCTTATACCGGCGAGATGACGAAAGTATGAGCAGTTAAGAAACAGGAGAATGCGCGCCCTTGAGCCCTACATAAACAAACGCCATCCGGCAAGCCGGATGGCGTTTTCAGAACAAGCAGCCCGAGCCTAGTTCGATCCGATCCGCATCCCGTAGAACGACCGGTACACGAAGAAGAATGACACCACGAAGAATGCCAGCGCCAACCCGTGCGCCAGCAGCGCGCCCTGATCGCGAGTCAACGAAACCGCCAGCTCCACGGCCAGCAATCCGAAGAGCGTGGTGAATTTGATGACCGGGTTCATGGCCACCGACGACGTGTCCTTGAACGGATCGCCCACTGTGTCTCCGATGACGGTCGCATCGTGTAGCGGAGTTCCCTTCTGCTTCATCTCGGTTTCTACGATCTTCTTGGCGTTGTCCCAGGCCGCGCCCGCGTTCGCCATAAAGATGGCCTGATAGAGACCGAAGAGCGCGATCGAAATCAGATAGCCGATAAAGAAGAACGGTTCGACGAAGGCAAAGGCAAGCGTTCCAAAAAAGACGGCCAGGAAAATATTGAGCATGCCCTTCTGCGCATACTTCGTGCAGATCTCGACCACTTTCTTGCTGTCGGCAACGCTCGCTTTTTCCACGCCCTCAAGCTTGATGTTGGCCTTGATGAACTCGACCGCGCGGTACGCGCCCGTGGTTACGGCCTGCGTGGAGGCGCCCGTGAACCAGTAGATCATCGCGCCACCCGTGATGAGTCCGAGGAAAAACGGAGCGTGCAGCAGCGAGAGCTTATCGACATTCGTCGTCAGGCCATCGGTTAACGCCATGATGATGGAGAAAATCATGGTGGTTGCGCCGACTACGGCAGTGCCGATCAGCACCGGCTTGGCCGTCGCTTTGAAGGTATTGCCCGCGCCGTCGTTTTCTTCCAGCAGATCCTTGGCGCGTTCAAAATTCACATCCATGTTGAAATTCTTTTTGATCTCTGCCTTGACGTTCGGCACCTGCTCGATCAGCGAAAGTTCATATACCGACTGCGCGTTGTCCGTCACCGGCCCGTAGGAATCGACCGCGATCGTCACCGGCCCCATGCCAAGGAATCCGAAAGCGACCAGGCCAAATGCAAATACCGCGGGTGCAAGCATGGTGGCGGCGAGGCCCATTGTGCTCATGTAGTAGGCAACTGCCATCAGGCCCATCATCGACAGGCCAAGATAGTAGCCGGAGAAATTGCCGGCCACAAAACCCGACAAAATTCCGAGCGATGCGCCGCCTTCCTCCGCGGATTTGACCACTTCGCGCACATGCCGCGAGTTCACCGAAGTGAAAGCCTTCACGAGCTCAGGAATAACCGCGCCCGCCAGCGTGCCGCAGGAAATAATGGTCGCCAGCTTCCACCATTGGCTGGGATCGCCGGTGGTCGGATCACCCAGCACCGGAACAATCGCATATGAGATCACGTAGGTGAGGCCGATCGAAATCAAGGAAGTGAGCCACACCAGCACAGTCAGTGGCGCTTCAAAGTTCATCTTGTCGGCAGTGCCGTACCTGGCTTTGGCCACGATGCTATTGATGAAGTACGCCGCCGCTGCCGCCACCAGCATGGCGACGCGCATGACAAAGATCCACACCAGCAGTTGCACTTGCACCCGAGGATCTTTCACGCCCAGCAGGATGAAGGTAATCAGCGCCACACCGGTCACGCCATAGGTTTCGAAACCGTCAGCCGAGGGCCCAACCGAATCTCCGGCGTTGTCGCCGGTGCAATCGGCGATCACGCCCGGATTGCGCGCATCGTCTTCTTTGATCTTGAAGACGATCTTCATCAAATCCGAGCCGATGTCGGCGATTTTCGTGAAAATGCCGCCTGCGATTCGCAACGCCGCAGCGCCCAGCGACTCGCCGATGGCGAATCCAATAAAACACGGTCCCGAATAATCACCCGGTATAAACAGCAGGATGATCAGCATCATCAGCAGTTCGACCGAGATCAGCATCATGCCGATCGACATGCCGGCTTCGAGTGGAATCTGATAGACGGGATACGGTTTGCCGGGAAGAGATGCAAAAGCGGTACGCGAATTGGCAAATGTGTTAACGCGAATGCCGAACCACGCCACCCCGTAGCTGCCCGCCATCCCGATAATGCTGAACACAAGAATGATGGGAAGGGTGGTCGAAATGGGCTTGCCCGGCACCGGCGCAAGCCATCCGAAGTACATTACGATGACCACCGCAATGAACGCCCACAGCAGCATCAGGAACTTGCCTTGCGTCACCAGATACGTCTTGCAGGTCTCGTAGATCAGTTCTGAAATGTCGAGCATGGCGCGATGAACGGGCAGGTTCTTCAGGCGCATGTAGATCGTCATGCCGAAGAGCAGCCCAAAAACGCAAAACGCGATGCCGATCAGCAGTAGATTATGGCCGTTCATGCCGAGGAATGAGACGGTGGATAGGTCAGGAACCTTCAGGGAAGCTTCGCCACCCGCCTCTCCGGCAGCTTGCGCCAGCGCGCAGGTGGTGATTACACAAAGAAAAGTTGCAAGAACGGCAGCGGCTCTCGCGATCCGGCGTCCGGCGGACGCAAAACGGGCGGTCGAATTTCCCATCACCCAGTGGCGCATCACAATCCTCCTAATGGTCTTTATTCAGGGATACAGCGAGTGCTTTCATCGGCGCTTCGTCCATCCGCAGGAATTTTCCCACGCCGCGAAACGGTTGCCGCCAGAGTTCCGACCACGCTTCCACCGCAAGACATAAGAAATAAGGAGTGCTGATTTGGCCGCGTCGGAACAAGCTTTGAGCCCTCGGCGCACACGTTCACCGAACGTTGCGGACCTTCGGCACAAAGCAAATGTTTATAACATCTTGAGGAGTGCGGGTCAATGATAGCTGTCGCAAAAACCTTATCTAGGACGCCAGCCTGATGCATTCGCCAAATTTCCCCCGACACTTTTTCCGCTCCCTTCGCTTCGGTAAACTCACTCCATGCTCTTCATGGTGATCGAGAGCTTCAAACGAGGCGATCCCGGACCGGTCGGCGAACGTTTCAAAGTTTGCGGACGGATGTTGCCGGAGGGCGTCAGCTATCAGGCCAGCTGGATTGACGAGAGCGGTTCACGCTGCTTTCAGATCATGGAGGCGCCGAGCCTGGCCGCACTCAACGTCTGGGTCAGTCGCTGGGAGGACCTCATTGATTTCGAAATTGCCCCGGTTCTCTCTTCCGCCGATTTCTGGGCGCACTTCAGTGCAACCGAGGCTGAAGATCGAGACCGAAAGGCGTGAACGTAATCTGGCGTGGATCGCACAGATTCCGAGCAGTCGTGTGCTAATCCTTCAGCCGCACCATGGGTAGGTCGCCGCGACAGAAAGTAGCCACTCTCACCAGTCCATCCGGCTGCGGCAGGGTCACGACCGGCCCGTAGCAATAAACGGCATGCCCATTCGCCGCGAAGTACCACTGCCCACCCTTCCGTTTTGCCGGCTGTTGGCCGGGAGTCGGAGAGAGCTTGGCCGGGGGCGTGAGCTTGGGAAATGGGAGCGATAGAGCCAGGGCTAGGGCCAGGACTTTCATAGGGTCTCACTCCATCCCGGCCTTCCACAAAAGGCCGACGTCCACAGAACACTTCTTTCTTTCCAGGTCTCTATTTCTTCGTCTTAACTTTTCTTCTTCGTCGTAGCTTTTCGCGGCGCGCCCTGTACCACGCAGGGCATGCTGGCCACAAAGTCAGATAAGGCGCGTCGCGCGGCGCACATCTTCCAAATCCGATTCCGGTTTCCCTGGAGCCTGCCTCATGGTTCGCGGCGGCTTGCCAGACTGTCTTGCTGTTTTATCCGAACCTTGCAAAGGAGAGGCTTGCGGAGCGGCGGCGATCGGTCCGGAACTCTGGTGCTCAGCCGGAGCTGAAGATGGAGCCGAAGCCTGACTGTGCGCGCGCTGGCCTTCCTCGTGCGCCAGCTTGCTTTTCAGCGCGGCCAGTTGTGAGCTGTCCTGGAGCATCGCGCGAATCAAAGTCCTCTGCGATTCAATGGTCTGGCCTTGCTCAAAAACGAGCGTGGTCAGGAGGCAATAGGAAACCACGAACAGTACAACCAAGATGGGAAGCATGGCGGCCGACCGGTTTGCCTTTTGAGAAGCCTTGCACTCAGCGCTGTAAACGATGCTCAAAGTTGCCCCCAAAGTCGCCCCTGCACGCGGGGCTCTACACTCTGTAATGCATCCCGAAATCCATATGTTTCGCAGGATGTAAGTCTATGAAAATAGGTTGTTTATTCTATTCTTGCGAGGGCGAGGCAGAAGCACGGGTGAAAGGCTCTGCACATTTTGAGTAACGCGGCCTCGCGTTAGGGAGGGACAAATCCAGCGAAAAGCCGCTCCCGGCAAGGTATTTCGGGCCAGAGCCGGCAGTCGGATGGCGCCCACTGCGGCAATTAGATAAACGACTTTCCTCCGGGTTTTATTTGTCCGGCATGATGTCAGGGAATTTCCTCTCGATCATTTCAGCCAGCCCTTCGCCAATCTCGCCGCCCTGTGTCTTGCTAAGTTGGTATGACCTGAATGCGATCTTTCTCGCCTCTTCGTTTTTCCCTTGTTTCTGGAGGCAGTAGGCTAGTTCGTAGTGGGCGATTGCGCTCTCTGGATCAAAGGTCACTGAGAATTCGCAATAGCGCTCCGCCGCATCGAGATCTCCTAGTGTCAAGGTGATGGCGTATCCCATTGAAGCTAGGTTTCGTATAGCCCGATCCCGGCCATCATGGCTCGGTTCGACAAAAATCTCATCCACAAGTTTCAGCGCGCCTTTGTAGTCCTCCAAGAATGCTAGCTCTATTGCCAGTGAGTCCATATCGCGCAGATGAGGATCACCTGGCCAGCTATCGGCTGCAGCAGCCTCACTTGCCGCCTGCGACGCATCCTTTTCGTTTCCACCTTTCTGTAACTGCGTCGGCTGCTTCCTAATGTAGTCGAGTGAAACGCCTCTCCGCTTGAGCGCTTGAGCCGCAAAGCAGTCCTCCATCTGCAACAATCCCAGCAAAAGGTGATAGTTGTTGACGTTGCGATGTGAGAGGCGTTGGGCTTCACGTCTGGCGCAGAGTAGTGCGTTTTTCGATTGTTTGCCGAGGGGCATATCAGTTCGCGGCGATTTTGCTAACTCAGGGTGTACGTATGCCGTTACCTCGTTGCGAATTTCTTCCACAGCAATGCCCGCCATGACGCTGCTTACTAGAGTCGCGTCACGAAGGAGGCCAAGCACGATATGCTCCGTGCCAATCTCGGAAGATCCACGCTGGCCTGCCTCATCTCCTGCGAGCTTCAACGTCCTCTTTGCGCTTTCGTCGTAGAGTCTGAACATAGCGCCTACATTTTGGACATACACCGATCAAAATTAGAATGCGCCAAATGGGCTACTTTTACGACGTGCGTGATGAAGCCGACGGCGGCTTCCGCCCATACGCCTGCTCCCACGAAATCACCGGATTCCGCAGCACGCCGATCTTCTCGATCTCGCATTCCATCACGTCACCCGGCTTCAAATACCACGCTTTTGGATCGCCCGAAAACGCGGCAACGCCCGACACAGTCCCGGTCGAAACCACATCCCCCGCGCTATAACCCATGGGCGAGTAGTGCGCCAGAATCTCCGGAATCGTGACCGACATTTTGCTCGAGTGCGAGCGCTGCCGCGACTCTCCGTTCACGCGCAGCTCCATGGCCAAGTTGTGCGGATCGGGAATTTCGTCGGCGGTAACGATCCACGGGCCCAGCGGGCAGAACGTGTCGATGCCCTTACAGAAGCTGAACACGCCAGACTTCATCTCGCGCCGCTGAATATCGCGTGCCGTGATGTCGTTGAAAATGACATAGCCACCGATATAGTCGGACGCCTCTTCCGGCGTAAAGTGTTTGCCCGCTTTTTTCAGAACGACGGCGAGTTCGAGTTCGTAATCCAGTTCCTCGGTAAGGTGCTCGGGATAAATCACGGGCGCGCTGGGGCCGATGATGGCATCGGTATTCTGAAAAAAGACGATCCAGGGCATGACCGGATGCGAGAAGCCGGCCTTGGTGGCCTCTTCGTGGTGCTCGCGAAAATTACCGGCGGTGTGGAAGAACTTTTTGGGGATGATGGGCGCCTGGAGGTGGACCTCAGAGCGGAAATAGATTAGGGGTTCGCCTTCGGGACTTGTGTTTGACTCGGCGGCGGAATCGAGGCTAGCGACCTTAGCCAGAGCCTGGCGGGCGGCGTTTAGGGCGGTGTCGCCTCCAGAGAAGAGAGATCGCATGTCGCCGCAGATACGGGGACTGGGGATTAGAGCGCCGGCAGCGTGGAGGTCGACGATTTTGTTTTCACCGAGCATCGCGCCGATGCGGGACTGGCGCGCGGCATTTTCAAAAGTCACCAGTTTCATGTGAGAGATTTCGACTGTCTCGCATGAGTCTAGAGGCACGTATGAAAGGTTGTCCAGAAGCGGGTCCCGTTCGCAGGCAGAAATGGCTTCTGGCTGACGCATTGGACCAGCGTCAGCCCGGAAAACAAAAGATATCAGCAGGCGCGAACTACGCCGGCTGCGACCCCGTTTGCACTTTCGCGAGCAGCGTCCCCGGAGTAGTCACCAGGCTCTGAATTCCCACATACTGCCCGTGCACGCGTGCCCAGCGCGCCTGATGGGCGCGGACGTCGAGATGCAGAAACCCGCCGTCATAAACGCCGATTCCTCCTTTAAGGAAAGCCGGAACCTGGAGAGCAAGGTCATACATCTGCTGGAGCGAGAGGCCGGGGATGGCAACATCGGCGGCCACGCCCCGTGTGTGTTCGCTATCGGTGACTCCGCCGACCTGCTGGTTGTGCGCCGGGCAGCGGTAACCGTCGTGGACGATGATCTCCCTGCCGGCCAGAGTGCGCAGCAGTTCCAGCGCGTCGATCAATTCGCCTTCGATCTTCAGTACCCCGCAGCAGTGGCACGCCAACTCAGCCTTGGAGAAATGCAAGCTCAGATCGCCCATGTCCGCGCCCCGGTCTCTTGGAAAATTGCCTGCGAAAGATACGCACAGGCTTACTGTTCATGGGATAAGAACGTTCGCTCAAAGGCTGTGAGCGAGATCACTCTGAAATTGTTCAGTTACCGAGTTTGACAACAGCCGGGCTCAGCAGGAGGCCGCGCTTTCCCATCGGTCATCGCCTACCGGTCACCGGTTACCGGTCACCGCTGACCGGTCCGTTCACCGCTCATAGAGGCGAAACGACACTTCAATGGTGATCTTAACGGCGACAGGTTGGCCATCTTTCTTGCCGGGCTCAAATGTCCAGGTCCTGATTGTCTCAACCGCCTTCTCGTCCAGCCCCAACCCAAGCGGCCTCTGAATCTGAACATCGCGTGGCGCGCCGGTGGCATCGACCACCAGCCATAAAATCGCTGAGCCCTGGAGCCCAGCCCTGCGAGCTTCGTTCGAATATTCCGGGGCCGGAGAGTTGACTGTCCGCGGCGCGGAAATAACGTGCGGCTCAACTGGATAGACGGTCCCCAGCGACAAAGGCGGCTCATACGTCTTGCCTTCCACATCCGCGAAATATTCCCGCCAGAAATCTGGGACCACCTCCATCATCGGCTCCCCGGGAAGCAGGAACACGGAGTGAATAGCGGAGGCAATCTCTTCCTTGCTCGCCTTTCTGGAGGGCATTTCGATCTCAATGTTGACCTCCCGTTGTTGCAAATATTTTTCCAGAACCTCCCGTTCCTTTCCGGAGTAGTTGTCGAGGGTCGTCAGCAGGTCCAAGGGCTTGGAGCTGTGGTTGGAGAGATTTTTCTGATCATTTTTCTGATCATTTTTCTGATCGAAGACAAGCTCGATGCGCCGCCCATTGATTTCCAGCACGCGCCCCTTCATGCGGACGTCCCTTATCTCGATTTGCCCATCGAGCGTCCACGGACCGACCGGCGCATCTCCACGCAACTTTCCTTCCGAAGAAAACCTGAGGTGGTCACCCGTATAGAAGTGGCGCAGGGTGAGCACCTTGTCGGCATATTCATAGCCCAATTGCTTGTCTGGATTACGAACCCACGCCGTTGTCTCAACCGGCGTAACCGAGAGCAGCGTGATGAACGTCGCGAGCGCAATTCGCGTCATGCGAAACACCTCATCCGGAAACCATAAAACGGAGCGTCTCTTCCCGACAAACAAAATCGGCGGCGCAACTCGTATACTCACTGGAATCAGTCGAGCACGGCGACATCCTTGGGCTTCGCGCCTGCCACTTTTAGGGGGACAGCGCATCTAATGAACGGAGACAAATCATGACAGATCAAGTGACTGAAAGAGTTGGGAACACAAGTACGGAAAAGATCACAAAGACCGATCAGGAGTGGAAGCAACAGCTCACGTCAGAGCAGTTTCAGGTGGCCCGCCAGTGCGGCACCGAGCCCGCTTTTACGGGCAAGTATTGGAACATGCACGACGACGGTTCCTACCACTGCGTTTGCTGTGGCGCTTTGCTCTTTGGTTCGGATACCAAGTTCGATTCCGGCACCGGTTGGCCAAGTTTCTACAACGCCGCCGATAAGAAGAACATTCGTGAGCTCACCGATAGCAGCTACGGCATGACGCGCACCGAAGTCCGGTGCGCTCATTGCGATGCCCATCTCGGCCACCTGTTTCCCGATGGTCCGCGGCCGACGGGCATGAGGTATTGCATCAATTCGGCGTCGCTGGATTTCAAGGCGAAGAAGTAACCCGCTGTTAGCTGTCAGCTGTCAGCTTTCTCTTCTCGACTTTCGGCATTTCCAAAAGTAAAGGGACAGGCTCATCGCCTGTCCCTTTTTTATCGGTCTCTGAATCGTCGGTTAACGCATTCGATCCCGAAAAACTCTATGCCTTGCCTGCGGCCGCGCCGAAGGTCTGCGAGCCCGCGCCGGCACCGGCCGTAGCCGCCATCGTTTTCGGCGCTTCGGCGGACTTTGCCTGATTCTGCTGACCGTGTTGATTCTGTGTCGGCTGCTCTTTCTTCTCGGAGTGGCGTACTTCGACTCCACCCTTGAGGATGGCGCCTTCTTCCACGCTGATGCGGTGCGTGATGACGTCGCCGGCGAGCAAGCCCTCATTGCGGATGTCAAGGCGATCGGAGCATTCGACGTTGCCCTGAACCTTGCCCATGATGACGACTTCCTTGGCGACGATGTTGGCGGCAACGTTGCCGTTGCGGCCGATGGTCACTCGATTCTCAGGAAAATTGATGGTGCCTTCGACGCGGCCATCGATGAAAAGCGATTCGGCGCCGGTGATGTCGCCCTTAATCACCAGCGAGCGGCCGATGTTGGCCTGATCCATGGGCGAGGTGGCTTTAACTGGCGTGTAGCTGGGAGCGGGAGGAGCGGTTGGTGCGTATTTGTTTTCCGGGGACTGCAACATGAATAACCTCGCTTGAGTTCCGCGGCTAAAGAGTGAGTTAGTTCTTTAGCCGCGGTCGATGGGCTTCTTGATCGCGAAAAGAGAATCGCACGAAAGGCCGTATTACGGATAGTTACCGAGGTACTGGCAATGCTGGTGGCCTCAGAGCGCCTCTTGCGACCTGCCAAATACAGCCTATCGCTCGCTACTGCGTTCTCTAGCCGTCTTGAGTCTTATCGGACCCGATGCGGTTTTTGATGAGCCTAGGCCTTTTGCTCTCTTCCAGAAAGATCGTTACCTGGCTGCCCGGACCAGTGGACTCATAAGGCGTGGGTACCCTGCGGAGCTTTATTAGGCCGTCAACGGGTTGGAGCATTGAGTCGTCAAAGGGATGAACGAAGTCAGCGAGACAAAGGACAGGCATACAAAAATAGCATCATTTGATGCTACAATGAGTGCTTGCAGTTTACTATGAGAACCACACTTGCACTGGATGACGAACTTGTACGCACGGCCCAGGAGTTCACCGGGGTGGCGGAGAAAACGGCGTTAGTTCGCGAAGCCCTTAAAGCCCTCATCGAGCGGGAGAGCGCCCGCCGATTGGCGTCCCTGGGAGGCACGCAGCCGGCACTGAAGAATATTCCACGGCGCCGAGCGGGACGGAAGTGATTCTCGCGGACACCTCAATCTGGATCGACCACCTGCACTCGGGAAACAAAGACCTGCGTGAGCAGCTTAGCCGAGGGAACGTTGCGATCCACCCGTTCATCATCGCGGAGCTTGCCCTCGGGTCACTGCGGGAGCGTGCCAAGATACTGGCGCTGCTCGCCCTTCTACCACAAGTGCGAGTCGCCCAGCTAAGCGAGGTGCGGCAGATGATTGAGAGGCGTCGCTTGTACGGCGTCGGTATCGGCCTGATTGATGCACACCTGATCGCATCTGTCTTTATCAATTCGCCCACGATCGCGCCCACGCTTCTTTGGACTCGGGATAAGCCGCTTCGCAAAGCGGCCGAGCGCCTTGGTGTTCATGCCAATCTGGTGTGAGAAAGCGGCCACAAAAAAACCGGGACACCGCACCCCTGCGGTGTCCCCTTACTTTACCTACCAGCAACTTGACTTATTTATTCTCGTTGAGCGATCCCGCGCCAAACTCCTTGCGCACGACCACTGGACGCGCCGCTCTAGCAGCCGCCGCGGCTGGAACCGCAGCCGCCGCTCCATAGCGCTCGAGCAGCACCGGAACCATCGCGCCCTCAGCTTCCTTCACAAACGTGAGTTTGCTTTCGCCGAGCATGTCGACGCGCACGAAGTCGCCGAGCTTTACCTGTCCGGTCGCGACGAGGTTCGCGAGCGGAAATACCAGATGACGCTCGATGGCGCGCTTCAGGTGCCGCGCTCCGTACTTAGGGTCCGTGCCTTCGCGCAGCAGGAAGTCTTTCACCTGCGCCGTGCAATTGAAAACGAACTGATGCGCACCTGAGGCCATGAGCACGCGCTGCTGCACCATGCCAAGTTCGATGTCGAGAATCTGCTTCAGATGTTCCGAACGCAGAGTTTTGAACACGACTACCTTGTCGATGCGGTTCATGAACTCAGGAGCAAACTTGCGGCGTGCGGCATCGACTGCCGAGCGCGTGATCTTTTCGTCCAGCGAGTTGTCGACCTGCACCGCTTTTGGTGCAAAGCCGAGGCCGCCATCGACCAGACCGTTCATCTCAGCCGCGCCGAGGTTTGAGGTCATGATGATGATGCAGCTCGAAAGATCCACGCGGCGGTTGTCGCCGAGCGTGAGCGTGGCTTTGTCGAGGATGCCGAGCAGCAACTGCCAGAGTGAGTCGCTCGCTTTTTCGATTTCGTCGAAGAGCAGGATCGAGAGCTTCAGCTTCTCGGTGTGCCACTGATTGAGCGCTTCCTGCGTGAGCAGAGGATGCGTCTCGCGGTGGCCGAGGTATCCTGGAGGCGAGCCGATCAGCTTGGCAATTTCGTGCGAGTGCTGGAACTCGGCGCAATCGATCTTGATGCAGGCCTTGGCATCGCCAAAGAGCGACTCGGCAACGGCTTCGACCACGCGGGTCTTGCCCGAACCGGTCGGTCCCAAAAAGAGCAAGTTGCCCACCGGGCGTCCCGGGGCATTCATGCCAGCCAGAAACATCTGATAAATCTGGGCGACCTTTTCGATCGCCTGGTCCTGGCCTACGATTTTGCGGCTCAGGTTGGCTTCGAAGTCGCGAGCGTCATTGCTGCGGCGCGTTGGATCGAGCACGGTTGCCAGGTTCGTTCTCATTCGATCAGGTCCTTGTTTCCTTTCCGGAAAATTCAAGTTTTCTGGGAAACTGCTCATTTTTGTCACCGGGGTGGCTCACTCTACTCTCCGTCACCCGTACTCTCTTGTGCACGCCATTCGCCAACCTGCCGCTGCCCGTTAATGCCCTGTTTCTGGTCGTTTTAGATGCCTCTAGCTCAATACCGATAAACCCGAGATTCGGCCAACCGATTCCCTAAGAGCAATTTCTTGCAGCTTGGCGGGAGTTCCCTGTACCCATACCCCGGATGTCCCTGTTCTACTGCCAAACGCATTGGCCCGTTCGTAACTGGCGAGTGCCATTACCCCTGAAACACAATTCAGATACACACTTTTCACTCGGAGAAAACATTTGTCCCGTCCTGCTTCGCCGCACTCTTATTCCTCAAAGTCTCACGCTCTCTTATCTGCGCTGGCTCTGCCCGGATTAGCTCTGACCGTCTTGGCCGTCCTGTCTTCGATCTTCCTGTCTTCACCCGCCAGCGCTGTGCAAAACCCGCACGCCGCGCACCTGCTTCAGGTGGGCAAAGTGTCGATCAGGAACGCATCGGTCAAAACCGATTCTGGCAAAGACACTCAGCTCCCAACTCCCATCGCGGTGCCTCGGGGCTATGACTTGTACACCGCGCTCCGCGGAGACAGCATTCCCTCCGTGGCACGCAAATATCTCAAGAAGACAAAGTATCTGACGTCCAGTGAACTGGGGGAGGCGATCCGCTCCGCCAATAACAACCGGCAAGGAACGTTTCTCAAGCCCGGGGAACAACTTGTCATCCCCGGAATTCTTGAATCGCCCATTGTAGAGAAGTCTGTGCCGGTTGCAAGAGATTTCGAAGCGCGCGCGATTTATTTAACCGGAGTGATGGCGGGCAGCGATCATGGCGAGCGCATTATCCGACATTGGCGTGAAGTCGGAGGCAACGCGGTGGTCTTCGATATAAAGGACAGCGACGGCGTCGTCAATGTCGCCTTCGACAATCCGCTGGCTACGGGGCAGCGCCACTATATTTCCGATCTGCCGAAGTTCATCCGCTTTCTGCATTCGCAAAATATGCACGCCATTGCCCGCGTCGCCATCTTCCGCGACGAGCACCTCGTAACCACCCATCCGGAACTCGCCGTGAAGTCGCAACGCACCGGCGGGCCGTGGCGCGAGAATGGAAAGCTGGTCTGGACCGATCCCTCGAATAAAAAGGTTCAGGACTACGACATTGCGTTGGCGAAGTTTGTCGCGCAGTCGGGAGTGGACGAAGTGCAGTTCGACTACGTGCGCTTCCCGGCCGAAGGCGACCAGAAAGATGCCAGCTTCAACTTTCAGATGGAACATCCGGACTGGCAGCGCTCGAACGTAATCGCCGATTTCATAAAGCGCGCCTATGCCGAGATCCATCCGACCGGCGCGTTGCTCTCGCTCGACGTATTCGGCGTGATGGCCTGGCAGCGGCCGGTTGACCTCGCCCACACCGGGCAGGACATCGTGGCTATGTCCAAGCATTGCGACGTGATCTCGCCCATGATTTATCCGTCGCACTTTTTCGGCATGGATGGCATTGCTCATCCCGGCGATGCGCCGGAACACTTCATCGGCGAGTCGATGGACCGCTTCATGCTGATCACGAAAGATAGTGGCGTGGTCATTCGTCCGTGGCTTCAGGCTTTTGCCTGGCGCACGAAAACTTACTCTCCGAAGTATGTCGAGGTTCAGGTCGCGACCGCCAGGCAGAAGGGCGGAGTCGGCTTTCTCTTTTGGAATGCCAATAACGATTACACAAAGCCCTACGCCGCGATGCCCGAGATGCGTCTCGCCAAGGGTGAATACTTCCGCGGCGATGAGGTGGGCGTGAAGATTGCCGCCAAGGTGGACGGGCCCGCCGCGGGCGCCAGGACGCCGGCTGCGGGGAGCGCTGGCACTGCGATACCGGCGAAGATCAATCATGGCGGACAGTCAGAAAGCGCGCCCGCCGTCGCACCGAAGTCGCCGAGCATCTGGCGACACTAAAGGAAACTCCATTAAAAAGATGAGAACCTCTTCGCCCGCGCTGCGCTAAGCGTGCACGGGCGGGGAGCCCGTGCCTCCATCTTGGAAAGAAGTTCATCCCGCAGCCTTCATTTCAGCTTCGCCGTTTCGCCATATTGGTTTAAACTGAAATGCGCTGAGTTCTTCGGCATCCAGCCTCATGGCGGGGTCTCGGCGGAGCTTGCAACGATTCGGAAACCCTCGGCCGCTTCCGCGCATCTTTGAAACATCAGCATCTTTGATATCAAAGGAGTTTTCATGGCCATTCAGAAGACCGAAAAAGTCTGGCACAACGGGAAATTCATCAACTGGGACGATGCCACGATTCACGTGATGTCGCACGTCGTGCACTACGGCTCTTCTGTCTTCGAAGGCATTCGCTGCTATGCGCTTCCGACCGGCCCGGCAATTTTCCGCGCCAAGGAACACATGGAGCGGCTCATCAACTCCGCGCGCATCTACCGCATTGAAGTTCCGTTTACGGCCGATGAAATCATGAGCGGGATGCTGGAACTGGTCGGGAAGAATGGCGTGTGGCCTTGTTACGTCCGGCCCGTGATTTTGCGCGGATACGGCGAAGCCGGCGTCAATCCTTTTAATTCGCCGACTGAGGTTTACATCTGCAATTATCCCTGGGGCAAATATCTGGGAGCCGACGCCAGCCAGGGCGTCGATGTCTGTATCTCCTCATGGACGCGCATCGCGCCGAACACCCTGCCGGCCATGGCAAAGTCGGGCGCGAACTACATGAACTCGCAGCTTATCAAGATGGAAGCCATCGTCAACGGCTACGCCGAAGGTATCGCGCTCGACGTGAACGGCTTCGTCAGCGAGGGCTCAGGCGAGAATTTATTCGTCGTTCGCAACGACGTGCTACAGACTGCGCCGCTCGGCAGTTCCGTGCTGCCCGGCATCACGCGCGATTCTGTTCTACTGCTGGCGCGCGATCTCGGCATCAAAATCATTGAGCAACCGATTCCGCGCGAATCGCTCTACATCGCCGATGAAGTCTTCTTTACCGGCACCGCCGCCGAAATTACTTCCATCCGCTCCGTCGACAAGATCACGATAGGCACCGGCAAGATCGGCGTTATCACCAAGGCGATCCAGCAGGAGTTCTACGGCGTGGTACGCGGCGAAAAAGAGGACCGCTATAATTGGCTGACGCAGGTGCGCGTCGGAACGAAACAGCCGGTAGCGGTGTAGTTTTCTCTTTGACAGCGGCGAACGGACAGGGGCGAACGCAAACCTTGCTCTTATCGGGCCCTTCTACTAAAGTGGTTGGGCGTCGCAGCTCGCGGCGCATTCACGTCTAATCGCCAGCCGAAGGAGAACTCCGATGCACGCTCCCACCCCTGAATTTCTGCTCACCTATCGCGCCATGATGCTCGATGGCCTGCAACGAGAAGCCGATACAACGAAGAAAGTCCTGGCCGCCGTTCCCGACGCCAAGTCTGATTACCGGCACGACCCCTGCGGCCGCACCGCCTGGGACTTGGCCTGGCACATTGCAAGTTCCGATGTGCACTTCCTCGACGGAATTGCCGATTTGAAGTTCAACATGACCCCGGCCGAAGACAAACCCAAAAATGTTGCCGAACTCGTTGACTGGTACGACCGCAATATCACCCGCGCTGCCGGTCGCGTCGGCGCCATGTCCGCCGAACAGCTTGCGACTCCCATCGAGTTTTTCGGGGTCTTCAATCTGCCGGCCGCTCTCTACCTCCAGTTCTTGAACAACCACAGCATCCACCATCGCGGCGAGTTGGCCACCTACCTGCGACCCATGGGATCGAAGGTGCCGCAGATCTATGGAGGCAGCTACGACGAGCCGCTCCAGCGGCCGGCAGCCTCCAGCGCGGCGTAGTTCGTCTCGCACGAACACTTCCGTCCGCGCGATGGGCACCGGTCAAAAAAAACCGAGTCAGAAGAGCCGCTTGCGAAGGCGGCTTTTCTTCTTTCCGCTGACGGACTTTCGACGGCGCCTGCTAGTTTCGATTCGGACCAACCGGGCAACCGGCACTCCCCAGCGAGTGATGATCACCTCCTCTCCTTCGATCGCGCGGCGCAGTAGGCGGGAGAACTGCCGTTTGGCTTCTTGAATTCCAATTTTCATAGCTCGGAACATCGGCTAAATGGCGGACTGATTCCAATGACCGTTTGGGGCCTTAGCTCGCCGCT
>JBAQJF010000078.1:0-14807 GCA_049300195.1 Terriglobales bacterium | reverse complement strand
CAAACGTTGTACCTAATTTATCCACAACCGTATGGTAGTGGATTACCGGTGAATGTCAAGGGTGAAGTTTGGGGTGCACTCCACGGGACGTTTCCCAATTTCTAGTCGCTCACAGGTTGTATTTGGTGATCGTGGGATGCGTCAGTGTCCGCTCCGCAAGAAGTACACTTGGCTGGTCCAGTCCATTCCCCCGGCCTCGTCAGCGAGCGAAATTAGAGCACGGACTAGCCCTCCAATGTCCGCCGGCGAGATTGTCTTTTCATCGACAAATATCACGCCGCTGTGGGATCGCTCTTCCTCTGCCCAGAGCTTTAACAATGGAGGAATCGTCCTGCGATCCAACGTGCCAGGAGGGAGTCTCAGTGCAACGAGCGGGAAGGTGTCAGGCATGAGGGGAAACCACCAGCGATCTCCGTGTGGATTACTTCCGGATCGCAGACAGCCGGGAGTTGGGAATTGTTGCGATTGCCTCAAAAAATCACGGCACAGGTGGCTCGCTAGGCTTCTCTCAGCGCGATTATTGGATCCACCCTGGTTGCGCGCCGGGCTGGAAGGTAGCTGGCTAGAACGGCAATGGCAAACAAAAGCACAGGCACAATCACAAACACAGCCGGATCATGCGGGCGCACCCCGTAAAGCAAACTTCCCATCAACGAGGCTGTGGATGCAGAAAGGACCACGCCGACCACAACTCCGAGGCCCGCCAGCACCATACCCTTTTGCAAGAACAGCTTCAGGACGCCGCCTCGCCCGGCTCCCAAGGCCATGCGAATACCGATCTCGCGCGATCGTTGGCTGACCATATAAGCCAACAAGCCGTAAATTCCGATGGAGGCCAGAAGCACCGCCAGTCCAGCAAATCCGCCCACCAGATCGGCAGAAAAACGGCGTGAAGCCAGCGACCGATCAAGGATGTCGTTCATCGAAGAGACATTAAATACCGGCAGGCCGGGATCGATGCTCTGGATTTCATGCCGAATCTGTGGTTCGAGCAGGGTCGCGGGCAGAGACGTCCGCAACACCACGCTCACTTGCTTGCTGGGGTCTTGAAAGACCGAAACGTAGATGTGGGGAACGCCATCGATGTCGAGACCGTCACTCTTGATATCCTTAATGATACCCACGACGGTCGTCCACGGCTTGGCTGGGTCTTTTCCGAACCGCACTCGGCGGCCCAGCGCATCGCGATCCGGCCAATACTTACGAGCGGTGCTTTCATCGATGATGGCCACCGGCTGTTTGCCATCTTCATCGCCCTCGGCGAATGAGCGGCCGCGTAGGAGCGTCGCCTGCAACACCTTAAAATAATCGGGGCTTATTCGAATTCTCTCGGCGCGCAGATCCTGCGAGGACTCGACCGGTCTATCTTCAATCGCTAAGCCTTCAATCCTTAAGCCACCGACCGCGTTGGGGTTGTTATTGGTAGTCGGTAGAGCTGAGGTGATTGCGGCGAGTTCCACTCCCGGAATTGTCTTCATGCGCCGCAGCAACTCACGGTCAAAGGCGGCCTTACCAGGAATACCGAGATAGGGATCCATCTTCGGATCGTCGGGGTTTCCTAGCCACGTGTTTGCCGTAACAACGTGAGTTGGATTAAAGCCTGGATTTTCCTGCAACAGGTCCCGCAGCGTACGCAGCAGCAAGCCGGCTCCCACCATCAGTATGACGGCAAATGCCAGTTCCGAGACGATTAGAACATCCCGCAATCGGCCGGTCTTAGTGCTGTAGCCGGACCCTCGACCGCCTTCACGAATGGCCGAGGAGAGAGCGCCTTTTGCCGAATGAAGCGCTGGAGCAAGTCCAAACACTAAGCCGGTGAGAATGGAAATCAGCAGAGCGAACGCCAGCACATGCCAGTCGACTCGTACTTCGTTGAGCCGGGGAACGTTCGATGGCACAAAGCGCAGGATGAAGCCCAAAGTAGCCACTGCGGTTGCGACGCCCGCGGCACCGCCGATGAGCGACAGCAGCATGGACTCGGTCAGCATCTGGCGCACCATGCGGCCGCGGCTCGCCCCCAGCGCTAACCGCACCGCCATCTCTTGTTGCCGCCCCGAAGCCCGCGCCAAGAGGAGATTGGCAATGTTCAACGATACGATGAAAACGATCAGGATTACCGCACCCAGTAACACCAGCAGCATGGGCCGAACCTTGCCTACCAAAGCTTCTTGCAATGGTTGAATCTCAATTGTCCATTGGGCCTGGGGCGGGTAATCGGTGGGAAAGTCGTGGCGCAATTGGGCAGCCATGGCGGTGAGCCGCGCCTGAGCTTGCGCCAGTGTCAGGCCAGGCTTAAGTCGTCCGATTCCAGATCCTAAAACCCGGTTACCACGGATTGGCGGGGGAAAGGGAGCTGCGCTGAATCCGGCGGCGCCAAATACTTCCACGTCGCCGGAAACCGTCGGTCCAGGATGGCGAAATCCGCGTGGCAGAACCCCAATAATTGTAAAGGGATCATTGTCAATCCGGAGGGTACGGCCGAGAACGTTCGGATCGGCGCCATAGGAGCGATGCCATAGGCCATCGCTGATCACGACCGCTGAAGCGAAACCGAGCGCGAAGTCCTGAGGACCAAACAATCTTCCAATTTGCGGGGTCGTACCCAGCATGGAAAAGTAGCTGAAACTGCCATTGACCCCCTCGAGACGCTCGGGCTGTTTGGCGCCGGTCAAATTCTCGCTACCCTCGGCGATCGGGGTCACATCTTCAAATACGCCCGCTCGCGTCTGTAGATCATCCAGTTCGGGCTTGGAAAACCTAACGTCCCGCAATCCTACGCCGGGCTCGTTAAAGAAGATTCGTACCAAACGGTCGGGATCGCGGTAGGGCAGAGACCGCAGCAGCACGGCATTCACGATGCTGAAAATGGCCGTGTTGGCTCCCACGCCCAGAGCCAGCGTGAGAACCGCCACTATAGCAAAAGTGGGCTTCTTTACCAGCATGCGCAAACCGTAACGAACGTCCTGAAGTAAAGTATCCATGTAGGCGCTTCCTTTTGGTTTCCCAGCTGCTAACTCTCGGTTAGACGCAGGGCTACTCACGCGGTTCGGCAATATTCAGACCAGAAGTTGAAAACGGCTATCCTGCTGATAAAGATCGATCCAATATTGCGGAGAGTCGGTTATGTGGGACGCGACACCGTCCGCTTACGAAATTCGGTGTCCGTTATCGGGCAACCATATCTCCAAGAAGGTGACGATCGGCTACTTTCGCCGGGACGTCGAGGAAATGCAGGGCGGTTCGCTCCTGGATAAGCGCCTGGGGACTGGTCCGGCTTCGCTGCCGCCGGCGAGTGGTGAATCAATTGGCACGGTCACTGTGCAGTGAGCGGATTTGGCGCGGTTTTGGCACGGTCACGGCCGGAAATCATCAATGGGAGTGGTCGTAAAGTTGGAAAGTGCTTTAAAATCAATTCTGCTCGTCATGTCGGGGCGTAGCGCAGCCTGGTAGCGCACCTGCCTTGGGCGCAGGGGGTCCGCGGTTCAAATCCGCGCGCCCCGACCATTCACCCTCTGCTATCCTCCTTACCAAATGCGCATCTTCCGCCAGATTTGCGTCGCCCTCGTCGTCACCCTGTGCTTCCCTCTTCTTCCGGCCTTCGCCCAACAGCCGTTCCTCACAACTCGTCAATGGAACACGCTGCGCGACGAGTCGAACGGATCCGTTCCCTATGAAAACCTCCGCTACCTCACGACGCTTCATCGCGTGCCGGCAACGCCGCAATTTGACCGAGCTGCAAACTTCATTCTCCGGTGCGCCCGCGAGTATGGCCTAAGCGACGCTCATAGCGAACAGTTCCCAATCGACGGCACGAAAAGTTACGGCCTGATGCGCTCCTACCTCGGCTGGACGGTAGAAGAGGCGCGACTTTGGGAAATTCGGCCCGACCATCTTTTACTGGGAGACTACGCGACCGAACCCATACGACTGGCCGACTACAGCCACAGCGCGGATGTGGAAACGGAATTGGTCGACGCCGGCGACGGCGCAAGCGAAGCCGATTACCAGGGCAAAGACGTTCGCGGCAAGATCGTGCTCGCCGATGGCGTTCTGTCTCGCGTGCAGGAACTCGCTATCGCTGAACATGGCGCCGCAGGAATAATCAGCGATATGCCCAACCAGACCACGGCCTGGTCCGGCCTCGACAAAACCGTAATTCGATGGGGACATCTCGATGCACGCCAGCCCGCCGGATTCGCCTTCATGGTCTCAAAGCAAACTGCCGAAGCGTTGCGCACCCGCCTGCACGGCGGACCAATCGTACTGAACGCCCACGTGAAAGCCACAGTCGGCCCGGGCCATTGGACGGTTGTGACGGCGACGATTCCGGGCACCGACGCAGCATCGTCGAACGCGGCAGAAATCATCTACAGTTGCCACCTGGACCACGAGCGTCCGGGCGCCAATGACAACGGCAGCGGATGCGTGACCATCCTCGAATCGGCGCGCGTACTGGCTCATCTCATCGCCACCGGCGCATTACCCAAGCCGAAACGAACCCTGCGCTTTATCTGGGGGCCCGAGGTCGAAGGAACCATGGCATATCTTGCCAGCCATCCCGAAATCCGGCAGCGCGCCAGCGCTAACATCCACATGGATATGGTCGGCGGCGACTTTTTCAAAAATAAATCCGTATTCCATGTCACCGCGACTCCGTGGTCTCTGCCAAGTTTCGTGACCGACGTAGGCGCAACCTTTCTGGATGCGATTCGCGCAGCCGCCAGCGGATATGCGGAAGGAGAATTGCCCGCCGAGGCCGGCATTATCGAAACCCGCGCGGGCGAGCAGGGATCACGCAACGAGCTGGTCGCTGACGTGACTCCATACTCGCCCGGCAGCGACCACGACGATTACGACTCCTCCACCATCGCGATCCCATCGCTCTATCTGCGCGACTGGCCCGACATCTACATTCATACCGATCATGACAGTCTTGACGAGATCGATGCGACCAAACTGCGCCGCGTTGCGCTCCTCGGAGCGGCGGCCGGCTACTTTTATGCGACCGTCGATGCGCAACAACTTTCGACTTTGATTCCATTTCTGACAGCGCAAGGCGAGTCACGCATGGCGCAGACGTTTGGAACCGCTCAACAGATGATGAACGACGCTCACCCTGGAACAGATGCTTCCTGGTATGACGCGCATAATCTGCTGCGTCAAACTTTGCGCCGTGAGAATGCAGCGCTCGATTCGCTCGTCGCGTTCACGGGAGCCCCGGCGAATGCGGATGGTGAAGGCATCAAAGCTCTGAACGCTCAAGCTGCCGTTTTCGAAGATTGGCTCAATGCGCGTGCAAAGAGTGCCGGAGCAAAAGGAATGGAACCGACCGCGCCTTGGGCAACCGCCGCTGAGGCACGGCAAGTCCCGATCCGAATCGGTGAATTCGGACCACTCACCTATCAGAATGACGACGTTCTGCTGGCGCGTCTCGGCAAAGATCGCTACTCCAACATTAAGCTCATCAACAGTGAAGCGACGCCTCTGCTCAAGGTGCGGGATCAGTCTGAGCTCTACGCCTACGAAATTGTGAACTTCGTGAATGGCCAGCGCACGGTGGGCGAGATTCGCGACGCGGTATCGGCGGAGTACGGCCCGATTCCGGTAAGCCTCGTCACCGATTACCTGCAAGCGTGTGTGGAAGCCGGCGTGATTCGGTGGAAATAACTCGTGTCCGAGACGGTCAATGCGACTAGTGGTGACGTTTCCAAAATCGCCGTACTCACTTAAACTCTGACCCTGATTTTCAAATCAGGCGACTCACCAACGACTCGGAACTTGCTTTCGGCGCGTGGCTTACCGAGCTAGTGCCTGGTAGTTTTTTCGCGCCTCCTTAAACAAGGTCAGCACCGATTCTTTCTCCGCCCCTGTATTCCATGACGCGTCGCTCTGCGCGGCCGCGATGAGCCGATCCACCCAGGCCACAAAATAGCCGGCGTCCGCGGGACTGTGGAGCGGGGCACCCGCAACGTTGACATAGATCGGGCTGGTCGTTGCGTAGGGATAGAGATCGAGAATCGGATACTCCGCCTTGTCGCTGAAGGCGCGCAGGATGCACCACCCGCTGGTTTCAATCGGCACCAATCCATTCACGTGCGCGGAGGTACGGTCGACATCGAGTTTCAGCTCCCGCGCGACCTTACCGTTGCAGACGATCTGGAGGTGATCGAGGGGCACGATTGAGAATAACTCCGCGGAGAAATGCACAGGCTCTCTCTTGCTCAACTTGACTTCGCCGCCGATGGCCTCGCCGCCCAGCGAGAAGCGCAAGAGAGGGCCGTTGGTCGCGAACGTGCGGCCGGCTTTGATCGCTGCTAGCCAAGGCTCGATCTTTAGCTCGATCTTTGGAGGACCCGACGGAACATTTGCATAGACGCGGTTCAGGCCAATTGGCCCGCGGAGAGAGGCATAGTTGCCCATGAAGTCGGTGCCTGCCGCCGTGGGCAGATGGAAGCCGCAATTCAGCAGCTTGTACCAGACTCCGGCGGTTGATTTGTGATCGGAGAAGCCAAGCACCTCGATGTAATCGACTTTGCCGAGGGCTACGTCGACGGGCAATTCATTGGTGAGAGACTGGTCTTTCGCGGGGTCCGGGAAGCTGTCGAAGGGATGCACATATCCGACTAGCGCGCCCTGTTCGTGCGCCATGTCGGCTACATTCGCGTTCGTGGGAAACAAGCTCGCCGCGGCGGTGTTCGGATAAGCGGCATATCCGGGGAGAATGAAGTTACGAGTCAGGTTCAGCAGACCGAGATGCCCCCAGTAACTCGTGTGAAACTCCTGGCCGTGGAGCAATAGATGCTCGCTGGTCGAGGCCGCATCAAGGTGCGGGGAAAAATATGGCATATCTGGAATGCGCTGCTCTTTGTTTACGATCAGGTTCTCTACAATTGACAAATCCTCCGCTGCCGCTTGCACAATCAGATGTGCCGGGGTGTTGCGATACGTTCCACCATAGTTCATGTGTACGTGCACATCGCCGCTGACCCAGCGGAAACTTGCATCGTTGGCAGCGAACAGCGGAACCATGGGAATCGTAAGCTCGGTTGTCTCGCCGGCCTTTACATTAATTTTGCGCCGCTCGAAATGATTCTCGAAGCCGCGCATGACATCGACTTCCGCCTCGCCCGCCGGCACTGTAATCTCCGAGTTGCCCGCTGTGTCGAAGTAGTGCGCCTCAAACGGACGTTCGGATCGGTCGAAGCTGTCGTCCGCATACATCCAGGCGTCCTCGGGAGCATAGGCGCGCCCATCGGCCGCAGTCACGAAAACCCTTGCTGCGACCGGCTTCCCTGACTGATCGACCACCTTGAACGAAATCCTTCCCATCGGTCTCAGATACTTCCGCTCGTACGCGACTACTTCGGTTTGCTCGCCTCCGGGAATCGTCTGTACCCATAGCGACATGTTGCCGGCTCGATTCGAAATGAACGCGATCTTTGTGCCATCCGGCGACCAGCGGGGATTTGTGTTGTCGTAATCGCCGTAGGAAATTGGGAAGGCATCGCCGCCATCAGCGGGCATCACCCAAAGCTGGTGCCACGCCCGCCCCAGATACGACGCATATACCATGCGCTTGCCGTCTGGCGAGAAATCTGGCCGCGCCTTCCAGTTTGTTTCTTCGTAATGAATCTCGCGCGCTGCGGCCCCCGGTACGGCTTTCATCCGCCAGAACCCGCCCGTGCCGTGAATGTGCCCGCGGTTGGAGACAAAGAGTATCTCCGAGCCGTCCCGTGTCCATACCGGGTTGATCTCGTGATCCGCCTGGCTGTAGTAATAACGAGGCAAATCACTTATATGTTCTGGAGTAAGTTGCCGCACGTTGCCGAGTAATCCGCCGTCAAACGCTCCGACAAAGATGTGAAAATGTCCTTTGTACGACGTCGAGACAAATGCAATCTGCTTTCCATCCGGCGAAAAGCGCGGTTCCACATTCACGGCACCGCCAGACGTCATCTGCCGCGTCCGCCCGCTCGCAAGGTCGAGCGACCACAATTCCACCGCATCGTGCGCGTAGCGCGCGAAAATAAGCCAGCGGCCGTCGCTCGACCAATCCGGCTGATAGTCGTAGCCCGATTCGACGGTCAGTTGCGTTGCCTTGGTGCTGCCCAATTCCTGCCGCCATAATGAGCCTGCCATCGAGTAGACGAGACTTTTCGACTCCGGAGACCATGCCGCCGCGCTCGGCCCGGTGGTAAGTTGCGGGAGGTATAGTTCGCGGAAATAGTAAGGATGAGGAAGATCAATCTGTTTGAGTACGGGCGCGCGCTGCGCGACGCAGGCGACCGAGAAAATCAGAAGCAGGCAACACCATCGCATTAGGACCGCTCCAGAATGACAAACGCGCATATTGATGATCGCGGGCGAAAAGCGACTGAAATATATTCGAGTCTTCATGCCGATACTCCGATGCGCCGTGTCCACAGCCAGTTCAGCAGAGCTGCCGCGACGGTAACTGCCAGGATGAGCGACTTACTCAAATCCACCTGGGTTGTCAGCAGGAGGCAGATCAGCACTCCAAGAATGGCCCACAAAGGCCCAAGAGGCAGCCGGAAGCTCGGCGCCCGGCGGCCCGAAGAATCCGGCACGTTTTGCCAGGCTGGTTTTCGCCGCAGGGCGATGAGCGCAGCGCAAACCACTCCATAATAAAAAAGGCGGGCCACGACCGAGAGCGTAACATTCCAGGCAAAGCTCCCGGCCAACGCCAAGCCCCAAACGGCTGTCGCAAAAAATAAAATGGAAAACCAGGGCGTGTGGAACCTGTGACTCACGGATGCAAATGCTCGCGGCAAATCTCGAGCTTCGGCGAGCGCAAATGTGACGCGCGGCATTCCCAACAGCTTGGCGCTTAGATAGCCATACACGGAGATGAGAGCGCCAATGGCCACGAGCCGGGCACCGGAATTTCCCATGGTGACACGGGCAACGTCGGCCAACGGACGGTCGCCGGTTGCGCCGGGGCCGAGTACTCCAACTACCACCCATTGCACGAGCGCGTAAATTGCCGTGCAGGAGATGAGCGTCACGAGCAGGGCGAACGCCGTGTCCCGCGCCGGGTTCTTCGCCTCGCCAGCGGGCGCGAGGGCGGATTCGAATCCGCCATAGGCGAAGATGAGCAGAAAAATTGCCTTCATCCACGAGTGCGCGGGAAAGGACTGCGAGCCGTTCCACGGAGTCGGATGGAAAAGTGTGAGGGCGGCGCCGGTTGAAATTACCATCAGCAGCGGCAGAATTTTCGCAATCGTGAACACGTTGCTGACAACGGCGCCTTGCCGCGCGCCACGCACATTCACCAGCGCCAGTAATCCGACCAGCAGAGTAAGGATCAGAAAGCGCGGCCAGGGCTGCTTCGCGCGGGGCCAGAATTCAGCGAGATAAACCACAAATAAATTGGCGTTGGCCGCGGGGGCTGCGGTCTGTGCCAGGTAAAGCGTCCACCCCACCAGAATTCCCGTGAGCCGCCCGAAGGCCGTGCGCGCGTAAAGATAGGGTCCGCCTGCCTCGGAGAACTGCGACGCCACTTCCGCGAAGCAGGCCATAATGACGGCCATCGCCGCGCCGGCGATCAGCACCGCGGCCGTGCTGCGCGTGCCCAGGTAGCCCGCGACCGTGGAGGGCAATCCGAAGATGCCGCTGCCGATTACCGAATTGATCGCCAGAGCCGCCAGGCTCCAGCGGCCAAGCGCGCGCACTAACTCGGTTTGTCCTTCTCCAGTTCGGGCTTGCCCGGTTCGCGGGGTGCTCATTTGCGAACTGTTTGTATCACACAGACCTCTTCATGGGCTAAACTTCTTGTTCTGGAAACCGTCCAGAAAAGCCGTGCAAAGCGCCCGCCGAGAAATCCTGCGACGCAATCCGGCGGAGCACTCCAAACTCTACTTCGAAAGCGTACGTAAGCCGTGCCTGGATCGATCTCGGATATCCGTCTTCTACTAAAAGTGAACTCGCTGCCGAAGGCTGCGAATGCCCGATGTGTGTTCATCACTGGAGGAACGGGCTACCTTGGCGGAAGCCTGATTCCGGTGCTGCTCGAACGCGGGCATCGCGTGCGGGCTCTGATCCGGCCTGAGTCGAAGGGCGTGCTGCCGCCCGGATGTGAAATCGTGTCCGGAAATGCGCTCGATGCGAGAACGTACAAGCATCTGGTACGACCGTCCGATACTTTCGTGCATCTGGTAGGAGTGCCGCACCCGTCCCCATCGAAGGGGACGGAGTTTCGCAAGGTCGATCTGGTTTCTGGACGCGAGGCGATTGCGGCGGCTGCCGAGGCCGGCGTGCCGCATTTTGTCTATTTGAGCGTGGCACATCCCGCGCCCATGATGAAGGACTATATCGCGGTGCGGGTGGAGTGCGAGGGCCTGATTCAGGAGCGGCGGCTCAACGCGACCGTTCTGCGGCCTTGGTACGTCCTCGGGCCGGAGCACCGCTGGCCGTACCTTCTGCTGCCTTTTTACAAGCTTGCCGAGTGGCTCCCGTTCACTCGGGAAGGCGCGCGGCGGCTGGGTCTGGTAACACTGCGCCAAATGGTGCTGGCGCTCGCCGCCGCCGTGGAGAATCCGATCCATGGGGTGCGTGTCGTTGGTGTGCCTGAAATACGCGCGGCGCAGCTGAACCTCTCACCGGAAGTAACCCGCGAATCCAAAATCGCCGGTTGAGTAAGTAACGTGTTACGCCATTGAGGCGTTAAATCGCGTGAAAAGCCTGCCCAGAGCCGTGTTCGCACCGGTGGTAACGTCAATTACCGAAGCTCATGCACACGGGGAATCTTTGCGCTTGACGTGCGAGATGCGATCTTAAATATGCGATCCGCGTTTTATGATCGGCAGCGAGATCTGCATAGCGATATCTGCATAGAAGGACCACGCCGGGCGGCGGGAAGGACACCATGGAACGCGAGAACCAGGAAAGCATGGAAGAGATTCAACTGCGGATTTTGCGCGTGACGGATGACCTGCGCATTATCCAGAGCGAACTCAACTGCGCTGCCATGCAGGCTCCCACCGATCCCGAACTTCTGGAAGCGCTCTCGCAGCCGTCGCAGATGGAGTCGCTCAACGTGCTGAAATCCGTGGTCGACCAGATGCGGCATTTTCTCTGGTTCTACATGCAGGTGGTGACGAGCGATTCGGAGATGGGCGAGAAATTTCGGCAGACGCTGCGGGTCGAGCCTTCCGTGCCGGCGCCCGAAATCGATCAGCAATTTCAGAGTGCAACCGACGCCATCATGCTGCGTTATCTGGCCGACAGCCGGGGCCGCAAACCGAACTAGCCTCGCTCTTCGCGATCATCTCAGGCGTTACAATCTGAGGTCATGAATTCCTCAATGCGCTTTGGCGAAGCGTCTGATGCCAAGGCCATTGCTGCACTCGTCAATGCCGCCTTCAATCCGGAGCGCTTCTTCATTTCCGGAGATCGCACCAATCCTGAAAAAGTGACGAACCTGATGGCTGAGGGCAAGTTTATTCTGTTTTTCGAGAACGAGCGGCTGGCGGGCGGCGTGTATGTCGAACCACGCGGTGAGCGCGGTTACTTCGGATTGCTGTCGGTCGATCCGCAACGGCAGAACAGCGGAATTGGCTCGCAGTTGATTGCCGCGGCTGAGGACCACTGTCGCGGAGCCGGCTGCCGTTTCATGGACCTCACCTTCGTCAATCTGAGGCTGCCGCTGCCGGGTTACTACCGGCGCTTTGGCTATGAAGAGAGCGGCATGCTGCCTTTTCCCGCCGATCAGGCGAAACCAAATCAGCCTGTACACCTTGTGCAGATGTCGAAGGCGTTGTAGCGTGTCCGTGTAGATGAGGGTAAATAAGTGTAATCGGGATGTTACGCCAGTCTAGCTGCCTTGAAGTTCAGAAGCTCACGACGTATCGGAACTCCCCGCAGCCTGGCCGACCTTTGAACTTCATTGATCGGGCCTGAGACAGCAAAACGTCAATCGCCTCAGCTGATGACAGTCCGGCTTCGTTGCCATCGCGAGGGCGACTCGCCGAAATGGCCTTCGCACCGACAACGTCACCATCCGCGTTGATCACAATCGCTACCATCCCCCGAACCTGGTGAATCCTCTTCTGCTCCTCCTCGGACAACTGCTGCTTCAGCAAAAGTTCGCTGGATCTGTCGCATGACGAAGGGTTCTCTGCAAACGCCGCCAAGGGAGGTGGTTCTATCAACTCGTCCACCTGCATTGCAACTGCGAACGAGCTCGATTGAATGATCCAGTAGTTGGGACCTTGCTTTCGAATGACCATGAACGCTTTCTTTTCGTCCTTCGGGGTCGCTAAGATCCGATCGCCGATTACATGTCCATTCAGGTCTTTAACGTGCTCCGTACTAGTTATCCTGTGCTCTTTGAGCGACAGTTCAGTTGCGACCTTCGATTCCTCTTCCGACCGAAATTCACCGTACCAAACCAGTGCTTCAGTGTGGTCGGGCGTCTCGTAGGTGCGGAACGCCGCGTGACGACCGAACATATATCCCTCACCAATTTTTGTCATCTTTAGGCTCTGATCGCCATTCGGCGGGCTATTCGTTGAGAGCTTCGCCTGTGCGAAGAGGGGCGTAGGGTCAGGCAGAGTCGCAAACAATAGCAATATGATTACTACCTGTTTCACAGAGATACTCTACCCCGAATCTTCGAGCAGTTCCATGATGTTTGATGCTATCAGCGCGATTTCACTCATCGACCCGCAAGGCGAGTCTGCTCCCCTAGAATCGTAACGAAATCATACTCGGGCTCGTCCCGAATCAGGGGAGCAGCCACTGCTACTATTCGTTACTCCCGCGTTGCTCAGTCGCGACGGGAACAATCTGGCCAAACAAACCGTCAGCTTCTTCGTTCGGCCCCGCCGTGAAAAACAGCTCGGTCGCCGGTCCCGCGACGCTATCGCTTCCGAAATTCAGAGCCCATAGGCCATCGATGGCCAGGTTTGCGCCGCTCTCATCGAGCAGCTTGCCCTGAAACTCTCCGGTGATCGAATTGAAGGCATTGATGGTCCCATCGCCCTGGTTGCCAATCAGCAAGCGATGACTGAAGACGCCGAAGTCCGATGGAGCCTGCGTGATGCCCCACGGCGCATTGAGAAAGGGCCCTCGCTGGAGGTCCAGCAGCAGCCGTCCCTGAGGATCAAAGATGGCGACAAATCCCAACCCGGGGCCGTGGGCTTCATCGTCGCTTCCTTTTTGCTTCTTGGCAAAAGTCACTACCAGATTTCCGCCTACGTTCTGGACATTGAACGGCGCAAAGCCTTTGGGAACGCTCGGGTCGCGGAAGGCATTGGGTCCAAGATTCAGGCGGTGGAAGGTCGAGTCAAAGACATCCACTCGCACTTCGCCAAAGTTTGACACATACAAGAACGTTCCTTCAGCCGTCGTAGCCAGGGTGCAACCTTTGTAGACAGCGCTGCCTGGCTTTCCTCCCGGCCGGGGAAAGGCGATGACCGCGGCTGTGGGCTGCACGCCGGGGTTCCATCCGGAAATAGTCCCGTCTTCGGTCACGAACAGGAAGATGGCCTTCTTGCCCGGTGCGATCTCGAAGCCACTGCTGTAGTTGAATGCCGTACCTGTGGGGGCGGCGATCGAGCTTCCGTCCAGGGTGGGAATGCTTACCACGAGAGACTGCGGAACTCCCGCTGCATCGTACAGCGTGCTAAAGCCGGTGTGATTGTCGGCAACCCACCAGGCTGAGGTCGCACTCCGCGTCAGGCCCCATGAGTTCTGGAGGTGACCATCAAGGTTAGAAGCGTTCGGGGAAAGGCTGCTGAGATCGACAGTAAGTTCAGTTCGTGTGAAGTGTTGAGCAAACATTGGCAAGCTGGTGGCGATGGCTAGAAACCCTAATAGGGTGATCACTCTTGAGCAGCGCGGAACGGAGAGGAGCTTCAACATGCATGAACCTCGTCATATAGGGAGGCGATAAGGCCGCTCCCGGAATTAACCTACACCGGGATTGTCGAAAACGGCTGGGAAGAGGCGACAGGTTGGTTTGTAAAAAATCGTACCGTCGGCCGCCACCAAGTCGGGCCGCCACCAAAAAGACGGGCGCACCGAAGTGCGCCCGAAAGCAAAGAAGATTTTCATCAGCAGCGAAGCAAAATTTGTTCTTACCGCCCGAAGCCGGCGGACTGCATCGATTGCCGCGAGATGTCGGCGGTCGACGCAATGCCCTGCATGCGCAGTTTGAATTCGTCGGCGTTGGAGGCGTTCTCGAGAGCCGTGTCATAGGCGACAAGATCGGCCTGGAACAGATCCCAGAGTGACTGGTCGAAGGTCTGCATGCCGTACTGTGAAGTGCCGGACGAAATTGCGTCGCGAATGGAGCGCGTTTTTTCGGGCACCAGGATGCACTCGCGAATGTAGGGCGTTGTGACCATCACCTCGACGGCAGGTACGCGGCCTTCGGCGTCGGATCGGCGCACCAGGCGCTGGCTGACGATGGCGCGCAAAACGGCAGCTAACTGCAGGCGGATTTGCTTCTGCTCCGGCGGCGGGAAGATGGCGATGATGCGGTTGATGCTTTCCACCGCGTCGAGCGTGTGCAACGTGGAGAAAACCATGTGGCCGGTTTCGGCCGCATGCAGCGCTGTGCCGATGGTTTCGAGATCTCGCATTTCGCCGACGAGGATGACGTCTGGATCCTGACGCAAACTGGCGCGTAGCGCGGCGGAGAACGACGGTGTATCGACTTCAATCTCGCGCTGGTTTACATAACCTTTTTTGTCGCGGTGCAGAAATTCGATGGGGTCTTCGATGGTGATGATGTGCTCGGCGCGCGTCGAGTTGATGCGATCGACCATGGCGGCCAGCGTGGT
>JBAQJF010000077.1:0-4043 GCA_049300195.1 Terriglobales bacterium | reverse complement strand
TGCGTAAACGCCTGTTAACAGGAATTGACCTTTCGAGCTGTGACGCTACACTGAGGTGGTATGGCCGAATCTCCGCCAGGAACAATTTCACGCGGACCAGAATACCGGCTGTTCGATGCCGGTGCCGTGGGACTAGCGGCCCTCGTTTGCATCCTGGCGGGCACCATTGTCATGGCGGTCAACTACTTTAGGCTGGGAAAAACCGGCAGAGGTGTTCTCGCCGTCATCCTCGGGCTGATTGCTACTACGCTCCAAATCCTAATCAAGTTGAATTGGAAGACGTCATCGGGCTCATTGGGCCGCTTGGAATATGACGCTTTTCATATTTTGCTCTTGACCTGTCTGTGGATCTGCATATGGCAGATCGCAAAGGAGGTGCAGGGCAAAGCTGTTAAAGAGCACATCGCCCAGGGCGGCCAGCTCGGTACCAGGCCAGCGGCCTTTGGGATCGGGATTGCGACCTTGGTGGGTTTGGTCCTTGTGGCTGGCACCGTCGTTTACGAATATCAGCATCGTAAGAGCATACTGATTGGAACCAAGGATCAGGTCATCTACTCCGGCTTAGCCACCAAGGCCGACGCCACCGCGCTCGGCAACTTGCTCAAGAGCGATGAATACTTCTCGGATCGCGGATCGTCTGTTTTACTCAATAAGGGAATCGGCAGCACAACCATCTCATTCGCGGTCCAGAACGGCATCTGGAACCAGGAGGGAATGCTCTCCTCATTCGAAGAGCTTGCGCGACAAGTAGCTCCGGCCGTGGGCGGGCTCCCGATCCAGGTCCAACTAATCGACACCAGTGGGAACGTAGAAGCGACATCGACAGTGGGCGAGGTAGGGTTCGGCGGCAGCAACGGAATCTACTATGAGGGTTCGGCAACCAAGGACGAAGCGCGGGCACTCGGCCAACGGCTCGAATCGATGGGTTTCTTCCGGGGTAACGGAGCCAACTTGTTCTTGAGCAGGCACGATGACGGCACGACCCTCGCGTTCGTCGTAGTCGGCGAGGCGTGGAACAATCCCACCAAGGTGAGCAGTCTCGAATCCATAGTGCGTGAGGTCGCCCCCACGGTAGGTGGTTTGCCCATTAATATGCGCCTGGTAGACACGCAACTCCAAGTCAAGAAGGACGAGCTAATCCAATAAGAGAGACGCACGACTGATCTGTCAGTTGGCGTAATATCCCGATTTCACTCATCGACCCTGAAAAAGGCGAAACAAAAGCCCACGCTTGCGATGACGCCTGGTTACGCCATCCATCGCAGGCACATCTTGGATAGTCAGTAAATCCATCTGGCTGTGGGACGAACTTGAACGTGTCCAGTACCTGTTTCAGACGGTGATGGATTGGGGTGGCTCGAACGCTTCTCATTGACATCAGAATCTTTTGCAATAAATTTACCTCCTCGTGACAACTGGCCGAGTCTTCTTTCAGTAGTATCGCGTCGTGCCGCCGGCTTGCGGAGTCCCATTTGGAGGGAGGAACAATGACCAGCATTACTCGTGTTTTCCTCGCAATGGCGTTACCAATTGTGGCCATTTCACTGATGCCCAGCGCCGCCATGGCGCAAAGCTACACCGGAAACTGGCCGATCACCGTTAGCAAGTCGCACTACGGCAACGGCACGTACTGCGTGGCTCTGACCGACGATGGCAGCCAGGGCTTCCCGCACAGCGGATATGCCGCTTTTGTCCCCTCGAACGGCTATGCGGGCTTATTCACGGTCATCAACGGAATCGTCACGGTGACGATCCCGGAACCATACAATGGCGAGCTTGAGTTCCAGGTGTTCGTGGCTCACGCCAGCGCCGGCCGCATCCGCAAAGGCGCCTACGATCTGGCAGGAGGGCCTGACGACTCTGGCGTAGCAGTGTTCGGTGCGAAAAACGGCTGCTGAAGTGGTTGGCTGCCGTAACATCCCGATTACACTTAGAATCGCGCCACTCCGATATTAGTCCGTCTGGGTGGACCTAGCCAGATTCTCCGCAAGTAGGCTCAAGGACTTCAGATAAGCCCAGCCGACACGTGTTATCCCTTCGACTGGCAATGCAGTTACTGATAGCTGTGGGCTGTGGGCTGAGAGCTGATAGCCGATAACTGACCGCTAATACAACGGCACCTTCGGATCCACCGTCCGCGCCCAGCCATCGATCCCGCCGCGCATCGATTGCGCTTTCTCAAATCCCTGCTGCCGCAGCCAGTTCGTCACCGTCAAAGACCGCACGCCGTGGTGACAGACCACCACAATGTGCTCATCCGGATCAAGTTCAGCATGCGCCCGCGCCGGAACATCCCCCATCGGAATATTCTTCGCGCCCTCCATCCGAGCGGTCTCAAATTCCCAGGGCTCGCGCACATCCAGCACGAGGACCTCTTCGCCTTTTTTCTGCAATGCTTTTAGCTGTCCCGCCGAAATCTCAAATTCCATCGAGCCCCTCCGGTACCAAAAAGCGGCACATACCTCTCGAATGTGTCGCAAAATGCACCCCGCTACTTTCAAAGTACGCCCCCTATTCTCGAATGGAACGGTCGAAACGGAAAGTCCTAATTGCAAATGAGGATGAGAAGGATGGGATGAGAAGGATGTCTGAAGGTTCTCTGTTTCTTTTCGCCACCAACTCCCGCGGCCAGAAGACAGCCGGCCTTCCAAGCCGGATCCAGCCGACAAACCGTAGCGGCGACGGCAATGACTGCCGTCTGTACGCCTTTCTACGCCGATGGCTCCGGGCTCTATGCCGCGTTGGCTTCGAGCGTTCGGTTGACAAAGTCGCGGACCCGCATAAACTCCGTCTTCGAGAAGACGGCCGAAATACCGGCCCGGCGAGCTTCGGCTTCCAGCAATGGGCTCTTATCCACCGTGACCATCACGATAGGAAGTTTCGGCTCACTCTGCCTCAACTGGCGGGCGGCATTCAGCCCGTCCAGTTCCGGCATGTAGAAATCGAGAACCGCGACGTCCGGATGAATCGCCTTCGACCTGCGCACCGCCTCCGAGCCGTCTTTCGCCTCAAACACCGTCCAATCGGAGTCGCGTTCCAAACTCGTCCTCATGGCCTCTCGCCAGAAGGGGCTGTCATCGGCAACCAGGATACGAATCGGCATGAATGTCACCCGAGCAAATAGTCTGGTACCACCAAGCTGAGGCCAGCTTGAACCTCTGGGGGGACAGAACATATCCATGAGACGGTGTAATCTCGCGTGAAAAACCGCCTAGAAGGCAAGGAAGGTAGTGCGCCCGACAAAGTCGGGAAACCGGCAGAAAACAAAATTCAAGCGCCAAAGTGCGCCAGGCGAAAATCGAGCGCCCTAGTGCCAAAAATCTTCAACGGTTCACATGGAACTCTCTCGGAAAATCCGCCAAGCACGATTCTCACCTCTGCAATCCGACCTCTGACCTCTGCAATCCGACCTCTAACTCTGAACTCTGAGATCTGAGATCTAAACTCTCCTCTCCCGTCCCACGGTCGTCAGACTGAGCACGCCCGCCAGCGCCCAAAGCGCCCCGGTCGCAACCCGCGCCGTTCGCACGTCGGCCACCGGAATCGTCCGCCACAGAGTCAACCCGAATCCCACCAGAAAATTAACGACCAATACCCCAAAAAACGCCCGTTCCCGCCAGCACCGCGTATCCACGGCCAAGGCCATAAGCAGAATGATCCACACCACATAGGTCGCCGCCGTCCAGGCATCATGCGGCCAATCGTAGGAGTTGCGGACTACGTGGCTGAACGAAACCCAGGCGAAATAAGCGCAAGCCAGAAACCCAGCCGCTCCCCAAAGCGAAGCGCGACACATGAGATGCCCGGAACTGTAAGGGCCAGTTTTCTGCCCAGCCACCGTCCCAGACTTCAGCCCAGACTTCAGATTGTCATCGGAGCTCGCTACAAGTCACCTCGCACGCTCGCATCGCACGTCTCGCGTCTGCCGCAATATAACAGACCGCCCGGCAGTGGCGCTGCCTGAATCGCTTTTGAAAAGGCACAGTTTCACAACTTGCGGAAAACTCGATGTTCTCGGCGTCCCCACCCGCGCTACACTGTCC
>JBAQJF010000076.1:0-21157 GCA_049300195.1 Terriglobales bacterium | reverse complement strand
GGCAGAGAATGACGAACCGGCAGCGAATCCAACTCCGGCAGTTCCGCGTCCCAGCGGTCCGCCTCCGGTGATCGAAGACTGGTATCTGGTGCGTGACAGCCACGGCCGCGTCGGCTGGGTGCTGGCTCGCATGGTCGACCTGGACGTTCCGCTCGACGTCGCCCAGTACGCCGAAGGCCAGCGCATTGTCGCCTTCTTCGCGCTGGACGAAGTTGAAGACGGAGATAAAAAAGTACCGCAGTATCTGATGGTCCTGACCGAACCGAAAGACGGCCTGCCCTTCGACTTCAACCAGTTTCGCGTTTTCACCTGGAACGTGAGGCGGCATCGCTATGAGACGGCCTATCGCGAACGCATCGAAGGCGTATTGCCGGTGACGGTTGCAAAAGAAGATTTCGGAAAAGAAGGAGTGCTGCCGGTCTTCACCATTCGAGCGCTCGACGAAGATGGAAAAACGAGCGACCGGAAATACAAATTGAACACGCCGATCGTCCGCCGAATCCTCGGTCCAAATGAAGCGCCCGCCAAGCCGCTCCGCAAAGAGCCCCACAAAGCCCACGTGAAAAGGCGCCGCCGCAAACGATAATCGAACGAAGAATAACGAATCGATTTCCTTAGTGAACCTTAGTGCCCTTGGTGGTTGATCGTCTCCAAAGGCCGAGCACACCGAAAAGCAGCGTAAGCAATTGCAAAATAAATATCTTACCGGTTTTTAATGAGAGTAGTAACTAATAGGTAAACTTTGAGGCTTGAAAACAGCGTATTTCCATCTAACTCATTGAATTATAAATATTTTATCAGTTATGTTAGTGTAACTCCTTTGTTCTCAAAGACCCAGCCATTTTTTCCAGCTAAGTCTTTGACTCTTAAAGATCGCTCCAAGGGGGGATGATCCGGACAAGACACTGGAATCCGAATAGCAGGTTTTCTCTGCGTCGCTGTTGGTGAAGTTGGGAATACTACGAGTAGAACTCGGCGACCGCTTCGACCACCCGCCGAATCTCAGCCTCGGTCAACTCGGCGAACATAGGCAACGCGAGCACCTCGCGCGCAGCGTGTTCGGCCACCGGCAAATCTCCCGCTCGCGATCCGAGATACGAAAATGCCGGCTGAAGATGCAGCGGCAACGGATAGTAAACCTCCGAGCCAATCTTGCGCTCGGAAAGAAACGCCCGCAGTTCATCGCGCCGCGCTGCCCGAATAACGTACTGATGGAAGACATGCGTAGCTTCCGGAGTTCGAACCGGCAAGCGAACCGGCGCAATGTCCGCATTCGACGAGAAAGCCGACGAAGCCGAAGTCAGTCCCGCTTCCGCGAACAGACGATCATAGGTCGCAGCATGTTGCTGGCGGCTTCGATTCCAATCCGCGAGGTGAACCAGCTTCACCCGCAGAACCGCAGCTTGAATCGCATCCAGCCGTCCATTCCAGCCAAACTCCTCGTGATAGTAACGGCGCGGACTGCCATGATTCCGCAGCCGCCGCATATGCTCTGCCATCTCGAGATCCGTAGTCGTAACAATTCCAGCGTCTCCATAAGCGCTGAGGTTCTTGGTGGGATAAAAGCTGAACGCGGCAGTCACGCCCAGCGATCCCGCGCCGCGCCCGCGCCACTCGGCTCCAATCGCCTGCGCGGCGTCTTCGACAATCGCGAGATCGAACTCCTCGCCGAGTCGATGGAATGCGTCCATGTCAGCGCACTGTCCATAAAGATGAACCGGAAGAATAGCGCGCAGATTCTCAGTCCGCTTCTCAACGATCCGTTTCCGTACGAGGGAAGCATCAAGGTTCAGCGTCCCGGGATCGACATCCACAAAGACAGGCATAGCGCCCGCCCGCACAATAGCGCTTGCCGAGGCAAAGAAACTGAACGCTGTAGTAATGACCAAATCTCCAGGCTTGACGCCGGCAGCGACGAGCGCGAGCCAGAGCGCCTCCGTTCCCGACGAGCAACCCACCGCGGCAGCCGCGCCCGTAAGCGCGGCGATCTCACGCTCGAGCGCATCAACCTCAGGCCCAAGAATGAATCCCTGCGAGTCGCACACGCGCGTAATTGCAGCCAGCACATCCTCGCGAATGGTTTCGTATTGACGTCGCAAGTCGAGCAGCGGAACGGCCGCGGGCGCAGCAGCCAAGGCGCCAGTTGAAAGGGTCGTAGCTGAAGAAGAGGGTTTCACTTCCCCGAAAGTTTAGCAGGCGATCGCCCGCTTGCGTGGTTGCGCAATGTGATGCAAGGAAGAGTCGGCCGCGAACCATGGTCTCGAAGAGATGTGCCGGCGAGGTGCCGCTGCCAATCGGCAAGCTCGGCGCGCAAGCGCTCAAAGTCAATCCGCGGGAACGAGTCTTCTGCCCCAATCAGATTGCGACATGCCCGATCAAGGACAGATCGCGCTCCAACAAAGTTCTCTCGCGACTCATGATGAAAAGCGACCGCCAGCTGAACCAGGCCTTGCAGATGTCGGCGCCGAATGCTTCCGCGAAGCAAGGGCCTCCAAACGTCCTCCAGCACTTCGTGGGCGTCGAAGAAATGCGCGCGGTTGAAGAGTCCGATGCCGCGGTTTAAGTCGATACTATTGGCGCTCGTTTTTGTCATAGCGAAGGCGCTACAGAGTCTGCCTTTGTAGAAATATACAGCTTTCCATATAACGGCCGGTGTCAATGCTCCAATAAAGCGTATGGGCAGTGTTGTCGGTCGATTTAAAGTGGTGATATTACGGCACTTAATTTCATCCGGCTTTGGAATTGGGATTGCAATTCCATCCCCGTAATCCTCTCGTTTTGCTAAATGCATATTCAGGGTGCGTGCGTCTTCCCCTCGCAAGCGCCAAACGAATTTGATAGTAGGGAACCCGGTTGAAGTAAGCGACTTTAGATGAAAACTTTGGATTTTCCCAAGAGTTACAAGGAGAGATCAATGGAATCAGCATTTCGTGGTGTGTGGACTTCCTTCCTGTTGGCGTTCTTGGTTCTGGCGCTGTGCGTCGGCGCATTCGCCCAAGGCGGAGTCGGAGAATTGAGCGGTCTGGTGACAGACCCCACCGGCGCAGTGGTTGCCGGCGCCCCAGTAAAGCTGACCAACAGCGCGACCGGCGAAGTACGCACGACGACCACCTCGCCCGCCGGAACCTATCGTTTCCCGGCACTACAGGTGGTAGGAACCTACACGCTTGAAGTCAATCCGAAGGGCTTTAAGTCGGAGAAAGTCCAGAACATCGTAATCACGGTGGGCACGATTGTTACCCGTGACGTGCAGCTTGAACTTGGCGCGACGACTGAACAAGTGACGGTCGAAGCCGGATCTCAGTTGGTGCAGACCGAAGACTCTTCGCTCTCGCAGAATGTTGACCGGCAAGTGTGGACGAGCATGCCGCTCGAAACGCGCAGTCAGAACACGTTTATCGAGCTGCTGCCTGGGGCAGAACCGGCAGCCAACGCCATGTTGGGTACCGACCGCGGAGCGGCCGTCAACGGCACGCGCAGCGGATCCGGCAACTTCCTGGTGGAAGGTTTCGATAACAACGATCAGGGCCTGGGCGGCGGCGGAAGTCTGGGCGGCGGTCCGGGAGGGGCGAACACTACGATCTCGCCCGACGCCATTGAAGAATATCGCGTCATCGACGGAACTCCCCCCGCAGAATACGGCAAGGCTGGTGGTTTCGTGACCGACACCGTTCTTAAGGGCGGAACCAATCAGTGGCACGGGTCGCTGTTTGAGTACAACCGCGTTCAAGCGTTGGCGGCAGAACATTGGTTCACGGATAATGCCGGCCAGCAGGACCATCTGATCCGCAACCAGTTTGGTGGCTCCATCGGTGGCCCGATCATCAAAGACAAGACGTTCTTCTACTTCACCACGGAATTCCATCGCCTTCGCGTCTCGTCCCCTCTCGCTGCAACCACGTACACCGACGCGTTCTCAGACTTCGTGAACTCGGGGGCATTTGCCTCGTTCATGGAAAGCGATCCGGGGGGTATTTGCAATGTGTTGACAGGCGCTTCGTGTCCGGGCATTTTCAGCACGGCCGCTCCAGTGCAGTCCAACGCGACTCTCGGCCCAGTGTTCTCGTCAATCTATAACGCGGACCCTCTTCCTTTGTGCCAAGTGGCCTCGCCGAGTTGCACCAGCCAGACGAACGGCGCACAAGGGCTGTGGACAGGTGCAATCGCGGGTCTTACCTATCCCGTGCCGATCTACGGAGAACTCCACACTGCGCAGCCCGATGACCTCAATCAAGCGCGCTACACAGTGAAGTTCGACCACAAGCTGAGCGCTAAAGATCAACTGAACGCTGCCTATCTATATGACAACGCAGATGAGACAGTCGCATTCGCAGGAAATAACGCGATTGGGCCAACACTGTTCGATCACGGTCGCGCTCAGAATCTGGGCATCACTTGGTCGCACACATTCAGTCCGACGATTCTCAATCAGTTCAGGGCGTCGTACGTGCGGCATACCGCCAACTTCCCCGGTGACCCCCGAGTGGCGGGAGCGCCGTCCATCTTGACAGCCTTTGATTCTCCCACGTTCGGCTTCGGAAATGCTGCCAACTTGCCCCAGTTCTTTACCGAGAATGAGTTCGTCTATCGGGACGATCTTTCGGTGACCAAGGGCAAGCACAACTTTAAGGGCGGGGCCGAGTTTCGGCGGACTCGCAATGGCAGTTCTTTCGACTCGTACAAATATGGTTATCTGATTGCCGATGACGTTGAGGATGTGCTGACCGATTCCACCTTTACGGAGAACCTGGAAAGCTACCTTTTTGATGGTCCCTATTACGGAGCATTGGCCGAGGCATTTACTTCTATTAATCCCACCACAGGAGGACTGCCAGTCTACTATCGTGGCTTCCGAGCCAACGAAGTGGCCGCCTACCTTCAGGACGACTGGCGTGTAAACTCGCGTCTGACTGTCAATTTGGGCGTGCGCTGGGAGTACTTTGGCCCGCCACACAACTTCCAGCCGGGAGTCGATGCCAACTTCTATCAGGGCGTGCCGGTTACTCCAATCCCGACCACCAGCGAAAACCCCTTCTTTCCAGTCAACAGTGCGGCCGCCGCGCCGTTCGCCACTGGCGTGGTCCAGCAAAGGAACCATGACCTTTGGAATAAAGATTTAAACAACTTCGGCCCACGCATAGGCTTCGCGTGGGACACGATGGGCGACCAGAAACTGGTCGTGCGCGGTGGATTCGGCATCATGTATGATCGGATTTTCAACAACGTGTTTGAGAATATCCGTTTCAACCCGCCATATTTCGCCGTCGGCGAGTTGGGATATTTTGGAAATGGCGCAGTGCTCACCCCCAGCCAGACCTCGGCCCTGTACACCTTTCCATATACAGGCACCACCACATTTGCCGGAGCTGGGTTGACGCCTTCGCTCCGCTCTATGGATCAGAACCTAGTGACGCCCTACTACGAGCAGGGTCACCTTGGGTTACAATATCAATTCGGTAAAGACTATGTGGTCGAGTCGAATTACGTCGGCACGTTCGGCCACAAACTTATAGGTATCTTGGGCAGAAACACCTTTAACGGCCGTTTCGCGGGCGGAGATGCGACAGCTCTCGACCCGCTCTATGGCAACAACAGTTTCCGTACCAACTGCTGCGATTCGAATTACCATGGGTGGCAGACCTCGCTTCGAAAGCGCTACTCCGCTGGCCTACAGCTGAATGTCAATTACACCTACTCGAAGGGGATGGACGATGTCAGCGACGCGTTTACAACCAAGAATGCGGGTAGCGCAGCGTATCCGACGGATAGTTGGGATCCGAAACTCGATTACGGTCCCGCCGACTACAACGTGAAGCACCGCGCGGTTGGGAGCTTCGTTTATGACCTGCCGTTCCTGAAGTCGAGCCGGTGGCTCGGAGGATGGCAGTACACGGGAATTGTATCGGTGCAGACCGGGGCGGATTTCTCCATCAATAATAGCGGTGTGGACAGCAATGGCGACGGGCAATACAACGATCGAGCCGTCTACATCGGCCCAGGCAGCATCACAAACGCCGTCAACCACAACGTCAGTCCGGCCAATGGCTATGTGACGCAGAGCGCCAGTAGTTGGGGAATGTTGAATGGAAATACCACAGCCCTAGAAACCGGCATACCTTGCGTTGCCAATGGCGGCGCATGGTGCAACAACGGAGAGATGGAGCGCAACACGCTGGTCGGTCCGAGCTACTTCAACTTCGACATGGGTTTCGCCAAGGGCTTTAAGATTACGGAATCCACGAAGCTGAGATTTGAGGCTAACTTCTTCAATATCTTCAACCACCCGAACTTCACGTCGATCGACGGCAATTTGAATTCCGGCTCGTTTGGCAAGGCGGAGTCCACGTTCGATCCACGAATTACTCAGCTTGCTGTACGCTTTGACTTCTAGGCAAAGCAAAAGCTAAGGAAGGTCTTGGGCCGGCCGCGAGGCCGGCCTTTTTTCTGTCTGGATCGCAGGCGGGTCGGGCCGCACCCTCGACATGCTAGACTCCTTTTGAACGCCCTATGTCGGTTGTCCAGCGGTTCGCTCTTTCGCTTATTCTCACTTGCGCGGTTTCGGCGGCTCAGACCGAGAGCCCAGGTCCGACAGCGGCGACTCCTACCCCTCCCAACATCGTTCTGATCACCCTCGACACGACACGTGCCGATCGCATGGGTTTTCTCGGGTCGAAGCGTGGCCTGACGCCAAACCTGGATCAACTAGCTGCCCACAGCGTGGTCTTTACGAGGGCATACGCGCAGGTTCCACTGACCTCGCCCTCGCACGCCGCGTTGCTGACCGGCACCTACCCACAGTTCAACCAACTGAGAGATCTCGGTGAGCCACTGAAGGCATCGCTGCCCTATGTCCCCGACTTGCTTCATCAGCGCGGCTACCACACCGCCGCAATTATTGGAGCCATGATCCTCGATCCCAAGAGCGGCGCCGCCCCGGGATTCGACCGCGGCTTCGATCTTTATGACAGTGACTTTCACAATCCAGCGCCCGGCGAGGACCGTTATTCCAGCCTGGAGCGCAGGGCCGAGGACGTGGCAAATCGCGGGATGGGCTGGTTGAGTCAGCATCACGAGGGGCCGTTCTTTCTCTGGCTGCACTTTTACGACCCCCATGACCCATACGATCCGCCGGAGCCGTTCAAGTCCCATTACGCCTCGGCTCCATACGATGGCGAGATCGCTTATACGGATTCTGTCGTCGGCAGCGTGCTGGAGATCCTGACGAAGCACGGGCTATTCGAAAACACGCTGATCGTAGTTGCGGCGGACCATGGCGAAGCGTTTGGCGAGCACGGCGAGCAGCGGCATGGCCTGCTTTTATACGATGAAACCATTCACGTCCCGTTGCTGTTCAAGTTCCCCGAAGAAGAGTTTGGAGGGAGGCGAATCGACGCGCGGGTAGCGCTCGCCGATGTTGCGCCGACGCTAATGGAAGCGGCGGGGATCGCGATTCCGGCGAGCGTGCAGGCGCAATCGCTTTTTCCGTTGATTAAAGCCTCCCCCTCGGCAGTTGGAACCCCGGGGGCTGGAAAGAAGAGCCCCGTGGGGGAACAGGCAGTCTATTCGGAGACCGACTACGCCCATCGTACCTTCGGATGGAGCGAACTGCATTCCTGGCGGGAAAACAAGTATCTTTATATTCAGGCGCCGACTCCCGAACTTTACAACCAAGCCGTTGACCCGAAGGCGACTCACAATCTGGCGCCAGCGGCGAAGGCGATTGCAGGCACACTCGCCGCGCAGCTTTCCGAGTTTGAAAAGAAAACCAGCGCAGGCCACACTCAAGAGGGGAAACTCGATCAGGCTCAGATCGAGACACTGCATTCTCTCGGGTATATGGCTGCCGATGCCTCCACCACAAATCCCGCGAAGGCGAAGGTCAATCCCAAGAATAAGATCGAGGACGTGAACCGACTCCAGGACGCATTGTTCGATCTTGAAGAACGGCGGTACGACGAGGCGCTGGCGAAGATTCGCGTCGTGCTCAAGGATCCCGACGCCGTGAACGCTTATCTGGAATTTGGGATCGCGATGGCTCGCCACGAGCGCTATCAGGACGCTTTGCCCCTGCTTCGAGAGGCCGCGAAGAAGATACCGGAGTCGGTGGTCGCGCACTACGAACTCTCAAAGGCGCTGGTGAACACGGGACAGTGGCAGGCAGCCCTGCCGGAAATGCAGGCGGCTTCGGTCCTGAAGCCTGACTCCGCGCAGTTGCACTTTTTCGTCGCTTCGATATTTGGCCACCTGAATAAGATTTCCAATGCGACAGAGGAGTACGAGAAGGCGCTGAAAATCGATCCCGATAACTTCGACGCGAATCTGACCTATGGACGCCTCCTCATGCAACTTGGGCACGCCGACACGGCGCTTCCCAAACTCAGTCGCGCGGTGCAGGTCAGACCCGACTCGGCGGAGGCGCACAAATTTCTGGCCGATGCGTATCAGCGGCTGGGGCAGATGGAGAACGCAGATCGGGAGCGAGCTGCTGCGGAAAGCCTCAAAGGCCACTAGCTCCGTTCAGCCACTCGGAAGCCAACTTACGTTACTCTTGCCCTGCCTTGCTCCGTTCGTTTTTCGCATCCTCCGCGCGCCCCAAGTGTCTGTAGGCTTGCGCCAAGGCTGCATGCGCGGGAGCGAAGCCGGGTAATCGGTTTGTGGCAATCTCCAGATGCACGGCGGCGGTTTTGAAGTCGCCAGTCTTCAGTAAGGTCGCACCCATTTCGTAATGCGCCCAGCCCGAGTCAGGTTGAAGTCCAATTGCCTTGTGCAGATGCTTGGCTGCTTCGGCGAATTGTCCTTTCTCGGCGAGCGCGACTCCGAGGGCGTAGTCGGCCAGATAAAAATTGCCGTCGGCGGCAACGACCGGTGTCAGGGTCACCACCGCGCGGTCGGCTTTCATCGGAGCAATCAATGAGGGCGCCGCGGCGATGACTCTATTGGCCGTCGCGATCTTATCTTTTGGGTCGGTTCCCGACACCGTTGTTGCGGCACTGGACGAAGTTTGCAGGCCAATGTATCCGAGCGAGGCCAGCTTCTGCATCTCCGACGAACTCAGCTCGGACGATGACTTGCCCCCCTCGCCGTTGAAGCGGTGATCGAAGTTGTCGAGTTGCGATGCCATCGTGTCGAGCGTGGCCTTCGAACTTTGCGCCAGGTTGTGGGCCGCGGCTGGATCAGCCGTCATATCGTAAAGCTCAGGTTTGGGGGCGCGAATATAAAGATACTTTCCTACACGCCAAGATTCGAGCAGGCTCCAGCCAAATCCACGCTGCCCGAGATCGCTGCGCGAATAGACGGGCTGATCGGAGCCACTGCCGGACTTCGCGATCCGCAATAATGATTGCCCCTGCATCTGCGAGGGGACCGGTATGTCGGCGATTTCGAGTAAGGTCGGGGCGACGTCCACGAGCCGCACTTTAGCGCTTACCTGTTTTGCGGTCGGCTTGGCTTCGGGCAGCTTGATGAGCAGGGGAACGTGAATCGTTTCGTCGTAGAGGAAGATGCCATGTGTTTCCTCTCCATGCGCTCCCAGACTCTGGCCGTGGTCGGCGACAACTACAATCGCCGTGTTGGCGTCAGACTTCTGCGCCTTCAGCGCGGCGAGCAGCTTGCCTAGGGCAGCGTCGGACGCGGTGAGTCCAGCATTGTAGGAGCGCGCGGCGCTTGCGTCGTTAATGTTAACCCACATGAAGAAAGGGCCGCCCTGCGCGTTCTTGTTCAACCACGCGATCGCGTGCGCGACCACTTCAACCCCGCTGCGCGTAAGGATAGCGGGCTTGGCGTCGCCCGGGATTACGGGTCGAAAGCCCGAGTCATAGCTCTGGAAGCCGCGGCCAAAGCCCTGCGCCAGACCATTCCACGGGTCGAGATCGATCGATCCGACAAAGGCCGCGGTCTTGTAGCCCTGACTCTTCAGCAAATCGGGCAGGTAGGGGAGTGAGGCTGTCAGTGTGCCGCCAATTTCGGTTAGACCAGTGCCCTGCGGATAGGAGCCAGTCAGAATCGTGGCGTGGGATATAACCGTGTCCGGAGCTTGCGCGTAGGCGTGCTCGAAAACAATGCTCTCCTTCGCGAGACGATTGAGGTTGGGAGTGGTCGCGCCTTTGCCGCCAAGAAAGCCCATGCGGTCGGCGCGCGCCGACTCAATCGTGATAAGCACAAGGCTGGGCTTTGATGCGGCGGTGGCGAGAGGAACTGCGGTAAAGAGGCCCAGAACCACCAGGCTGGCGCTGGCGACGAATCTTCGTATCATGACATCAAGTGTAAAGGCTCAGGCGCAGTTCGCCAAAGTGGGATCGCCACGGCGTGAAAGGCTGTCCGGCGCCTACCGCTAGCGGCCTAAAATCCGCTTCAAAGCCTCGCCCAAGTCGCCTGCGTTGAAGCCAAATGGTCCAGGCCGGCTTTTGTAAGCTACGCGCCCGGCGGCATCGATAACGTAGAGGCGGTCGGGCCAAGCCGTATAAGCGTTTTCCGTGGCGTTCCCAAACTGATCGAGCACTGCCGGAGGCTTGATTCCGAGCTTGCTAACGCATGCGCCAGCGAGCAAGGCCCGTTCTTCTTCGCTCTTCGGGCTGGCGAAGACCACGCTGTCCCGGATGTTGCCCTGCATCTGCCAGACGTCGCTGGGGTGCGCTTCCGTGATGTACACCACCACGAACTGGACCCGATCGCGGTACTGGTCATAGAGTCGGTTCAGGGCGGGAACCTCCCGCCGGAAAGGCGGTCAAGTGTAGCTCCCAAATATGAGGACGACGGGTTGATGGTTCGCGGTCAGGGCCGAGAGCTGAATGGAACTGCTCTTGTCGACCTTCATCAGCGAAAAGTCGGGCGCCAGATCGCCTTGCTTCAGATCGCCGGCGCGCGCCCGGGTCCACAGTGTTTCAAACGGGAAGGCGAGGAACGCAACCGGGCCCGGAATGTGCGCCATTATGTGCGCGAACGATTCCGGCGGTTGCCGCATGGCGGCGTAAATAGCGCCGCAGGCGCAGAGCCACACGATGACCAATACGATGACTGCTCTGAGCAGGATCTTTTTCATGACGGTTCGACTATACGCCGACAAATGCGGTAATTATCAAGATAAGGCTTGTGAGAATCAATAGTTTAAGAGCGCCGATCAAGCTGATTATCGAGCCAATTACCTGCAACGGCCTACCCTTTGCTGGTAAAATAAATCTAATCCCCTGGCACTATTCGCCAGCAACCGGCGTGCTGCCGCCCGCGCGAATTTGACCTACAATAAAATGACTGTGTTAACCAGAAAGTACCTTCGGCTCGTGTGTCTGTTCGTGTTGTGCGCGGCAGGGTTGCTCTCTCTTCTTTCTTGTGAAAGCGCTCATGGGGCGGCGAACTCGCACAAGATGATCATCATCGGGGTTGACGGACTCGACCCCGATTTGCTCACGAAATTTATGGCTGACGGCAAGATGCCGAACTTTGCCAAGCTCGCGCAGGAGGGGTCTTTCCGGCGGCTGACGACGAGCATTCCGCCGCAAAGTCCGGTCGCATGGTCGAACCTGATCACGGGATTGAATGCCGGCGGGCATGGGATTTTCGATTTTATCCACCGCGACCCGAAAACTCTTGAGCCCTATTTTTCGACCTCCAGGGTCGAAGGGCCGGCGCACAGCTTCTCCATCGGCAAGTGGGTGATTCCCCTTGGGAGCGGCTCGGCCGAGCAGTTGCGCCACGGCGCGGCTTTCTGGGAGATTCTCGACGAGAATCACATCCACAATTTTGTTTATCGCATTCCGGCAAATTTTCCGCCGATTGATGCCAAAGGCAAAACCCTTTCCGGCATGGGAACGCCCGATCTGCGCGGTACCTACGGTACTTTCACTTTCTATACCGACGACGCAACCGCCGCTGTCGGTGCGGTTGAGGGCGGAGAGATCGTACAGGTCGAAGTTAAAAACAATCGGGTCACGACGAACTTGATTGGACCGAACAACACTTTCCTGAAGAACGCTCCGCCCTCGACGGAGCCGTTCACCGTGGATATCGATCCGCTGGAACCGGTGGCGCGCATCGAGCTTCAAGGTCAGAAATTGGTGCTCAAAGAAGGCGAGTGGACGGGCTGGCTGCCGGTCGATTTTGAGCTGATGCCGGTGATCGGCAACGTGAAGGGCATCTGCCGTTTTTATCTCAAGCAGACCCACCCGCGCTTCCAGCTATACGTCTCGCCCATCAATATCGATCCTGAAAATCCAGCGCTGCCTATCTCGACTCCGTCGAGCTATTCGCGCCAGCTTGCAGAAGAGATTGGCGAATACCATACGCAGGGCATCGCGGAGGACACCAAGGCCCGGATGTCGGATGTTCTGGACGACAAAGAATATCTGGAGCAATCGCACACCGTGCTCGCCGAACACCGGCGCGCCTTCGATGCCGAGTTCCCAAAGTTTCACGAGGGTCTGTTCTTTTTCTATTTCTCCAGCCTCGATCTCAATGCGCACATGATGTGGCGTCTGACCGATCCCAAGAGCCCGATGTACGACGCCGCGTCCGCCGCGCAGTACGGGGGCGCGCTCGAAGGATTTTATGAGCAGATCGATCAGGTACTCGGCGAGATTCTGCCGAAGCTCGACGACCACACGACGCTGCTCGTGCTGTCCGACCATGGATTTGCGCCCTACCGCCGTTCGTTTAACTTGAACACCTGGTTGTGGAACAATGGCTACATTGTGCGCAAGCCGGGCGAAACGGGCGATTCGAACGAGCCATTCGCGGGCGTCGACTGGAGCCAGACTCGCGCGTACGGAATGGGATTGAACGGTCTTTACGTAAATATGAAGGGGCGTGAAACTAACGGGATCGTCGATCCATCGCAGGCCGACGCGTTGCTGCGCGAGATTCGCGATAAACTGCTCGCCATTCGCGACCCCAAAAATGAAGGTGACGATCCAAAAGGTGGGGACACTTCGCAGGTGATCTCGCGGGTTGACCTGGCCAGCGAGGCGTATCAGGGCCCATACGCGCGCAGCGGCCCGGATGCGATTATCGGGTACAACCGCGGATATCGCGCCGGATGGACGACGATTCTAGGCGCATTTCCGCCTGATGTGCTGGAAGACAATATGAATCCGTGGAGCGGCGATCACTGCATGGACTATACGAAAGTTCCGGGAGTGCTTTTGAGCAATCGCAAGATTGTAGCCGACGCTCCCGCGCTGACCGATATTGCGCCGACAATTCTGGCGGAGTACGGCATCCCGAAGAGAGAAGACATGAAAGGGCATTCGGTGTTCCAGTCGAAGTAGCTATTCTGGTGTTAGAAGAGACAGGGGAAATCATGTTCGGTTCGCACAAAGTGAAGATTGAAGGCGAGCTGCTCGAAAAAGTGAAGCAGTGTTCCGACGCAGCCGGATACGAATCGATCGACGAATTCGTGATCCACATGCTGGAAAAGGAAACCAATAAAATCCTGCCGCCGGAGGAGAGCAACACCTCCAAGGAAGATATCCAGAAACGGCTGCGCGGGCTGGGGTACATCGAGTAGCTTGGCGATCCTCTTACAACCGATAGCGGCTGCGGCCCAAACCGCAGGGTGGGCAGCCCATTTCACTGTGCTGCTGGTTTCGTGGCTGATGAGTCCGCTGGCGATTGTCATCATTCTGTCGGTGGTTATCGGTTTGCTGATGATCGTTCTGTTCGGTTATACGTCCGACCAGAAGGCAATCGGCATCGCCAAGGATCAACTGAAAGCGCATCTGCTGGCGGTGCGGCTGTATCGCGATCAGTTGCATGTGGTGATGGGCTCATACGGCAAGGTGTTGCGTGGCACGGGGCGGTACCTGAAACTCGCGTTCAAGCCGCTGCTCTACGTCATCATCCCGATTACCGTGATGATTGTGTGGCTGGATCGGTCGCTGGGATTGACGGCGATTCAGATGAACGCGCCGTTTCTGTTGACCGTGCGCGTGAATAATCCGCAGGCGCTCGACAGCGTCTCGATCGATCTGCCGCCGGGAATTACTGCAAGCGCGCCTCCCGTGCACATCGCTGCCGACAACGAGGTGGTCTGGAGGCTCACAGCCAACCGCGAGGGCGCTTATGATGTGAAGATTAGCGCCGACGGCGAGAGCGCGGAGAAAACAGTTCGCGTCTCGTCGGAGTTGGCGCAAGTTTCGCCCGAGCGGTTGCGCGACCATTTCTGGGAGAGAATGTTCTCGTCGGGCGAATCGGCTTTGCCAGCGAATAGTGCGGTCGAATCGATTTCGGTGGATTATCCGGAGCGCAATATCCCGCTCGGGATCGCCGGATACGAGATGAACTGGATCTGGCTGTTCTTCATCCTTTCGATGATCGCCGGATTTATTTTCAAGGAACTTTTGGGGATTGAAGTATGAGCAGATTATGTGGAGGCAAGGGCGTCCGAACGGCAAGTGTTCTCCTACTGGTTGCAGTGGTGTTGTCTCCCGTGGCTGCCCATGCATATGCCGGGCCGGGCGCGGGATTTGCCGTGCTATCGTCCTTCTGGGCAATCTTCGTCGCATTCCTCTATTCGTTTTACGCGCTCGCGACCTGGCCGGTTCGCCAGTTGTTTCGCTTCTTTCGCCGCCGCAACGCTTATGGAAAAGCGGTATTCGACCGCGCCGTGATCCTTGGCTTCGACGGCATGGATCCCGAACTCGCCGACCGCTTCATGAAAGAAGGCCGGCTGCCGAATCTGGCAAAGCTGCGCGATCGAGGAACGTTCGCCAAGCTGCGTACGACCTTCCCGGCAATTTCTCCTGTGGCATGGTCCACGTTCATGACCGGAGTCAATCCGGGCAAGCATAATATTTACGATTTTCTCGCCTGCGACCGGAATCACTATCTGCCATTTCTATCGTCGGCGGAAATCAAGGGTCCGAAGCGGCAAATTAAGATCGGCAAATATTCCATTCCATTTGGCAAGACGGAAATCAAAGGCATGCGCAAAGGCACGCCGTTCTGGCACTGGCTGGGGAAGGCGGGCATCTTCAGTTCGGTGATTCGTGTGCCAGTGACGTTCCCGCCTGAGAAATTTCAGGGAGTGTTGCTGTCGGGGATGTGCGTGCCCGACCTTAAGGGCAGCCAAGGGACTTTCTGCCTGTGCACTACGCGCGCCGTGGGCGACAAATTTCGTGAAGGCGGAGTGCGCGCGCCTATTGAGCGCAGGAATGGCTCTTTCCACGCGTATGTCCCGGGCCCGGATAATCCTCTGGCTGAGACTGCTGGACACGAGATGCGGGTGGACTATGAGATTAAGCCGGATGTCGCAGCGCAAACGGCGCGCCTCACCGTGGGATCGGAAAAATTCACGCTGAAGGTTGGCGAGTATTCCGAATGGATTCCAATCGAATTCAAAGCCGGCCTCGGTTTCAACGCGCACGGAATTTGCCGCTTCTATCTCAAGGAAGTGTCGCCGGAGGTCGAGGTTTATGTTACTCCGGTCAATATCGATCCCGGTCACCCCGATCTGCCGATTTCACACCCGGTCACGTATTCGATTTATCTGGCGAAACTTTACGGCGCATTTGCGACACTCGGGCTTGCCGAAGATACCTGGGCGCTCAACGAGCACGTGCTCGACGACGACGCGTTCCTCGCGCAGGCGTATGGCAATCACGAAGACCGCGAGAAGATGCTGTTTGATGCGCTCGACAAAACCCAGCAGGGGCTTTGCACCTGCGTCTTCGATACGACCGACCGCATTCAACACATGTTCTGGCGCTATCTCGAGGAAGACCATCCGGCGGCGCGCGACGTGCCGAAGGCGGAGCGGCGCGAGGTGATCCAGGATCTTTATCAGCGGATGGACAAGCTCATTGGCCGCGTGATGGAAAAGATCGACGACGACACGCTGCTGATGGTGATTTCCGACCACGGATTCAAGTCCTTTGCGCGCTGCATGAATCTAAACGCGTGGCTGCATCAGAACGGCTATCTCGCGCTCAAAGACGGCAAGACCGAGAGCGGCGACTGGTTCGAGGATGTCGACTGGTCGCGCACGCGCGCCTACACCATGGGCCTTAATGGTCTCTACCTGAATCTCAAAGGTCGCGAGAAGCAGGGAACTGTCGATCCGAGTGAGGCCGAAGCCCTGAAAGAAGAGATCAAGCAGAAACTGAATGGCCTCGTGGATCCCGCTTCCGGCACGGTCGGAATTACCGGCGTGTTCCTGACGAGTAATGTCTATCGTGGTCCCTACTCGGAAAATGCTCCCGACATTCTAGTCGGCTACGGCGCAGGCTATCGCGCAAGCTGGGATTCGGTGATGGGCAAGGTGACCGAAAAGATCTTCGAAGACAACCTCAAAGCCTGGAGCGGCGACCACTGCATCGATCCCCGACTGGTTCCGGGTGTGCTGTTTTCGAGCCACAAATTTATCGAAGAAAAACCGGCAATCGTAGACGTTGCGCCCACGATTCTAAAGCTCTTCGGGCTCGCGCTGCCATCGCACTTTGATGGCAAGCCCTGGAACCTAGCCCCTCAGGCGGTGGGCGTAAAGACGCCAGCCGTTACTCCTGCGACGTAGTCTTGAGGCGCGATAGGAGCCACACCACGCAGGCCAACATGCCGCACCAGCCGAGCGTCCTGACAACGGCGGCAATCGTCGTGTCATACCGCAGGACTCCGAGGCTCGAAAAAATTGTGTTCCAATCGTGCTCGACAAAATCGGGATCGCCCGTCGTCACCAAGGGCAAGACCATGGCGCGCGCATCGGCCATATACGCAGCGGTGTAGAGCCAGTTCTCAAAGAAGAAAAACAGGCAGAAGACGAATGCCGCGGTCTGTCGCTGATAGAAGAAGTATGCCGCCAGCAGGAACGGCACTGCCCACTGGAGAATCGTTCCTCCCCAGAGACAAAGCGTGGCGCCGCACCAACTAAAGAGAAGATGCCCGCCTTCGTGCACGACCAGGTTGGCCGAGTCGATGAACAGGTATTCGCCGTGCGCACGGAAGGCATAGAGCAAAAAAAGCAGGTAGAACATTAGCCATCCGCCGACGGCCCACCGCGACATAGGACGCCAGTCTTCGCGCTCGCCGCAAAGCTCCCCGATCGATTGCGCAAGCTCGCTCATCCTTAGGCCAGTCTAAAGAGTGATGGCCGTCTGGGCGAGATTACCGAGGTGCTTGGCACGCTTACTTCTTGGCGTTCGCGGCTTCTTCTTTCACGTACGCCGGCGAGAGCGTGCCCTTCTTCTTTGCGATCTCGAGCAGAGTCGGATAGAACTGCACAAACGTGGTGTCGAGCGCAGCGTGTTGCTCGTGGCAGGAATAGCAGACCGCCTCTTTCGGAAACGTTCTTCCAACGTTGCCGCCGCCAAATCCCACGAAGGCCCATTTGCCGGGGAAGTGCGCCTCGTCCTTGATGTGAATGGACCGAGCCATGATGTCAGTGGTCTGAAAATGCCCTTTCTGGTTGATCGAGCCTTTGTTGGCGGCCATCCGGCCTTCCAGCACCAGAATCGTTTTATCGGGCCAGGTTCCGGTGGCGAGGAATGCCTTGTAGGCCTCCGGGTTGACGAAGATGTTGTCGAACATGGAATGATCCGTATTCGCGAGCTCGGGGTTGTAATCCATGTCCATACCAGAGGTCAGATAGATCCATTCGCGATAATTTGCCGGGAAGATTAGGTTGCCATCAGTTGTGTATTGAGGGCTGTCGGGATTACTCGGGCCAGCGGCAGCCTTCGACGCGCCCGGCATTATCAGCAAAGCGCAAACGCACAACAAAAAGAGCACGCGCATAGCCATCCTTTTCGCCCACAATTCTTCAACGGCAGAACTCTTCTATCTTAGCCAGTCCACATCCGATCATACGGACGCGGCGGTGAGAAAGTTCGGGGATCATCTCCGAGGCGTGCGATTTTCATTTCCCAAACATCGGGTAATGGCTCGCGGCTCCCATCAAGAACAGCAACGGAAACGACAGCCAGAAATTCGCCCGCGACATGAGGAACGCCTGTCGCGCCATGCCCTTTGCCTTGTCGGGCATGGGCGTACCATCCTTCGCGTAAGCGGCGGTCCACTGAATGATCCGTTTCTGGATGCGCCAAATTACGCCCCACACGTTCAGCATCATCATCCAGCCCATGCCACCACCGATGCCAATCGCCAACAGACGATTGCTCTCCCAGCCGTGATCGTTAAAGTGCAGGAATGCCGCGGACGCGGCGAGGACAATCACAATGTAGATCACGGCGAGCACGGGTCCCTTATCGAGCGCGCCTTTTCCTGGAATCAAGCAGACATACATCAGGCCCCACGTGACCGTCCAGATCAGAAAGAACGATCCAAAAACGTGCCCAGCCGAACCTCCGCCGTTATGTGCATCCGAGCCTACGACGTTGCCCCAATATGCCAGTCCCATCAGCACGGTCAGCACCGCAGCCCAACGGAACCACCACAGGGCGCGCCTCATCAGGTCCGGCAGCACCTTGCCCTTGGTCGCCGGGTCAAGGCCCTTCATGAAGGGAACGTTAACGAGATTGAAAAAATACAAGAGTCCGATCCAAGTGATGCCTCCCACAAAGTGCAACCAACGAAACATCATCAGAAGATTTGTATTGGCGTCGGTAGGCAAATGGATGTTCAATCAGAGTCTCCTGTTCTGAGTATGAATTCGCAACGCCGATTCTCGAAACGGCCCGATTGGGAAAACCGACAATTGTAGATAACTGGCGTGGAGAATGATAGCCCATCGGCGGCCTGTTCGTATTCCGTAAATAACCCGAATTTACCTGCAACGGAAGTTGAAAAGCGCTGGACAAGGCCGTATTGTAGGAGCCAACAAAAACGTGCGCAGCCGCTATTGCCCTTCCCCAAGCTCACCGCGGCTTCGTAACGGCACGAAAAGGAGATCGGCATGGAAGCGAAGCCGGCGCAACAGAATATTCAGGATTCTTTTCTGAACACAGCACGTAAGGAGCGGCACAACATTACGATCTATCTGGTCAGCGGGGTGAAATTGACGGGCCGGATTCGATCGTTCGACAAGTATTCGGTTGTGCTCGAAACCAGCAACCAGGAGCAGTTGATCTTCAAGCACGCGATCTCGACGGTCGTGATCGCGCGCGCTGCTCACAGCCACGGCGAGGGAAAACCTGCCGCGGTTGCAACTATGGGCGAGATGACGCCGATTCCGGGTTCCGGCACGCAAGGATAGAAACATTAAAGATAAAAGATAAAATGAATGCTGCGTGCCGAAAGATAATTCCAGACTCAGGGACCGGGGCAGTTCTCGGAACGAGCTCAAGGCAGTACTGAATCCAGCGGAACGCCGCGAACGCGCCTTCCTTGTCGGGGTGGAGTTTCGCACGCGCGGGCGTGCTGGAAAGACCAGCGGCACGATGATTACCGCCGGGGCCCAGGCGGCGCGCGATCATGCCACCAGCATCGCTCCCGCGCGTCGCACGGATTCGCCCGACTTCAGCTCCGAGGAGTCGCTCGATGAACTGCGGGCGCTGGCGACCAGCGCTGGCGCCGCGATCGCGGGCGAGTTCATGCAGCATCGCGACCGGCCCGATCCCGCGACCCTGATCGGCAAAGGCAAGCTGGAGGAGATTGCCGGCGCGTCGGCCTCCGTTTCCGCGGATGTCATTCTCTTCGACCACGATCTCTCGGCCTCGCAGCAGCGCAATATCGAGCGGGTGGTCCACACGCGCGTCATCGATCGCACGCAGCTGATTCTCGACATTTTTGCGAAACACGCGCGCACCCGTGAAGGGCAATTGCAGGTTGAACTGGCGCAACTTGAATATATGCTGCCGCGCCTGGCGGGACGCGGGGTCGAAATGTCGCAGCTCGGCGGTGGCATCGGCACGCGCGGCCCCGGCGAAACGCAACTTGAAACCGATCGCCGCAAGATCTACCGCCGCATCCGGCACGTCAAACAGCAGATCGAAAATGTGCGCCGTATCAGGACGCAGCAGCGGCAACGGCGTGAATCGGTTCCGGTGGCCACGGTCGCGCTGGTCGGATACACCAACGCCGGCAAGTCCACTTTGTTCAACGCTCTTACTAATGCCAATGTCGTCGCCTCGTCGCGCATGTTCGCCACGCTCGATCCAACTCTGCGCGGGGCGGAGCTGCCATCGAAGCGCAACATATTGCTGTCCGACACGGTCGGTTTCATCCGGCACTTGCCGCACACACTGGTCTCAGCCTTTCGCGCGACTCTCGAAGAGGTGCAACGGGCAACCCTCATCCTCCAGGTCTCCGATGCCAGCAGTCCCATCTCCGCCGAGCAGGACGCGCAGGTCGAAAGCGTGCTTAAAGAGCTGGAGGCCGATAACAAGCCGCGTCTGCACGTGATGAACAAAATCGACCTGCTGCTGCCCAAACAACGAGAGTCGTTGCGAGACGACGCGCAGACCGTCCATGTTTCAGCGGCAAAAGGCATCGGATTGACGACGCTGCTCGATCACATCGATGGGGCGCTCGAAGAAGACAAGCCCAGCCGCGTCCACCTGCGCATTCCACAGAAAGAAGGAAAAATGCTGGCTCTTTTGGAAGCGCGCGCCCGCATCTTCTCCCGGCGTTACCACGGTGGGCTGGTGGAGATGGAGGCGGACGCACCGCCCTCACTGCTTCGCCGGATGCAGGAATGGGTGGTGGAGTAGAACAACCAGCTACGTGCCCGCGCGACTCTGTACACCCGAGGTTGAAATTTTCCGGCCCGCACATTCACGGCAGCCTAAGCCTTCCCAAAAGGATTCTCCAGCGAAGGACTCTGCGGCGTGAATAGCTCCGACCCATTCTCCAGAATGTGCATATCGTCTTCCAGGCGAATGCCGAATTCTCCGCGAATATAAATTCCTGGCTCGTCGCTGAAGGTCATCTGCGGCTGAAGCTTCGTCGTGTTGCCGCGTACTAAATACGGCCACTCGTGGCCGTCCATGCCCATGCCGTGGCCCAGACGATGCGTGAAATATTTATAGTCGGGGCCATAGCCTGCGTCGGTTATTACCTTACGGGCTGCTGCATCGACCGATCCGGCTTCCGCTCCTGGCTTCGCCGTGGCGAGCGCTGTGCTCTGCGCGCGATGCACGATGTCGAAGACCTGCTTCATCTTGTCGCTAGCTTTTCCGAGAACAAACGTGCGCGTAATGTCCGAGGCATAACCCTCGACTGAACAGCCGCCGTCGATCAGCACAATTGTCCCTTCGCGGATTTCCTGGGGAAGAAT
>JBAQJF010000075.1:0-1688 GCA_049300195.1 Terriglobales bacterium | reverse complement strand
GAAATCCGCGAACTGCTGACCAAGTACGGTTTCCCCGGCGACGACACGCCGATGATCCGAGGTAATTCGCTGCTGGCGTATCAGAATCCCAAGGACGACAAAGCCTGCAAGCCGATCGACGATCTGGTCAAGGCGCTGGACGATTACATTCCGATCCCGCAGCGCGAGATCGACAAACCGTTCCTGATGCCGATCGAAGACGTGTTCAGCATCAAGGGCCGCGGCACGGTCGGCACGGGGCGTATCGAACGCGGGCGGATCAAGGTCGGTGACGCGATCGAGATCGTGGGACTGAAGCCGAATAAGAACTCGGTGGTGACGGGCGTGGAGGCGTTCAACAAGACGCTGGACGAAGGTCAGGCCGGTGAGAACGTCGGCGTTCTTTTGCGCGGCGTTGAAAAGGAAGAGCTGGAGCGCGGGCAGGTGTTGGCCGCGCCCAAGAGCATCACGCCGCACACGAAATTCGAGGCGGAAGTTTACATTCTGACGAAGGAAGAGGGCGGCCGGCATACTCCGTTCTTCAACGGCTATCGGCCGCAGTTTTACTTCCGGACGACGGACGTGACCGGCGCTGCCAAGCTGCTGGGCGGAGCCGAGATGGTGATGCCCGGCGACAACGTGACGATGGAAGTGGAACTGGGCGCCCCGATCGCGATGGAAGAGAAGCTGCGCTTCGCCGTTCGCGAAGGCGGCAAGACGGTCGGCTCCGGCGTCGTGACGAAGATTTTGGCGTAGCCAAAGAGCGCGTCGAAGTTGACGCGATTGAAATGGTTGAACAAGGCAGGAGCCAGTGGATTGCCTCCGCTGGCTTCTGATTTCTTGGAAGTGAGCAGTCATGGCCAAAGAAAACCGCGAAATGGTTTGGCTTCAGTGCACGGAGACGGGCGACCTGAACTACCGCACGGAATTGAAGGTGGCGGGCGGCGCGCCCAAGATTGAGCTGAAAAAATATTGTCCCCGTTTGCGAAAGCATACGCTGCATAAGATCAAGAGGAAGTAACGAGTGGTTAGTGGCTGGTGGTTAGTGTTTGGTGGTGAGCGGCTGGTGAGGTTTTTACTAACCACTACCCACCTACCACTAATTTACGCCAGTAGCTCAATTGGCAGAGCAGCCGTCTCCAAAGCGGCAGGTTGGGGGTTCGATTCCCTCCTGGCGTGTGAAATATGGAATCGACCAAGATAAAACCAGAGGCGAGGGACGTGATGACGGGCGATCAGCCTGGAAATTCCGAGGAGCCGCAGGAACCGTCACGTCCATCGCACAATGCCCCGAAACCGGGTTCGCCGCAGTCTGCGCCCGGGGCCAAATCCGGGTACTTTCACATTTATAAGAAGGGTCAGGGATATTGGACCCGAATGGGCACGGTGTTCGGAGTTTCTTTGATCGGATTGCTCGCGGCGAATTTCCTGTATTCGCAAGCCGACGGCCTCTCAACCGGAGCGAACGTAAGCAAGTTTCTCTCCCGGGTTCATTTGCAGGAGCCCCGTGGGCCATATTTGGTCGTGGTGATCTTCGCCCTCGTGTATGCGGCCATCTGCTATCACCTGATGAATAAGCCGATGAACGTCGATTTTCTCATCGCCACCGACAGCGAGATGAAGAAGGTGAACTGGACGACCAAGAAGGAGCTGATAGGGTCCACGAAGGTTGTGATCGGTTTCATGTTCGTGATCGCGATTTTGCTGTT
>JBAQJF010000074.1:0-10971 GCA_049300195.1 Terriglobales bacterium | reverse complement strand
AATGGGTGGTGGAGTAGAACAACCAGCTACGTGCCCGCGTGACTCTGTACACCCGAGGTTGAAATTTTCCGGCCCGCACATTCACGGAAGCCTAAGCCTTCCCAAAAGGATTCTCCAGCGAAGGACTCTGCGGCGTGAATAGCTCCGACCCATTCTCCAGAATGTGCATATCGTCTTCCAGGCGAATGCCGAACTCTCCGCGAATATAAATTCCCGGCTCGTCGCTGAAGGTCATCTGCGCCTGAAGCTTCGTCGTGTTGCCGCGCACCAGATAAGGCCACTCGTGGCCATCCATGCCCATGCCATGTCCCAATCGATGGGTGAAGTATTTGTAGCCAGGACCATAGCCTGCATCGGTGATTACCTTGCGGGCCGCCGCATCGACCGACCCAGCCTCGGCTCCCGGCCTCGCCGTTGCGAGCGCCGTGCTCTGAGCGCGATGCACGATGTCGAAGACCTGCTTCATCTTGTCGCTAGCTTTTCCGAGAACAAACGTGCGCGTAATGTCCGAGGCATAACCCTCGACTGAACAGCCGCCGTCGATCAGCACAATCGTCCCTTCGCGGATTTCCTGGGGAAGAATCGTGCCATGCGGAACCGCAGAGTATTCGCCGACCAGCGCATCCGCACCGCCCTCGAATCCCAGTTGCCGATGCGCGGTTTCCAGCATGCTCTCCACATCTTTTCGAGTCATGCCGGCTTTCAGCGATCGATACGTCGCCTCGTAAGCGGCAAGCGTCACCTTCGCGGCCAGTCGCATCAGTTCGATCTCATGCGCGCTCTTGATCATGCGGCATCCAGCGGTTACAGGCGTGGCGCTGCTGAACGAGGCGCCGGCTGCGGCTTTTCGGATGTTGTCGCTGAAGACGAACTTTACCGTCTCCTCGAACCCGACGGTGCCGCCGGCGATTCCGCGATCGCTCAGCCCTTGCGCAACCCGAGCATATGGACTCTCGTCCTCCTGCCACACGCGCACGTCGGGATTCTTCGCCTCCGGTGCGAGCGCAATCTGCTCGCGCGCCCGGCCTTCTTCAAACGCAGGAGCGACATAAAAAGCAGCGCCCTTGGCGGGCAGCACCATGGCAAACAAGCGCTCGCCGCCCTCCCAGCGAATGCCGGTGAAGTAAGCAAGAGATGTGCCCTGCGCGATCAAAATAGCGGAGAGATTGTTCTCGCGCATCAACCGCCGCGCTTTTTCCTGACGCGCGGCGCGTTCTTCGACTGTGATGGGCTTGGCCTCGCCTTTCATCGAGCCCAGCGCAGCAATGGCTGGGGGCAGGGAGTTGGAATCATTCGCTGAAGCGGAATTTGAGAGCAATGCGGGGACGACGGCAACCATGGATCCGGTTTGAAGAAAACGACGACGTGAGTACAAAGTCCCTCCCTGTCTTTTGAGACCACAGCATTATATAAGCCACGTTGCCGCGCGCCTAGAATTCGACAGTCTTTGCGCCACTGACGTGCGCGTAGGAACCAACGAAGCCGAGACCTTCTTCTATGAGGAGTTTGCCCGCGCCCATCGCATCCTGGCGGGCCATGAATGCCCGTTAGCGTGGTGGATGACGATTCCGTAAGTCCTTCCCTAGTAGTTTCTTGGGCTCGTCTCGAGTGCGAGATTGCCATGAATAATGGTATATGCCATAATAAATGGCATGACCGTTACCATTGATAAAGCGGGGCGGATTATCGTGCCTAAAGAGTTCCGCCAACGCCTGGGGTTGCTACCAAACACAGAACTGGAGATTGTTGACCATCCCGAAGGCCTATTGTTGAGAATTCCGGAATCGCAGCCGTCTCTGGTAAAAATCAACGGGCTGCTTGTGCATCAAGGAAGACTGGAAGAGGGCGCCGACTTGGATCGGGTGTTGGAGTCTGTCCGTGAAGAGCGCATTCAGAACGTCATTCGGCGTTGAAAAATGCTTGTCTTTTTCGACACCAGCGTGTTGGTCGCTTCCGCAGACTCCGTACATCATCATTTTGTGCAAGCCTCAGCTGCAATGGCGCGAGTCGTAGCAGGCAAGGACAAGGGGGTTGTGAGCCAGCATTCCATTGCGGAAGTCTATTCCGCGCTCACCCGCATGCCAGTGGTTCCGCGAATCCACCCACTCGAAGCGGCGCGTATCATTCGGGATAACATCCTTAAGAACTTCGAGACCATCGCGGTTGGAAAGGACGATTATCTGGAAGCACTTAAGATCGTGTCAGAATCGGGATGGCCTGGAGCAAAGATCTATGATGCGCTGCTCCTGCGTTGCGCTGACAAGTCTCAGGCGCAAAGGATATACACTTTCAATCTGAAGGATTTTCGGCAGCTCGCCAGTGGGCGGGTTCAGCGCCTCATCTGTGCACCGTAGAAAAGTTTGAGGAGGATTCATGAGCACCTACTCTGCCACCACAGGACGCATGGTCCCCCACAACATGGTAACCACGCAGGATGAGTTGGATGGATTTCACGTAGTCCGCACGCTCGGCGTGGTCCGCGGAATTACCGTGCGGTCACGCTCGATCTTAGGCACGCTCGGTGCGAGTTTGCAGACAATCGTCGGCGGCAACATCACTCTGCTCACGAATCTCTGCGAGAAGACGCGCGCTGAAGCTTTTGACCTGATGCTCCAACACGCCGCCGACATGGGCGGCAACGCTGTCCTCTGCGCGCGCTACGACGCTACGGAGGTGATGCAGGGCGTCACCGAGGTGCTCGCGTACGGAACAGCGGTGTATGTGGAACCGGCCAAGTAGTCCTGGGCAGGGTCTAGTTTTGCTCGCCGTAGAGGCGTGGGCAGACCCCGCCTCTACGGGGAAGTTCCTTCCCAAAAGATCCGCATTACTCTTTGTACAGGAACCCCGCTACCAGACTCGCGAGAATCGACCCGGCCCATAAATCAAGCATCCATCCGAGCGGCAGCACGCGCGGAACCGGCGACCACGCCGCCTGCGCGAAGTTGCCCGGGAAGCCCGCGCAGAATCCAACCAGCATCCCGATCTTGATCGCCGTCTTCGGCCCCGGGCCGGCCGTCGCGCGACTCCAGGCATAGAGGTAAGCGAGAATAATCGACATCGCAAAGATCAGCACAATCCACTGCCCCACAAAAAACGAGTAGCGCGATTCCTTGAGAAACAATCCTTGCTTCTGCATGGCTTCATAAAATGGGCCTTGCCTCATGCCGATAAAGAAGCTCCACGCATTCCACACCACGCCGCCGGCAATCCCGCCCAGCCACACTCGTGCGGTGTTCAGTCTCATTGTGCCTCCTGTTCGTGTATGGCTTGAATGCGGGCAAGTCTACTCCAGGATGGAACAGGCGAAAAGATACTAGCCGGGGACCGCCTCAGGTCGAAAAAATGAGAAATCGCTCGACGGCCCGCTGGCGATAAGCAAAGGTCCGCCGCATCTGCGGAACAATGAAGAGCGCGTTCACTATGCTGCCCAAAGGTTCAAGACCGACTTCATACTCGATCCGGTCGCGAACCCGAGTGCCGGGAATTCCGCCACGATCCTCTGTGGCAAACTCATGCCGGTGATGCCAACTGCGGAACGGGCCTCTAGTTTGGACGTCCGCAAAAGACTCATTTAGTCCGAAGCCAACAATCTGAGCCTCCGAGTGAATTCGCTTAGGCAAAAAGGGAAGTGCGCGATAGGACGCGAAGAGCTTTGTGCCCGCACCCGCGAAATGGGATCCCGAAGAACCCGGCGGCGCCACCACGGCGATTTCTTCGATCCTGACTCGCATCCATTCTGGCATGATGCGGGGCAAATTCATCGGATCGGCGAAGAACTCGAAGACTTTCTCAAGCGGAGCCGGAATCCAATGCTCGAACTCGGCGTGATATGGCATGCGTTGTAAGAAAGGGAAGAGTATCGCGGGCCGGGTTTTCCACACATTTTCAATCGGCGTGCGCACCACCAAGCGAAAAGAATCATGATTTTCGCCCGCCGAACCATCTTCCTAAACGCAAGTGGTTGTGGTCATCTTTCTGGTTAACCGCAACATCTCGCGCTTTGCACCTTGAGTTCCGATTCGGAATCTCAACCTGAAACTTTCTTATTGACAATAAACCGGTTAGGCGTAGGATGTGGACAAAAGTGGTTGAAAGTGGAACGAGCAGTAGAGTTCGGGGCAGAATCCGTAACTTTATGAGGCGCCAGTGGTTTTAGAGACTGACACCCGCAAAACGAGCCCAAACGAACCTGATTCCACTTGTTTTGCAGCCGCTTTTACCTCCCTCGTGATGGTGGCTGTGGTAGCAGCCAGAAATAAACGGAACCCAGCAACAGGCAGCGCACATGTTTCGCGGCAATCACCCAACTCGCGTGGACGAAAAAGGACGGCTCAAGGTCCCCGCGGAACACAAGCGGGTGATCGACGAGAAATATTCCCAACGATTCTACATCACGAGCGTGGACGGCATTGTTGCTCAGATATATCCCTTCGAGGAGTGGGAGCAGATCGAGCAGAAGTTGGCTGCGCTCCCGAAGCACAACCCGACCAAGAAAAAGTATTTAACGCGCACGAACTATTACGGGCAGGTCGTAGAGATGGACGGGCAGGGGCGTCTTTTGATTCCCCAGATTCTACGCGAGGCGGCGCAGATTCGAGGCGATGTGTCAGTGCTCGGCTATCAGACCTACCTGGAGGTCCGGAAAACGGAAGCGCTCGACAAGGAGATCAAAGAAGAGCCCTTCACGGATGAAGACACAAAGAAGCTCGACGAACTGGGCATCTAGTGGCAATGGATCTTGGACAAGACATCCCCGAGCGGGGTGGGCGTGGGCAACCTGGACACGTTCCGGTTCTTTTAAAAGAAGCGATCGATTTTCTGGCCGTACAGCGTGGTGGAAGTTATCTGGATGCCACGGTGGGCCTGGGCGGGCACAGTTTGGAAATCGCAAAACGCCTCGGCGCACCGGGACATTTGATTGGCTTCGATAAGGATCCGGCGGCGCTGCAACGGTCCCGGGCGAAGTTGCAGAACGCCGATTCCGATGGCGGGTCACCGGTCACCGGTCACCGGTCACCTGATAGTGACTGGCCGACAGTGACGCTGATGCATGCATCTTTTGCCGAAGTCGGCGAGCGCATAGCCGCTGCCTCTCTCGACGGCCTGCTGGCCGACCTGGGCGTGAGCAGCTTGCAGCTCGACGACCCGGAGCGCGGATTTAGTTTTCAGGCGGATGGGCCTCTGGACATGCGGATGAATCCGATGTCCGGCCGAACCGCCGAACAAGTGGTAAACCACCTCGACGAGCGCGAGCTTGCCGATGTGATTTACGAATTCGGTGAGGAAAGGAGGTCGCGGAGAATCGCCAGAGCCTTGGTTCGGGCGCGGCCGATTATGACGACAAAGCAACTGGTTGACGTCATATCGGCCGCGGCCCGGCCCATGAAACACGAGCGAATTCATCCAGCGACCAGAACCTTTCAAGCTCTCCGAATCTTCGTAAACCGTGAACTGGACGACCTGAAAGCACTGCTAGAGGCGGCGCCTCGCGTGCTGAAGCCGGGCGGAAGGCTGATGGTGATCAGCTTCCACTCGCTGGAAGACAGGATCGTGAAGGACGCAACGCGCGACGGGGCAAAGCAAGGCGTTTACCGGCTGCTGACAAAAAAGCCGGTGACGGCCAGCGAAGAAGAGATAGATCGCAACCCGCGATCGCGCAGCGCCAAGATGCGGGTGGCCGAGCGAGTGTAGTGCGGACACACTTGTCCGTGTGATCGTCGGCGAGCGAAACGAATTTGATTTGGTCCGGAGAAACTGCCGGACTCCCGGTGCGGTGATAGTAAGGCGTGCCGGGTAAAGATTTGGCAAGCAAACTCTGTGGTGGAGTTATTTCGGAACGGCCAGTAACAAGAACGACAAAGGCCGGGGTCCAAAAACAAAGGCGGAAAGCACCAATGTTTACCGGAACTCTGATTGACGATCTGATCGCAACCGTCGAGCGCGCCGAGCAAATAATAGAAGCCCGCGACTTCGTGATCGCTGAATCTCTAATGTCCGACTCCTGGTTCGCTTGCGTCCAGGAAAACGCCGAATACGATTCGAAATTGATAGAAGTCGCATAAATGCTGCGGCGTTGGTGCGCAGCTGCCAGTTGGACGAAATAAAGTCTGGAGTAACGAAATCATGAGCGCGGCCGCGGTAATGCAAGCAATCTCACCGGATCGGCGCAAGTCCTGCTGGCTGGGCACGCCGGAAATCTACTTCCGTAAGACAATCGACAACTCACGCCTGGTGAAAGTCGAAGACCCGCGCCGCGAACGCGAAATGCGGATTTTCGGAACCGTCCTTTTCTGTCTGTTCCTACTGGTCATGGGATACGCGCTACAACATTTCCGCGCGATCGAATATGGCTACAAGATCGAAGCCCTGCGCGCGCAGCGCGACGGCCTCGCCGGGATGAATCAGGCCTTACAACTGGAAGAAGCATCGCTCCGCGATCCCGAGCGCATCGACGCGGTGGCCCGCAAGCTGGGCCTGCAATCGCCCGATCCCGGCCAGGTAATTCGCATGGATGCCTCCGGAGATATGAGCGCCCCAGTCATGGCCAGCGCCGCGCCGGTCGAAGTGATATCGGCGCGGTAGCGCAGTTCTCAGTTCCCAGTTCTCACGATGAGCTTTTTGCTGAGAACTGAGAACTGGGAACTGAAATGGCGGCAAGCTCTTCTTCCAATAGCGCGCGATTCCGTCTTTACACTCTCGCCGGCCTCCTATGCCTCTGGCTCGTCATCATCTGCCTGCGCCTCGTCTATCTGCAAATCTTCTGCTACGGCGACTTCGAGAGGCGGGCTCAGCACCAGCAGCAGCGCAGCTTTGAACTCTCCGCCAAGCGAGGAATCATCTACGATCGCGCGGGTCATGAATTGGCGATGTCGATCCAGGTTGAATCGGCGTTCCTCGTTCCGACGGAAACGCCCGACCTGCCAAACGTAATCCATTTAATCACGCGCATTACAAATGACGATCCGCGCGTCCTCCTGGCCGACTGCCAGGCCCACAAAACATTCTGTTGGGTCGCCAGAAAAGCCGACGCCGAAACCGCCGATAGAATCCGCGCCCTCAATCTAAAGGGCATTCATTTTCAGAAAGAGCCAAAGCGCTTTTATCCCAAGCGCGAGCTGGCCGCGCAAATCCTCGGATACGTCGGCACAGAAGATCAGGGTCTAAGCGGCCTCGAGCGCGAATTCAACTCACAGCTGCAAGGCAAGCCCGGCAAGCTGATGATTTCCGTCGACGCCCGCAAGCGCTGGTTCGCGAGCGTTGAGCAGGATCCGACGCCGGGCGACAATTTGGTCCTCACCATCGATCAGAACATTCAGGCCATCGCCGAACGCGAACTCGAGCGCGGCATGGAGGCCACCAAAGCCATCGCCGGCACGGTAATCGTCGAAAATCCGCACACCGGCGAGATTCTCGCGCTCACCAACCGCCCAACATTCAATCCGAACAATCGCAAAGAAATTAAGCCCGAGTCGCTTAAAGACCGCGCCGTAAGCGACATCTATGAGCCCGGCTCGACCTTCAAAATGGTCACCATCTCCGCCGGCCTGGAAGAAAAGGTCACCAATCCGGACGAGATGTTCGATTGCCAGATGGGCTCGATCGTCATCAACGGCATGCGTATCCGCGACAGCAGCCCGCATGGCATGTTGTCGGTGGCCGATATCATCGCCGAATCGAGCGACGTCGGCGCCATCAAAGTTGCCATGCGCCTCGGCAACGACCGTTTCTACAAATACATTCGCGCGTTTGGATTTGGCCAACGCACCGGCATCGAACTTCCCGGCGAAACCCGAGGCCTTACGAAGCCAGTCGACCGCTGGTCGAAAGTTTCGTTCGCCGCCATCTCGATGGGCCAGGAGATTGGAATTTCCGCGGTGCAGCTCGCTGCGCTCATTTCGACCATCGCCAATGACGGCGTCCGCGTTCCGCCGCGCATCGTCGCCGGAACGATCGCCCCGCAGAACTCCCCCCAAACTATTGCATTCCAGCCGCCCCCGGGAATTCGCGTGATTTCTTCTCTCACGGCGGCGGAGATGCGCCAAATGCTGCAAGGCGTGGTGCTGCATGGCACGGGACGAAAGGCGATTCTCGAGGGCTACAGCTCCGCCGGAAAAACTGGCACGGCACAGAAAGTCGATCCCGCAACCGGCGCATATTCGAAAACAAAATACGTCGGCTCCTTCGCGGGGTTCGCGCCCATCAACAATCCGCAAATCGCAGTCGTCGTGATTCTGGATTCCGCCGTCGGCCTGCACCAGGGCGGCCAGGTCTCCGCGCCGATCTTTCAGCGCATCGTGCAGCAGGTTCTCGAATACGAACACGTGCCGCACGATATCGAACTGCCCGCCAGTCGCCAGATTCTGCTGGCACGCCGCAATGTCCCCGACAAGAGTCTGGAAGAAAGCTCACCGGATCACCTGGGCGCCAGCCTCGATATGGGCGAAGATGAAAGCGATGAAGCGGCAAGCGTGGCGCAGTCGAAACCCGCGGAAGGGAAGGCGGTCGAAGTATCGAACCCAGCCGCAGACGCCGCGCAAGTCGCAGCGGCCTCGCTAACGAGAACGGAATCGGGACAGACGGCGTCCCCATCGCCGGCGCCGGAGAATGCACCATCAAATTCGGCCGAGTCAGCCAAGCCCTCAAGTGGCACTGTTGTACTCGACGTGGAGGAAGGCGGCATTGAGGTGCCCTCCTTCCTGGGCAAGAACCTGCGCAGCGCGCTCGAAGCGGCCGAAGATGCGGGACTCGAACTTGACGCGCTCGGCAGCGGCATAGCTAGAGAGCAATCGCCGCTGCCCGGCGCGCGCGTGGCAAGCGGAGCGCGCATAGTAGTGCACTTCGAAAGATAAGATAACTCAGCGGTAGAAAAGCGGCCGGCCGTGTCTCATGGCGTCAAGTCTCGGCAGAACCCGCTGTTTATAATCACTTCAATGACTTTCCAACAGTTCCTCGATGGCGCCGAGATCCTCTCGCAGAGCGGAAATCCGCCCGGCAATCCCTCTGTGAGCGGAGTGGAATACGATTCCCGCCGCGTCCGCCCCGGCGTGGTTTTTGTTGCCATGAAGGGCGAGTCGAGCGATGGCAATCGCTTCATCGATCAGGCCATCGCCGCCGGAGCAGTCGCAATCGTCACCGACTCAGCCACGGAAACGCCTCGCCCCGGAGTCGCCTGGGCGCAAGTCCGGAGTGGCCGCCGCGCCCTGGCCCGCATCAGCGCAAATTTCTACAAGCGTCCCGCCGAGCGGATTGCCAACACTGGCATCACCGGCACCAACGGAAAAAGCACCACGGCGTTTATCGTCGAATCGATCCTGAAAGCGGCGGGCCGCAAGACCGTGCTGGTCGGCACGATTGAATACCACGTAGCCGGAAAAATTCTTCCCGCACCGCACACCACGCCGGAGTCCCTCGAACTAAATCAACTTCTGGCCGAAGGGCTCGCCCGGGGCGTAACTGAATCGGTGATGGAAGTTTCCTCGCACGCGCTCGAACAGCAGCGCGTCTTCGGAATTCCATTCGACGTGGCGGTGTTCACCAACCTCACGCGCGATCATCTCGACTATCACGGCACCATGGATGAATACTTCCGCGCCAAGCAGGTTCTGTTCGAAGGCTGCGGAACCGATCCACCGCGCGCCGCCGTCCTGAACATCGATGACGAATACGGCCGCGAATTACTCAAACTAGCGACGAAGAAAAGCTCGGAGGTCATTTCCTTTGGTCTCGCCGCTGGAGACTTCCATGCCAATCTGAATAGCAGTGATCTCGCAATCACAGCGCGTGGCAGCCGCTTTCAAATGTCAACGCCCGACGGGGAACTCCCCATCTGGACGCCGCTTATCGGGAGAGTGAATGTCTACAATGTTATCGCGGCCGCCGGTGCCGCCTATGCGCGCAACTGTTCGGCCGACGCCATTACAAAAGGAATCGCCAATCTCACCTACGTTCCCGGCCGCTTCGAGCGAGTGGATTGCGGCCAGCCCTTCACGGTCGTCGTTGACTACGCGCACACCGATGACGCCCTCCGCAACCTGACCGCGCTGGCGCGCGATTTCGTCGCCCGAGCGGACCTGAAAGGAAAAGTCATCACGCTATTCGGTTGCGGCGGCGACCGCGACCGCGCCAAGCGTCCGTTAATGGGCGAAGCCGCAGGCAAAGGCAGCGACTTGGTCGTCCTCACGTCCGACAATCCGCGGTCCGAGGATCCGCTCGCCATCATCAACGACGCGCTAGTGGGTTTACAAAGGTCGGGCACGAAGTACGTTACCGAGCCCGACCGCCGCAAGGCAATCGGGCTGGCGATCAGCCAAGCCGCCGCCGGCGACATCGTCCTTCTCGCCGGCAAAGGGCATGAAAAAACGCAAACTGCAAACGGCAAAGCCATCCCGTTTGACGATGTCGAAGTAGCGCGCGAAACGCTGGCCAAGCTTGGCTATGAATGTGCTAAAGGGATTAAGGCGAGCCACGACGAGACTTCCGCATGAAGCTCCCGCTCTCACGAATTGCCGAATTTATTGCCGCCGCCGGCGCCTATGATCCGCCTGCGATTGCGCAGGGATATTCCATCGATTCGCGCACAATACAGTCCGGCGAACTTTTCTTCGCTGTAAAGGGCGAGCGCCTCGACGGTCACGACTACATAGAGGCCGCCCTCGCCCGCGGCGCGGTTGCAGCCGTCATCCGCAAAGATCAGCTGCCGCGTTATTCTGATCTGAAAAGCCTGCTCGCGGTAGATGACACGCTCGTCGCTCTTCAAACACTAGCCACAGCAGTCCGCAAGTTATGGGGCAAGACGGCAATCGGGATTACCGGTTCGATGGGCAAGACCACGACCAAAGAAGCAGTCGCCCATCTTCTCTCGACCCAGTACCGCATTCATCGCACCAAGGGTAATTTCAACAATCATTTCGGGCTTCCGCTCGGGTTGCTTACGCTCGAGCCGGAATATGACCTGGCGGTCGTTGAGATGGG
>JBAQJF010000073.1:0-38047 GCA_049300195.1 Terriglobales bacterium | reverse complement strand
CTCAAGAAAATGCAACCGCAAGCCCCCCGCCCCGGTCATACCTAGCGAAATCGAAAGAATGTCGCAAGGAGGATCCAATGGACGGTATCGGGGGCATTGCAAGCTTGGGCGTATTTCTGATTCCCATCGTCGGCAGCATCGCGCTGTTTTCGTTTCTGGCGGTCGCGTCCTGGTCGGACGCCCGCCGCAAGGAGCGCGAGGCTTACTACATGGCCGATGCGCTGAAAAAAATCGCCGACAGCTCGGCCGAAGGCGGAAAGTCCGCCGTCGAGTATCTGCGCGAACAGAACAGCATCGCCATGCGAAAACGAGTAGAAGGCCTGAAGCTCGCCGGCCTGATTACCGCAGCGGTAGGCCTGGGATTGATGATCTTCCTCAAAGGGATAAATCACGACGAGCCCGTCTATCTGGTCGGGACGATGCCGCTGCTGATTGGGCTAGCGTTAGTGGTCTACGGCTTCGCCCTGGCGCCAAAGGAGCAGTTAAGATAACTCCTTTGTTTGGAATATCTTGCGTTTTTCTCTTTTAGAATCAAGATCTTGCAGACTAAGCTGTAATACAAGCTAAGTCATTGATAATAAAAAGAGCCGTGGTGCAAGATAACTCCTTATTTTTCAAAGATCTGGGGAAGCTCCCCTCGTATACCACTCATTCTAAAAGATCGAAATAAGGGGGTATCCTTTACCAACCAGTAAATAGGAAATAGGGGAAATAAGCAGGCTCCCTCTGAGTGGAAGAAGCTCCATGCCCGCGGAAACCGGTGACCGCAGACCAGTGACCGGAAACCGGTGACCGGAAGCCGGTGACCGGTGACCTTCCAGCGCCCCAATTTCCAGCCTGCACTATAATGAACCAGTTGGCAGCCGGACCGGACGATCGCTGTCGCAAGGCAGAGGAAAGTCCGAACTCCGCAGAGCAGTGTGCCGGATAACGTCCGGGAGAGCCCCCGCGCTTTTACAGGCGGGATCGTTCGACGGAAAGTGCCACAGAAAACATACCGCCCGGGCCGCAACGCTCAGGTAAGGGTGAAAAGGTGCGGTAAGAGCGCACCGCCGTACGAGTAATCGTGCGGGCAGGGCAAACCCCACACGGAGCAAGACCAAATAGGGAGGGATTCCGGCTTCGGCCGGAAGCGTGCCGGCTCGGTGCGCCAAACCTCCGGGTAGGTCGCTAGAGCCGCGCAGCAATGCGCGGCCCAGAGGAATGATCGTCCTGCCGGCAACGGCAGACAGAATTCGGCTTACAGGTCCGGCTGCCACAAAACGCTTGCTCTCCGCCACTCGCCGTAACCGGGGGGTGGCAGTAACGTGAGGCTTGCTCGATCCTGCGCTTTTAGAAGATCCCGTCTCCATTCCGCGCATTGCGAAAATTGACATTTCCTGCCCACAGTTTCTAAAATAATTTCAGCCCCGCACTGTTCCAGTGCGGATCGGCGTGCGACAAGGCGAATCAACTCTAACGACAACTGTCTATGATCAAAGTACAGGCGCTTACCAAAAGGTACGCGCGCACCATTGCCGTTGACCAGATCTCGTTCAAGGTGGCGAAGGGCCAGATCGTTGGCTTTCTGGGCCCGAACGGAGCCGGCAAAACGACGACGATGCGCATGCTGACATGCTTTCTCCCGCCTTCCGCCGGTACGGCAACGGTGGCTGGCTTTGATGTCCTCGAACAGCCGCTCGAGGTCAAGAAGCGCATCGGCTACCTGCCGGAAACGCCTCCCATCTACCCGGAGATGGAAACCGCCGAATACCTGAGATTTGTCGGCAAGCTAAAGGGACTTCGAGGAGCCGATCTCCAAAAGCGGGTCGACTATGCCTGTGATCGCTGCGCCGTGACCGATGTAAGGAAGAAACTTCTCGGCAAGCTGTCGAAGGGCTACCGGCAAAGGGTGGGTCTGGCGCAAGCGATTATTCACAATCCCGACGTGCTGATCCTCGACGAGCCGACTGCCGGGCTTGATCCCAAGCAGATCAACGAAACGCGCGACCTGATCAAGGGCCTTGCCGGCGACCATACCATCATCCTCAGCACTCACATCCTTCCGGAAGTCGAGCAGACCTGCGAACAGGTCATCATCATCAATAAGGGAAAACTGGTTGCGACCGACTCGGTGCGCAACCTACAAGCGCGGGCGCGCGGAGCCGAATCTGTTCTGCTCGAGGTTGCAGGCCGTAACGGGAGTCTGGAAGCCGGGATCGTACAGCACAAGCTGGAGCAAGTCGCCGGAGTCAGCCGCGTATTGAGTAAGGGTCAGAATAACGGCCACGTCGTGTTCGAAGTGGAGAGTCAAAAAGGGCGCTCCGTTCGCGGAGACCTGGCACGCGCCGTGGTGGAATCAGGCTGGGACCTGAATGAGCTCCGGCCGGCCGCCATGAGCCTGGAAGAAGTCTTCCTCCAGTTGACCGGAGGTGAAGCTGCGGCGGAAGCCGAGCAAGTTGCAGGCATGGGGGGGCAGCAGTCGCAATGAGAAATGTCTGGATCATTTGCCGGAAAGAACTGCACAGCTATTTCGTCTCTCCGGTCGCGTACATTTTGCTGGTCATGTTCGGCCTGATCTTTGGTTTCTTCTTCTGGAATGCTTTGGGCTATTTCGTGATCGAAGGCATGGAGATGCAGATGCGCGGGCAATCGTTCCCCATGAACCTCAACGAACAGATCATCCGCCCATTGCTGTCGAACGTCAGCGTGATCGGGCTGTTCTTCATCCCGATGATCACCATGCGCCTGTTCGCCGAAGAAAAGCGTAGCGGGACCATCGAATTGCTGGCGACCTCCCCGATTCGCGATACCGAGATCATCGTCGGAAAGTGGCTGGCGGCGGTAGTGCTCTACGCCTGCATGCTGCTGTTCACGGCCCTGAACTTTGCTTTTCTTTTCAAGTACGGCAATCCAGACTGGAAACCTCTGGCTGTCGGATATCTGGGCCTGTTGCTTCAGGCAGGCGCACTGTTGGCCATCGGGACATTTATTTCCACGCTGACTAAAAATCAGATCATTGCCGGTGCCGCGACCTTTGGAGTTTGCCTGTTGCTGTGGGTGCTCGAATGGGTGAGCGGATATGAAACGGCGGCCTGGGCGCGCGTGCTCGCCTACATGTCGGTCATCACGCACTTCGAATCCTTTGGCAAGGGCGTGCTCGACATCAAAGACTCAGTCTTTTATCTGACTGTGATTTTCCTGGGACTCTTTTTCGCCGCCCGTTCCATGGAATCGCTGCGTTGGAGGTCCTAGTTGGAGATTTTACCTAGGAGATCATGATGGCAAGCCAGTGGCTCAAGGCGCGACAAACCAAGTACGCGGTTTACGCGACGGTCTACATTCTGGTTGTGATCGCCGCGGTGGTCATAACCAATACGCTCGCCGACCGGTACAACAAGTCGTTCGACGCCACCTCGAATAAGCGTTACAGCCTTTCCGACCAGACCGCCAAGCTCGTGAAAGGCCTGAAGCAGGACGCGACGATTACATACTTCGATCAGACCATGCGCTTCCGCGACGCCAAGGATCTGCTCGATGAATACGCCAGCCTCTCTCCCAAAGTGCACGTGGAGTATGTCGATCCGGACAAGAATCCGCAACTGGCGCGGGAAGACGGCATCAGGAATTTCGGGACTGCGTTGGTCCAGATCGGAGCGAAAAAAGAAGAAGCCAAGAGCATGAATGAAGAGGGCATTACCGGGGCCTTCATCCGCGATCTGAAAAGCAATACGAGAACCGTGTGTTTTGTGACCGGCAGCGGGGAACATCTGCCAGACGACAACGACCGCGAAGGCCTTTCGGGCTTCAAAGACCTCCTGACGAAGGACGATTATGAAAGCAAGAGCATCGATCTGTTGCAAAAGGCAGAGGTTCCGAGCGATTGCACGGCTCTGGTCGTCGCCGGTCCGACGCGAAACTATGAGCAGCCGGAAGTGGACGCGATCAAGAAATATGTCGAAGATGGCGGTCGTGCCCTGCTTATGCTGGACCCACCCCTTAAGCTCGGCCGCTCGGAGATCGCCGACAACGACGCGCTCACGGACTTGCTTCAGAGCTGGGGCGTAACGTTAAGCAAAGATCTGATTCTGGATCTCAATCCGATCGGGCAACTCGCCGGTCTTGGCCCGCAGGTGGCTCTCGTTACCAGCTACAGCTCCCAACCGATCGTAAACGAGATGAAGGGAACGGCCACCGGCTTTCCGCTGGTCCGCTCGATGGAGATCAAAAATACGGATAAGACCAGCGTGCAAAAGCTCTTTGATTCCTCGAACAGCAGCCTGGCAACAAATAACCTGAGCTCCGCCGCGGTCAACGTCAACGATCCCAAGAACAAAAAGGGACCGTTCACAATCGCCGCCGCCGGTACGTACAACACGGGCAAACAGAACTCGCAGGGACGTTTCGCCGTATTCGGCAGCTCGTCGTGGGCCGCGAACCGGTTCATCAATTTCAATGGCAATAGCGACTTGGCCCTCAATACCATCAACTGGCTGGCGTCGGACGAAGACTTGATTTCGATCCGCCCGAAAGAGCAGGAAAACCGCCGCATTACCATGACCCGCGCGCAGCTAAATCTAGTGCGCGTCACCAGCCAATTTGTGCTGCCGCTGATCGTCATGCTCGCTGGAGTTGGCGTGTGGTGGAAGAGGAGGTAGAAACCTCTCGATTCATCTGGATCGCGTCTCGAGAAGAATTATGAAAATCCGTGGTCTGATTATCGCGGCTGTTGTCTTTCTTATTCTCGCTGGAGTTCTCTATTGGTCGGATCGCCACAAGCCTGCCGAAGCCGCCAAGCAATCGGCCGATACTGCGCCCGCCATCCTGAAGCTCGATCCATCGTCGATTACAAGTCTCGATATTGAAAAAAAGGGCGTGAAGCCGATCGTGCTTAGTCGGGCCGATTCAGGGGATTGGAAGGTAACCGGGCCGGAGCCGCTTCGCGCTGACCAGACAGCCGTTTCGGGCATCGCCTCGACTCTCTCTTCCTTGAAATCGGAACGCGTGGTCGAAGACAAAGCGACGGACCTGAAACCATTCGGTCTGGATCAGCCGGCCTTGCAACTTGAAATCGCCGAGAAAAACAACAAGACGCAAAAACTCCTCATCGGCGACGACACACCGACCGGCGGGGCCGCGTATGCGATGCTGGCCGGCGCTCCTCGCGTGTTCACCATTGCGATCTACACAAAGACCAGTGTGGACAAGAGTGTGAACGATCTGCGCGACAAACGGCTGCTGATCGCGAACCCCGAAAAAATCAGCCGCATTGAACTGGTCAGAAAAAATCAGGACATCGAGTTTGGCCGCAACAAAGACGAATGGCATATCCTGAAGCCCAAGCCATTGCGCGCGGACAGCTTTCAGGTAGGCGAGCTGGCCCGGAAACTGAGCGACGCCAGGATGGACTTGAGCAGCTTCGATACCAAGGATGCGACGGCAGCCGTCGCGCGCGCCACACCGCTCGTGACCGCTAAAGTCACGGATGAGTCAGGCACGCAGGAACTTCAAGTGCGCATGGCCAAGGTTGCCAAGAATGAAAACACGTACTATGCCAAGTCAAGCGCGGTTGCCGGAATCTACAAAATCAATTCCGACCTCGGCCAGACCCTCGACAAAGGCCTGGACGACTTCCGCAACAAAAAGCTATTCGATTTCGGTTTCACCGACCCGAATAAAGTCGGACTACATATCGGCTCGAAGGCCTACTTCCTAACCCGTAGCGGTGAAGACTGGTGGCAGGATGGAAAAAAGATGGACGCCGATACCGCGCAGTCGCTTGTCTCGAAACTGCGCGACTTGACCGCAGACAAGTTCACAGATTCCGGGTTCGCCAATCCGGCGATCAATGCCACTGTGACTTCCGATGACGGCAAGCGAGTGGAGAAAGTCCAGATAGCAAAGTCCAAGGACGGATATATAGCCAGGCGCGAGAATGACCCGACTCTCTATCATTTAAGTTCCGGCTCGGTTGACGATCTCGAAAAGGCAGCCGGAGAACTCAACCCCGCAACCGGTTCCAGCAAATAACAGTTCACAAGCGAAATCTTGGTGCGCAAGGCCGAGGCAGGTTTGCACTCGGCGGCTTGCGCACACCTACGATGCCCGGAGCAGATGACGGGATGGTTTCTACGGCTCGTCCTACCGAGTCTTACGGAAAAGACTTGAGTTTTGCGGTCAGACAGTCTGATCAACGTTGCGTTTGGACGCAGGTCGCGGCTTGGCCGGAATCTTATTCTTCAGGCTTCTTTGCGCCTGCGCGCTTTCTCTGGCCAGCTTCGCGTTCAATTCCGCTCCGAGCAACAGCGCAAACGCATTCCAATAAAGCCACGTCAGGAAGGCAATGAATCCCGCCAGGGTCCCGTAGGTACGATTGTAGTTGGCGAAGTGACGGAAATAAACACCGAGCAGATAAGAGAGAACGATCCAGCAGGTCACGGCGAGAATTGCACCCGGCAGGGTGCCGCGGAAGCGCTGCTTCACGTCGGGAGCGAGAAAATAGACGGCCTCCACCGCCAACACCGTGAATGAAATCGCGACACTCCAGTGGATGAGAGGCCACAAGACGACGAACACCTGAGAGACAGGAATTCTGGCGGCCAGCCAAGCGCCGAATTCCGGACCCACAATCATCACAGCCAGAGCCACGATCCACAGGGTGACGCAGATTCCTCCAATAACTAGCGCGAGCAGGCGAGTCTTCCACAAAGGCCGCGTGCCTTTGACGTCGTAAGCGATATCGAGGGCTTCGATCACCGCGTCAAAGGCTGAAGATGCTACCCAGATGATTCCCAACATGCCGAACGACAGCCACGCTTTGTGATTGGCGCCGACAAGATTGATGAGCATGGATTGCACGAAGCGCATGGTGTCCGGCGGCAGGATGCGCGCCATGACGTCGAGCGTTCGAGCGAAGAGGTCGGTGAGTGGGATCAATCCCATCACTGCGGAGAGGAAGATTAGTCCCGGGAATACCGCGAGAATCGAGTAGTAGGAGAGCGCGGCCGCAACCTGGAGCGTGTGGTGATTCTGCACGTCCTGGTAAGTGGCGGAAATGGCTCGCTTGAAGCTGGCTCGCGTCACGACGAAATCTTACTCGTTTGCTGCGGGGGAGGGAACGAAATCAGGCGCAGAACAGGTCCGTGAATCAGGCGAGATAATCCATCGCCGATCGACATTGTTCCTATAATAGGTTTTTGAAAAAGGCCAAATTGCATGACCCAGCGCATGCCAACCTTCGGGCAGGCATCCTAACGCTTGGCGGGTCGTTGGCCCGTCGCATGAGCCTTCAGGTATTACCATTGTTGTAGACGTTGCACACAGCGCTCGCGATGGGCGGAGGAAAAACGGTTGCCATTGAAGAAAGAGGCGGGCTGGTACAAGAACGCGATCTTTTATCAGATTCACGTGCGCACGTTCCTGGACATCAGCGGTGATGGCATCGGCGACTTTCAAGGTCTGGCGCAGAAGCTCGATTACCTGGAAGAGCTGGGAGTGAATGCGATCTGGCTGATGCCGTTTTTTCCATCACCGCTGAAGGATGACGGCTATGACATTTCCGACTACCGATCGATCCATCCAAGGTATGGAACACTGGAAGATTTCAAGTCGTTTCTCTCGATCGCGCACGAGCGCGGCATTCGAGTCATTATCGAATTGGTCGCGAACCATACGTCCGATCAACACCCATGGTTTCAGGAATCGCGAAGTTCGCGGCACAATCCCAAGCGCGACTGGTATGTGTGGAGCGACACGGATTCGATGTATCGCGGGACGCGAATTATCTTCCTCGACACTGAGATGTCGAATTGGGCGTGGGATCCGATTTCCAAAGCCTATTACTGGCATCGATTTTTCAGTCACCAGCCAGATCTGAATTACGACAATCCCGACGTGCGGGAAGAGATGTGGCAAGTGATGAAGTTCTGGCTGGAGCTTGGGGTCGACGGGTTTCGGCTGGACGCCGTTCCCTATTTGATTGAACGGGAGGGTACGTCGTGCGAGAACTTGCCGGAGACTCATGAGGTGATTCGCGAGCTTCGGAAGAAAGTTGACAATGAGTTTCCGGGCACGCTGCTCCTGGCTGAAGCGAACCAATGGCCGGCCGATCTGCGTCCCTATTTTGGCAATGGCGATGAATTCCACATGGCATTTCATTTTCCGCTGATGCCCCGGATGTTCATGGGCCTGCGCCTGGAGGACCGGAAGCCGATCACCGAGATCGTGCAACAGACGCCGGACATTCCCCCGAGCTGCCAGTGGGGGATTTTTTTGCGAAACCATGATGAGTTGACGCTCGAGATGGTAACGGACATCGAGCGCGACTATATGTATGACATCTATGCCAGCGACAGATCGATGCGGTTGAATCTTGGCATCCGGCGACGACTGGCTCCGCTGCTTGACAATGACCGGCGCCGCATCGAGCTGATGAATGGCATGCTGATGTCGTTGCCTGGAACGCCCATTATTTACTATGGAGATGAGATCGGAATGGGTGACAACATCCATTTGGGAGATCGCAATGGCGTACGCACTCCGATGCAATGGACCGGCGGGTGGAATGGCGGCTTTTCGCCCGCCGACCCGGAAAGTCTGGATTCCCCCCCTATCCTCAATCCGGTTTATGGCTATCAGGCGGTGAACGTTTTGTCGCAAAAGCGGTTCGACCATTCGCTACTTTCATGGATGAAGCACATCATTCGGGTGCGGCAATCGACCCCGGTATTCGGTTCAGGTTCGATGGAATTTATCTATCCTGCGAACCACCGGGTGCTGGCTTACGTGCGGCAATTCGGCAAAGAAACGGTTCTAGTCGTAAACAATCTGTCGAGTGCCGCACAGGCGGTGGAATTGGACCTGCGACGCTATAAGGGAAACATTCTGATTGAGATGTTTGGCAAGAATATTTTTCCGCGCATCGGCGACCTGCCCTACTTACTAACTATGGGTCCCTACCAATTTTACTGGTTTCGGCTGCGACGGATCTGAACTCTTAACATGATCTTTACGGTCATGATTACGGTAACAGCTTTTTTCGGGGGTTGAATTGGCGGACGAAATACTTCTTAACGATGACCTTCTACGCCAACTTATGAATGTGGGCGAAGTCGATATCCTCGTGGGACTGCCAACTTATAACAATGCCAAGACCATAGAACCTGTGATACGGGCGATTCAGGCGGGCATTCTCAAGTGCTTTCCGCGCGAAAGAGCCGTTATCATCAATGCAGATGCTGGCTCCCGGGATGGAACTCCCAACTTAGTAACTGAAGCCTCCATCGATGACGTTCGGAGAGCTTCGAAAGTATATGCCCTTCGCACTCTGCACGTCATTACCACTCAATACAGCGATGGTCCAGAGTCTGGAACTGCGCTTCGCACTATTCTTTCGGCTGCCGACCTGCTACGCGCCAGGGCATGCGTGATGATCTCTCCAGATTCATCCACTATTGAGACGGACTGGCTCCAGCGTCTTGTCCAGCCCATCTACAACGAGGACTTCGATCTGGTTTCTCCTCTTTATCGCCGCCAGAAATTCGCCGGCGTCTTGATGCGTAATTTGCTCTATCCAATGACTCGAGCAATTTACGGAATTGGAATTCGGGAACCCTATGCATCCGAGTTCGCGATTTCCAGCCGGCTGGCGACCGATTTCCTGGGCAGAGAGAACTGGGACGATGAAGGAGGAAGGAGTGGCTCGGAAATACTGCTGACGCTCATGGCCGCGACAGGCAAGTATCGCTTATGCCAGGCTTTTCTGGGCGACAAGCCGCCACAAAACCGGAGTGCCGCCGATTTGGTGGAGGCTATGCGGCGGACGGTGGGCGCGTTGTTTTCTTCTTTGGACAGAAATTTTCAATTCTGGAGCGGGGTTTCCGGTTGTGAACCCGTCAAGTGTTTCGGTCCTGAGTCCGAACTCACTTTAGAACCGGTCGTGGTCGACCGTGCTCGAATGCGAGAAATGTTTGTTACTGGTGTTGCCGAACTGGAGCCGGTTTTTCGTTCGATTCTCAGTGAGACAACACTAGCGGAACTACAAGGAATCGCGGCCCTTGAACTCGACGCCTTCCGCTATCCCGCGAACGTGTGGGCGAAAACCGTATTCGAGTTTGCCGCTTCTTATCACAAGTCTGTGATCAGTCCCGATCACATTGTTCAGGCCCTGGTGCCTCTTTATAGAGGGAGGGCGCTGACCTTTTTGCTAGAAAACCAGAGTGCCTCGGCGGAAGAGGTAGAGAAGAACGTGGAATCTTTGTGCTGCGAATTCGAGCGATTGAAGCCGTATCTGCTGGAAGTTTGGGCGGATAGAAAGTGAGAAGAAGATGTGGAAAATCATCATTTCCGAACTGATTCGAGCCTTAAATGAGCTGGAAGCCAACGTCGCGCACTACTTACCTCGCATCGTAGTGATGCTGGTTATCGCCTTGCTGGGTTGGCTGATTGCGTACCTAGTAAAAATCGCGGTCCGGAGCACACTTCGGTGGAGCCGATTTTCCAAGCTTTCGGAACATACGGGCGCGACCCAATTACTGAATCAGGCGGATCTTCCATCTTCGACCGAGTTATTGAGCCGGTTTGCTTTTTGGGTGGCTTGGGTCGGATTTGTACTGCTGGGAGTAAGCGTACTTGGGATCGTAGGCTTGCAGGAATACACAGCTCGCTTTTTTCTTTTCCTGCCGAGGTTGTTTGCGGCCCTGGTGATCCTCTTTTTTGGATTGCTGGCGGCCAGCTTCTTCTCTCGTGCTGCCTTGCTGGCGGGAGTGAACGCAAATTTCCGGCCGTCGCGATTGTTGAGCGTGTCAATCCGGGTATTCATCAGCATCTTTACTCTCTCCATGGCCTTTGAGGTATTGGGAATTGCGGAACGAACTATAATGATCGCCTTCGGGACTGCATTTGGCGCGGTTATGCTGGGCTTGGCGATCGCGTTCGGCCTGGGAGGTCAGAATCTGGCGCGGGAATTTCTGGAGGACCGGCTGGCGAAGCGGAGGAAACAATCCAAAGAGGATGAGTTATCTCCTTTATAGACAAGCACCAGCGGGAGGGCAAGTTTGGCGAGACTTCCGGTTGGTCTTCTGCTCAGTCGGCAGTTACCACTCCAAGCGGGACCCGCCGATGTCTCGGCGGACCTGATTGCGTTTGTGCCGGGCTATAAAGATGACGGCAATCGACCCAAGCGTGGGGGGAATGACGAGGATTAAAATTCCGCTGCGCAAGGCTTCAATCATTTGGCGGCCCGAGGATGCGGCCTGCGTGTAGCAGAGCGCACAACCCTGGGCGAAGGCTGGCCGCGGGATCGCCACTACAGCGGCCGCGAGCGTGACCAATGCGGTCCACCGCTTTGCCAGCTTCGTTCTGATTAATTCTTTCATTGCGAGACGACCCCGGTCTTCTGCTGCGTGTAGGGAGCCCCTGTTTCCATCCGGTAGCTATCGGTCCAGCTGTATTGCATTGCCAGCATGATAAACCCGGTAAAAACCACCACGAACAGCAAAAATCCGCGCTTCTCGGCCCACAGATGCATGAAGAACAGGAGCGCGAGCCCCGCTTCGGCAATGGCGACAAATAACATGCGCGCGAACATCGCCTCGGTATCGATGTGGGTGTAGGCGATAACGAATTGCGCCGCCGCGAGCAGCAGGATGCAGACATAAATCAGCAGGTATCTTCCGAGCGGGTCCGTGTATTTTGCAGGCGGTTCGTGCTTTTGTACATCCGGCGGGTTGACCATTCTGTGTTTGCTCCCTCGCGAATTCTAATGACCCAGGTTCAGAAGATATACGAATGGCACGACGAACATCCAAACAAGATCGACGAAGTGCCAGTACAAACCCACGACCTCCAGGTCGTCGGCGTTGTAACGGCCTCCCATGTATCGAATGCCGACCGCCAGAAGAGCCAGCACACCGCCGGTTACGTGGAGCAGATGCAGGCCCGTGATGCTGAAGAATGAAGCGCCAAAAAGTCCCGTCCCCCACGGATTGTGGAACATGGTCATGCCTTCATCGATCAGACCCAGCCACTCGCGGATGTGGAGGGCGGCGAAAAGTACGCCACCGAGGGCGGTAATCATCGTCCAGCGGAAGGCGGCGGATTTGTCTCCGGCCTTGGCAGCGCGCACCCCCAGCAGCATGGTCAAGCTGCTGGTGAGCAAAATGAAGGTCATGGTCGCAACGTTGGTGATGCTGTGGAACGGCCTAGGCCAGGTTGGGTTTCCATTGCGCAGGAAGCCATAGGCCACAAGACACGCGGCAAAAGTCGCGGCGTCGGCGATGATGAACAGCCAAATGGCCATTTTCTTGGCGGACACCGCAAAGGGCGGCAGCCCGACCGTCATTCCCGGCGGATGGTGGTGTCCCATCGTCAAATCGGCTTGGCTCACAGAGCCTCCTGGTGAGGACTAGAGTTTCATCCACAACAATACGAGCAAATAAATCCAGAGCACATCCATAAAGTGCCAATAATGGGCGGTGGCGTCCAGCGTGGCGCGACGTAGAACGTGCTTATTCAGCTTCCGAATCACCCGGACCATTGCGCCCAGACCACCCAGCAGATGCACGGCGTGCGCCGCGGTAAATACATAAAAGAACGAGCTGCTGGGATTGGTCGCGAGATAGAGGCCTTGCGCGCTTAATTGCCGCCATGCGATGTACTGGCCGGCGAGAAACAGCGAGCCGAGAGATAGAGTGGCATAGAGCCAGCGTGCGGGGTTCGCCGTTTTAGCCGTTACGCCGCCCATAAAAGTGGCGACTTGGCGACGTGCGACTTCCAGCGTTACGCTGCTCGCGAGCAGCACCAGCGTATTCAGATAGAGAATCGATGGCAGCGTAAAGTGCCGCCAATCCAGGGCCCCTCCCTTGCGGACCACGAGCGCGCTGGTGAGCGCGGCGAAGGTCATGCTGACGCCAGCAACGAAGACCCAAACGCCGGTTGAAGCCGGCGGCGGAGCATATTCCTGTACCGCGCGCACGTCACCGCCCTCCGGAATCAGACCGCGCCGGCCGCCATTTCCCGAGACGCTTTTGAGCCGCGACTCCCGGATTTCTTTGGTTCCCGGCGGATGAATTGTAGTTGCCATAGCGGTGCTTCGACTGCCCTTTCCGAGTTATGCCTCGTCGCCTTGCGTTTGAATTTGCTCGGGATCGGTTTGCATCAGGTAATCGCCGGTTGAACCTTCGATGCCATATTGATAAGGATCATGGTAAACGACCGGCAGCTTGCCGCCGAAGTTATCGAACGGAGGCGGCGAGGTCGTGGACCACTCCAGTGAAGTCGCCTCCCAGGGATTGTCGGGAGCGGGCTTGCCCCAGAAGCGGCTGTGAATCAGGTTGTACAGGAAAATCAGTTGAACCGCGCCCGTGGCGAGAGCGGCGACCGTAATAAACCTATGAACCGGAATCAGAGGCTGGAGGTAATCGTCGACAAACGCCTGGTAGCGACGTACGTTGCTCGCGAAGCCCAGGTAATGGAAGGGCATGAAGATGCAGTAGGCGCCAACGAAGGTCAGCCAGAAATGGATCTTGCCGAGCGTGTCGTTCATCATCCGGCCGAACATCTTAGGAAACCAGAAGTAAGTCCCGGCAAAAATTCCAAACATGGCGGAAACCGCCATGACAAAGTGAAAGTGCCCGACCACGAAATAGGTCGCGTGCAACATGATGTCAAGCGACGGCTGCGCGAGGAAAAACCCGCTGATACCGCCGGTAATGAACATCGAGATCATGCCTATGGAAAACAGGCAGGCCGTATTAAGTCGCATCCTCGCGCCATACAGACTGCCCAGCCAGATCAGCACGATGATCGTCGCCGGAATCGTAATGATGAGCGTCGGGAAAGAAAACGCGATGGAAGAAATCGGATTCATCCCACTAACGAACATGTGGTGTCCATACACCATGTAACTCAGGACGGCGATCGAAACCATGGCATAGACGAGCACGCGATGACTCAGCAGAGGGCGCCGGATATTCGCCATCAGAACGTGCGAAACGATCCCCATCGCAGGAACGATCGCTATGTAGACCTCAGGATGTCCAAAGAACCAAAACAAATGCTGCCACAACAAGGTTGACCCGCCGGAATGCGGCTGAAGTGTATCGTTGATGACAAGATTCGAAGGCACGAAAAAGCTTGTTCCGGCCACATGGTCCAGAATGAGCAAAATACAGGCGGGCATCAGAACGGCGAAGGCCGTGAGTGCCATGATGGAAGTGATGAACCATGCCCAGGTGCTGAGGGGCATACGCCATAAGCTCATGCCCTTGGTGCGCATGTCGAGCGTAGTGGTGATGAAGTTTAAGGAGCCCAGCAACTGGCCAACGCAAAAGATTGCGATCGACGAGGCCCATAGAACTTCTCCTAGGCCTTGGCCCGGACCGGCAACCGAACCGACTGCGCTGAGAGGAGCATACTGGGTCCAGCCAGCCAGGCTCGGTCCATCTCCCACGAAGAAGGATGAAATCATTACCACGAACGACACGAAGGTGACCCAGAAGGACATCATGTTGAAGTGCGGGAACGGCATGTCTTCCGCGCCCACCTGAATTGGCAGAAAGAAATTTCCGAAAGCGGCGAAGGGGGCGGTGGTCAGCACAAAGAAGACCATGATGGTTCCATGCATAGTCATCAGTTGCAGGTAATACTCGGGCGTCATTACGTTGCCGGGAGCGCCGTTCTTGGAAAGGAAGTGCAGTCCCGGGATAGCCAGATTCGTCCAGCCCAAATGGAGGCGCATCACCCAGGAGAGGAACATGCCTACGATCGCGGCCACCAAGGCGAGCCCGTAGTACTGCTTCCCAATCACCTTATGGTCGAGGCTGAAAATGTGCTTGCTGATAAAGCTCGTCGGTGCGTGCGCTGTATGCGCGGGCGCTGACATATCGTGCATGGGTCCACCTCAAAGGGTTTCCTCGCCAAAATCCGCGAGGGCTCTGCGCTTACTGCAAGGCTGCTTCCTTTTTCAGCCAGTCGTCAAAATCCGCCTGGGACATAACCTCCAGGTACGCCTTCATGTTGTAGTGGCCAAGGCCGCATAACTGGGTACAAACGATCTCGTACCTCCCGATCTTGGTGGCGGTGAAATGGACCGACAAGTCCAGACCCGGAACGAAATCCTGATGTACACGCAATTCCGGGACGAAGAACGAATGCCCTAGATCCTTGGAGTGCATCAGCAAATGGATCTCACGATTCACTGGAATCGCCATTTCGGCGGTTACGATGTCGTCTTTTGAATCCTGATCGTGAGTGGTGTCGAGCCCAAAGAAATTTTCGTTGGCCTCGTTGATCTGGTCGGGATGAAGCGGACCGAACTTTCCGTCAGGACCCGGATAACGGAAATAGAACGCGAACTGCCCTGCCTGGACCTGAACCGGCATCGCGTTGGCGGCCGGTGGGGTTAGATAAATATTAGCCCAGGCTTTTGCTCCGAACGCTCCAAGCGCCAGCACCTCAGTACCCACGAGCAGAAAAGCAGCAATCACCAGGCCCATGGCTCCGCCGGGAAAATTCTTGATCTTCTCGCCGGGTCGGGGACGCGAGAACTTCCAGATGAAGACCGCCAGGAGGAACTGGGAAGCGAGGAAGGAAATTCCCGCCTCGGCCATGGTCTCCGACATTTGCTCGTCGATCGCGTGCCCCTGAGCCGAGATGTCTTCCGGCATCCACCAGGTATGGCGCAGAATGGGGATCGCAGAAATTATTGCGATCACGATGATAGTCACTGCAAGGAGTTTTGCCATTTGCCCTCGCGTCCGATCAGTTCTCGTCCGATCTTTCTTCCCTAGGAACCGGGTTTCCTGCGAAGACAGCAATTCTTCCCATCAGGCGGGAAAACCAGGTTTTGAGATGCGGCAGTTCGTTTATGGTGTAACGGGTCACTCTGCGCTGAGTTTAGGCCTCAAGCATTAACTCGCGGAGAAACTTTGCTCCCGAAGGATTGTATAGCGCTCGACTCATCCTTCTGAATGTCGAAGACCGCAGCCAGTCGCGTCATCTCAAGCAAGTCATGAACTCGCTTACTGAGGCTTGCGAGCTTCAATTCGCCCCCCTTGTTTCGCACGGTGGTGTGGGTCTTAACCAGCTCGCCGAGGCCAGAACTGTCGATGTAATGCACGTCGTTCAGGTTCAAAACGATGCGGTTGGTCCCCTTGTCCGCTAAATCACGGACAATATCGCGAAGCATGACATTGCCTTCGCCGAGTGTGATCCTTCCGCTGACCTCGAGGACGACCACATCTCCGATCTGCCGCGATTTGGTTTGCATTCTGAGCGGCGTCTTGCCCTGCATGCCGATGCCGAGTCGGTCGAGTATCCCGCATGCGGCATTGGCAACCTGAGACGATTCCGCGCGAACTACAACCAGCGAGCGCCCTTCTTTCAGGACTTCGCGGAAGAAACTAGCGTCCTCGGAGGCTTTTCCACCGGGAGTGGGTTGTGGTGACTCGTTGTCATGAGCCGCAAATGAGCCGACTCCCGCACCCGCACCCGCGCCCGCGAGTCCAAGCAGGGCAGCCGCGCCGAACCCGAGGGCAAACACCGCTCCAACACCCGGGAGCAATAAGGTCGCCGCCACGACGCCTGCCGACATGCCGGTTGCTCCACCTACAAAGCCGCCGACGGTTGCGCCGAATTGCTTGGCAATGGTCTTCGCTTCGCCCTCCGAACGCGTCAGAAAAACGATCGAGTCGTCAGGCACACCGTTCTTGCGTAGTTCCGTGACCGCTTCCTCGGCGTGGTCGCGCGCGGAAAATACTCCAATTGCAGTGTCCATGTATCCCCACACAATAGGCGACGACCTAATATTTCGCCGCCCAGAAAATGTTCAGCTATTTATTTCCCTGATTTACTTCCCTTTAAATGTGAAGTCGGTCTTCGCTGCCTGTCCGCCGGCCACCGTCACTTTCGCCGTCTGCGTTCCGAGATCTTCTTGCCAGGCGGTCACCGTGTACGATCCAGCGGGCACATTCTTGATGGTGAAGTTGCCGTTGTCATCGGTGATTGCGTACGGGCCCTTCACCACGACGTGCCAGCCGTGCATCCAGGGATGGATGTTGCACTTTACGGGGATCGCGATCTCCTCCGCTTTCCAACTTTTGACGATCGGCGGCGCTCCGGGCGGTTGGGATTCGTTCCAAGGAATGTTGCCGGTCAGCGGGTTGGGCAACGGGTGAATGTTGTGGGTAGTCTGATCGCTGGTGATGACCTTAAACTTTTGCCCGGCATCTACCGCCATTACGTGCGGTTCATACATACATCCCTTCTGGTCAAATACCGGCTCTTCGGACGGCACGGCGCTGGCTGCGCTCGCGCTCAGGCCTTGCGAGATGTAAAGAACCACATTTTCGAGGCCGCCACCGTTGCCGACCACGACATTCTCCAATTTGGCGGGATTGTTCTTGTGTTGGGCAACGCAATACGGGTCTTTGGACATGTCGATTCCCCGCATGTGAGGAGGCGTGCCGCTGAACTTCACCGTGCCAGTGATCGTTCCTTCGCCGGCTGCTTTTACATGCTGGCCGACAACTGCCACGAGGGCGGAGGCAACAACTATTGCTGATAGTACTACTAAGCCCTGCTCGTACCTGGTCTTCATTGAAAATCTCCTAACGCTAATTTTGAGCCACTCTTCTATTGCGAAGGCGGCGGTGCATTCGGATTGAACGGCTTCAAATTGAGGCCCTTGGCTAGTTCCTTCGCCTTGGTATGGAAAGGTTGCAGTGTTCGCAAAAAGAACACCAGATCCCAGGCCTCTTCCGGCTTGATGTTGTCGGCAAATGAAGGCATCGGAGTGCCGTCCAGTCCGGTCATGAATATCTTATACAGATCGGCATCGGTTGTGCCGCACTTAAACCGGCCTCCTTCGGCGAAGTTGTAGGGCGCGATTGGACGACCAAGATCATCTTGCAGCGTCGATGCCGAGGGGCCATTGCCTTTGCCGGTTACGCCGTGGCACTTCCAACATTGCACCCGATTGAATACCTCCTGGCCGGCTTTGATCCGGTCCGCCGTGACATCAGGTTCCGACGGGATGACAATTGGCGTACCAGGCTTTTCGGTCTGCCAGCGCGGAGAATAGTGCTTGATCCAGGCAACGAGGTCGGCACGCTCCTGTTTCGTGAATGTGTTCCAAGGCGGCATATTCGACCGATCCAGGCCGCGGGCGATCGTATTAAAGATATCTTCATCGGTCGGCAAAGTCCCCGTAGGCGTGGAGCGGCATTCGAAAATGGCAAGGTTGAAGTCGCGTGGCTTAGGGTAAATAGGCGGTTCAAACCATTTCGCGCTCTCGCCGTTGCCGTCGCCGAGATCGCCGTGACAAACCGTGCAATAGCGCCGGTAAGACATGGCGCCATCCTTGGCGTGGCCCTCGATGTTACCGATGTGGCTGGTGGCGGCGGGGGTGTTGAGCCACTCGTTTTCCTGATACTCAGTGACCTGCGCGGACGTCACGGCGCACAAGAGAACGACGGCCGCGCTCACCAATCCCGCGCTCACCAACAATGACGACTGCAGTAGTTTTCTTCGCATTGCTGTTCTCCTGTCTAGAAATCGAAGTCAAATCCGAGCATCAAACTGTTGCTCGTCAGATCGGTGGCCGTTACCGGCGAAGTTCCTCTTTGCCGGAACCACGCGTATTCGTTGTGGAGCGCAAACCCTGCCCGATTATTCATAAACGGGTTATAGCGCCATCCAAAGACATAGTTATCGATGTTGCCCAGATTCGAGGGTATCGATGAGTTGGCTTGCTGTGACATCCTGACCCATTCCGATCGCTGGATGATCACGAACTGCGGACTCCAGACGTAATGGGTTTCGACGAAAGCGCCATTCCATGTCGGCCTTCGCGAGCCCGCAGGCAGTCCGCCGCCCGTGTTGTTGTTGGTGCAGCCCGTGTCGGGATCGATGATGTCGCCATAACAGGCCCCAAACCAGGCACTATCCGATCCATGTTGGGTATAGACCTGGAAATCCAGGCGGCGCGTAAGATAGAACAATCCCTCGAAGCCGTAGCGCTCGAAGTCCTTGTTTTCGGTTCCGGAACCCGGTATCGGAACGCCATCCTGCGTGAGATAAGCGGTCGGGGCGACTCCGATCATCGCGTAAGCACCGAGTCGCTGAACACCCAGTTTGCCAGCGTCGAACGCCTGGCTGGCGGCAAAGAAACCGGTGTAGGAGTTCCGTCCGTACTGGAGATCGACGTTGCCATCCGTGGAGCTCATCAGCGTAGCGGAGAGTCGAGTCCGGTCATCCGCCGAGTGGCCCATCCACTCGACGCCTAGTTGGTTGTCTCCAACCTGGCCAAAGATGTTCCCGTCGCCCACTGGAATGAAGTGGTAAAGCTGAAACTCACCGCCATTGGCCGAAAGAGTCAGGATTCGCTTTTCGGAGATGAAGTTATCCAATTCGAACTTGCCGAACTTGATATTCATCCAGGGGCTGCCCCACATGTTATCGAAGCGCGCATTCACCGATTCGAAATGGAATGCGCCCGTTTCATCCGAGGATGGAACGAGCAGGAAGGAGATGTTTTTCTCGAGGGTCCCGCCGGTCAGGATGTCGAGGCCGCTTATATTGAACCCGGTCTGGGTGAGACTCATCTCGCCTGTCGCCGAGCCGTCTACCGCCACCTTGTTGGTATTCTCGCGGCTCCAAAAAGGCGTGATGCGCATCGTGATCGGCCAGTATCCAGGGCTCTGCCAGATCGGCGAATCACGATCGTTCATAATCTGGTAGCCGTTGTCTTTGAATTTCTGGCCGAAGTAGTTGAGCATCGGCCAACTCTCATGGCACGCCGAGCACCGCAAGCCGTACTTCCTCGCGAACGCAGGGAGCGCCGAGGCTGGTTGAATTGTGCTCAGAATAAAAACGGTCAACGCGAATACAGCGGTCAATAGAGACATAAACCGCTGCGGCTTCTGACAGAGCTGAGATTGCGCCCACATACGCATGCTGCACTCCTCAGGTACTGCGCAAATTTTGAAAGAACCAAATATCCACGAGAACGCGTCAACACCGAACTGGCCTGAGCAAAATAGTAATTTCGCTCACACCAACTCGAAGACCGCAAACAATCGCAATCTTTTTCCGGTCAAGTGGTCCGACCAAGAACGAACCGCGGGGAATAGTACTACCATCTTCGGAAGAAGTGCAAGGGCAACCGCAACATTTTTTTCTTCAATGGTTGGCAACCCTTTGATCTTCAGCGGCAACCTGCTCCGCATATGGCTTGCAAGTTGACAGCGGCGCCGCTCCGTATCACTCTTGCATCTGGGTCGATGGAACCGGTCGTGCCAATGGAGCGAGCTTTATTAGGCAAAAGGATGCGCGGTGCCCCTGCGCGCGGGAGCCGATGGATCGCGTTGCTTCTGCTTCCTGCGCTGCTGGCGGTCCCGCTTCACGCGCGCGAAAAGAATTCCATGCAGTATGGGGCCGGACTGATCGTGAACATTCCATCGCCCGTCGCCGAAGTAACCGAAGCGGTGGGGGATGTGGTAAACAACGGAATCATCCGCGGAACCAAGGAATACAACAAAGACGAGTACATTGCGGGAGCGACACCGGCCACGTCGAGCCGTTGGTTTCCCGCCTTCACGGACCCCGGCAAGGTTTTTTACAAGGTGAAGAAAGCGGCGATCAACCCTTGGAACTTTAAGGACAGTGCCGATGTGGGAACCGTGGTGGTTCGCTACATCGTGCAGCCCCAGGGCGCGAAGAATACAGTTTTGCGAATCGATGCGCTCTACATCGAAGATTTCAATCGTGCCGTTCACCAGTCCAACGGCTCGGTTGAATCCAGCGAGTACAAGGACATTCAAGACCACCTCGGGCAGATGGAGCTAGTGAAGAAGGAAACCGAAGAGGCACTGCGGGAGAAGCAACAACACATTGCGAAAAAGGAATTTGACCTGGGCAATGACACCGAGTTACTGAGTACGCCGTCGGCGTCGAGTCTGGGCGAGAGCTCAAGCCGGGTTGACGATTCGGGATCGGCCGGCGGATCCGGACTGAGACATTCCACGATAAGTCATTCTTCCTTCGGCGAATCGTCAGTCGCCTCGATTCTGGCCGACAGTCCCGATGAATCGCCGGAGCAGCGTGTCGCCCGGTTGCGCCGCGAGGTGGAGCGGATCGTGAAAAAGCCCGGTGCGCCACTCAAATCTGCTCCATTTCACACGGCGAGTACTGTCCAGACACTCCCTCCAGGCGCTCAGGTTCTGGTGGTGGTGTTGAGCACATACTGGTTGGGCGTCGAGACCCATGCCGGGGCGCATGGATGGATTCGGCGAGACCAATTGGAGATGGTGCCATGACGCAGCGGCCAGGACTTGGGAGCTTTGCACTTGAGTGCATCACCGTGGCGGCGATCCTCTGTCTGGCAGTCATCTCGGTTTCCGGGGAAGCCGGAGTGGCGTCAGGCTCAGTAGAGCGGACCTTCCGCGTTCCCAAGAGCACGATCGAAAAGGCGCTCAGGCAATTACGTCCCGCAATGAGCGGGCATTTGCCGACACTCGAGGGTTTCGTGCTGGCGAGCGATCATCCTTTGATCCGCTATCAGCGGGCATTTTACGAGTGCACGGCGCAAGTGACCTCGACGCCGGCCGGTTCTGTGGTCCACGTAAGGGCCAATGTTACCGCCTGGTATAAGGACGAAAGCACAGCGCACTCCGGCTACGAATTGCTTAAGTCAAATGGCCGGATCGAGGCCGATTTGCTGGATCAGCTAAGCGATCAAATGTCGAGCAGTCCGGCGCAGGCCAGGATGGGGCAGAAAAGCACGCAAGCCAGCACGCCGGGCGTAGCATTGTCTCCCGCTTCGGACCTGCCCGTGATTTCGGCGCCCCTGCCCAACGCGCCCGAAAACGGATCGTTCTCTTCCTCCGCTTCCACCTCGCCGTTGAATTCGCTTCCTTCCCGGCAATCGGCCGAGACCAACACCAACGACAAAAAAAACATGGACTTGCACTCCGAAGTTTCGAATCTGGAGGACGCGATAAGAAATCAATCGCGCCCCAAAAATCTGGTGGCAATAAAAAAATCGGGAACCCCAGTGGTCGCCTCTCCGAGTCTGAGCGGTAAGACTTTGTTTTTGGCCGATGCGCAGGATGAATTCGAGATGTTGGACTTTAACGCCGATTGGGTTCATGTACGTATTTCAGGCTTGTCGCGCGGTTGGATCTGGCGCACCAGCCTGGAGATGCCCGAGGGCATTCCAGATGTTCCGCCCTCCGTCCCCACCGCGCCGACCGTCGCTGACCTGTTTGAGGTGAGTCGCGAGGAGATGGCGCAATTTCCAGGCGATTGGGCACCCCTGCGCGGGAAAACCGTAAAGATCATCTCGGTGCAAAAAATCCGCGAGGACGAAAAAGCCGGCGGGGCGAGCGCCAAATTGGAGTTTGCCAAGTCATTGCTCGACCGGCGCTACGACGAGTTGGCCAAGTCGCCTGATGTGGCGGGACTGGTGCTGATTTATGATTCCGCCGATGGTGGAATGATTGCGGCGACCACTGGAACGATTCGCAAATGGAAGGCCGGCGGCCTGACCGATGCGGCCCTGTGGCATCAATGCTATTTCGATCCGCCCGAGACCTTTACGATATCGAAAGCTGACAGTAGCCATTAGTAGGCCGATCAATTTGGCAAAAGCCGCAGCTTGGTGCGAACATGTTTTACCGAATCTAGCAGTTCGTGATTTTGTGTTGACTTTGCACATGGGACGCGGTACGAATGCTATCCTTTGTGGATTCTGATCACTGTGTTCTGATCTTTTTGAGTTCTGATGATGGCCCAGTCGAGTCAAAACCTGGCAGGTGTGGGATTCATGGCAAATAGAACTTCTATTCGGCAAGTGGCAGGTCTGCTGCGCGATTACAGTGAATTGACCAAGTCGAACATCACGACGTTGATCGTGCTCACGGCCTGGTGCGGATACTTTTTCGGCGCACATCGCGCAGGCGTTTCGTCATGGTCGGTTGGCCTTTTCCATGCATTGTTCGGAATAGCGCTTGTGTCCAGCGGAACGGCCGCGCTGAATGAAGTTCTGGAATCGAAAGTGGACGCCCGCATGCGCCGCACCGCCACGCGCCCCTTACCCTCAGGGCGAATGTCGCGCGCTCATGCCATCACAGTCGGATTGGCGTTGACGCTGGGTGGTTCGGTCTATCTTGCTTTCTACGCAAATTTGTTGACCGGATTGCTGGTGTTCCTCACCGCCCTTGTTTATCTCGTGGCTTACACCCCGTTGAAGAAAGTTTCGCCGATGTGCACATTCGTCGGCGCGTTTCCGGGTGCAATGCCCGTGGCCCTCGGTTGGACCGCAGTGCGCGGCCGCATTGAACTCGAGACTGTGATTCTCTTCGCCATTATGTTCGTATGGCAATTCCCGCACTTCCTCTCAATCGCATGGCTCTATCGCGAAGACTACGCGCAGGGGGAAATTCGTATGTTGCCGGTAGTTGACTCGAACGGAAAATCCACCGTGTGGCGGATTCTGGCGTACTCCGCTGCGTTGATTCCCGTGAGCATTTTGCCGGTCGCCATGGGAATGACGGGCCGCGTGTATCTCGTCGGGGCAGTACTGATGGGCGCGTTGCTCTTCCGTTACTCGATGGGAATGGCGTTGCCGCAATTGCCTGCGACAGCTCCAGCTTCCAAAGCGCCTGCACGGCGCCTGCTTCAGGCGACGATCTTCTATTTGCCGGCGCTATTCGCGTTGATGATGATCAACGCGGGCCGGTAGCGTCTGCGGACGGACTAACCCAACTCCAATTCGACTTTCTTGGCCGCGGCGTCGATTTTCACAACCCTAAATTCACGGACTTGCCCGGACCGCAATCCTTCCTGCGTGGCCGCGCTTGCCGCAGCGCCGCTCTTCCACCTCGCTTGCAACATCGACCCGAGTGACGAGAGATCGGCCCTCACGGACGATTGCGCGGCCGCCTTCGTATCGTCCTTCGCCGAGCCCTCAGTTTCCTTCTTTGGAATTCGGCATTGCGCCTGAATACCCTCTCCGAGTTCGACGCGCAGACGCTCTCCCGAAACTTCAATGATGCGTCCCGTGACCACGTCCCCCTCCTTATGCTCGGCAAGATATTCGTCAAGTCCAGTCGGCACGAGTTGCTTCATGCTTAGCCGGATGTTCCGTTTTTCCGGATCGATCGCGATCACCTGCGCCTGTACCACCTGACCTGACTTCAGCACCTCTTGCGGATGGTTGATGCGTTTCTCCGCGCTGATCTCGCTGACGTGGATCATGCCCTCGACACCTTCAGCGAGTTGCACGAACGCCCCAAACTTCGTGATGTTCGTAACCGGTCCCTCGATCACAGTGCCGGGGGCAAACTTTTCCGAAGCTCCCACCCACGGATCGCCGAGTGCCTGCTTCAAACCCAGCGACATCCGCCGCTCAGCTACGTTGATTCCGAGGACAACCGCCTCGACAGTCTCGCCAACTTTGACCAGATCGCCCGGATGCCGCACCTTTTTTGTTGCCCACGACATTTCGGAAATGTGGATGAGCCCTTCAATGCCAGGCTCAACTTCCACAAATGCGCCGAAGTCGGCATGGCGGGTAATCGTGCCGCGCACGCGGTCGCCGACCTTGTGTTTTTCCGCAATCGAATCCCATGGGTGCGCCAGCAGTTGCTTCATGCCGATCGCAATCCGCTTCTTCTCCGGTTCAATCCGGATGATCTTCGCGTCGATCTGCTGGCCAACGGAAAGCACGTCGGACGGCTTGTTCACGCGATGCCATGAAATCTCTCCGACGTGCAGCAGAGCATCGGCGCCGCCGATGTCAACGAATGCGCCGTAGTCGGTAAGGCTGCGCACTTCGCCGCGCACAGTGTCGCCTTCCTTGAGTTCGCCAAAACGCCGCTGCTTGGTCGCAGTCTCTTCGTCCTCCGCAATCACGCGACGGTCGACGACCACATCCTCATCGTCCACATCGAGCTTGATGATGCGGCAGCGAATTTCCTGTTCGACCAGCTTTGCCATTTCAGCGGCGTCTCGCGTGCCAGTGCGCGAAGCCGGCATAAAAGCGCGTACGCCCACGTCGACGCTAAGCCCGCCTTTAATCACGCCCGTAACGGTCCCGACGATAGTCGCCTTTTCCACAAATGCCTTTTCGAGCGAAGCCCAATCGACGATGCGCGCCACCTTGCCCCGCGTCAGCTGGTAGTAGCCCTCAGGATCGCGGCCTTTGACGGTAACTTTGAGCTTGTCGCCTGGCTTTGCGGGAGAGCCACCCATTTCCGCCAGCGGCAAGAGTCCTTCGCTTTTGAACCCAATGTCGAGAATGAGCGCGTCGGCAGTGACCGCGATGACCGTGCCTTCGCGGCTCTGCGAACCCGCTTCGGGCTTGCGCGCGTGGCGCTTCTCGTACTCGGAAAAAAGATCCCGGAACGATTCTTCCGGTTCGCTGGCCGAGTCGGAAGCCGGTTCGGGCGATGCAGATTCGGGTAGCTTAGGTCTTAACTCTGTTGCTTCTGAATTTGTTGGATCGGACATGTTGGATTGGGCACGACGCTCGGGAATTTGAGGCGTGAACCATCACAAGGATATCATCGCTCGCGGGCAGCTCTTAGCCCCTCGCCACGACCGGCGTGGTGTTTTCGGGACATTCTTGGTGCCGTTGTAGACAAATGAACGTTTTGGGATCGTTGCAAGGGCTAGCTCAGCGAATTCGGCTCCGAGCCATCTCCCCTTCCCGGCTGAAGGATTCTTCCATTCGGCGCACCTATGCGGTCACCGCTTCCGCTTGCGTCTTCCCGGCCAGCAGTTGCCGCAAAACATACTGCAAGATGCCGCCGTTCGCATAATAGAGAGCTTCCTGCGGCGTGTCGATCCGGACCACCGCTTGAAATTCGCGGGCCTTGCCGTCCCCAGGTTTCACGCGCACGGCAATCTTTCGTCCAGAAGCAAATTTCTCGACAACATCGCGAATCCCCGTGATCGCAAAAATCTCTTCGCCGTTCAGCTTGAGCAATTCGGTATTCTCTCCGGGCAAGAATTGCAGCGGCAAAATGCCCATTCCAACCAGGTTCGAGCGGTGAATGCGCTCGTAGCTTTCGGCGATCACAGCGCGCACACCCAACAGCCGCGGCCCTTTGGCTGCCCAGTCGCGCGATGAGCCTGACCCATATTCCTTGCCCGCGAGAATGACGAGCGGAACTTTCTCAGCCTGATATTTCTCAGAGGCGTCGAAGATGGACATCTCCGCGCCATCGGGCAGGTGGCGAGTGAACCCGCCTTCGGTGTTCACCATTTTGTTGCGCAGGCGAACATTGGCAAAGGTTCCACGTACCATGACTTCATGATTGCCGCGGCGCGACCCATAGGAATTGAAGTCGCCGGGCTGCACGCCGTGAGCGATCAGGTATTTTCCCGCGGGGCCATCTTTCTTGATCGAGCCCGCGGGTGAAATGTGATCGGTGGTGACACTGTCTCCGAGCACGGCCAGCACGCGCCCGCCGTGAATGTCTTCGACGCCCGACGGCTTTATTTTCATGCCATCGAAATACGGGGCCTGGCGGATGTAGGTCGAATCTTTTTCCCACGCATAGGTCTCGCCCTTCGGAACTGGCAGCCCGCGCCAGCGCTCGTCGCCCGAGTAAACTTCGGCGTAGCTCTTGCGGAACATGTGTGAGGTGATCGCGCCCGCAACGGTTTCCTCGATCTCCTGCTGCGTAGGCCAGATGTCGGCGAGATAGATGTGCTCGTCGTGCTTGCCTTTTCCGAGCGGCTCCTTGCGCAGATCGATATCGATGCGGCCCGCCAGCGCGAACGCCACGACCAGCGGCGGCGACATCAAGTAATTCGCGCGCACTTCCGAATTGATGCGGCCTTCGAAATTACGATTGCCCGAAAGCACCGATGCGACCACCAGATTTTTCTCTTCGATCGCGCCAGAGACTTCGGTAGGCAGCGGCCCCGAGTTGCCGATGCAAGTGGTGCAGCCGTAGCCTACGAGATGAAATTTCAGTTTTTCCAGATAGGGCAACAGACCGGCGGTTTGCAGATAGTCGGTCACCACTTTCGATCCGGGCGCGAGCGAGGTCTTGACCCAGTGCGGAACCGACAAACCCTTCTCCACCGCTTTCTTCGCCAGCAATCCAGCGGCAATCAAGACGGAGGGATTCGAGGTATTGGTACACGAGGTGATGGCCGCGATGACGACGCTCCCGTGTTTGATCGACTTAGCAGAATTTGCCGGAACATGCTCAATCACATTGGGGTCTTCAACGCCAATAGCCGCTGGATTTCCGCCTTCCTGCTCCCAGCGCGCCGAGTTCACGGCGGCCGCCGGTGGCTTGGCTCCATTTTTCGGCTTGATGAGCGAAGGCAGCGCAGTTGTGAAAGACTCCCCGGCCTGCGAAAGCAGAACGCGGTCCTGCGGCCGCTTCGGCCCCGCGAGACATGCCTCGACCGTCGAGAGATCGAGACTGAGCAATTCCGAGTATTCCGCGGACGGCGTGCGAGCATCATGAAAGAGACCCTGCTCGCGAGCATAAGCTTCGACGAGCGCAATCTGCTCTTCGCTGCGGCCGGTGAGGTTGAGGTAGCGCAAGGTTTCCTTGTCGATCGGAAAAATGCCGCAAGTGGCGCCATATTCCGGCGACATATTCGCAATCGTCGCGCGATCGGCCAGCGGAAGATCCTGCAAGCCGGGGCCGAAGTATTCCACGAACTTGCCGACGACTCCATGCTTGCGCAGCATTTCGGTGATGGTGAGGACGAGGTCGGTGGCGGTCGCGCCTTCGCGCAGGCGGCCGGTAAGTTTCACGCCGACAACGAGCGGGATCAGCATGGAGACGGGCTGGCCGAGCATGGCGGCTTCGGCTTCGATTCCGCCGACTCCCCAGCCTAGGACGCCGAGGCCGTTGATCATCGTCGTGTGCGAGTCAGTGCCGACCAGCGTGTCCGGATAAGCGGTGCGCTTACCACCTTCTTCATTGACGAACACAACGCGCGCAAGATACTCGAGATTGACCTGATGCACGATCCCGGTATCGGGCGGCACGATAGCGAGATTGCGGAACCCGGTCTGCCCCCAGCGCAGGAAGGCGTAACGTTCTTTGTTGCGTTGGAATTCGAGCAGCGCGTTCATATCGAACGCACCAGCCGTGCCGAATTCATCCACCTGCACAGAGTGATCGATTACGAGTTCGGCGGGCTGCAACGGATTGATGAGGGTCGGGTCGCCGCCGAGATGCCGCATGGCGTCGCGCATAGCCGCGAGATCGACCACAGCCGGCACGCCGGTGAAATCCTGGAGCAGCACGCGGCTAGGTGTGAACGCGATTTCTTTTTCCGGCTTTGTATTTTTGTTCCAGGCGGCGAGCGCGCGAATTTCGTCGGGCGTCACATTGCGGCTGTCCTCGCTGCGCAACAGGTTTTCCAGCAAAATGCGCAGCGAAAAAGGCAGGTGCTTAGTCGAGATGCCTTGCTTGTCGAGCGCGTCGAGGCGGTAGAGTTCGTATTCCTTGTGGCCGACTTTGAAAGTTGCGCGGGCGCCAAAACTGTTTGCAGACATGAAAGCCTTCCTGGTTTATGGATGACGGGCCGTGGCTATTGATTCTGAATTGGACAATGATTGCGAGCTGCTACCGTGACCAAGCCTAACCTTACATTTTATTCCTTTGAGGTCACATCACGTAAGTGATAGGCGGCGCTAAGTTGATTGATGGGCGTAACGCTCTTGCTGAGCGCGTACGCTCATTTCGCCTTAAGAAGCAACACCGGCGCGGTGATGCTATGCCGCACGCGCGTGGCCGTCGCGCCTAGAAATATGTCGGCGAGCAGACGGTGCCCGTGGGTGCTCATGGCAACCAGGTCGCAACCTTTTTGCTTAACCCATTCAATGATCTGGCTGGCGGGTTCACCGAAGGCCAACTCGGCCTGCGCCGGGATGCCCGCTGACTCGAACTCGGCGCGAACTTTTTCGAGGTAGGCGGTGTCCTCCGCAATTTCAGGACTGACCGCATCGGGCCCATAGGTGCGCGCGGCCCAGCCGTCGGCGACGTGCAGCAAAACAAGGCGACTATTCGCGAGTTTCGCGAGCTGCTTGATGTGCTCGATAATTGCGCGGTCGGACGGGGTACCGTCTAGCGTTACGAGAATGGTGTCGTACATAGCGTGTCGCACCCGGCTCATGCCCTACGAGGCGATTCTTTATCCGCCTGCTATCACTTGCCACGCGGCTTTGATCGAGTCGGGCAGGCCATAGATATCCATGGCGGTGATCAGAATAGCACTCGACCAGCCGGCAATCAGCAGGAACCAGCCGTTCTTCCACTTCCCCATACGGCTGCGGGAACTCGTGAATTGCAGCAGCGGAAACATGGCGAAAGGCAACTGCAGCGCGAGCACAACCTGGCTCAGCGTGAGCAGGTCGGTGACGCTGCTGTCGCCGCGCAGACCGATGATGAACACTGCCGGCAAAATCGCGAGCGTGCGGGTGATGAGGCGGCGGACCCAAGGCTTGATTCGCCAGTGCATGAAGCCTTCCATCACGACCTGCCCGGCGAGCGTACCGGTGATGGTGCTGCTCTGTCCGCTGGCGAGGAGGGCGACGGCAAACAAAGTGCTGGCGGCGGTCGTACCTAGCAACGGCGCCAGAGTCAGATACGCGACGCGAATCCAATCGCTGTTCGCATTGAACGCGACGACGTGGCCACCCGCGACGGTCACGCTTTCTTTGCCGAAGAAGACTGTGGCCGCGAGAACCAGGATTGCCGCGTTAACAAAGAATGCGACGGTGAGAGCGGCCGTCGAGTCGATGGTATTGAACTGAATCGCGCGCCGGATCGACTTGTGGTCCTTCTGCAATTGACGGCTCTGCACCAGCGCCGAATGCAGATAGAGGTTGTGCGGCATCACGGTTGCACCGATGATGCCGATCGCGACATAGACCATTCCAAGCTGGCCGAGATGCGGGAAGACTATGGCTCGTCCCATCTCGAGGAAGCTGGGCTGAGTCTCGGGGAGCACGAAAATTTCAATGAAGTAGCAGACGGAAATGGTCGCGATCAGCAGCAGGACCACGGCTTCGATGGTACGCATGCCCAAGTTTTGCAGCGCGAGCAACAGGAGCACGTCGAGCCCCGTGATAATGACGGCCCAGAATAATGGAATGTGAAAAAGTAAGTTGAGGGCAACAGCGCTGCCGAGCACTTCGGCGAGATCGCAGGCTCCGATGGCGACCTCGCTCATCAGCCAGTTCGGCCAGCGCGTCCAGCTGGGATACCAGTCACGGCAGCATTGTGCAAGATCTTTGCCGGTGACCACGCCGAGGCGCGCCGAGATCACCTGCATGAAAATCGCCATTAGACTGGCGACGCCGACTACCCAGAGCAGTCCATATTTGAATTGTGCGCCGCCTTGCAGGTCCGTGCCCCAGTTGCCGGGATCCATGTAGCCGACGCTGACAAGAATGGCCGGACCGACAAAAGCCCGCCACTGGCGCCAGAATCCGGCGTCGTGGCGGGGGACCGCGATGCTGTGGTGAACGCCTTCGAGAGAGACATGCGCGCCAGATGGAAGCGTCGCGACGTCCTCTCCGGTGGACGCGGCCTCTTCTTGATCGGTTCGAACGGACGGTTCCAGGATGGCTCCACAGTCAACTGGCATACATGCCAGGATATTAACTGTGGTTAATTATACGGACCGGGAAGGCAAAGGGGAAACCCAAATTCTCTCGGCGGCGGAACGGCCTAGTACCGTTGGGCCATTGGCCGTTCGGATGGAGAGCGTCTTGTCGTAGTTGCGCTCGACCAGGCCGATCTTGCCTCCGGGCCTGATGCCGCGGGCTTCGAGAAATTCAAGCAGTTTGCGGTCGCGCTCGTGAATGCCGCTGACCGCGTAGCTCTGGCCGGCCTCGGCTTCGGAGAGCAGCACCAGCCCTCGCCGGCGGCGGCTCGCGGGACTTTCGAGTTCACTCAGGTTGCCATGCGGGCAGGGGCGTCCGCGGCCGAGCTTGGCGACCAGTTTGGCCTCGAAGGCCGGGGAGACGGCGTGCTCCAGCCGCTCCGCTTCGTCGTGCACCTGGTACCATTCCATGCCGAAAATCTCGCACAGCATGCGCTCGATCAGGTGATGGCGCTCGGTGAGCTTACGGGCGATTTTCAGTCCGGCCGCAGTGAGCCGAACACGGCCGTCGGTGCTTACGCGTACCAGCCCGTCTTTTTTTAACCGACGAACCGCCATGGTCACGGCTGGCGGAGAGACATTCAGCCAGTGCGCGAGCGTCGCCGAAATTACGGTTTCGCCTTCCCCTTCGGCCACCAGGATAGCCTTGAGGTAGTCCTCCTTGGAAACGGTGATCATGTGAGCGAATTATACGGCGCGCAATCTGCGATTCGCGACGTGCGACCAGGGGGCGGCCATTATTCGCGCGTGCGCCTAAATCCAACTTTTACGCCGACAAAAATAATGGTGCAGAACGCGAAGTCGACCAGCAGGCCCCAATCTTCCTTGAACATGGCGTGGCGCATGCCCCGCGGCAGGTGCGGCATGAGCAGGAAATAGATCGCATTGCCGGCCAGCACGGCGGCGAGCGCATCGAGAAAATTCGTCAGCGTATTTCTGCCCCGGCTGCGGCTCACGTTTCGAACTTCCTCCTGCTAACATCCCTTGAGATGCTGGAACCGTCGACCGCAGTGCAGTACGTTAAGGGAATTGGCCCGCGGCTGGCCGAGGTGCTGGCCGCCAAGGGCATAAAAACCGTCGACGATCTGCTGCATTATCTCCCTTTTCGTTATGAAGATCGATTGAACCCGCGCTCGGTGGCGGAGCTGCGCGCGGGCGAGATGGCGACGGTGATTGCCGAAGTGCGCAACTCCGGATTGTTTCGCACGCGGCGTATGCCGATCTTTCAACTGACGGTTGGCCAGGGACGCAGCCGGCTGAAATGTCTGTGGTTCAATGCGACTTATTTGCAAGGCCGCTTTCAGCCGGGGCAGATGCTGGCGCTCTACGGCAAAGTTGAAGAAGACCGCGACGGAAATTTGCAGATTATCCAGCCGCAGTTTGAAGTTCTCGGCGACATCAATGAACAAGGCGGCGCGGATGAGGCTGAAAAGAAAGCCGCCGCCTCGCTCGAAGTCGGCCGCATCGTTCCGATTTACGAATCGACGGGCCAGGGCAAGCTGACGCCGCGCTGGTTTCGCCGCATCATTCGCTGGGCGCTCGAAAATCTGAGCCCAGATCTGCCCGATCCGATTCCGGCCGCGGTGCGTGCGCATCTTAGCCTGGTCTCTCCGCGCGAAGCGTTGTGGCGAGTGCATTGGCCTGAAGCGGGCGAAAGCTTTACCGATCTGCAATCATCGCGAACGCCCGCGCACATTCGGCTGATTTTCGACGAACTCTTCTTCATCGAGCTGGGAATCGAACTCAAGCGCCGCGAGCAGAAGGCTCAGACCGGAATCACCTTCCAAATCAACGACCGCGTCCGGCAGGCGCTCAAGAAGATTCTGCCGTTTCACCCGACCACTGCGCAGAAGCGGGTGCTGAAAGAAATTGCGACCGACATGCAGACGCTCTATCCCATGCGCCGTTTGCTGCAAGGCGATGTGGGATCGGGAAAGACGATCGTTGCCTTCGAGGCGGCGATCATCGCGATCGAAAACGGATGCCAGGTCGCGTTCATGGCTCCGACGGAGATTCTGGCGCAGCAGCATTATTTTTCGGCGCGCCAGATTCTCGAAAAAGCCGGGTATCGCATCGTGCTGCTGACGGGATCGATGGAGCAGGATCGCAAACGTCTCGTACGACGGCACATTGCCCAGGGTAACGCACAGCTGGTGATCGGGACGCATGCCCTGATTCAGGACCGGGTCGAATTCGAAAAGCTTGGACTCGTCATTGTCGACGAGCAACACCGCTTCGGCGTGATGCAGCGCTTGAAGCTCATGAAGAAGGACAGTGGAGCGCCAGAACCGGACGTACTGGTCATGACCGCGACGCCCATTCCGCGGACGCTGGCGCTCACGCTTTATGGCGACCTTGATGTATCCGTGCTCGACGAACTCCCTCCAGGCCGCACGCCTGTGATCACCAAAGCAGTGCCCGACGAACGCGCGCCCGACGTGTGGGAATTCGTTCGGCGGGAGATTGCCGCTGGCCATCAGGCTTATGTCGTCTATCCGGTAATCGAGGAAAACGAAGAGCGCGAATTGAAGGCGGCGGAACAGATGTACCGGCAACTGCGCGAGAGAATTTTCCCCAGCCTGCATGTCGGCCTGCTTCACGGGCGGCTCGATCCCGAAATCAAAGAACGAATCATGCGGGAATTTCAGAGAGGAGAAATTGAGATTCTGGTTGCGACCACGGTCATTGAAGTCGGTGTCGACGTCTCGAACGCGACCGTCATGGTCATCGAACACGCCGATCGGTTTGGTCTGGCCCAACTGCACCAACTACGCGGACGCATCGGGCGCGGCGCGGCGAAGTCTTATTGCGTGCTGATGCATGGCGGCAAGGTTTCCGAAGAAGGCGAGCGGCGGCTCGACGCCATGGTAAAGAACAACGACGGTTTCAAGATCGCCGAACTCGATCTCGAACTGCGCGGCCCGGGAGATTTTTTTGGAACCAAGCAGGCCGGCATTCCCAGCTTCCGGGTTGCGAATCTGATCCGCGACCGCGAACTCCTCGAGGCCGCCAAGCGCGAGGCGGCATTTGTAATTGCCGGTCCGAATGCCGCGATTTCGAAAGAAGAAATCGACCGTGCCCTGCGAGCCATGCGGGCGCGATGGTCTCTCAGCTATGGTTTGGCGGAGGTGGGTTGAGTTCTCGGTTCATTTTGCGAAGTAGCGGCTAACCGTGCGCCAACATCGCAAGAACGCCTTGCCTGGTTTATTCTATTGACCACTCTACCGAGGAGCCGTACTTATGGATGCATCCGCACTATCCCTGGGCAATCGCCGGAACGAAGATATAGCCCTTGATTTGATGAAATTCGTTGCCATGACGACCAGCTATGGCAGGACCAGTGGCCCTGGCGGCAGTGTCGGATTTCAGGGCGGACCAGCTGCCACCAAGCCGGAGGAGTATGCCGACAACCTTCTCGAGCTTTATGGGAAGTGTCTGAAGGCAGTGGGCGGAAGATAGGGCTTTTTTCTTTGCACCAGCCGAGATCGTCAAGGCTGATAGGTGCGGCCAGCAGCGCGCGGTTTAACTGATGGCTGACGGCTGAAAGCTGACAGCTCATTCAGTAACCCCTTTCGCCTGAATCTCTTCGTTGACAACGTCACCGGTGGTCAGATATCCTAGATTCCTTTGGAAGTCCTGCGGCTGCCCGCCTGAACACCTTGCGCGCATTCTGCGTCGAGAGCATTCTTAAGCGAGCATTCTTAAGATCGATCTTTTAATTAATTTAAAGATCTTTATTAATCAAAGATCAGGATTAATCAAAGATCAGGGCACTCAGCGGTCTTCATCATTAGTTCTTTTAATTTCTGGGAGAGTTGCAATGTCTACCTATTTCCCTAAAGAGGGGGAAATCGCGCGGAAGTGGTTTGTAGTGGATGCGACCGGGCAGCCGCTCGGGCGTCTGGCTTCGCGCGTGGCCCGCATTCTGATGGGCAAAGAAAATCCGCAATACACGCCGTTCATCGACACCGGCGATCACGTGGTCGTGATCAACGCCGAACAGGTAAAGATGACGGGCATGAAGATCGAACAGAAGTCTTATCACCACTACACCGGCTATCCTGGCGGATTGCGCTCCGAGGATGTGAAGAAGCGCATGGTCCGCAAGCCGGAGCTGGTGATTGAACAAGCGATTTCGCGTATGCTCCCGAAGAACAAACTGGGCAAGCAGATGTTCACCAAGCTGAAGGTGTACAAGGGCGACAAGCATCCGCACGAAGCGCAGAAGCCGGAAGCGAAGGTATTCGCGTAGAACAAGCTTTTAGCTATTAGCTTTTGGCTCTTAGCTAACACCGAACATTTGCGTTACTCGAATTTGAAAATTATGGGGAAAGGTACAGGGTTGGCGCTTGGCATTGGAAAGGCCAAGAGCTAAGAGCTCATGGCTGATTTAGTTCAATACTACGGAACGGGACGGCGGAAGGCCGCGATTGCGCGCGTTTTTCTGCGTCCGGGCAGCGGCGAATTCAAGGTTAACGGCAAAGCGTTCGATGAGTATTTCGTGACGCCTTCGCAGCGCATCAGCGCCAAGCAAGCCCTGGCACTTACCGACACTAGCGCGAACTTCAACGTGTTGGCCCGCGTGAACGGTGGCGGAGTGGCCGGACAAGCCGAGGCCGTGCGCCTCGGAATTACCCGTGCGCTCATGCTGTTCAACGCAGAGCTGCGCAAGAAGCTGAAAGCCGAAGGCATGGTAACTCGCGACCCGCGCGCAAAAGAGCGCAAGAAGTACGGACAAAAGGGCGCGAGAAAGAGATTCCAGTTCAGCAAGCGGTAGTGCGCTTACGAGTCCGGAGAGAACGAGATCCCTCGCTTCGCTCGGGATGACAGGTTTGTCCAGGTTAGGTTTGAGCTGAGAACCATTGTCTGGGTTTGGTTTTTGGCTGAGAGCTGACAGCTGATAGCCGACAGCGATTTTAGGTGTTAAATTCATCCCCCCACCTCCCCCGAGTTGGGGTGGACGGGAATGGCAATCCGGGCCGGTTGCGTCCGGATGTAGACCACATAAGGAGGTTGATTGGCAAACATCACCATGAAGGAGTTGCTCGAAGCGGGTGTTCACTTCGGGCACCAGACGAAGCGGTGGAACCCGCGCATGAAGGAGTTCATCTTCGGCGAGCGCAACGGGATCTACATTATTGACCTGCAAAAGACGCTGAAGATGTTCAAAGAGGCGTCGAAATTTGTGCAGGACCTGGCCGCCGAAGGGAGAATCGTTCTCTTCGTGGGCACCAAGCGCCAGGCGCAGGACGCGATTGCCGAAGAGGCAACGCGCTGCTCGATGTTCTACGTGAACCAGCGCTGGCTGGGCGGACTGCTCACCAATTGGGTCACCGTGCAGAAATCCGTGAAGCGGCTGAAAGAGCTCGACGAGATGGCCACCGATGGCCGCTACGACCTCCTGCCGAAAAAAGAAGTCATCAAGCTCGAACGCGAGCGCAAACATCTCCAGGCAAACCTGGCCGGCATCAAGAATATGTCGCGGCTGCCCGATGCGATTTTTGTCATCGACTCGAATAAAGAACAGATCGCGGTACGCGAAGCGCGCAAGCTGGGGATTCCTGTCGTCGCAGTCGTCGATACGAACTGCGATCCGACCGAAGTGGATTACGTGATTCCGGGCAACGACGACGCACTGCGCGCGATCCGCCTGTTTACGTCGAAGATTTCGGAGTCAATCGCCGAAGGCGTGAACGCAATCAGCGACAAGCAGATGGCCGACATTCAGGCGGTGGCGGAGATCTCCCCGGAGGCGGATGGAACTGCTCCCGAAGCCGTGGAAGGGGAGCTGCCTGCGGAAGGCGATGTCGCCGCAGCTGTTGTGGTCCCGGAGGGCGAAGACATTCGCATGGAAGACGTGCTGGGAGCCGGAACACGCAAGCGGCCTTCGGCTGTAGCCGAGGACATCGACGAGCTTCAAGCGGAGACCCGCCGGTCGTAATATCGGCAACGCACTCGGACTCTAGACATCAGCTACTAGCTTCTGGCTACTAGCTGCCAGCAAACCCGTGAAAGTCTGACCCGCGTGGTTAGTCTCGGCGCGGGTCGAGTTTTGTAGAAAGGTTTTAACATTTATCATGAGTACGACTATGGCGAATATTTCAGCGGCACACGTAAAAGAGCTCCGGGAAAAAACCGGAGCGCCCATGATGGATTGCAAGAACGCGCTCACTGAAAGCAACGGTGACCTGGAAGCGGCGATTGTCTGGCTGCGCAAAAAGGGCGTTTCGGTCGCGGCCAAGAAAGCTACGCGCGTCACCAGCGAAGGCTCCGTCGGCCATTACATCCACGCCGGTGGCAAGATCGGTGTACTGGTCGAAGTGAACTGCGAAAGCGATTTCGTAGCTCGCACCGATGACTTCAAAGAACTCGTGCATGATATCGCCATGCACATTGCGGCCAGCGATCCGAAGTTTGTGCGCAAGGAAGATGTGACGGCGGCGGACTTTGCGCGCGAAAAAGACATCTATCTCGCGCAGGCCATGGCCAGCGGCAAGCCCGCGAATATCGCGGAAAAGATGGTCGCCGGCAAGATGGAAAAATTCTACGAGGAAGTCTGCCTGCTGGAGCAGCCCTTCATCAAGGACCAGACCGTCAGCATCTCGCAGCTGATTGCCGCGAAGATCGGCAAACTGGGCGAGAACATTTCGGTGCGCCGCTTCGCGCGCTTCAAAGTGGGCGACGCAACCGCGACGGTGGCGTTTACCGCTGCAAAACCGGATGAAACTGAAGCGGCCGAACCGGCTGCCAAGTAATTGAGGGGCGCTCCGGCGCCCCTTTTGATTTATGCTTCTCTGAAAGTGCCCGTGCAGAAAAGCGCTCGTACTGAGATAGTTTGTGTTGAACGTTTTCGCTAAAGAAGTTCGCACCAAAGAAAATCTGTCATCCTGAGCGAAGCGGAGGACCTGCTTTCCGATGCCGACTCCCGTCTTCAAACGCATCCTTCTGAAGCTGTCCGGCGAGGCCCTCGCGGCCGATAAGGGCGTTGGCATCGACACCGGACACATCCATTCCATCGCCGGAGAGATCGCCGACGTTCATCGTCTCGGCATACAGATCGCCATCGTAGTCGGTGGCGGTAATTTCTTTCGCGGCGTAGCCGATCAAGCCAAAGACATGGACCGCGTCTCGGCCGATCACATGGGCATGTTGGCAACGGTAATCAATGCCCTGGCGCTCCAGGATGCGCTGGAAAAGCAACAGGTCTATACACGCGTTCAGTCGGCGATTGAGATGAACCAGGTGGCCGAGCCGTTCATTCGCCGTCGCGCCATCCGGCATCTAGAAAAAGAGCGCGTCGTCATTTTTGCCGGAGGCACCGGCAACCCTTATTTTTCGACTGACACAGCCGCCTCGCTCCGCGCAATGGAAATCAAGGCCGACGCCATCCTTAAAGGCACAAAAGTCGACGGCATCTACG
>JBAQJF010000072.1:0-3124 GCA_049300195.1 Terriglobales bacterium | reverse complement strand
TCTCAACCGCAATGAGACCTTCCCGCTCGAGCGGCATGATGTTGCGAGAGAGCGTTGTACGATCCATCACCATCTCGTCGGCAAGCGCGTTGATGGTCGACGTTCCCTTTCGTTTCAGCTTCGCCAGAATTGAGAATTGGCTCGTGCGCAAGCCCGTCGACGCTAAGCACTGATCGTAAAACTGTGTGACGTGCCTCGCAGCCGCGCGAACGGCAAAGCAATTGCAGTCCTCGGCGTTTGGCTTTGTAGGAGTGGGTGTCATCAAATCACCGTGATAATCATGCATATGCATGCATTTTGAGTGTATATGCACATGAACTGGCTAAAGTGTCAACGGGGAGCCAAGGAAAAACTCCATCAGCACTCGGCCGCGCATCTAGGAGCATTTGGTCATGGCATCGGGGCATTCAGTTGTTTTCGCCGAACCCGTTCGAACTGCAATCGGTACTTTTGGCGGCAGCCTAAAGGACGTTCCGGCCGCAAATATCGGCGCAGTCGCGATCGTGGCGGCGGTCGCACGCGCTGGGTTGCGGCCCGACGAGTTGGACACCGTTGTCATGGGCAATGTCGTGCAAGCCGGCAGCAAAATGAATCCCGCCCGTCAGGCCACCGTCCATGCCGGTCTTCCCGTGACGGTCCCGGCACTCACCGTCAATCGCGTTTGTGGCTCTGGCGCTCAGGCCATCGTCTCCGCGGCGAACGAGATTGCGTTGGGCAATGCAAAGGTCGCGGTGGCCGGCGGAATGGAGAACATGGATCTTGCGCCCTACCTCGTTGCGCGCGGTCGTTGGGGCTATCGCTTGGGCGATGGCCAGCTCTACGACAGTGCCTTGCGCGATGGGTTAAACGACGCGTTCTCGGACGCTCACTCGGGCTGGCACACCGAAGATCTCGTGGAAAAGTATCAGGTCACGCGCGAGGCGCAGGACCGGTGGGCTTACCGATCGCAACAGCGTTTCGCAAGCGCGCAAGCCGCAGGGCATTTCAAAACGCAAATCGTGCCGATCGAATTGCCTGGTAAGAAGGGACCGACCCAGTTCGATGCGGATGAGCACAATCGCCCCGATACGACGCTCGACGCACTGTCGCGACTGAAGCCGGCCTTTCGCCCTAACGGCACCATTACCGCTGGCAATGCGCCCGGATTGAACGACGGCGCTGCTGCGATGGTACTTGCCGACGAAGCATGGGCCGAGAAGCGCGGCCTCGCTGCCAAGGCCCGTCTGGTCTCTTATGGTATTGCCGCGGTCGATCCAGGAATGTTTGGACTCGGACCGATCCCGGCGGTCGAGCAGGCATTACAACGCGCTGGCTGGAACATGCGCTCCATCGAGCGCGCCGAAATCAATGAGGCGTTTGCCGCCATAGCCATTGTGGTCGCGCGCGAGCTTGGATTGCCGGAGGAAATCGTCAATGTGGAAGGGGGCGCCGTCGCCCATGGCCACCCGATCGGTGCCACGGGAGCGGTACTCGTGACCAAACTCATCCACTCAATGCGGCGCGACAACCTCACGCGCGGCCTCGTCACTCTATGCATCGGCGGAGGGCAAGGCATCGCGCTCGCGGTCGAAGTCCTACACTGAAAGTCGCCACGGCTGCAGACTCGAACGGATCGCCACTGGGAGGGCCCGGAACTCTTTGCTATCAGACGACTAAAGGGAGACCTATTCCAATGCCGCTTGCTAAGATCCACGTCGTTGAAGGCCGTTACGATGAGGCCCGGATCGCCAAAGTGTCCGGTGCCATTCAGGCGGCCTTGATGAACACGCTTCGCGTCCCGCCCGAGGACTTCTATCAACTCATCTTTGAATTTCCTAAAAAGCGCTTTCTTCACACCCCGTCGTTTGTGGGAATGCACTACACTGACGACCTGATCATCCTCGATCTCACCTTCATTCAGGGGCGTTCCAAGGAAACGCGGCTCGCTCTGTTGAAAGACGTCAACACCCGCGTCGCCGCGGCAGCGGGCGTATCGCCCGACGACCTGCTAATCACGCTTTATGAGGCTCCCGGCGAGAACTTCTCCTTCGGCCAAGGCGAGGCGCAGCGCGCCAACGCCGTGACGCAGCTATGAGCGCATGGCCTCGCATGGTGGCATTCCGCGTGTGGAAGAAGAAGCAGTGCCATGTTGAATACTAGAGGACCGGAAGGTTCAAGAACAAGCTCCCGCGTAACCTTGCGCGCCACCTGAAGTGCATGTTGTCCCGACAGTGCATACAAAAAGTCTTCGCAGACCAAAGACTTGAGATACCAGCGGTCTGACGATCAAGGCGAGGCGTCGCCAATGCTGCGAGTTGAATCGAGACAACTTATTTAGCCTGCAGTTGTCCAAGTGCGCTGAGCCAGTTTTCCATGTGAAAAGTTTTCGCAATCTTTCCGTCTCGTATGGTTTGAATATCGATCGTCATAATGCGAAAGCTCTTGCCTGTTGGCGGCGCGCCAAAGAGTGCCTGCGCTGGCGTTCCGGCGACTTCGCCACGTACGATTAGTCGGTCTCCTGATACGAGAACCTCTTTAATGTCGAATTTCATATCGGGAATAGACTTGGAAAAATTGCTAACCACTTTAATCGACGTATCGCGGCCCCAACACTCACCAGGCAAGTAACCGGAACAGGACTGATAGTCAGTGGTCAAGACCTGCTCTTGAACAGCTTTAACATCTGCGCGAGTCGCGACGTTGAACAGCCCGTACCACGGCGCGATGACCTCACGAGCCTGTGCCTCGGTCATGCTCTGCGCCGATGCTGCTGATGCCGACGTCAATGCCAGAGCCATGAGCACGAGCCGAAACAGGTGCAGCATAACGATCTCCCTCAGTTGAAACGCTCACCTTAGATAAAGACTGCGTCGAGGCGGGCCCCTGGGACTTCCCGGCGGTGGTGCACTCTCTCGTAGCCCGCGACGCCCCGATAAAGGTAATACTCTAGAAGTAGAGCCAAACTTGATCCTGTGAGTCCGAACACTTCGGACAGCCAAGTGGCGCGTCGAGCGATGAGCGTCGGCGGCGAGAGTCCTGTTGCCGGACATTCAGGGGTTGGCGCAGACGTGGATGTGACCGTGGCACCGACACAGTCGAGGCCATGGATAGCCAGCCCCGGTCGCCACGTCGACGGCCGGCGCTG
>JBAQJF010000071.1:0-15975 GCA_049300195.1 Terriglobales bacterium | reverse complement strand
TGAAGTCGTCGGTTACGCGGACGCTGTTGTTGGCGTTCTGGAAGAAGATGGAGCTGTAGGCGTCGGAGTCGGGATGCGAGCCGTCGTAGCCTTGCGCGACCAGCGCGTGGGCTTTGGCTTCTTCTTTCTGCTTGCACTCGATGAAGTCGACGATATCGGGATGGTCGATGTTGAGGATGACCATCTTGGCGGCGCGGCGGGTTTTGCCTCCGGACTTGATTACGCCGGCGAAGGCGTCGAAGCCTTTCATGAAGCTGAGCGGGCCGCTGGCGGTGCCGCCGCCTGACAGAGTTTCCGTGGAGCTGCGCAGCGGGGAGAGATTGGTGCCGGTGCCGCTGCCCCATTTGAAGAGCATGCCTTCGGTCTTCGCCAGAGTCAGGATCGAGTCTAGCGAGTCTTTGATGGAATTGATGAAGCAGGCTGAACACTGCGGACGCGTGTATCCGGTTACGCCGAATTCTACTTGCTGCGTGGTGGCGTTCCAGTGCCAGTTGGTGGCATCGGAGTTGGGCTCGATGCGATCGCATCCTACGTTGAACCAGACGGGCGAGTTGAAAGCCGCGTACTGGCGGATGAGGAGATGGACTAGCTCGTCGTGGAAGGCGGTGGCGTCTTCGCTGGTGCGGAAGTAGCCGTCTTTCATGCCCCAGTCGCGGATGGACTCGGCTACGCGCGCTACTAGCTGACGGACGCCGGTTTCGCGCTCACCTGTCCGGCCATGCAGGTATTTCGAGGCAACGATGTTGGTGGCCGTCATCGACCAGTCTTTGGGGACTTCGACGTTCTTTTGCTCGAAGATGATGCCGCCTTGCGAGTCGGTGATGGCGGCGGTGCGGAGTTCCCATTCGACGTCGTCGTAGGGAGAGACGCCGGGCTTCGTGAACAGCCGGCGGAAGGCCAGGCCGGGGGCCTTCTTCTTATTAGTGCTGGCGTTATTGCTGACGCTGGTGCCGACTGCGGGCTGCGATTTGATCTGGTCTTTTTCTCTCACGGCTGGTTCCTTCAACCCTGCTTCTCTCAGTTCTGCCATTTCTCTCTCCTAATTAGATGATTACGGAATGAAATCGATGTTGCATGAAACCTTGACTGAATGATGTTGCGAGCCCGTCTGGAGCGCATGGGCGATACCACGCGGATCCAAATTCCGCGCTTCCGGCAGCCTAGCCTAGGTGGCAACGCTGGCTTCAGCCTTTTTGCGATAACTGTGTTGGGGGAGCGCAGCGGAATCAACTTGTGACATCACCTCAATGGGCATGCGCGCTAGTCCCTCAGTTGGCGAATCGTCGCTCGGTGAATCATGGGCGGGGCATTCAATGCCATGCCGCACAAATGAGGCGGCTACGAGTTCGATCAAAGCTTCCATCATGGGGGCTCCTGAACTGCAGGAAATCGAAGGACGAAGCTGCCTAAGCAGCAGCCTCCATCCACCAAATTTTTGAATGATTCCCCCCGGGGGGATTGCCTGGACGAACCAAACCGGGGGAAGTCACCGCGAAACTCCATCCGCCAGGGGGATGGTCCCGTTAAGGAGGGGACGCCAAGTCACCGCAACTTTGAGCGTCGCCCCTGCGTTTGTGGGTCGCCTCCTTATTTGACTGGAGGTCTATGAAAATGCCCTTGGGATGCTTAACGTACTCCCACTGGTAGTGCATGTCAAGAAAAAATCGCAATATGTTGTGGCTCTACTGTGCTATGGGTATCCGATTAGGAATGCCTGCCGTGTGAATCTTCCGCGGGGACCTGGGACTGGGCAAAAGGCACCTGGTTTGATTTTCCCCGGGGAATTCACGCCATGGCTTGTGGACGCTCTTCGCCTTGATGAGGCCGGGGCGAAGATTCATTCCTAAAATCGGATGCGCGAGGTTCGTGTAAATTGCCGAGTCGCAGAGCAGGTTGCGTGGGGGCAATCGGCATATAGGTGTCTTCAAAAAAAGCCCTGGTTGCGACACGGCGGATTCCGTTCGAGGTTTCAACCAAGTAGTCGCCCGGGTGGCCGATATGCTCGTGGCCGAGGGGATCGGTAAATGCGATTGGTTCGGTGAGCTGACGGGCGCGCACCAAAAAGCGGGTGCAGTACACATTCCAACTGCTCTTACTGATCATTTCTTCTCACTCGATTTCTTTTCACTCGCGATCTGCAGTTGCCGGTTTTTGCGCCGGATCTCCTGGCGTGTCGTTTGTTGGAGTGTCGTGACTCTACGCGCAGAACTAGACGAGGTCAATTACACATGATTGGTGCAACCGGTGGAATTTTGGGAAGGAATCAGAGGTGGGAAGCCTGGGGAAAGCGGTGCTGGAGAGATGGCTTGAATCGCACGAGCGCAGCGGGCTTTGGACCGGCAGGAGAGCGGGAAGAAAATTCCACGCGCCTCCGCCAGACACGATTTGCACATGGGCTGCACAGGAAAATCAAAAGCAGATTGCCGAAGTAAGATTGCAGAAGGTAGAGGTCAGATTGCAGAAGTGAGAAACCCACGCATCGCAAAATGCGCGAAGAGTGGGTGGCCTCAGTTCGTCTTCGAGTCGAGCTAGCAATAGCTGATGCGGACGATTGACTCGGTCGCGGGTAGATGATGCTGCCGCAACTATTGGAGGTTGATATTGAACCGGCTCGAGATTTTCGATGGCCCAACCTTGGTGGTCACGATCACGGTCGCTTCGCCCGCGAACGGATCTGAGCAGGTTTTTTTGCTTCCGGCGCAGTACCCGTTATTTTTTCCCGTTTCGCCGAGTGTGCCGAACGCCGCATCGTCGGAAATCACGATGATCGAGCCGGGCGAGAAGGTATTGGGACCGAAGTCGACGTTGCCCGTTGCAAGAATAAAGTTCGAGCCTTGTTTGACGGTGATAGAAAGGATCAGGTCGTCGGTGTTGTCATTGGTGTCGTCTTCATAGAACCAGAAAATCTGCCCGCAATTAGTGCTGGTCGCTGTGTTCGCGTCGCAAGCGGTGTAGGACCAAGTGTAGGCGGGTGTGCCAATCACCACTCCACCGGGTGCGATTTGTGAGCAATCGGCGCCATTTGCATTGGCGTTCGGAAAGCAGGGCCATGCGTCGTATCCGCCATCATCGACGGGCGGCAAAGCTCCGAACCCGGACGCCAACTGGAACAGCTCATTGAACCTCTGAACTCCGTTGCCTTGATGCGAGGCCGGACCGGATACGACTCGCACCGTGAAATGATGGCGGCTCTGTGCCATGGCTTGCTGGGCACAAACGAGGAACGCAACCAGCGCGAGGCAGGCGAGAACCTGGAACCAACGAGCCTGGGACGAATGAGATTTCGACATGGGAACACTCCTCCTTGAGATCGGGGTTGGGGGAATCAGTCCGCGAGCGCGCACTGAAGGCGGTTAGTATGAGTCAGCCGGAATAGCTTGTCAACGGACGAAGTGCGAAAAGACAAGTGTCACGACTTAGCAGATTTATTGCAACGAAATGCACATTGCAGGTGAGCGTTTAAATAATAAAACGAAAAAGCTCCCGGCGATGCTGCGAGCACCGGGAGCTTCACAACTGAAGCGTGGCTTCGTAACTCGGACCTATTTCTTCGTGCACCCTTGTCCACTGGAGATGCTGGTCAAGATGTTGTTGGCGGCGGTCAGGGACTTGCTGTAGCAATAGCCGCTGATGTCGTAGTCGTAATAGTTCTGGGCGCTCGACTGATTCTCGTTGCCGGTGATCTGGAAACTCGAATTGAACTCGAGGGCGTCGGTGGGCGTAACGCTGTTGTTGAGAACGCTGAACGAGACTACGTTTCCATTGAGCGTTCCTTTCGCTTGTACCGAGTAGTTCTGGTTCACGGTGGTAGTTTGCGTGCCGGATCCATCCGGATTGAAAAGCAGCACAATGTCCATGCTCATTGGCCAGCCAGTGCTGACGTCGTTGACGTGGGTGCCTGCCGAGTCGACGACCGTGGTGGTCGAGTCGATGTTCGTGCCTTGGGTGATGTCCTGTTCGTAAGTGTCGCCGTTGATGGTGAACTTTTGCAGGTTGGAGAAGTCGATATTTTGCGCGAGCGTCGTCGTCACCGTACCCGCCGATGTGTTGACGTAGCCGGAGATTGTGAAATCATGCGCCGAAGCGGTTTTCACGGTTCCGCCCACATTGCCATTACGTGAAGCGTGAACTTTCTCCGTGATCGTGGGCGACGGAGCCGTCAGCGTGTTCTGCGTGACGGCACCCGTCAGTTGCGTAGAACCATGATCGAGGTAGAGCAGGAGCGACGCCGTAGCCGAGAAATAATCGTCGGCATTGTAGACGCTCATCGAGATGGTGTGCTGATTCCCATCGTCGAGCATGGCGGCGAAGGGTGTCAGGTCGACGCGATACGGGACGAAGTTGAGAGTTTGAACGCCGGGGATCGGGAACCAGAGATAGGGATCGATACCGCCAGTGTAAATCCAGGGATAGACGGGAGCTACGCCGGCGGGCGTGCCGTCGATGGTGATTTCGGATTCGCGGAAAGCCGTGTTGGGGCAGCTCTCGAGTTCTCCGCTGACGTCATTCGGAACGCAGGTGTACCAGAATTCATCATAGTTTTGGCTTTGCGCAAAGACGTCGAGATAGGCGCGCTGTATGTTGGTGGGCAGGGTCAGAGTTTGCGCGAGACTGGGCTGGCAGCATTGTCCGGTCGTGTCCAAAGCGACGGTGCCGCCGGTCGGACCGCCGGAGAAGGCGATGACCTGATCAGCCGTGACGGGGGCCGGAGCCTTCGGCGAGGGCGGATAGAACTCCATCGTGACGGTTCCGAAGATGACGCCGGTATAGGTTTTGTTCACCAGGTTGCCGATGTCCGCGGTACCGCCCTGCGCGGTCGTGAAAATCGAGCTGTAATCGGTGAGGTCGCGCTGAATCTGCCAGTGGCGCGCGTCGCTCGGGTCGGGCTCCGAAGTTGTACCGAAGTAAATGTTGGCCGAGCCGAGCCAGATATTGGCGGTGCGGTCATACTGAATTCCCGCAGTGACTGAAAAATCGCCAACCAGAATGACCTTGGCCCAGGGCGCTGGACATGCAGCGGGCGGAGTATAAGAGAAGGGCTTCGCGTTGAAGTCGGCGAAGCGTTGATGTTTGAAGAGTACGACTTTGCAGGGACGAGTGTTGGGGTGAGGAACGGGTGGATCGGCAGTGGCGGTGTTCGAAGAGCCGACGCCGGCGAAGGCGAGAGTAGACGAAGTTGCGAAGAGCAGCGCGAGACAAGCAGCCTTCGAGAAGCGGGAGATGGTCATGGGGAAGCCTCCTGGGAAGTTGTGACGAGTTGAGCAAGGCAGGTGCTGGTTGGAAGCGTTTCACTGCGAAAACCCACGGTGGGAAAGGAGTTTAATAGGTGGAGAGGGCCGCGTCAAGAATGGCCGCGCTGAGACGTGGAAACCGGTAAACCACGAAGGACACTAAGGTTCACGAAGGAAAAGCTCGCGTGAGGACAAAATTCTTGAAAATTCTGATCACAATAACAGCGATTGTAGCTTGCACTTTCACTTGCCCTGGCGCATTTGCGGGAGAAAGTCCGGTTCTATCCGGCACGCCGACCCGCGTGGTGGTTCTCGGCACGGGCACGCCCGTTCCCGATCCTGAGCGTTCCGGACCGGCGGTCGCGGTGGTGGTCAATGGTCGTGCCTATCTGGTGGATTGTGGTGCCGGGATTGTGCGGCGAGCGGCCGCCGCTTTTCAAGAGGATGGAATCAAGGCGCTCGACGATACCTCGTTAAATATTGTTTTTATTACGCATCTGCATTCCGACCACACGCTCGGATATCCCGATCTGATTTTTACGCCGTGGGTGATGGGGCGCACAGAGACGTTGCAGGCTTATGGTCCGCATGGCTTGAAGAGTATGACTAATCATATTGAGCGGGCCTGGGCAGAGGACGTTCGGGTTCGCCGCGAGGGCCTGGAGCAAGCGAATGCTACCGGCTACAAGGTGGATGTTCATGAGATTAAGCCGGGCGTTGTGTATCGCGATGAAAACGTCAAGGTCACGGCATTTCTCGTGAAGCATGGAATTTGGAAAGAGGCTTATGGCTATGCGTTTGAAACCAAGGACCGGAAGATTGTCATCTCTGGAGACACGGCTCCGACCGACGCGGTAGTGAAGGCCTGCGATGGATGCGACCTTCTTCTGCATGAGGTTTACAACGCGAAGGGCGAACAGTTGCACATTCCGCACTGGGATCAATATTTTCGAACGTTTCACACCTCGCCGACGGAGCTTGCGGACATCGCTCGCCGGGCTCACCCCAAGCTTCTGGTCGTGTATCACCAGGTGATGCTTGGACTGCCGGAAGAAGATTTAGAGCGGCAAATCGGTAAAGAGTATTCGGGCAAGTGGGTGATGGGGAAAGATCTGGGAGTCTATTGAAGCGAAGTCAGATTGCAGAAGTCAGATTGAAGAAGTTAAAAGCAAGAGATCTTCAATTATCGTGCGCTTGTTGGTTTTTGGAGACTGATTGATGCAAATGCTTCGAGCTCGGTTTGCACGTGACATCGTCATGGAGTTCCTGCCGCCGGCAGGGCGCGGGAAAAAGCAGCGCGCAATCGTGTTGTGCGATGGCATGCCATCCATTCCACGCAAGCAGCCACTCGCGGAATTTCTTTCTGGGAAGGGATACTGGGTCTTTTATCCGCGCTATCGCGGCTCGTGGGAGAGCGGCGGAAAATTCCTGGAGCGCTCGCCGCATGAGGACATTCTCGATGTGATTGGCGGATTGGAAAAGGAATTTCGGGAGCTGGCGTTCGGTCGGCGGTTTCGGGTGCGGGCTGAAGAAATCTTTGTGATCGGCGGAAGCTTCGGGGGGGCGGCTGCCATTCTTTGTTCGCTCGATGCGCGCGTGAAGAAAGTGATCGCCAATTGTCCGGTGGTGGATTGGGCGATTCTGGCTCGAGAGCAGAAAAAGGAGACTTCGAATCCGAGTTATGCGGCGTATATACGCGAGGCGTTCGGGCAGGCATATCGGCTCTCTGACCGAAACTGGAAGAAGTTGAGTAACGGAAAGTTCTACAATCCAACTTATCGCGCGCAGGAAATTACAGCGGCGAAAATCATGATGTTTCATGCGCAGGACGATCCTTATGTGCCATACCGGACGGTCGTGAAATTTGCGGGGCGGACGGGAGCGAAGCTGAAGATGCTTCGTCGCGGCGGGCACTTGAGCACGGACATGGTTGTGCGGAAATATTGGGCCCAGATCAGCATGTTCTTTAGAGAATAAGGCACCATGCTAAAAGAGAAATCACAGGCGCAGCTCGCAATGGATGAAATCCAAGCAAGTGTGCGGCCGTTTCCGAAGGAATTCTGGTTTCGAGCGCGGACGCGGGCGTTTAATCGCCTCACCTCAGATGGCCTGACGCAAGTCGTTGAGTTCCAGATGGGAAGGTTCGATCCGCCTGGAACGCACTATGCCGGTTTTAAAAAAAACTGGTACGGGAAATTCGCGGTCAATGTGGGTATTTATATGCAGGAACTGCACGAATACAACTTTCCATGCACCAGGCTGTCCTTTGTTCACGAGTACGATTGCTGGATCCGTGAGCGACTTGGCAATTTAGGGCCAGAAGGTCAGGATATTTGGTGGGAACTTCAAACGGCTCCTGAACAATCGGCTGAGGTGTGTCATCGAATCGAACGGGATGCTATGCCGTTTTTCGCGAAGTACGAAACCCGCGAGAAAATTATCGGAGAATGGATACCGGGCCGGGCCACGGGCCAAGAGACAGATTTTGTCCGGTTTACCCGGAGCCGACAACAGCTTGCGTGCGCACTTATATTGGCGAAACAAGAGCGGAGGGATGCCGCCAGGTCGTGCTTGCGGGCGGCCCTTGAATACCAACCCAACCATCCATCTTCCGCGCGCCTTCGTGCGTTTCTTCTAGAGCTTGAAACGCAGGTGTAAAGAATTTTGGGGCGGTTCCCTTCTCTTGAATTGATTTTATTCAGACGGAGCGCGGGAAAGAATGCCGCGCCACACGGGCACAGCTCCACAAGCGTTGAGGATTACAGTTTGTTGAGGCCGTCTAGCGCAGCGACCTTGTAGGCTTCGGCTAGCGTCGGATAGTTGAAGATTGTGTCGCGGAAATATTCTATGGTGCCGCCCATGGCTAAGACCGCCTGGCCGATGTGAATGATTTCGGCGGCGCGGTCTCCTATGATGTGGACTCCCAGCAGCTTGAGAGAATCGGGATCGAAAAGAATCTTGACCAGGCCTTGATCGTCCCCGAGCATCTGGCCTTTGGCCAGCTCCGAGTAACGAGCCAGGCCGCTTTCGTAGGGCGCTTTCTTTTTCGTCAGTTCTTCTTCGGTCGCCCCGACCATTGAGATTTCCGGGATCGCGTAAATGCCGTACGGGATCAGGTGAGAAACCATCTTGCTGGGCTTGCCGAACATGTGGCAACTCGCGAGGCGGCCTTGCTCCATGGATGTGGAGGCGAGCGCCGGGAAGCCGATGACATCGCCGGCCGCATAGATGTGCGGGACTGCCGTTTGATAATTGTCATTCACGACGAGTTTGCCGCGGCCATCGGGCTTGATGCCAGCCGCTTCGATGTGGAGCGTGTCGCTATTGGCCTGGCGGCCGACAGAATAGAGGAGCACCTGACCGCGCACCAGTTTGCCGCTTTCGAGTTTGGCGAAGACTTGCGAACGCTCCTCGTCGTAGCCGATGGAAACAACTTTCTCGCCGAGGCGGAATACGGTGCCCAACTGGCGCAATTGGAAGCACAGGCTCTCGATGATTTCGCGATCGACGAAGTCGAGCAGGGTCGGGCGTTGGTCGAGGAGAATTACCTTCACGCCGAGGGCGGCGAACATCGAGGCGTATTCGAGGCCGATGATGCCTGCGCCGACTACAATCAGCTCGCGGGGAATCTCTTCCATGCAATGGATCAGATCGGAATCGAAGATTCTTTTGTTGTCGATCGGGATGCCATCGTCGTGGGCGGGGCGGGTGCCGCAGGCGATGAGGATGTGCTCGCCGCGAATGTGCTGGGTGCCGTCGGCGTTGTTGATTTCGATGGTGTGCGGATCGACGAAATGGGCGTCGCCGGAAAGCGAGGTGACGTAGTTGCGGCGGAGCTGGGATTTGATGACTTCGACTTCGCGCGACATGACCGATTGGGCGCGGAAGACGAGGTCCGACATCTGGATGCGATCTTTGAGCACGTAGCCGCGGCCGTAGAAGGTCCGCTGGCGCAGGCCGCTCAGGTAGAGCACGGCTTCGCGAAACATTTTGCTGGGGATGGTGCCGGTGTGAACGCACACGCCACCGATGGTGCGCTCGCGATCGATGACGGCGACCTTCTTCCGGAGTTTGGCGGCGCAGATGGCGCCCTTTTGCCCGGCTGGACCGCTGCCGATTACGACCAGGTCGTATTCATTCGCTTCCATAGGGTTTGGCCCGATTGGTTATTATCGGCAGGAGTGTGGCGGAGGTCCAGCGGCAAAAGGGAGGGGCTTCGGTTCGGGCCGAGAATTAATGATTCTTTAATGTGAGTTAGCCGAGTAACTGGAGTCGCGGGAGAAAGAAAGCCGGGCTTGCGCCCGGCTTTGGATACGCTTTCGGGCTACGCGGGCGAGGACGCCCGCGTCCACGTTAAGCAGATTACTTTGCAGCCTGGAAACGTCTATTGATTTCTTCCCAGTTGACTACATTCCACCACGCGGCCAGATACTCCGGACGGCGGTTATTGTACTTCAGGTAGTAGGCGTGCTCCCAGACATCGTTGCCGAAGATGGGCTTCAGTCCCTGCGAAATTGGATTGTCCTGGTTCGCGGTCGAGAGAATTTTTACTTCGCCTTTGTTATCGGCAGCGAGCCAGACCCATCCGCTGCCGAACTGGCCGGCACCGGCGGCGTTGAATTTTTCCTGAAAAGTTTTGAATTCGCCGAAGGTTTTCTTGATTACGTCTCCGATTGGTCCGGTGGGTTCGCCGCCGCCGTTCGGCTTCATGATGTTCCAGAACATGGTGTGATTCATGTGGCCGCCGCCGTTGTTGCGGACGGCCCCGCGAATGTCTTCGGGAATGGAGTTCAGGTCGCGGAGCAGGTCTTCAACTTTCTTCGAGTGCAGTTCGGGGTGCTTGTCGAGCGCCGCATTCAGGTTTTTTACATAGGCGGCGTGATGCATGTCGTGATGCAGATGCATCGTCTTTTCGTCGATGGTGGGTTCAAGAGCCGTGTACGCATACGGCAGGGGTGGCAGTTCATGCGCCATTTTCACTTCCTCCAAAACTTGTGCCATTTCGTTTTCCTCCAATGCGTTAAAGATGACGGGGTGCGGTTGGAAGATTCACGAGGGCCGCGGGTGGTTGTCCGGGCGGCCCATATATTTGTAACATTTTGGGGCGCATTGGGCTTTGCTTTCTCTGCGCGACTACAACGCGATCTCCATATAAAGCGTGCCGGGCATTGGATTCTTGCGATAGGGCGCGATCTCTTTGAACCCCAGCTTGCGATACATCGCGACTGCGTCCTTCATCACCGGCCCGACTGTATCCAGGCGCATGCGCCGATAGCCGATGGCGCGGGCTTCTGCAATAAGACGCTCTGCCATCACACGGCCAATTCCTTTACCTCGAAATTGCGAACGCAGATAGAGCCGCTTCATTTCGCAAACATCATTCTCCAGCTTGTGCAGGGCGCCGCAGCCGGCGAGCTGACCTTCCCATTCGGCGAGTAGCAGACGTCCTTCGGGAGGCGCGTAGTCACCCGGCAATGCCGCCAGTTCCTGGTCGAAATTCTGGAAGCACAGGCTGAAGCCTAGCGATGCCGCATACTCAAGAAAGAGCTCGCGCGCCTGCGCGATCTGCGCGGGAGTTGATGCTGCGACGATGGTTACGCCCGTCACGTCGATATTATCTGTGGCATCGCGGGAGATCGCAAACTGCGCCGTTATAATTCTTGCGAGCTCTTGTAGATGAATTGGCGGATATGACGCGGGCGGAGGATCTTTGAAGGTTTTACTGCTGGAAAATGTCAGCGGAGTTGCCGCTTCGCAGTTCGAAGAAGCGGGGTTTGAGGTCGAATCGCTTAAGGGCGCGCTCGGCGAAGACGAACTCGTGGAGAAGATTCGGGGCGCTTCAATCCTCGGCGCGCGCTCCAAGACGCGCATCTCCGCCGCCGTGCTGGCGGCCGCGCCAGAACTCGTCGCTGTGGGAGCCTTTTGCATCGGCGTCGACAAGATCGACCGTGCCGCTTCGAGCGATCGCGGCATCGCCGTATTCAACGATCCGCATTCGAATAGCCGCTCAGTGGCTGAACTCGCGATGGGCGAAATCATTCTGCTCATGCGCCGCACATTCGAAGCCAGCACCAGCCTGCACAGCGGAAATTGGAACAAATCGTCGGCAGGATCGCATGAAGTTCGCGGGCTGACGCTTGGAATCGTCGGCTACGGGAAAATTGGATCGCAGATCTCGGACCTGGCCGAAGCGATGGGCATGCGGGTGGTTTTTCACGACGTCGCCCATGTGCTGGCGCGGGGCAATGCGCGGGCGGTCAGCTTCCGTGAGCTGATTGAAACTTCCGACGTCATTACGCTGCATGTCGACGGCAAGCAGCAAAATCAGAACCTGATGGGCGAAAAGGAGTTCGGCGCGATGAAGCAAGGCGCATGCCTCATCAATCTGAGCCGTGGATTCGTGGTCGATCATGAAGCCCTCGCGCAGCATTTACGAGGTGGCAAGCTGGCGGGCGCCGCGGTCGACGTGTTTCCGCAGGAACCGGAGAGCGGCGGCCAGTTTTCGAGTCCGCTGCAAGGACTGCCTAATGTAATTCTGACTCCGCACGTGGGCGGCAGCACCGAGGAAGCCCAGCAGAACATTGGCCAATACGTTTCGGCCAAAATGATCGACTACTTCCAGAGCGGTAATTCGCTGATGAGCGTCAACCTTCCGCAATGTCATCTCGACTATGAGCCGGGATCGCACCGGCTGATGCACATTCATCACAACGTGCCCGGCATTCTGCGCGCCATCAACGACATTCTCGCCGACCGCGGGATCAACATTGAGCGCCAGGTCCTGGATACGCGCGGGAATCTCGGCTACGCTATCTACGACATCAATCTCGCCTGCGACGAGGATCTTCTCGAAAAGCTGCGCGGCATTCCGCATACGATTCGAGTGCGGGTGCCGGGACAAATTCCGAGCCGGCACTAGAGGGTTTCTTAACGGTTTCGGCAATTTTCCGACAATTCCGGACATCTTGTGTGCAATCGCTTGCACTTCAGCGTTTCAAAGTTTGACTGGCCCATGGGGATGGACTATTGTTTTTGCACGTAGTCCGCTTCGCAATGCCAGCCACTGTCACTGGCCGCTGTGGAACGAGCCCCAACGAGTTTTCTAGAAACCTAATCGCGGGAGATCACTGTGAATGCTCTAAGGCTTCGTGCGCGGACATATGGCTGGAGCATCGTGCTTTCGGTCGCAGCTGCAACAACACTCGTCCATGCGCAAATGCCGGTTATCACTTGGCACTACGACAATGCGAACTCGGGCGCAAATACAAACGAAACCATCCTTACACCACAAAATGTGAACCCTAACACCTTCGGCAAGCTTTTCTCGCAGGCTGTGGATGGCGTGATCGTGGGGCAAGCACTGTATCTTCCCGCAGTCACCATCTCAGGGTCCGTTCACAATGTCGTCTACGTGGCCACGATGAATGACAGCGTGTATGCATTCGACGCCGACAGTAATACGGGAGCGAATGCAAGCCCCCTTTGGCACACCAGTTTTCTTTCCAAAGGCGTAATTCCCGTGCCAATCTCGCTTCAGGGTTGCGGGGGAACGTCAGGATGGACGCAGGTGGGCATTGTTTCGACCCCGGTCATCGACCCGGTGGCGGGAACGCTGTATGTTGTCGCCAAGACCTACGAGAATGGAACGTCGTTCGTCCACCGCTTGCACGCGCTCGATGTTGCGACCGGCCTGGAGAAATCCGGTAGCCCGGTGGTGATCTCGGCAAGCTATGAATATAGCGGCCAGACGATTGTGTTCGTGGACCGGATGCAGGTGAACCGTCCCGCCCTACGGTTGAACAACGGCAATCTCTACATTGCCTTTGGCTCCAACGGGTGCCGCAGCGGCAAAGAAGAAGGATGGGTGATCGCTTATAACGCGGCGACACTGCAGCAGTTGGGTGCATTCGACGACGAGCCATCGAGTTCCGCTGCCGCGGTTTGGCAAAGAGGGGGTGGACTTGCCATCGACAGCGAAGGCTCCCTATATGGTGCAACCGCCGACGGGCCTTTCACTGATGGCGTCGACTTCGGCGAATCCATATTCAAACTTTCGCAAGGCGACGGCACGCTTGATCTCGCGGATTGGTTCACTCCGTGGAACGAGGCCGATTTGAATAGCCACGACCAGGATTTGAGCCAGCCGGTTCTCATCCTGCCGGATCAATCCGGGCCCTATCCTCATCTTGCGGCCGAAGTGGGCAAAGAAGGAACGATTTACCTTCTCAACCGTGACAGCATGGGACAGTTCTGCTCGACCTGCCAGAGCAGGGACACTCAAATCCCGCAAGAGTTGCAGAAGGTCGCGCCCAACACCGGCGCGCTCGTCTACTGGAATAATGCCATCTATACGTCGGCCAACAGTTCGCCCATTACTGCGTTTCCGTTTATCAATGGCGTGATCGGGACGACGCCGCTCGCGTTGTCGAAGAAGGTATCTTCCGGACATTCACCCGTCATCAGCTCCAACGGTTCCGCGAACGGCATTCTCTGGCAACTCAACGGCAAGGATCTCTGCGCGTTCAACGCCACCACGCTGGTCGAGCTGTACAAGAGCGTCAAGGCCCACAATCATCAGGACGCCCTCCCAAAACTCCCGCACTATGCCAACATCATGGTGAACAATGGAAAACTTTACGTTGGCACCAACAACAGTTTGTACGTTTTTGGATTGGTGCCGTAGGCTTAATCGCTGAACGCAGCGCGCCGCAGACGGTCATGGACAGCCTCCCACTCCGAATCCACGGGAGGCAGATCGACGGCGATCCAATCGGCATTCGCATCATCAGCCTGGTGTAGGGCGCTGTAAAGGCGGGCGGCGTACTCGCCGGCGGAGAGCGGCATCTGAATCGATTCAACACCTGCACTGTGCAGCGGCCGCATGTGCTGCAAATAAATCCCGCGCCCCGCCGGCAGTTCTCCATTTGAAACCAGGAATAAAGGAGTGCGCGGACTGTAGTGCCGGGGATGCATTCCCGGCGCGGGGTGAGCAACACCGCTTGGGGCCTCGGCGGAATCGATAGGACCAAGAACCGATTCGAGTTCCGCGCGCGAAATCCCGCCGGGGCGCAATAGCACGGGGCGGGCCTCCACGAGCGAGAGCACGGTCGATTCAATCCCCACCTCGCATGGACCGCCGTCGAGCACGTAGTCAACATCCGCGCCTAGACTGCGCCGCACGTGTTCGGCCGTAGTCGGGGAAAGCCCGGTAAATCGATTTGCGCTGGGAGCCGCCAGCGGGACTCCGGCGGCGCGAATCAAAGCGAGTGCCGCGGGATGGGACGGCATGCGCAGGCCGACGGTCGTAAGACCGGCGGTGACGATAAGGGGAATCGAGCCGGACTTGGGAAGAACCAGAGTCAACGGCCCGGGCCAGAATTTCTGCGATAGCCGCTCGGCGCTTTCGGGCCACGCGGCTACCAGCGACCGCGCCATTTCCAGCGAGGCAACGTGCACGATCAGCGGGCTGCTCGCCGGCCGCCGTTTGGCGGCGTAGATTCTGGCTACGGCGTCCGCATCCAGAGCGTTAGCGCCGAGCCCATAAACAGTTTCAGTGGGAAACGCGACCAGCCGTCCCTCCCTCAGGAGGCGGGCGGCGCGATCCATCTCAGCGGGGCCAGGAGCAAGAAGCACAACTGATTCTAGACGCTGGACCGTGGCGCGGGCACTGCGCCAGATGATGGCGGTGAACCGCGCCACGCCCATGCCGCTGTTTCTCCGAGCTCCTACTTCTTCTTTTGGTCTTCCTCCACCACCAGATTATTCGTCACTGAAAAGACTCCGGGCACGCTGTTTGCCTGTACTCCCGCAATCTGTTTATCCATGGCGCGCGCCACCACGCCCTCAAGCGTGACGTGCCCGTTCTTCACAATGATGTGAATCGGAGGCACCGCTCTTAACTGATACGGGCTAAGCGCGGGATTGCCGTAAATCGCGCGATACACCTTTCTCCGAATGCCATCGTCCATGGGTGAGGGAGGCAGCACTTCAATATCGTTTACCACGCGCGCCACGCCTTCAATCCTCTTGACGGCGTTCTCCGCGTCCGACTTGAGCACGGGCCGCACGACCTGGCCCAGCAGCGTCACGGTGCCATCCGGATCGACCTTGTAGGCCAGATTGTCAAATACTCCATAGAACGGAAGCAGCACAAGTTCGTGGCGAACTTCCTTGGTGATGCGGGCCAGAGCTTTCTGATCGAGCGTCTGGCCGCCCTGTGCCGCAGTTGCAAGAGTAACCAACGAGCAAGTCATGGCAACTGCGAGAACTCCTGAAAACAATCTCCTCATGTGTCATTCCCTCCTTGTGAATTGGATCGCGAAAACGAGGCTTCGACTTTTATCCAGTCCTTCAGACGCGGGATGTTCGCGAAATGCTGCCTTGGGCGGCATTATAAGAGACGAGTTCATTGCTGTATCCCGACAGTAGCAGAGCCGCATATTGCCAATCGAGTGGCAGTAGCCCAGGAACGCGAGTCAGTCTTCCAGTGGCAAGAACTGAATTCGCGCGCCTACGCGGCCTTCGGCCGGCGCCGCCGCTCGCGGAAGCCCTCGATCAGCAAATACAGAACTGGAATGAAAAAGAGATTCAGGATGGTGCTCATAATCATACCGCCGAAGACGGTCGTCCCCACCGAGTGACGACCGTTCTCACCCGCACCGGTCGCGATGACCAGCGGCACCACTCCCATGATGAAGGCAAACGAAGTCATGAGGATAGGACGCAGACGGATACGGGCCGCTTC
>JBAQJF010000070.1:0-1846 GCA_049300195.1 Terriglobales bacterium | reverse complement strand
CAAATGACTCGTGGGCGCTTCGCCTGAAGCTGCCCATCCAGAACTCAGACCCCACCCCGTCGCCGGTTAAAAGCGACCGCCACGCCTCACTGCTCCCAGAAATGCCACTGCCCGCTGTCGATTTCATCGATCCGGTCCGCGTACTTTTCCACATACCAGCACGGAGATTCGTCCTCATGCGGAAACAGCGAATGGACGCATTCTTCGAGATACGGCTTCACCGAGCGGTACTCCACCTGCTTGTTTTTCAGATGAACCGCGTAGCGCTGCTGAACGTTCACTTCCCCGTATGCTTCGTCGCGCGCGATTTTTCGGCGCAGCAGCAGGTCGTCGGAAGTCCAGGCGATCGCGGCCGTCAGAATCGCAGCCGCAAGCACCGGTTTCACGTATTTCATGGCGGCGATGGCCCGATCCAGGCGATAGCTGGCATTTGAGCATCATTCTACACAAAGACTCGCTCGGGCAGTGCGATAAATCCGCTTCCCTCAACTCCTGCGAACCAGCACGACCATGGTTTCCTTGCGGTAGAAATGCGCTCCCCAGAAAACCGCCGGCTCCCAATCGAGTCGCCACTCTCTCCGGGTGAAGTCAATGATTTCGCAAATGTCGCTGTCGATCCATACGTGAAAATGGATGCTGTAGTCCCGCTGCATTAAGTCCTGCACGGCATCGTCAAAACCCGGCGAATCGGCACTCTGATTTCCCACATTCGCCACCCAGTCGGCGTAATGAGCCCGCCGATCAAACGCCTGGCCGTCGTCGTTCTCCGCAATTAAATGCTGCAGCGGCGTTCGCTCGCGCCTTGCATCGAAGGTGTAGCGCTTATCGGGAATTTTCAAAAGTAAGGCGCCTCCCGGAGCCAGCGCCTCGTACCAGGCCCGTAGCGCCCTGAGCGGGAACGGCATGTGTTCGAGCACGTGGCTTGCAATCAGAAAATCGAGGCTGCCGGAGCGTACCGGCAGTTCCGCTGCTTCGGCCAGGAGGTCCGGTCTCAACAATCTTCCCTTCAGCTCGGGATAATGCTCCCCCAGTTCCGCTCGGCTCAAACGATCCAGATACCAAACCCGTGCCCGGCGAGGCAACGGGAACCGTCTCCACAAAGCGCCTAGCTCGATCCCTCGACCGTGGAAGTATCGCTGCAGATAAGCGTTCTCAAGCCAGGTCAGCGGGGCTCTTCGTTCCACGATTCGTTCGATTCCACGAAGGAGATTTTATCACTGACGCCGCCCCACCCTCGATCGGCCGATGGGCCGCCGCGGAGTATCATTCTCATATGCCTCTGAGGAATGCTGGTGCCGCTTTCTTTTTGTTTTCCGCGTCCATGCTGTGCGCGCAGAGTTGGTTCGAACCCGCCCTGCTCGAAAAGCCGGAGATGAAGAAAGCTCTGCAGTCCGTCGACGACCGTTCCTCGGCCATCGTTGCCGAGTGGATTCATCTCGTGGAAATTCCCGCGCCCTCGGGCAAGGAACAGGCGCGCGCCAAATATATTCGCGCGGAAATGGAAAAACTTGGCCTTGCCGATATCCGCACCGACGATATGTTCAACGTCAGCGGCGTCCGCAAAGGCGCAGGCGGCGGCCCGACAATCGTCTTTGACGCCCACACCGACACTGTTTTTCCCGAAGGGACCAACCTGACGGTCAAGCGCGAAGGAGATATCCTGCGCGCGCCCGGAGTCGGCGACGACACGTCGAACCTGATGGCCGTCCTCGAAATGTTTCGCGCGCTGAATCGCGGCGGCATCAAGACCAAGGGCGATCTTATTTTTCTCGCGCCGGTGCAGGAAGAAGTCGGACTGCTCGGCACCAAGCACTGGCTCGAAACCAGCGGCTACAAGCCCGACATG
>JBAQJF010000069.1:0-3366 GCA_049300195.1 Terriglobales bacterium | reverse complement strand
ACGGACGCGACGTAGTAACCTTCTTCGTCGCGTTCGATAATGACGTCAAACTGGCGCGACACGAGTATGTCCTAGCCCTTTATTCTAACCGCCTCGCGAAGAGCTTGCTGGGAGAAGCGAAATTTGTCGCAAACAACCGAGTGTTCTCGGCGAAAACGGGGAACATTCCCTCTGACAAGGATTTCAAAGCTATTCAGTCGGCTTCGGTCTTGCTCTGGCATGTCTGCCGGCCGCCGTTGTAGTGGTGAGCTGGTTGTTCTTGTTGGGGGATATGACATCGGGAACATAACGGTCGATCATGTGCATCAAATTTGTGCAGCACCATCATGGATTCATCGTCCCGAATGCCCATCATCTCGCCCATAGGGCCGTGGTGCAGCATCTCGATCATGTGAATCATGCTTTTTCGAGCCGCGTGTACTCCGCGCTCGTCGCCGGCTTCAATCGCCCGGCTAAACTGCGCCGCCATCTCATAGAGCCAAGGGAAATCGTCCCTGAACATGCTGAAGGCCATTAAAAGAGGTACGGCCGGATTACCCAACTCCCGCATGGCCGGGTGGTAGAAAAGCTCCTCTATCATTCCAGGGTGGAACCGGAAGCGGCGTTTGCCACGTGAGCCGCGGGGACCGTTACTTACCTCCATCGCAACGCGCTCCGGAACGTCGCGGACAAGCACCTTGATTTCCTCAAAGAACTTAGCGACAGAGGTGTCCTCTGGTTTGGGCACCGGCCCCACCTCCTTCTTCCGGTCCTTGAGCAAAGCCGCCACCGAGGTTCGAAACGTCTTCGCTTGGAGACGCACGGCTTCCTCTCGTGGCGCCGCTTGTGGGTGACGGCGAATCAGCTGCAGCACGAGCCCGGTTATCGCGTCTTCCTCGTCTGGGGAATTTTGGAACTGTGCAAAGGGGCCGGTGGCGGCTTCCTCAAGCGTGACGCCGAGGGCAATCCCAAAAACGCGGTCATCAGCCGAAAGCTTCCCTTTGGCCACCCCAGTTTCGTACAGAATCCAGGGCCGGTTGATGCTGCGGGCGGTAAGGAGCGCGACGACGTCGGTTGCGTCGTCCAGTTTTTTCATGATGGCGCGATACCACTCCACGCCATACTCAATGCCGGCGGTTCCCCTCTTGTCAGACGAGCGGAAGGACTTCAGGATTCCCCCGCTGGCGTCGGTGAGAAGATTGCCAAACGCTTCGGCGAGGTCGGCATCCCTGCTGTCGTGGCTGATGAAGACGAGCGGGTTTTCTGTTGGGGTTCGCTTCGGTTCAAGCGGCGCAGACTCTGCCGGGGGCACTGCCTTCTTTCGTGGAGCCATTTCGCGCGGTCCTTAATCAGGTCGAATTTATGAAACACATCTATTCAAACACAATCTCAGGATCGCGTCGGGATGCGCCATGGCGCGCCGCGTCAGAGTTCGGGGAGCGAGGCAGTACTGAGGGCGGAGGCAGGTGCAGGTGGTGGCGGGCTTTCGGTGAGGCGGCGGGGTACGATGGGTGAAGTAGAATAATCTGATGCAACCCGACACCGCTCTTAAACTAGCTACCGGTCAGCTCAACCGGGTCCGCGATGAAATCGGGAAAATTATCGTTGGTCAACAGGATGTCGTCGACGGCGTCCTCATCTGTCTCCTCGCCGGTGGACACGTGCTGCTCGAAGGCGTGCCCGGCTTGGGAAAAACCACTTTGCTGCGCACGCTTTCCCGCGTGATGCATCTTAAATACTCCCGCATCCAGTTCACCCCGGACCTGATGCCGGCCGACATCGTCGGCAGCATGATTATCGATACCGAAGGCGCATCGAAGGCGCTGCGGTTTCAGCCCGGTCCGATTTTCGCGCATCTCGTGCTCGCCGACGAAATCAATCGCGCCACTCCGAAGACGCAATCCGCGCTGCTCGAAGCCATGCAGGAGCACACCGTCACCAGCGGGTCCACCACGCACGTGCTCGATGAGCCTTTCCTGGTGATGGCCACGCAGAATCCCATCGAAATGGAAGGAACCTATCCGCTGCCCGAAGCGCAGCTCGACCGGTTCCTGATGAAAATTATCGTGCAGTATCCTTCGCGCAAGGATCTGAACACTATCGTCGAGCGGACCATTCAAAAAGACGAAATCAACGTCGAGACGGTGCTCAACCACGACGAAATTCTGGGGCTGCGCGACGTTTGCCACCATGTGCTGGTGGCGCCGCACGTGCAGGATCACGCGATCGACCTGGTGATGGCGACCCAGCCTGGCTCGCCCCAGTCGCACGAATTGTCGAACAAGTTCATTCGCTACGGCAGTTCGCCGCGCGGCGCGCAGGCGCTGGTGGAGTGCGGACGGGTGCTCGCGCTGATGAAGGGCCGGCTGCATCTTTCGGTGGAAGACGTGGACGCGGTGGCGCCGGCGGTGCTGCGGCATCGCATCATTCTGAATTTCGACGCTCACGCGGAAGGACAAACGCCGGAAACGCTGCTCGCGAAAATTATCCCGAGCGTGGGAGCGGCCGCGGTTCACGCACGTGGCTGAAGCGCTTTTAGATCGAGCGATGCTCGAGCGGCTGGAACGGCTGGCGATCCACTGGAAAAAGTCGCTGCCGGGGCTGGTGGGCGGGCATAATACGTCGCGCTTCGCGGGGCCGGGGCAGGAGTTTCTGGATCACCGGCAATTCTATCAGGGCGACGATATGCGCGCCGTCAACTGGCGGGTTTATCTGCGCCTGGAAAAGCTGGTTCTGAAAATGTTCCAGTTGGAGCCGAGGATTCCGGTGCGCATGCTGCTCGACACCAGCAAGTCCATGCTCACGGGCATCGACGGAACTAAGTTCGATTATGTGAGAAGGCTTGCGGGGGCGCTTTGTTATGTGGGCCTCGTGCGGCTCGATTCCATCTGCCTGCAGCCTTTTGCCACCAAGCTGGCGGATGCTTTCATCGCGAGCGGGGGCCGGCACCGATTCCAGCCGGCGCTGAATTTTCTGAGCGAGCTCGAAGCCGGAGGACAGACCAATTTTCTGGAGATCACGCGCGAGTTCATCGCGACGTATCCGCAAAGGGGACTGGTCATCGTCATTTCGGATTTTCTCGATGACGGGGATTGCGAAAAGCCGCTACAATATCTTTCCGATTTCGGGCATGAGCTGATTCTGATCCAGGTGTTCGATCCGTCGGACCGCGAGCCGCCCTGGGAGGGCGAACTGGATCTGGAGGACGCCGAAACAGGCCAGCATATCGAGCTGGCGTTCGACTCCGACGCGCGGGCCGGATATACCGCCGCGTTCGACGAATATTCGCAAAGCATTCGCCGCGTTGCGTTGCGCAACAATGGCCGTTACGTGAGCCTCCCGACGAACGTCCCAGTGGATGAGGCTATTTTCGGGCCGCTGGTACGG
>JBAQJF010000068.1:0-6915 GCA_049300195.1 Terriglobales bacterium | reverse complement strand
CCCATCTCCTTAAGAAACCGGAGATCGCCCATATCATGAAAGTGTTCGCTCATTGATTTCTCCTAGCCGCAGCATTGGTTTCGATCGATACACGCTGTGCGCGAATTCCATTTCAGCCCGCATCCTGGATGACCCGGACCGCCTGGAACGATTCATCTATTGTCATCGAAAATTCGAGTCAAAATAGTACACGATGACCGGGAGAGTAGCGAGGAAGGCACTTCTCAGATCGGACTTTTCTCTCCAAGCTGAATCCGTGACTCATGCGAAGTTGGTAGAGACGGCAGTGGCTTGGCTGCGGCGGTACCGGTGCGGTGTCGTCCTTTCAGAACAGGCTTGCGTCAGCGGCGAGATGCCGGATGCGATCGGCTGGAAGAAGGCGTGCCATTCGGTGCTGGTCGAATGCAAGGTGACGCGCGCGGATTTTCTGGTGGATCGCGCGAAGGCGTGGCGACGGCAACCGGAGAATGGCGTTGGATCAGAACGTTATTATCTTGCGCCGCGCGGCATGATTGAAATTGAGGAACTCCCCAGCGGCTGGGGATTGCTGGAAATCTGCGGCCGGGAGATCGAAACGGTGAAGCGGTCGGCGAAAAAATTGCGGTCTGCCATCGGCTTCGAATACGAGATGAATCTGCTGCTGGCGAGCTTGCGGCGGGTGGAGGTACGCATCGAACCGCAGAGCATCACAGATTTCTTGAAATGGAAGAACCGCATGGCGGAATACAACCGCGGGACACTGCCGGAAGGATTGACATCCGTTACGCGGGAGGCGAATGAGTTTCTGGAGCCGCTGGGCGGCGATTGAGAGCAAAAACGAAACCGGGCTGTTTGGCCCGGTTTCTTTAGCGCCGTGGTGATGCGGTTACATCGCAGCGCGGCGCGACTGGCTAAGAGATTTTCCGCGGCCCTGGTTTCTTCCGCTTTTCGATCCCCGCCAGTCAAAGTGTTCAAGGAGCGAGGATACAGCTCGCTTTGCTAAAGCACGCGACCGGCCAGCGCATGGGTTCGAGTAATAGGTTTTGATATGTCGCTAAGGTGCAGAAACTAAGGATATTGGTTGATGCCACGGGATTGGACTCTTGGTTCCCATGGCCGTGCTTTCACGGAAGTATTCAATCCGTTGCACAGTTTCTAGCGCAATCCTGCGGATCCCAGAGATTTTCTCCCTGGCTTCAAATTAGGTCCGGGAGCCGAAAACCCATACGTCAGAACAGCGCGACATATGGGCTCCGGCCGCGACCGTGCTTCCACACCCGCTATTTCGAAGTGAGCTGCGTCAGCTTGACCGCTGTGTGGCCGGTCAAGGTTCCGAAGTACATGCTGGAGGCTTGCGCGATGGTGCTTATATTGTCAACGATCACGCCACTCACCCCTCCGGCCTCAGTCACATCGTTTAGACCCTGGAGGAGAGGCAAAACACTGATGTCGTCAGTGATCATAAGGCCACTCGTGCCTGCGGCAACGATGCCACCCATCAGTTCGTCGTGGTGGCCGGGAACGCCGCCCAGATTGATGTTGGTGTTGTAGAACTCGGTGAAGGGGACACAGGGCGCACCGGCCGGACCGGAACGAGTGACGCTCCCAGCGAGCGTTGAGTCCATGGTGGGATAGGAGCTGAAGCCGACCCAATAAATCCAGGGAGTAGTGTCGGCGCTGCCGGTTCCGCAGACGAACAAGTCACCTGAAGTAGCGGGCGTGGCACCCCAATATGCATTATTGAAGGCGCCATGATAAAGATTGACGCCGCCCTGACCAAGAGCAACGGTCACCTCCGCCGAGAGGTTCATCGAGAGCTGGGCCAATACAGCAGTCGCACCCGTATTCCCATTATTGCCGGAAAGCGCAAAGATTTTCTGGGCGCCGCCCGAAGCGTCCAGCATGATTGCGTCCGGAATACCATAAGCAGTCCCCGTCGCGGTGCAGTCCCCGCCAGTTCCGGTGCGTCCGGGAGGATGAGCGGTCGTACAACCGCCGCCACCAATCATAACGGGACCGGCATTGAGAGTCGGCGTGCCGCCGCCGGCGTTGATCACCCAGAGTTCTCCGAGCTGATCGCCAACAAACAAACGGCCGCTCGGATAATCGTAAACCGGGCCATTGGGCACGGGCTGCGCGCCTCCAGTACCCGCCACGGGAAGAGTGTAAGTCCAATCCAATGTCGGCTGTGCGTTCAGCACACACTTGAAAACGCAACTGATGCGGGAAATCTTGCCGTCATCGCTGGCAACGAAAGCCTTGTCAGTCTGGTAATCGACCCACGCATCGGCGAGCGTGGTAGTGACGGTTGAGGAATAGGTGGTGGATACCAGGCAAGACGTAGTCGCGGTGCAGGCGCCGTTCGCCGTGGGCGCAGTTGCTTTGGTGACGGTGCCCTGTCCTGCCTTCACCGTCAGAACATGAAAGACGGAAGATCCGGCGGCACTTTCGACGTAAGCGATTTTCGTGCCATCGAGCGAGATAGTAGGAGAGGTGAGGACCGATCCACCCTTCGTACTTCCGTTGTAGGCCCAGGTCACGGTGGGCGCGGTGCCGCAAAGTCCGTTTGGTCCGGTGCCGCTGTAGAGTTCGTCGATCCCGACAATGTTGGCTTGCCCATTGGTGGCGCCGGCGACGTTCAAGGCGAACACGGCAAAGTCGGCGGTACAGCTCGGCGTGCCGCTGATGCTGAAGCTGTACTTGGCCGGAGACTTGGATAAGGATACACTGCCGTTACCCAAACTGACGCTCCAGTCCCTATGTGTAAGCGAGCTATTCGTACTGAGCGGGCCACCTCCCCCACCATCCAGAGTGCGGGGCAGTTCGGTCGCGGGCTCTGGCGCGGGAGGGGAAAATCTGAGCTGGCCACCTTGAGCACGCACCAGATTGCGGTCGGCCAACTGAAAGAGAATGCGAGGCTCAGTCTCGGCAGCCTTGAGGTTGGCGGCTGACGGTCCGCCACTGACAACCAGATGGTGTGAACTCCAGTCCGTTACCCGGCCTACATGACCACGATTAAGCTGACCCGGCGCTGCCAGAGGAAGCGCGCCAAGAACCAGGCAAGAAAGCAGAAATCGACAACGCAATGGCGTCATGAAGTCCTCCCACCAAAAGAAGAAAAGGGCATGGTTTTAGCCGATGGCACAAGATTAAGAGATGCGGTCCACGAGGGGCAACGGTGTTCGCCCTTGTCGAATACTGTTGGTAACATAAGGAGAGAGTGCCGAAAGTAATAAAGGGTGGTGGCAGCCGCTGGAATCTAGGAACTCTTACGGTTGAAGTTGCAGTGCGACTCTGTCGGACTTATCTTGCCGCAGGCCAAAGCCATGGTCTCAAACACGCGCTCGAAGCGAAAATCCGGACGCTGGTAGGGTTTCCTGCTGCGCCTCGGAGGGGATTCCGCGCTGGCAAGTTCTTCTTTTCGGCCCGCCATCTTAGCGTCCCCATCCTTCAAACTCATGCACCGCCCCATGGACTTTGATTGACGCAATAGCGCGCTGTGGTCTGATCGGTCATCGAAGATCGTTTACCAGAATGTTAAGGGGGTGAACTACGGCGGTCAAGCTACAAAGTGTTTGCATAGGCGGTACGTCAGATGTGGGGAGACCTACATATCGCGACGGCCTTCCATGGCCTTGAGCATGGTGACTTCGTCGGTGTACTCGATGTCGCTGCCGACCGGAATACCCATGGCGATGCGCGTCACGCGCAGGCCCTGGCGCTTGAGTTGCTGGGCCAGATAAGTGGCGGTGGCTTCGCCTTCGACCGTCGGATTAGTGGCCAGGATGACTTCCTCAATGTCGTCTTTAGCCACGCGGCTGATCAGGTTGGCAATGCGCAGTTGCTCGGGGCCCACGCCGTGAAGGGGCGAGAGCGACCCGTGCAGCACGTGATAGACGCCATTGAAGTGGCGGGTTTTCTCGACGGCCGCGATGTTGGTCGGTTCCTCGACCACGCAGACTAATTTTTGATTGCGGGTGGCGCTGCTGCAGTAGACGCAGGGATCGACGTCCGTGATGTTGTTGCAGACGGAGCAGAGGCGCAGGTTAGCTTTGACGTCGCGAATGGCTCCTGCGAGTGCGTCGGCGTCGTCTTCGCTTGAGCGCAGGATATGAAACGCCAGGCGCTGGGCGCTCTTGCTGCCGACCCCCGGCAGCTTTTTGAGTTGATCGATGAGGCGGGTCATCGGCTCGGCAAACTTGGACATGGGAATTGGGTAATCGGGTAATTGTGTAATTTGGTAATTTCAAAACCAGCGAGGCTACCGCTTCGGCTCCGGCTTTCAAATTTCACAATTACCCGATTACCAAATTACAAAATCCCTCCGAGTCCCCCGAGCATTCCTCCCAGGCTTGATTTCATGGCTTCGTCCAGCTTGCGGCCCGCTTCGTTGACTGCGGCAAGAACGAGGTCCTGGAGCATTTCGACGTCGCCCGCCTTGACTGCCTCCGGGTCGATTTTTATGGAGAGAAGCTGTTTGCGGCCATCCATTTTGACCGTGACGGTACCACCGCCGGAAGAGGTTTCGACGATGGTCTGTTCCATCTTCTTTTGCAGAACTTCGGCCTGCTGCTTGGCCTGCTGCATCATTTCCTGGAGATTGAATCCGGACATAGGGACATTTGTAATTGGTGATTTGTAATTTGTAATTTGTAATTTCAAAAGCCTAAAACCGAAAAGTGATTGCGGCCCGCAGAATGGGCTGGCTTTCAATCACAAATTACAAATCACCGATTACGGATTAATTCCTTCCTTTCTCGCGGTAGTCGATCACGGTGCGAATTTCGGCTCCGAATTTTTCTCGCATGCGACGTACAACCGGGTCGCTCTCGGCTCGGCTGCGGGCGGTGCCTCTGCCATTCGAACCTTTACCATTGCCCCTTCCCTCTGTTTCCCCCGAGGTTGCCGCCTGCTGCGTTCCTCCGGGAAGCACCTGCACTTTGATGGGGTGACCCGCCGCGCCGCTCGCGGCCGCGGTTGCGATGCGGCGCGCCTCCGAGGTGAACGACATCTCAAGCATCGTGCTCGATGCGGCAACCTTCGCGGTCAATGAATTCCCTTCCAGCTTCCAGTTCGCGGATTCGAGCAGAGAAACAAGCATGGGTTGATTGCTGAGTGCATTAAGGACGGTATCGCGCAGGGAGTCGGCAGTGAGGGGCGGGGCAACCTCCACGGCGACGGCTGGACTCTGGGCAATTTCTGCGATCGCTGGAGCTGCCGAGCCCATGACCACGACGTTGGTGGCCGCCATGGACATGGAGCGCGATGAGGTAATGGATGTTTCGCCGGATGACTCCGCCTTCGGAAGGCTTTTGCGCGCCGAATCAGCAGCGAACGGAGAAACCGAACCGGACCGCGCGGGCGTTTCAGTTCTGCGCATTTCGGGACCGGCTGCAGACAGCGGCGCGAGAACTGGTCGGCCACCCGTACGTTGCTGGCCTGACCCCGCAGGCGCCGCGGCCTCGCTCAGTAATTGTTCAATGGGCAACAAGCGCTGGGCGTGGGCCATTTTCAGAAGACCGAGTTCGAGATGAAAACGTTGTTCCTGCCGGTACCCCAGATCGCCGTGAGTGCGCAGCATAATCTGCAAGTGCCGCGCCAGATCCTCTTCGCTGAATAGCTGGGCGATGCGTGCGACGCGAGCGCGCTCATCGGAAGAAACCTGAAGCAGTGGAGAATCCTTCCCGGCGATTTTTGCCACGGTAACATTGCGTAGAAAGCGCACGAGTTGTCGCGCAAAATGAGTGGGACTGTGGCCTTCATTCAGCAGTTCGTCGACGAGTACCAGAATCTTGTCGCTGGCGCTTTCGGAGACGGCCTGCATGACGGTTTCCAGTGCGCCGGCGGGCGCCGCACCGATCAGGCTGCGCACCGAGTCAAGTGTCAGATGTTCCGACGTAGAGGCGATCGCCTGATCGAGAATGGAGAGTGCGTCGCGCATGGAGCCGTCGCCGGCTTCGGCGAGCAGGGCGAGCGCATCGTCGTCGGCCGCGATCTTTTCCTGCGCGCTGATGCCGCGCAGTTGCTGGAGAATGTCCTCGAACTTGACCGCGCGAAAACTAAAATGCTGGCAGCGCGAGCGAATGGTCTGGGGAATATCCTCGGGCTGGGTGGTCGCCATCATAAAGATGATGTGGCTGGGAGGCTCCTCGAGCGTCTTGAGCAGCGCATTGAAGGCAGCATCGGTGATCTGGTGCGCTTCATCAAGAATGTAGATTTTGAAGCGGTCGCGCGCGGGCCGATAGCGCGCGGCATCGCGAAGTTCGCGGATCTCGTCGATGCCGCGATTGGTGGCGGCATCAATTTCGATCACGTCGACGGCGTTGCCGGCGCGAATTTCGGTGCAGGATTCGCAAACGCCGCAGGGCTCGGCTGACGGCTTGGCAGAAGCACGGCAATTGAGTGACATGGCCAGAATGCGGGCGACGGTGGTTTTGCCGATACCCCGATGTCCGCTGAAAATGTATCCGTGAGCGATCCGCTCCTGCGCAATGGCATTTTGGAGCGTACGAGTGACGTGTTCCTGGCCGATGACGTCGGAGAATTTCTGAGGACGGTACTTGCGCGCCAGGACCTGATAGCTCATGCGAGATTCTGATTATACAATTTGATGACGCAGGCGACTGGAACGCATCTGCAGGTAGAGGACGAAAGGTCGGGCTTCCGGCTGCGAAAAAGGCTATTGCTGGAGATGCGGACATGCAAACCTCGGCCAGTGGGGCCCCGACACAGACCCGACCTTGTTGTACTTGTTTGACCGTGCTGAACCCCGCTGTTATGATTTTCATGCGGGGTGGAGCAGTCTGGTAGCTCGTTGGGCTCATAACCCAAAGGTCGGTGGTTCAAATCCACCCCCCGCAACCAACGCAATCATAGAGTTACGGGCCATTGGGCACTTGCAGCAACTGTCCAAAACTGTCCAATAAGGGGAACTGC
>JBAQJF010000067.1:0-2995 GCA_049300195.1 Terriglobales bacterium | reverse complement strand
GGTTACCCAAGGCGACCTTAGGCAGCAATCAGCGTCTCAGGTCGCTGAATGGACCGCTGACCGCGTTGCGCAGATGGGCGCGGAAAAGATCAACTCGAGGATAGCGGGCGGGGCCAAGGTGAACCAGGGGAAGCTGACGTTTGATAAGAAGCTAAAGATGGCCACGGCGGCGAAGAACGCCCCCGCGCGCCCCTCCGTACCGGTGGTGGCCGCAAAGAAAGGCAAAGCTAAGCCTCGACGACGTAAACCAACACCTTAGATTTGGTAGATAGAGACGACGCGTTCCCGAATATTGCTACATCCCAATTCCGCCATGGCTGCGATGATAGTGAACATCGCTTTGCCCGTCGGCATCGAGGTGCCCAATGCCTCGCGGTGTGAGACGAAATCGATTCCGAGTGCGCGAAATTCCTCCAGCGCGAGAACGAGTTGTTACACACTGCGGGCAAAACGGTCGAATCGCCAGACCACTACAACATCGAACAACCCGTCCAGCAGAGTTCCGGCCACGTTTGGCGAAGGACAACACGCATGCGCCGCTCCTGGAAGCCCGACTTCCTCCGTCAGACCAAAACGATGGGGACGGTGAATGGCCACATTATGCGAGAGCGGAGAGTTCGATCTGCTCGGGCGCTGCTTTGATTTTGAATTTGCGCGGCCGAGTCGCCGTGATCTCTCTTTAGCAAAGGTTAACTCTCTTTAGTAGAACACTTTACGCATCCTCTGTACGTCGTTATAATTGTGCGTGAGACATGCCCGTTCGTAGCCCGATCAATCGCGCCCCTGCTCCCGGGGAAGATCCAGAGACTACCTCTGTCAGGCTAAGGCTCCGCGTCGAATATTGGCCCGTCGAACGGTTGAAGCCGTACGAAAATAATCCCCGAAAGAACGACAAGGCCGTCGATCGGATCAGAGCCAGCATCCGCCAGTACGGCTTCGCGGTGCCGATCCTCGCCAAGTCGGATGGCGAGTTGATTGACGGGCATTTGCGTTTGAAGGGCGCGATCGCGGAGGGAATGCGGGAAGTGCCGGTAGTTCCATGCGACGGCTGGACCGACGCGCAAGTGAAGGCTTTCCGTTTGATGGCGAACCGCTCCGTAAGCTGGGCCGAGTGGGATCTCGATGCGTTGGCGCTGGAGTTCGGCGAACTGAAAGCGCTGGACTTTGATCTGAGCCTGACGGGTTTCGACACGCGCGAGATCGACGCCTTTACGCTGGCGCCCAACCCGGCCGAGGACGAGGTACCGCCAGTCCCCGAAGTTGCAACCTCGCGTCTCGGCGATTTGTGGCTGTGTGGCCCGCACCGCGTATTTTGTGGAGATACAACGAAGAGCGAATCGGTCGCGATCGCGCTCGGACCGCACAGGCCGTTCCTCATGGTCACCGATCCACCGTATGGTGTCGAGTTGGACATGGAGTGGCGGGATCGAGCAGGTCACAACGAGATGGGGCCGGCGGCGAAATCGTACATGAAACAGAGGATCGAGGGCCACACCGCGACCACCATCTCCGGCGACACGAAAGCGGACTGGTCCGATGCGTTTGCTCTGGTCCCAACGCTGGACGTGGCATACATATGGCATGCGACCAGCCACCTGGTAGAAGTGGCGGTGGGTCTCGATCGTATCGGGTTTCAGGTACGCCAGCAGATCATCTGGAACAAGACCGCCGCGGCGATGTCGAGGCAGGCATATCATTGGAAACATGAGCCTTGTTGGTACGCAGTGAGACGCGGAAAGACCGCACACTGGCTTGGCAGCCGCGACCAAAGCACCATCTGGGACGCCGCATCTCCCAAGACGATCATGGGCGGATCAACGGAGGAGAAACAAAACCATCCAACCCAAAAACCAATCGTATTGATGAGACGGCCGATACTGAACCACACCAAACGCGGAGACGTCGTGTGGGAGCCATTCCTCGGTTCGGGAACGACGCTCGCGGCCGCCGAATCGGTAGAGCGGATTTGCTGTGGAATCGAAATCGAGCCCCGGTTTGTCGACCAGGTGGTCATGCGCTGGGAGAAGCTCACCGGAAAATCAGCCACGCTCGCGAGCGACGGATCGACCTTCGAGCAAGTCAAGTCATTGAGAGGGTTAGAGATCCAAGGTGAACCGAAGAAAGAAACAGGAGGAAACGCGCTGGATTATTCCCGCGCCTAAAAAACACATGCCAAGCGGACGCCCAAAATATCAACCGACTGAAGCCGACCGGAATACTGTCCGCAGCATGGCGTCACAGGGATTCCCTCATGAAACGATCGCCCTGTGTTTGGGAAAAAAGGGCATCGACGCCAAAACCATGCGGAAGCACTTCGGACGCGAACTCGAGACCGCCGTGGCGATCACGAACGCGAACATCGGCACCAACGTCTACAATGCCGCGATGCGCGGAGAAGCGTGGGCTTGCTGCTTCTGGCTGAAGTGCCGCGGCAAGTGGCGGGAAACCACGGACCACCGGCTGGTGGACGAGGACGGGAAGGACCGTGGGATCCGGTTGATCGTGATGGATGCTGGACAGGACGAGTAAATGGCGCGCGACCTGACGGTGCGGCTGCAGCCGAAACAAAAACTGCTGCTCCAGGCAATTCGGGATCGCCGCGCGTTTGCTCCCACGGTTCTGGGATTCGGCGGGAGCCGCGGGTCCGCGAAATCCTACGCAGCTCGTGCGCTCGCTCTGATCCTGGCGGCCGAGACACCAGGCGTCATCGTATGGATCATCCGCAGAGTCTGGGATGACCTGAACAAAGACCACGTCAAGCCGTTGTTCACGGAGCACCCCGAGCTACTCGAACACTGGCACGCCGTCGATCACGAGTTGAGGCTGCCGCATCCGGAGGGCCTCGACAGTTCCATTTTTTTCATCCATGCCGGTGACAGTGGGCGAGCGAAGCGTAAAGCTCGCGGCCCGCAGGCGCATTACATTTTCCTGGAGCAGGCCGAAGAGTTCACGCAGGAGGAAATGGAGCAGCTCGCCGGCAGCAACCGCGCACCCG
>JBAQJF010000066.1:0-2993 GCA_049300195.1 Terriglobales bacterium | reverse complement strand
TCCGGATACCTCGTTTTTCCCCGTAGACGAACATGGTTGACTAAGTCCATGACTAAGCTATAATGGCCTCATGGAAGTCAATATTCACGAGGCCAAGACTCACCTCTCGCGCCTGCTGGAGCGGGTTGCCATGGGAGAAGAGGTTGTGATCGCGAAGGCAGGAACACCTGTCGCCAAGCTGGTGCCGATCAAGGCGGCAACCGGCAAGTTCAAGTTCGGGTCGGCCAAGGGAAAGATTCTTATCTCCGACGACTTCAACGATCCTCTTCCGAAAGAGATTGAAGATCTTTTCTGGAAATGAAAGTCCTGCTCGATACCCACACTTTTATTTGGGCGGTGGCCGAGGAGAAGCGACTGTCTCCGCGAGCGAGAACCCTGATGGCATCGGCCGAACTATGGTGGAGTGTCGTGAGCCTGTGGGAGGCGATTCAGAAGGCGCAATTGGGAAGACTCTCGCTGTCGCTACCGCAACCAGCCGGTTCCTTTTTGACCGGGGAGCTCAGTTCCAATCATGTTCGACTTTTGCCCGTGAGTCTGGGCCATGTCTTGCGCGTCGAATCCTTACCGCTGCATCATCGTGATCCCTTTGATCGCCTGTTAATAGCGCAGAGTATCGAAGAAGGATGGCCCATCCTTACGGCCGATCCGCTCTTCTCGCGCTATCCCGTTGAAGTGATCTGGTAGATCAAAACCTAGAATCCCATCCTGTCGTCCGCCGAGGGGCCGTAGGTTGCGGGCACTGGTGTCTCATTCAGGCGCAGGTACACGCCGAGTTGGGCGCGGTGATGCACGATGTGGTTGAGGAACATTTCCCGGTAGGCGAGGAAACGCGATCCCGCAAAGATCGTTTTATCTCCGGCGCTCAGCTTCCAGGGCTGTGTCCAGGCTTCATCGGGAGTGTTCTTCAGGGCGTCACGCGTCTTGGCCGCTCCGGCATCGAAATCCTTGACTAACTGACTTGCCGACTCAAAGGGCATCGGCGCGAATTTCGTGACCGCGAAATTAAGCTCGGGAGTGGTCAGGATCGTCAGGCCAAAGCCCGTCAACTGCGCGATGTGCGGCGCGAGTTTGCCCAACGGCGTGGACTTGGGATGGGGCGCAAAGTCCTTTTTGTCTGCCGGAACTCGTTCCAGCATGGTGCGCGTTTTCTTGATTTCTTCATCGAATTCGGACAAGAGCAGTTCGTTGATCATGTTTTAATCCTCTTTATATCTTGGAGGCGATTTCTGCCATAGTATGAGATGTGCGGGTGCGAGAAGCGGTTCAGAGTATCTGCTGAAAACCATCAGCAAGGCGCCGAGACGCCGTTTTATTTAATCCGCGAGAATCCGCGTAAACCCGCGGAAACGAATTTGACTAGCCAGAAGCCAGGAGCTGCTCTTGCGTCCCAAACCTCTCGTCCTGATCATCCTCGACGGCTGGGGATACCGCGCGGAAACGAAAGCCAACGCCATCGCGCTCGCCCGCAAGCCGACCTATGACCGGCTGTTGCGCGAATATCCCAACACTCTCATTCACACGAGTGGGCCGTTCGTTGGACTGCCCGAGGGGCAGATGGGCAACAGTGAAGTCGGACATTTGAACATCGGCGCGGGGCGCATCGTTCACATGGACATCACACGCATCGATTTGATGATTCAGAACGGGGAATTTTTCTCGCATCCCGTGCTGGCCGATGCGATGAAGCATGCGCGCACCAGCGGCCGCAAGCTGCATCTCTTGGGACTCGTCTCCGACGGCGGCGTGCACTCGCGGCAGGAACATCTTTACGCGCTGCTGAAAATGGCGAAACAGCAGGGTGTCGAGCGCGTCTTCGTCCACGCCTTCATGGACGGACGGGACACGCTGCCGACCAACGGCGCCGGATATCTCGAACAATTGCAGCAGAAGATGCGCGAGTACAACTGTGGCAGGATCGCGACTGTGAATGGCCGCTATTACGCCATGGACCGCGACCGGCGCTGGGAGCGCATCGCCAAGGCGTACGAAGCGATGGTGAACGGCAAAAGCGAAGGCGGAACTTACGCCGACCCGGTGCAGGGCATGAAGGAGTCATATAACCGGGGCGTGACGGATGAGTTTGTGGTGCCGTTTGTCTGCATAAATAAGGATAAAGACCAGGGCGCGGCGGCTTTCGCAACGGGCCCAGGAACAATCGGCGACGAGGATTCCTGCATCTGCTTTAACTTTCGCGCCGACCGGGTGCGCGAAATCACGCGTGCGCTGTGCCGCAATAGCGGGCTGAACGAGCATGGCGGGAGCGATCTGCCGGAAGCGGCCGATTTGAATGCGACCATTCCACGCGATCGCGTGCCGAAGAATCTCAAGTATGTTTGCATGACGCGCTACGACAAGAATTTCAGCCTGCCGATTGTGATTCCGCCCGAATCGATGGCGAATATTCTGGCGAATGTGATGGGCGCTCAGAACATGCGCAACCTGCGCGTGGCTGAGACGGAGAAGTATGCGCATGTTACCTACTTCTTCAATGGCGGAATGGAGCAGCCATTTCCGGGCGAGGATCGGGTGATGATCCCGTCGCCGAAGGTCGCCACTTACGATTTGAAGCCCGAGATGAGCGCGGCGGGGATCGCCGACGCCGTCGTCAAGGCCACGAATGACGGCACGTTTGACGTAATCATCGTGAACTTCGCCAACGCCGACATGGTCGGGCATTCGGGGAAGATCGAGCCGACGGTGAAGGCGGTCGAGACGGTGGATGCGTGCCTTGGCGAGATCGAGAAAGCAGTGCGGGCTCGCGGCGGGGCGATGCTGATTACGGCCGATCATGGGAATGCGGAGATGATGATCGATCCGGCTACCGGAGGACCGCATACTACGCACACCACCAATCCGGTGCCGTTTATTGTGATCGCGGAAAACGCCAAGCAATTTACGCTTAAGCCAAACGGATCGCTGCGCGACATTTCTCCCACCATTCTCGGCATGCTCGACCTGTGCGAGCCGCCGGAGATGACGGGATCCGATTTGCG
>JBAQJF010000065.1:0-23570 GCA_049300195.1 Terriglobales bacterium | reverse complement strand
ATGTGTGAATAAGAAGCCCCATCAAAACCGACTAGCCTTTGTGGGCGTGGACGAACTCGTCAGCGTGCGTTTCTTCTCCGAAGTGAAAGTGCGGCGTGACCGTGTGCTCAAAGAAGTGGACCAGCAGATAGCCGAGGAGAATTAGAAATCCAGCATGCGGCCCGCGCAGCGCGATGCTTTCCGGCACCATTTCCACCAGTGCGACCGCCAGCATGAAGCCAGCGCCGAGCGCGACGAAATAGCGCAGGTACGCGTGCTCCCAATTCTTCTGAACAATGATCGCGCCGCCAAAAACGTTGGCGGCGGCCGCGGTAAGCCCCAGCAGCACACTGGTCAGAATGGGGGACATGAGAGGGAAGGATAGCAGGAAGCGGCGGCGGGTTGTCAGTTGTCAGTTGTAAGCCATCGGTCTTCAGCCATCAGCCGTCAGCTATGAACCGTGAGTTGTCAGTAACCCAGCACGCGGCGGTAGCCAGATATAATCCGCTTTAACTGACGGCTGACGGCTGAACTCATGCGCTTCGAACTTTTCATCGCGACACGTTATCTCCGCGCCAAACGCCGGCAGGCGTTTATCGGCATCATCACGGCAATCTCCATTGCCGGCGTAGCGGCGGGAGTGGCCTCGCTGATTGTCGCGCTGGCCGTCAACAACGGCTTTCGCCAGGATTTGCAGGCGCGGCTTTTGGGCTCGACCTCGCACGTTAGCCTGCTGCGTGTGGAGAGCGACGGTATTCAAAACTGGCGTCCCCTGCTAGAGAAACTGGAACACGAGCCGCATGTGGTGGCTGCCGCTCCCGCCATCTATGAGCAGGTGCTGATTTCTCGCGGCCCGCGCGCGCGAGGCGCGGTGCTCAAAGGCATGTTGCCGCGCTATGAGCGCAAGGTCAGCGATCTGCTACAAACGGTCACGATTGGATCGGCGGCGGAGCTGGCTGAAGGGTCCGCGGCTGGGGCTGAAGGATCAAGTTCAAAACCAAGTGCAAATGCAACTGCAACGGCCGCGGACAAGAGTGTCCGCGCCACCTCATCCCCCGACGATCTAGCCGGCGTTCACGCCCGCGTCGCCGCCATGCCTCCCATCATTCTGGGCAAAGATTTGTCGGAGGGCATCGGCGCGACGGTAGGCTCAGTCGTTCTCGTCACCTCGCCGCAAGGCGAGCTGACGCCCTTTGGCATGGTCCCCAAATACATTCGCTTCCGCGTAGTCGGAATCTTCAACTCCGGCTTCTTCGATTACGACTCCTCCTGGGCCTTCATCAAGCTAGCCGACGCGCAGGAATTATTCGGCCTCGGCGACGTCATCTCAGTCATCCAGTTCAAGCTCGACGACATCTATCGCGCGCCCGAAGTCGGCCAGGAACTCGAAAAGGACGCCGACCAGGCCACCGGCAGCAGCGGCTTCATGACCACCAACTGGATGGAGCAGAACAAGCCGCTCTTCCACGCCCTGCGCCTCGAGCGCCTGGTCACCTTCATCACCATCGGCCTGATCGTTTTTGTAGCGGCGCTGAATATTCTGATCTCGCTCACCATGATGGTGATGGAAAAGACCAAAGACATCGCCGTCCTCATGTCGATGGGCACCAAAAAGCGCCAGATTCGCCGTGTGTTTATCGCGCAGGGTGTTTTGATCGGAGTCCTTGGGACTGTGATCGGCTTAGCGATTGGCTATGCGATCTCGTGGGCGGGCGGCCACTATCATTTTATTGCGCTCTCGGCGGAGGTCTATTCCATCGACTACGTCCCCTTCGCCCCGCGCCTGATGGATGGACTGATCGTCGCGTTTGTCTCAATCGGAATTTCGTTTGTTGCGACGATCTATCCCTCGTGGGCGGCGGCGCGAATTTTGCCGGCGGAGGCGCTCAGGTACGAGTAGGAGAGCTCTCAGCCTTCAGCCTTCAGCCGTCAGCCGTCAGCCATCAGGAAGGTCAAAACCTTGTGTGGTAGAGGAGGCATGTACTGCACTCTTTGCCTCGAATCTTACTGACCAACAAAAATCCCCACTCTAACGTCGCCAAAACAGCGACGTTAAAGTGGGGCGCCTTTTGAGTCTTTTGCTCTCTTACAGCCGTGTGCAGACCGCTTTCGTCTGCGTGTAGAGTTCCAGGACGTCTTTACCCATCTCTCTGCCCCAGCCGGATTGCTTGTAGCCTCCGAAGGGTAGAGCGGCGTCGAAGATGTTGAAGCAGTTGATCCAGACTGTGCCGGCGCGCAAAGCGGAAGCCAGGCGGTGAGCTTTGGAAATATCTCTTGTCCAAATGCCCGCTGCCAAACCGTACATCGAGTTATTTGCGCTGCTGACCAGGTCGTCGGGACCGTCGAAGGGAATGGCCACTACTACCGGGCCAAAGATTTCTTCTTGCACCACGCGCATGGTTTCTTTGGTATTGACGAGGACAGTGGGCTCGACGAAGTAGCCTTTGTCGCCCAGCTTTTTGCCACCGGCAGCGGCGGTCGCGCCCTCTTTCATGCCGATCTCGAGATAGTTGCAGACGCGCTGTAACTGCTCTTCGGAGACCAGAGGGCCCATCGCAGTGCTCGGTTCCATGCCCGAGCCGACTTTGATCTTCTTGGCTTTCGCGGAGACGCCTTCGACTACTTTGTCGAACACCGGGCGCTCGACGAAGAGGCGGGAACCGGCGCAGCAGGTTTGGCCCTGATTGAAGAAGATGGCGCTGGCTGCTCCGCCGATGGCGGAGTCGAGATCGGAGTCGGCGAAGACAACGTTGGGCGATTTGCCGCCGAGTTCGAGAGACACTTTCTTGAGGTTGCCAGTTGCGGCATGAACAATCAGCTTGCCGACTTCGGTCGATCCGGTGAAGGCGATTTTGTCCACCAGGTCGTGCGCGGCCAGGGCTGCGCCGGCGGTTTCTCCGTAGCCCGGGACTATGTTGACTACGCCGTCGGGGAATCCGGCTTCGCTGATCAGTTCGCCCAAACGCAGGGCGGAGAGAGGAGTTTGCTCGGCGGGCTTCAGAATTACTGTGCAACCAGCGGCGAGCGCAGGAGCCAGTTTCCACGCGGCCATGAGCAGCGGGAAGTTCCACGGGATGATTTGCCCGATTACTCCCACCGGCTCGCGCAACGTGTAGGCGTGATAGCTTGCGCCAGGCGTGTAAGGAACGGAGATGGGAATGGTGGTGCCTTCGAGCTTGGTGGCCCAGCCTGCCATGTAGCGGAACATATCGACGGCAAGAGGAACGTCGGCGGCGCGAGCGACCGTCAGCGGCTTGCCGTTATCGAGAGTTTCGAGCGTCGCGAATTCTTCGAGGTGCTGTTCGAGCAGGTCGGCCAGTTTCCAGATCAGCTTGCCGCGTTCGGAGGTGGTGAGACGGGACCAGGGGCCGCTGTCGAAAGCCTTGCGGGCAGCCTTGACGGCGGCGTCGATGTCGGCTTTGTCGCCTTCTGCTACCTGAGCGAGGACTTCGCCGGTAGCGGGATTGTAGGTGGGGAACGTCTTGCCGGAGATGGCATCGACCCACTTGCCATCGATGAGCATTTTGCGGGGTTTTTCCAGGAATTCGTTGACGCGAGAGTCAATCGGAGAGACTGCGGTTGCCATAGATCCTCCTTGGGGATGCGGAATCTGGTCAGACGAAACTGACGAGAAGAAGTCCTTTGAAGCGAAATGAATCTTAGAAAATGGTAGTCCCCGGACGAGAGGATGGCAAGGCGAGTGAGGCCGACCCAGGTCAGAGGTTAGAGGTCATATTGCAGAGGTGAAAAGCACATTGCGTCGGGCGTTTGCCAACTTTCTGACGGGCGTGGTAGTGTCGGGCTGCTAACGCTAACTTCGAACTGGGAGGAACGGTCTATGAAGACAAAGTTATTCTTGTTAGTGCTTGTGTTGGCTTGCGTCGCGCCAGTGATTGCGGCGGACAAGCAGGAGAAGGTGGATGACCGCATCGACGAATCGGCTGCCGTGATGAAGGAAATTCTGGGCATGCCGGACAGCATTCCGAAAGATCTGCTGAACAAGGCGGAGTGCATCGTGATCTATCCGTCCGTGAAGAAGGCCGCCTTTATTGTGGGCGGCAGCTATGGGCGGGGGTTGATTACGTGCCGCAAGGGCATGGATTTTTCGGGCCATTGGAGCGCACCGGCAATGTTTGCGCTGGAGGGCGGCAGCTTTGGCTTTCAGATTGGGGCACAGGCTACCGATTTTGTTTTACTGGTCATGAATGAATCGGGCGCGAAGTCCGTGCTGTCCAGCAAAGTCAAGCTCGGAGCGGATGCGTCGGCCGCGGCGGGTCCGGTGGGACGCGATACTTCGGCGGAGACTGATGTGGTCATGAAAGCGGAGATACTCTCGTATTCGCGGGCGCAGGGATTGTTTGCCGGCGTCTCGCTGGAAGGTTCGACGATGCGGTCAGACGACGGCGCGAACAAAGCGCTTTATGGGAGAGAGATCAGCGCGCGTGAGATTGTGCGCGGTGGGAAGGTGAAAGCTCCCGCTTCGTCGGCACGGTTATTGGCGCTGCTGGATAGAGTTTCGCCGCGGCATGTGGTGAAGTAGCGCGTAGCGGCTTTCGAACCGTCAGCGCGTTTGGCGATCACAGCCTTTTAGAATCAGGCCGCAGATTTGGTCCGCGAAGTCTTCACGGAGTTCGAAGTGGCGGATTAGAAAGCGCATGTAGATCGCGCCGTAGAGAGTGTCGAGCAGCAGATCGAGATCGGTTCCGGCGGGAAGTTCGCCGCGATCAATGCCACGCTGTAACGTCTTGTAGGCTTGCAGGCGCTTGGGCCACATGAATCTTTCGCGGAAGGCTTCGATTAGTTCGGGGTCGGATTGGCCGCCGGCAACCAGGGCCGCAACCACCTTGCCGCGCGGCGACCGAAAAAGGCGTATTACATTGCGCATCTGCTGTGCCACATCGCCGCGCAGGGAGCCGGTGTCCGGGAACTGGAGTTCCTGTTCGACGCTGGCTGAAAAAGCGTCGGCTACCAATGCCGCCTTGGTGGGCCACCAGCGGTAGACAGTGGCTTTGCTTACCTTGGCGTCGGCTGCCACGGCCTCAATGCTGAGGTCGGGGAATCCACCCTGCTGGCGAAGAAACTTCAGCGTGCTGCGCAGAATGGCCTGGCGCGACTGCTCGCTGCGCGGCCGGCCGGGAGAACGCTTGCCGTTGCTCCCGTTCTGGGCGATCTCGGCTCGGACGTAACTTTGTGTCATGGCGGAAATTCATTATAATTTAAATCCGAAACGTATTGTTTTGAATCTATAAAAGCTCCGCGGATTCGTCAGCCCGGCGGAAAGCTCAGTAGCAGTCGCAAGTCTTATGTGGATAGTCGCGTTAGCGCTCCGGCGCCCTTATACGTTCGTTGTGATGGCATTGCTCATCGTGATTCTTACGCCCATCACGATCCTGCGCACTCCCGTCGATATCTTTCCCGACATCAACATTCCGGTGGTCAGCGTGGTGTGGAGTTTCGACGGCATGTCGCCAAGCGAGATGGCGGAACGGATTGTAAGCAATTCCGAGCGTGGGTTCACAGTCACGGTCAATGACATCGAGCACCAGGAATCGCTGGCCGTGCCTGGCAAGGCCGTGATCAAGATTTTCTTCCGGCCCAGCGTCAACCTCTCCATGGCGATGACGCAGGTGACGGCGATGTGCCAGACCATTCTGCGCGGACTGCCGCCGGGGACGACTCCGCCGCTGGTGATTACTTATACGGCATCGACTACTCCGATCGTGCAACTTGGGTTGAGCAGCAAGACAATTCCGGAACAACAACTATTCGACCTGGGGAACAATTTTCTTCGTACGCAATTGACCACGATTCAGGGTGCGGCGACGCCCTACCCATACGGCGGCAAGCCGAGGCAGATACAGGTCGATCTCGATCCCGCGAAGCTTCAAACTTATGGGTTGGCGCCGGCCGACATTGTGAATGCGGTTGCGGAGCAGAATCTGATTCTGCCGGCGGGCACTACGAAGATTGGAGCCACCGAATACAACGTGGAGATGAACGGCACGCCGGATACGATTGCCGAACTTAATAATCTGCCGGTGAAAACTACCGACTCGTCCACGCTCTACCTGCGCGATGTGGCGCACGTGCGAGACGGATTTGCGGTGCAGACCAACATCGTGCGCCAGGATGGAGTTCGGGGCGTGCTGATGTCGATGTATAAACTGGGCGGGGCTTCGACGCTGACCGTGGTCAACGCCATCAAGGCACTCTTGCCGAAGGCGCTGACGACGCTGCCGCCGGACATGAACATCAAGGCTCTGTTCGATCAGTCGCTTTTTGTGCGCGCGTCGATTTATGGCGTATTGCGCGAAGGGGTGATTGCCGCCGGATTGACGGCGGCGATGATTCTGCTGTTTCTGGGCGATTGGCGCCCTACGATCATCATTGCGATATCGATTCCACTGTCGATTTTCGTTTCCATCATTTTGCTGAGCGCGCTGGGGGAGACGATCAACATCATGACGCTGGGAGGTCTGGCGCTGGCCGTCGGGATCCTGGTCGACGATGCGACCGTCGAAATTGAGAACATCGAGCGCAACCTTGCCATGGGCAAGGAGATGAAGCAGGCGATCCTCGACGGCGCGCAGCAGATTGCGGTGCCAGCCTTTGTTTCGACGCTTTGCATCTGCATTGTGTTCGTCCCCATGTTCTTTCTGACCGGGGTTGCGAAGTTTCTGTTCGTTCCGATGGCGTTGGCGGTTTCGTTTGCCATGCTGGCGTCGTACCTACTCTCGCGCACGCTGATTCCGACGATGGTCATGTACATCATGCGCGGGCATGAGCACCGCGCGGAGGCGCCGAAGAGTTTTCTGGGAAAATTCCAGCGCAGATTCGAACGCGGCTTCGATAAGTTCCGTGCCAGTTACCAACAGCTTCTGGAGACTACGCTCAATAACCGCGGGCTCTTCTCCGTTTGCTTTGTGATCTTCTGCGTGCTCTCGCTCGGGCTGGTGTTCTTTCTGGGGCAAGATTTTTTCCCGCAGGTAGATGCAGGGCTGATTCGTCTGCACTTCCGCGCACATCCGGGACTGCGCGTGGAGGAGACGGCAAAACTCTGCGATGAAGTGGAAACGGTGCTGCGCCGAGAGATTCCGAAGAAAGAACTTCAGACCGTGCTCGACAATATCGGGCTGCCGTACTCGAGCATTAATCTTTCTTACAGCAGTTCGGGAGTGATCGGAACCAGCGACGCGGAGATTCTGATTGCGTTGAACCCAGAGCATCACCCGACGGCGCAGTACGTGCGGCGGCTACGGCGAATATTGCCGTCGCAATTTCCCGGCGTCGAATTCTTCTTTCAGCCGGCTGATATTGTGTCGCAAATCTTGAACTTTGGGTTGCCGGCTCCGGTGGATGTTCAAATCATGGGCGCGGATTTGCGCACGAATTACGAGATCGGGCAGAAGATCGCGAACCGGTTGCGACTGATTCCTGGAACGGCGGACGTGCATGTGCAACAGATGATGAGTTTGCCGACGCTCTACCTCGATATGGACCGCACGCGCATCAACCAGGTTGGCCTGACGGCACAAAATGTGGCGCAGAGCGTGCTCATCAGCCTGAGCGGAAGCTTCCAGACCGCGCCTAATTTCTGGCTGAACCGGAAAAATGGGGTGACGTATCCCATTGCGATTCAGGCTCCGCAGTATCACATGACTTCGCTCCAGGATCTGATGAACACTCCCGTGATGAGTCCCACCTCGCACGGCGATCAGGTGCTCGGCAATCTGGTGCAGTTGACGCCGGAGGCACGGCCGGCGGTGGTGAATCATTACAACGTGCAGCCGGTCATCGACGTGTACGCCAGCACGCAAGGACGCGACCTCGGGGGAGTTGCTTCGGACATCACGAAGGCGTTGAAGCCCTTTGAGGACCATCTACCGCGCGGAACCAGCATTGTCGTGCGCGGGCAGGTGGAGACGATGCGGTCGTCGTTTTTCGGGCTGGGAATTGGCTTACTTGGCGCCATCGTGCTCGTCTATCTTCTTATTGTGGTGAACTTCCAGTCCTGGCTCGATCCGTTCATTATTATTACGGCGCTGCCGGGCGCATTGGCTGGGATTTGCTGGTTCCTGCTGGTGACGCGCACTACGTTGAGCGTGCCATCGCTGACGGGCGCGGTGATGTGCATGGGGGTGGCGACGGCGAACTCGATTCTGATGGTGTCATTTGCGCGCGACCGCATGGATGCGGGCGTGCCCGCGTTGCAGGCGGCGATCGAAGCGGGATATACGCGCATGCGTCCGGTGCTGATGACGGCACTGGCGATGATCATTGGGATGTTGCCGATGGCGCTCGGCCTGGGTGAAGGCGGCGAACAGAATGCGCCGCTCGGCCGGGCGGTCATCGGAGGCTTGCTGTTTGCAACGGTCGCAACATTGTTTTTTGTGCCGAGTGTGTTTGCAATTATTCACGGCCGCCGCCAGGCTCGAATCGCGGCCAATCAGCAATAGAATTTGTGGAGAAAGTGATTATGTCCGTGGAACAACCGCCGGAGATTGGGCATCAAAGCGGGATGCAGAATCAGGCACATCCCGCGCACCCGCAGATTGAGCGGCCACCCGACCTTCCGCCGGCGCCGACCAGCCGCGCCAAAATGGCGGTGGGCATTGTGCTGCTCGTCTTGCTACTGGCGGCCCTGGTGACGTTTCTGACGCGGAAGAGCGAGACGGATGCGCTGGCGAAGGAAACGGAAGCGGCCGCGATTCCGACGGTTGCCGTCGTGCAACCAACGGCCGAACCTGCCGATAACGAACTGGTGCTGCCTGGAAATTTGCAGGCATACATCGAGTCTCCCATTTTCGCGCGGACCAATGGCTACCTGTTGCGCTGGTACAAGGACATGGGCAGCAAGGTGGAGAAGGGGGAACTGCTGGCGTCGATCGACACGCCTGAAGTCGATCAGGAACTCTCGCAGGCGCGGGCCGGCCGCGAACAGATCAAGGCGGCACTGGGACTGGCAAAGATTTCGGCGGATCGTTGGGCGAATCTTCGCAAGACGGATTCGGTCTCGCAGCAGGAAGCCGATCAGCAGGCGAGCGGCTATCAGCAGGCGCAGGCGAACCTCGCAGCCGCCGATGCGAATGTGCGAAGGCTGGAAGAGATGGAGTCGTTCAAGAACGTCTACGCTCCCTTTTCTGGAGTGATCACGCGGCGTAACGTCGACCCCGGGGCGCTAATCAATTCGGGGGCGCAGGCGAATGGCAGAGAGTTGTTCGATATCGCGCGCGTCGATCCGCTGCGCGTCTACGTCAGCGTTCCGCAGGCGTATGCGCCATCGATGAAGGTTGGAGTGAAGGCCGCCGTCACGTTACAGGAATTTCCCGGACAGAAGTTCACCGGGATGGTGGTGCGAACGGCGGACGCCATCGATATGGCGACTCGGACGCTGAACACGGAAGTCGACGTTCCGAACAAGGGCGGCAAGCTGCTGCCTGGGTCGTTTGGGCAGGTGCATTTTACGGTCGGCAATCCGGTTCAGCGAATCACGGTTCCGACGAACGCAATGTTATTTCGCGCGGAGGGAGCGCAGGTTGCGGTGGTGGGTCCGGACAACAAAGTGCAGTTGCGATCGATCATGATTGGACGCGACTTCGGCACCACGCTGGAGATTCTGGACGGCATTGAGGCGAGCGACCGCATCATTATTAATCCGTCGGACTCGCTGGAGGCGGGGCAGCAGGTGCGAGTCGCACAGCCGAGTGAGAATCAGCCTCAGGCAAATCCACCTCAACGAAACCAAGGAGCGAGCCACTCGTGACGGTTGTGGAAATAAACGCGGGAGGCGCGCAACAGTCCCTTCGGCGAGTTCAGGGCACGGTCTCTCACGGGCAGACTGCCCATCTACTGGATCCACGCGGGCGGGGGCGCCCGCGCCATCGCGGCATCATATTCGCCGTCCTGGTCGCGAGTGCTTTGCTTAGCGGATGCGCGGTTGGGCCTAACTACAAACGACCGGCGGCCGATGTTCCCGGCACCTGGAAGGGCGAAGGGCCGTGGCAGACGGCCGCGCCTAAGGATGCAATTCCCAAGGGAAATTGGTGGGAGCTTTATCACGACGCATCGCTTAATAACCTTGAGCAGGATCTGCTTCAGGCCAACCAGTCGGTAAAGGCCGCGCAGGACCGTCTGCTCCAAGCGCGCTCGCTGGCGCGCGTTGCCTCGGCGGGATACTTTCCCACTGTCGACACCGATCCTAATGGTGCGCGCCAGCGAGTCTCCGGCAACCGGCCACTCGAGGGAGCTTCGCCTTCGCAAGTCAGAACGGACACAGAAAACAATTTTATTGTTCCGTTTGATGTCAGCTATGAGGTTGATTTGTTTGGCAGCGTGCGGCGCAATCTTGAGGCCGCTAACGCTTCGCTGCAGGGGACGTCCGCCGACCTTGGAAATGTTCGTCTGGTGTTGAGCGCGGAACTCGCAGCCGATTATTTCAACTTGCGGGAACTCGACCGCGAAGCGGGAGTGGTGCGGGAGTCGGTAGAGATCCAGCAAAAGGGTTTGGACCTGGTCAATCGTCGCCATGAAGGCGGAGTGGCCAACGGTCTCGAGGTTGCGCAGCAGGCTGCGCTGCTCGATTCGACAGCGACGCAACTACAACTGGTCTTGCAGCAGCGCGCGCAATACGAACATGCGATTGCGGTGCTCGCGGGGAAGCCGCCGTCCACGTTCACCCTGGCCGAGGCGCCGTTCAATGTGACGCCACCGCCGGTGCCCGTAGGAGTGCCCTCGGAAATTCTGGAGCGACGGCCCGACATTGCAACCAGCGAGCGACAGATGGCGTATCAGAATGCGCAGGTCGGACTCGCGAAGGCGGCATTTTATCCGCACATCACTTTGAGCGGTGATGGCGGACTACAGAGCCGCGACATTGCGACGCTGGCAAATGCTCCAAGTTTGTTCTGGGCGCTGGGCGGGGATGTTCTTCAGCCCATCTTTAATGGCGGGAAGAATCGCGCGAACCTGGCGGCGGCACGGGCGGCTTACGACGAGTCGGTGGCCAATTATCGTGAGTCGGTGCTGGAAGCGTTTCAGCAGGTTGAGGATGGGCTTTCGGGACTCACGATGCTGGATCGAGCTGCGAAGACTCAGGCAACCGCAGTTGACGATTCGCGGCGCGCGCTCGATATTGCAAACAGCCGCTACGTCGGCGGAGTGACCACCTATCTCGATGTCATCACGGCGCAATCAACGTTACTCACGAATGAGCGGCTGGCTACGCAGTTGCTTGGCCAGCAGATGGTCACATCTGTTTACCTGGTAAAGGCGCTGGGCGGCGGGTGGGACATCGCGCAGATTCAGAGCGAACAGGTCCGACCGCAGGCCATTCAAGCCGTGCAACAGTAATCAACATCTTGACATGCGCACGACCGCGCGACCAATCTATCGGCGCTCAGAAGGCGGACTCAGGTTGAGCGAACGTTCCGCAGGCTAATTCCCCTGTCTGGCTGAGAAAGCAGATTCCTTGCCGGCGTAGCGAGCGCGCACTTCACGCTCTGCGACAAACCAATCCGCCGCCGGATCGCCCGCGACTCCTTTGCGCTCCAAAAACAATTCATAAGCACGGCGGCGAATTTCTTCATCCAGGTTTACGTGATCGAGATTCGCAGGGCTGCCCTGGGTCTTCTTCGCTGCGGGCTTAATGGGCGCGGCGTTAATGGGAGTGACATTGTCGCGAACTTCGTCGCGAACTGCGTCGCGAGCTTCGGTGCTTCGGATTTCGGGGCTGCGCCCTTCCGCGCTGCGAGGCTCTGGTGTAATCTGCGCCGGAACCGGCTGTACAACGGCTGCCTTAGTGAGCGCGGCGGTTTTCTTCGTTCGTGAGGTGGTTCCTTCAGTTTTACGGGGCATTTCAGTACTCCTTGCGGTAGTGGACTTCAAGTGGTGGTTTCGGGCAGAGAAGCAACGACGTGCGGCGTTACTTATGACCTGCAACTTTCCAACAATCTCTTATCTACCATAGCGCTTTATATCTACTATAGCGCGTGCGGCTGTGGAATTGGGGAGAATCGACATCGAAAAAACTTCTGGTTGTCATAACTATCGGGCATGGCCGTTCACACTTGGGCAAGCTCGGATTGCCCGGATGGTCAAAATGGAGCCCTGGATACAGCAAGTACCGTAGTAACTTGTCGAAGACTCGCCGGTACTCGCACTATTGAGAAGATCGCAGTGCAAACGACGAAGGCAAGCACACCTCTATGGCAAACACTGGCAGTCAGGCTGGAACAAAAGCCGCGAAGACGGAAATGGGCGAACTGGAAGGCATGCTCTCCGAGTCTCCGACCTCGGAGAAGGTATGCCTGAAGCTCGCGCGAATTCTGTCCGTGCAGCGTAGCGAGGTCGCGCTATTCCGCGTGGAAAAAGGCAGCCTGCGGTTCATCTTTCCGGTTGAACTGCGGTCGGCCGGCGTTTTGCCGCTCTCGGGAACCGCGGTGGCCGCACGCACAGCCGCCACGCGCACTCCCCTCCTGTCGAATGCCTTTATGAGGGTCAAGCATGCCAGCCTGTTTGAAGCGGTGCGCCTTTCGACGGCGGAAGAAGACCGCAACATGGATCAGATGCCAATCCAGAAAATCATGTCGGTTCCCATTGCGCCGGCGGATGGAAATGTGAACGGCGTCGTGCAGGTTTCGCGCAAGGGTCTTGATGCGAAGGCCGCAGGCGCGGACTTTAGCGGAGAGGACCTGAAAACACTCGAGAAGGCTGCGGAGATCCTCGCGCGCATGCCTTTCATGCAGGAAGGCGCGGAGCTGTAGCAAGTCGAAAGGCAGAAATCAAATTGAAGAAGTAAATGCATTCCGTCTTTACTCCTTATTTCTTATTTCTTACGTCTTACGTCTTCAATTCGACTTCTGCCTTTTGATCTATATTTAGAGCGCTTGGCCAGCGCAGAAACCCGACGCCCACGCCCACTGAAAGTTGAAGCCGCCAAGCTGGCCGGTAACATCGACGACCTCACCAATGAAAAACAAACCTGGCACCTTGTGCGATTCCATTGTGCGCGCCGAGAGTTCATCGGTGTCGACTCCGCCAGCGGTCACTTCCGCCTTGCCGTAGCCTTCGGTCGCTGCCGGTTGTACGATCCATGAATGCAGTTGTTTTTCGGCTTCGGCGAACGCGCGACTGGTGTTGCCCGTCAGAGGGGAGGCTTCCAGCCAGCGATCCGCCAACCGGCGCGGCAGGATTTCCCTAAGCAACGTCTTCCAACCGGACTGATCGCGACGGCCGCGTTCCCGGAGAAGGGCATTCAGGTCGACGCCGGGAGCGAGGTCTAGCGAGATCGATCCCTTGCCATCCCAATAGGAAGAGATTTGCAAGACCGCCGGCCCGCTGATGCCGTGATGGGTAAAGAGCATTTTTTCGCGAAAAGACTGAGAGACCTTTCGCGCTGGCGAGGTTGCCGATACCTTCGCCAATGCCGATGCAATGACCTCGGTGGAAACTCCCGCCAGATCGCACCAACGTTTGCGGCCTGCTTCGCTGAACACGAAACCAGCAAGAGCAGCACGGGTTGGCTGGATCTTCAATCCGAATTGCCGGGCCAGATCATAGCCAAACGCGGTGGCGCCGATCTTGGCGATCGACAAGCCACCGGTGGCGACGACGAGCCGAGGAGATGAGAAGACGGAGTTTTCCGCTTTCACAACAAACTGGCCGGGCTTTTGTACCTCGTTGATTCTCATGTTGAGGTGAATTTCAACTCCGGAGACGCGGCATTCTTCTTCGAGCATCGACACAATGTCATTGGCCGAGCGATCGCAAAACAACTGCCCCAGCTTTTTCTCGTGGAATGGGATGCGATGCTTTTCGACGAGTTTTATGAACGCTTCCGGACGGTAACGCGCCAATGCCGACTTCGCAAAATGCGGGTTCGCGGAAATGAAATTCTCGGGCGTGGTATGCACGTTGGTGAAGTTGCAGCGTCCACCACCGGAGATCAGGATTTTCTTGCCGATGCGCTCGGAGCGCTCGAGCACCAGGACGCGGCGCCCACGCTTGCCGGCTTCGATGGCACACATCAATCCGGCCGCGCCCGCTCCGAGAATAATCGCGTCGTATTCTTGTGAGGAGAAGTTTGCCACTGCGAAGTATGACCTCTGCGAAATTATGCCTTTATGCCATGATTGTTCAAGTATCGTGGTCGAGGATGCTCATTGGACTCGTTGTGTATCCACACCTGGCTAATCCATGCCGAGCGCTCGTTTGATCAAGGTTCGCGGAGTGGTGCAAGGCGTGGGCTTTCGTCCCTTCGTCTACCGGATTGCTACCGGATTGGGCGTGAAGGGATGGGTCCTGAATGGAGAAGATGGTGTTGCGATCCACGCGGAGGGCGACGACTCCATACTCGACAAATTCCATGAGCGTCTAAAGACCGAACCTCCTCCCGCTGCACGCATCGTCCAAATCGAAGTCTTGCCGGCGGTTCCTGAAGGTTTTCGGGAATTTTTTATTAAAGAGAGCACGCGCAACAGCCGTCCCACGGTTCGCATCTCGCCCGACCTTCCCGTCTGCGACGAATGCGCGCGTGAACTCGCCGACCCTGCGAACCGGCGTTACCACTATCCCTACATCAACTGCACGAATTGCGGGCCGCGCTACACGGTGATCCTGGCGCTTCCTTATGACCGTCCGAACACGACGATGAAAGACTGGCCGTTTGACGAATACTGCGACCGCGAATATCACGATCCCGCCAATCGCCGATTTCACGCGCAACCCGTTGCCTGCCCGGAATGCGGCCCGCATTACTACCTCCGACTCGGGACAGAAACTTTGCACGGCGATGAAAAGGCAATTCGCAAGACCGTCGAACTTCTTGACTCCGGCGGGATCGTGGCGATAAAAGGCCTCGGCGGGTATCACCTGGCGTGTAACGCGAGGAATGCCGGCGCCGTCGCCGCAATGCGCGACCGTAAATTCCGGAAAGAAAAGCCATTCGCCGTGATGGTCGGACGACTGGAGGACGCGCATGCGCTTGCCGATCTTTCTCCCGAAGCCGCCGCGCTGCTCACTTCGAGCGCGCGCCCAATCGTGCTGGCACCCGCGAAGATCGAGCTTGCCGGAGTCGCTCCCGACAACCGCGAACTTGGGATCATGCTGCCTTATACGCCACTCCAGCGACTTCTCGTTGATGCGGGCGCTCCGCCCATTCTCGTTATGACGAGCGCGAACCGCTCGAGCGAGCCGATCGCCTATGAAGATCAGGATGCCTTTGACCGACTCTCGGGCATCGCGGATGCGTTCCTGGTCGGCGAGCGGCCCATTGCCCGCCGCGTCGACGACTCGGTCGCCCGCGCCGGAGTTTTTGGACCGGCGATTCTTCGCCGCTCGCGCGGCTATGCGCCGGGCGCGGTCGCCAGCTTTCCAATACGGCAGTCGATCAAACATCCGATTCTTGCGCTTGGACCCGACCTCAAGAATACTGTGACGCTCGTGGTCGAAGGCGAGGCATTTGTCAGCCAGCACATTGGCGATCTCGATCACTACGAGGCCTTCCGCGCATTCGAGGAGACGATTCGCGATTTGATGACGATGTATGAGATTCGATGGGAGGACGTGCTGGTTGCGCATGACGCGCACCCAGAATATCGATCGACCGCCTATGCGCTACATTTGCCGGCGGCTGAGAGGATTGCTGTCCAGCATCATCGCGCCCATGTTGCGTCGGTGCTGGCAGAGCGCGGCGCTTGGGAAAAACGAGTTCTGGGAGTCAGCTTTGACGGTACCGGCTTTGGAGACGATGGCAGTATCTGGGGCGGGGAAATATTTGAGGGCAGCTTGTCGAGCGGATTCAACCGAGTTGCTCATCTCAGGCCGGCTGCGCTTCCGGGAGGCGATGCGGCGGCGCAACATCCTGTGCAGGCGGCGGCAGGCTTCTTGTCGCAGGTCGAAGGGCTGCCCGACTTCAGCGCGGCGCCGTTTTGCTTCCCTGCGCGCTATCGGACGGCGTTGCAGTTACTTCATAAAAATGTACGTACATTCCGCACAACGTCCGTGGGACGGCTATTCGATGCGGCGGCGGCCTTGCTCGGCTTTACACGGGACATCACTTTCGAAGGACAGGCGGCAATGTGGGTTGAGCACATAGCACGGGACTCGTGTGAAATGGACTGCTACCCATTTCCATTTGTCGATGGAGAACTTGATTTTCGGCCGCTACTGCAATCGGTCGCCGCGGATCGCCTGAAGGGACGCAGCCCTGAAATCATTGCGCGAGCCTTCCAGCGGGCGATTGCTCACGGCGTCGCTCACGCAGTGAAGGTTCTCGCCAGTAAAGAAGGCATCGACACCGTAGTTCTTTCCGGAGGCGTCTTCCAGAACGAGTTGCTGCTCGAGGACTTGAAAGATGAACTGGAGGATACGAGCCTGGAGCTGTGGACCAACCGGGGGGTACCGGCCAACGACGGCGGAATCAGCTTTGGACAGGCCGCGCTGGCGGCGCTTCGCGGTTCGAGCTAGATTCGTGCAAGACACGCGCGAACGGGATTTCTGCTGCGAGCTACCGATTTGTCGCGGTTCGAGGCGTCCCAGGCTTTGCCTCTTGCGAGTGGAGCGAATCGAGGAAAGTCACAATTTGCCATCGTTCCGGCTCGGGCAGCTTCGACCATACTGGCATGCCATGCCAGACGACACCATTCGTCAAAGTCCAGAAGAGCGTCCCCGGCGAGGCCTGCTGCACTTCGTCTCGCAGCAAACTCGGACCTCGCCTGGTACCACCCGCTTTTGCCCCGTGGCACTCCGAGCAATGTTCCTCAAATAGTTTTCCGCCGGCAGCCGCGTCTCTTTCGTTTCCCTCAAAGGGATTTTTACGCGCGCGCGCGGTCTCCGGGGCGTCCGCCAATGCGGCGTATACGGATCGCTTGGGCTTTTGCGCGCTGGGATTGATTTGTGTCAGCGCTAACGATGCCAAGATGCAGATGACGCTTGCTGCGACGGCGAACTGCTCCAGACCCGTCATTCTTTTCAGACCCGGCCTTTTCATTCTCGGCCTCCAAATAAATGTCTCAGCACCTCTCCGAAGCCCGGGAATTCGCGTGACACTCCCCAGCGCAGCAGCAGGCGATGGCTATTGTCGTTCAAGCCGAAACCGCTCGAAAGACGGAACGTCCAATCCGACGGCAGGTTCCAGGCGATTACGGGCGCCAGGTAGTGCGAGGTATTGGACAGCCCGAGGCTCTGGGTATCTCCCAGCCCGCCGTACATTTCGATGCCAGCGATGAAATTTTCGCGACAAAAATTGCACCGCTCGGGCGAGGCTTTCAATGCCAGTGGTCGGCTCGTGCCCAACGCATAGGCGAACTCCCAGGGCTCGCTGGGAGAAAGATTCTTGGTGAAAATCGGATTCACAGCGACGTTCCATCCTTTGAAGGTGCTCGAAAGCAGGAGCTTCATCTCCAACTCGTGATCATGCTCCTGGCGCAGGACTCCGTTCGATTCGTCAAAATCCGATTCGACATCGTGGCCTTCCACTTCCTTCAAAATCTTATCGGCTCCGCTCGTATTCTCGTATTCGATGTAGAGAACGGGATTGACAATGTGCTCGCGTTGCAGCAGGCGGAGGCGGTTTTCGATGCGGAAGCCGGTGAACACCGTGCTATCGGAAAATGTAGTCTGCCCATCGAGGTAAACTTCGGTCGTCCACCAAGCGGTTGTGCCGTATTCGAATTCCATCCAAAAAGCGTGAAAATCATTGCCTCCACGTTGCGTGCCGAAGGTTGAAAAATATTCAACATCGAGACTTCCCGGCTCTTCGAGATAGTGGTCGTAGGTGACGATGTAGGGGCTCTCCTGAGCGAAGGTCGATCCGCAACACCAGAGTAGAAGGCCGAAAAGGAAAAGACTGCGATACCTCCGGCAGATAAATCGCGGAACAGATTCTGGCAGTCGCGAAATTGTCCGAGTGACCGAGTGATGAGCGAGACGAGAGGGCATCGTAACTCCTACACGCGATAGTTTGACGTGTGATTTGTTTATTGCGACTCAGTCGCAATACGGACTACAATCCAGTTCAGCAGTTTTGCAGCTTTGACTGAGCTCGCTTGTTGCGACTGAGTCGCAACAAGGAATACAATTTCAGCTTAGGAGCGCAGGGTGGAAACTGTCAATCGTAGTCGTTACTTTTCGTCGCAGCACGGTTGCGAACAGTTGCGACACGCCGGGGAGAACTTGCATGCCGTTACCGCAAACTGAGATTCCGGGACGTCTGCAAACTCAACTTGCGGGCCGCGGAATTCGCATGACCGCTCAGCGCCGGGCGATTCTGAGCGTGATCGAAACGGCCAGCAAGCATCTCGACGCGAGCCAGATCCTGCGCAAGGCGCGCCACGTCGACGCGACCGTGGACCGGAGCACGGTCTACCGCACGCTCGAGTTACTTAAGCGGCAGGGTCTGATCGACGAACTTGACTTGATGCACATCAACGGCGAAGGCCATTATTACGAGCGCAAGCTGGGGCGCGATCACATTCATATGGCTTGCCTGCGTTGCGGAAAGATCACTGAATTTGTCAGCGAGACTTTCGATTCGTTGAAAAAACAACTCGAACGCGACTGCCGCTTTCACATCGTTGTCTCTCGGCTTGAGGTCGGTGGATATTGCTCGGGCTGCCGTCGCTAATCGCTGTAGAAGATGATTCATGCGGTCGTTGGAAAGAAGCGAAAGACGACGTGAGCCACTTGGTAAAACGATTGATCCGGCAACTGCATTTGTTGGTGTCGCTTCGACCGATTTCGCGGCCAACACCGCCCGTCCCTGTGCTTTTTTACGAATTCCGAAAATCAGATTTCCCAGTTATGTCCATCCGGGAAAAAGATTGTAAAAGTGCAGGCGCCCCCCGATGGGTAAAACACGGTGAAGACGCCGTTGTAGTTTGTTACGAAAAACGAACAAATTCAGTTGAAAAGGTCTGCAGAAACTTGGTATAAGCATGCACAGGGCGTTGGGCTCGCTCCAACCGGGCGCGGCGGCTTCGAGCCCCGGCGCGAGCTGAGCCAATTCGGGAACTGCCGTCGCAGGCAGCGGCGGTTGTCTTCCGCGCTGCGGCATCAGCGCCTGCTGAGGTCGGAGCAAACATGCTTTCGGCAGGAATAGATTTGCGCAAGATTCGCGACCGCCTTGGCCTCACGATGCGGGACGTGGAAAATGCCAGCCTCTCGATTTCCGAGCGGCATGGCAGCGAAGAATACCTGATTCCGCCGAGCCGACTCTCCGACATCGAGACAAAAGGTGTTGTCCCCAGCGTCTACCGTTTTTATTCGCTGGCGGCGATCTACCGCAAACCGGTGCGGATGTTGCTACGTTTCTACGGCATCGATCTGGATGCGATTTCAACCGAGTGGTCGGATTCGCAACCCGCGAACTCCCATGTGGTCTCGATCGAACGAGAGCAGGAGTCCTGCAACATCCCCATTAAACTCGATCCGGGTTTCGATCTGAAAACGACCTCGGACCTCGGGCGCATGGTGCAACAATGGGGCACGGTTCCGCTCTCCATGCTGAGCCATCTGGCTGCACAGAGATACACCTACGCTTTCATTGGTCTGGAAGACTTCACGATGTATCCGATCCTGCAGCCCGGCTCGTTTGTGCAGGTTGACGAGTCGCGGACTCGCGTGGTGGACCGGCAGTGGCGTTCCGAGTATGAGCGCCCGATCTATTTCGTCGAGACCCGTGACGGATTTACGTGTTGCTGGTGTTCGTTTCGGCTGAACTCCCTGGTCTTGCAGCCGCATCCATTGTCCCCGACGCCCGTGCGAATTCTCAAGCACCCGCAGGAGGCGGAGGTGATTGGCCAGGTGGTGGGGGTTGCGATGAGGATTGGGGATCCGGCTGCGACGGCCGATTTTGAAGAACCGAGAGAGTTTCCACCACCGAAACCAAGTGGAGTTCCGTCACCTTCGAACAACCTGAAGGCAGTAAACGGTACAGACCTGCCGCCAATTTCGACACGTAAGAAGCTGGGCTAATCCCTTCCGCCCGGCTGGACTGTTCAATATCTTCCTGCAGCGGGCGCAATCGCGTCCGAAGAATCGTTCCGACCAGTGATTGATGAGCTCGCGCGAAAGTGTGATGCGCAGTGGTCGTCCCGTAGGTACGCTCAAATCCCCAATGCTGGTAGCTGCCTTCCGGTGAGCGCCGTCCGGCGACATAGGTCAGCTTCCTCCAGATGCCTTCGATCTTGCCCAAGGTCCTCTGACGAAGGTCGTCATGTGCCGATTTCAGCGCCATCTCCGCACCGTTTCGGGAATAGCTACGTTTTCCATAAAGTCTACTAAAACGAGTTCCCTCTCTCCGTTCGCGTCGCGAGCCCGAAACTCACTCCACTGAACCTTATTTCACTACGAGAGAGGATACCCCGTGAAAACACTGAAAACAACGCTAGCTCTTCTGCTGTTCGCATTGGCCACCCTGGCTGCACTCCCCGTTCAGGTTCGTGCCGATGGAGGCACGTACCCGACCTGCACCGGTCAGGTTTGCGTTCCCCCGGGAAGCAACTAAAACTCCATCCTTGAGTGTTACTGTGTCAGGTGATACATTTCTATCTCACGGTAACACTCAAGCGATGAATCTCCAACACTTCCTTTATCGCTACCTATTCGTAGCTCCGCATGTGTTACTGATTCCGGTGGCGATTGGGATGTTCCGCAAGGGTCTGCACCGGCAATTCCCGATCTTCTTTTCCTACCTCTTTTACGAGTTGTTATATCTTTGCGTGTTTTATCCAATCTTCAGCCGGCTCTTGATATTGCCGATGTGGCTTTACCTGGACCTTGACATGTTCTTCCGGGCCGGGGATATCATCTTCCACCTCGGAATTCTGCAGGAACTCTTTGAGGCGCCGGTGAAAAACAATGATTCTCTGCGCCAGTCCAGTGCGCGTATCCTGAAATGGGTGACCGGCATTCTCGTCTTTATGGCATCAGCTTTCATCGGATTTCAGTACTACACCCAAAGCCACCGCCTGCCTCGCTCCTACGCCGAGATCGAGGCGCTCAACATTGCGACCTGCATCCTGCTCGTTTTCGTTTTTCTCTGGCATCGCTTTCTCGGCATCAAAATGTCGATCTTCGCCTTTGGAATCGCGCTCGGCCTAGGCTTGACAGCAAGCCTGGAACCGCTCTTTCAGGCCTGGAAAGATTCGATGTTCATGGAAAGGGCGTTCATCCCCGACTTCCTATTGATGGGAACCTACCATTGCTCCGTTCTTATCTGGCTTTATTATGCGTTCGCGCATGAGAAAGTCAGTTCGCGATCCCTAGCGGTTCCCTTGGTCGAGATTCGGGAGTCGGCAGCCGATATGGGGAGGATTGTTCGCCTATGACTTCTTCTCTGTTCCTCATGGTGGCGGTCCTGGCGGCCTTGCTCCTGCTCTTCTTGACCTCCCAGATTTGGGGACGATACGCCCGAAGCGGCGAGGCATTGCAGACCGAGAACGGTCAACTCACTGCGGTCGATCTCGAGGCCTTCGAAAATCTTACTGATCCGGAAGAAGAACACTACCTGCGCAAGAATCTTTCGGCCGCCGCGTTTCGACGGGTGCAACGCACCAGGCTCCGCGTCGCCAAAATGTACGTCGCCGCTCTGTGGCAAAATGCGGCCGTGCTCGTGGCGGTTGGACAATCCGCTCGCTCGAGCGCGGATCCCGCTACTGCCGCCACCGGACAGGAAATCATGCAGCGCGCAATCCGCCTGAAGATCTGGTGCTTGCTCTCCCTGCTGCGCATGGATGCGGCATTGATCTTCCCAGCCCACGTTTCGCCTTCGAGCAGACTGGCCAATCAATATATGCTGGTGACTTACATAGCCGCAAACCTGCCCGGTAGGGCAGCCGCCTAGTCTAAAACGTGGAAGATGTGGATTTCGGGTCTGGCAGACGTATGCTTCTCGCGAAGAGTTGGACCTTGAAGGTCGTGGCGGAACCGTTTGAGGGGGTACTCAGCAGCACAGTCCCGCCCCGCCTCATACTGCCCTCCCATTGTAGGTAGTTTGTCCCGGGTTCCGTATAACAACTTATTACGTGTTACGAAAACCGAACAGAAACCACTAATCCCATTCTTTGTAATAACTTCGACATTTCGCAGGGGTGCCCGACCTCGCAAATCTGGATTCATTCCAGCCCGCGCGCTGGGTGCCGACGCATTGCCGTGGCTTTTTGGGCTTCTTTTCGGTACGTCCTTCCCCCTTTTAGCCCAAAACCGACCCTCCTCACCCTCTGCCGTGGCCGAAACCCAGCCCAAGGATCGCCGGTTGTTGATCTCCGGAGCCCCAATCTGGCCCGAGGCATAGCGGGTAACGTTACGGATATGCCCCGTCGGAATTACCAAATTCCTACCCCACCCCTATTTTGGGCCATGTACTTCCGTGTACTGCTGGCTTAATCTGAGTTTGCTCGGGGCGACACAGGTGGGATCGAGCCAATCAAGCGGAGGCAAAATGAAGCAACTTCTCCTAATTCTGGTACTTTGTGCAGCGGCGCAGGCTGAGAACTTCGTCGCCGCCACTGGTCCGCTGCCGGACGCGCCGAGCCAACGCTCTTTTTGGACCTTTGAGAACAAACTTGGCGCCGGCACTTTAGCCGCTCTGGTCGCCGTCGACGCCATCACGACCCAACGCGGCTTGAGCCAAGGCTACCGCGAAGCAAATCCCTTAATGCGCCCGTTCGTTACTCGAGGCGCTGTCGGAGAGGCTGTGGGCTCCGCCCTTGGATTTGGCGCTGGCTTGGGCGCGGTCTACCTACTTCACGAAACTCACCACTACAAAGCCGAACGCATCGCCATGCGGCTCATCGTAGGGGGAGAAGGCGCAGTTGTAGGGCACAACCTGGCAGTCCTCCACTAGACGAAAGTAGCGCCTACCAAAGTATCTCTACTAAATGAGACATCGTGAAACGGGCGACCAGTCCCGTCTGCGGTCAGCGAAATCGTAGGGGTGCAATCCTGCTTTCAAGCGCAAGGCTCCCTTGCGGATTTCGTCGAGAAAGCCTTCGCTGCAGTGAACCGCCGCGGGCCGCAACCGACGATTGGCAGCCTCAGAGCCGCTATGCGATACTGAATTCGTCGTAGCGCTTGCTGAAATCAGAGTTGTATCAGGGTATCGCCTCCGCGATGCCGCAACATCGAACCGCAGGCCCACTTTCATGGGCCAGCTCCAGCAAGTAGCGCCGGGATGGCGGAACTGGCAGACGCAGCGGACTCAAAATCCTCTAAAAACATCTCATCCCATCATATCTAGTTGTAAACAATAATTTTATTGACATCACTTCGAAGCCGGATTAGCTTCACATTCATTACACATTTTCGGGTTCCCCGCGCCACTTCGAACGAGGAGCGAGAATGACCGAACACCACACGATTCTGGGCGGCAAGGTCCACGTCTACAAACGCCCGAACAGCAGCCTCTGGCAATGCTCAAGCTTTTTTGCCGGCAGGAATCGCCGCACCAGCACGAAGGAAGACAGTCTCTCCAGGGCCAAGGAAATCTCTGAGGATTGGTACCTCCGCCTCCGCGGAAAACGCCGCGACGGAGAGATCAAGAGCGAAAAGACATTTCGCGAGGTGTCTGAGCACTACTTGCAGGAGTTCGACAT
>JBAQJF010000064.1:0-65556 GCA_049300195.1 Terriglobales bacterium | reverse complement strand
GTGTAGACGATGCCGTGGGTGTCGGCTTCTTTGGGGGAATAACCCTGGAAGAAGCGCTCATACACCTTGTTTAGAAACGCCTGCTTTTCAGTGAAGCTGGTGGTGTTTTCGGCGCTAACTTCGATGGCTTTGTAGAAGCGGTCGAGCGGGCGCAGGAACTCATTTCGGTTAAATGCCCGCTTGGTCAGCTCGACTATGACTTTTTCGATTTCGGCGGCGACTACGTTGCGGCGCGTGAAATCGGGGTTATCGAAGATTCTTTCGAAGATGCGTTCGGTGAGCAGGTGCTGGATGAGCATGCGCTCGACGGCTTCTTCGGAGAGATTGGGATTGATGGCTTGACGGCAGAGGGCGTAGAAGTCTTCGAAGCTGCGGACGAAGGCGGGATTGCGGCGGCGCTCTTCGTCGATGATTTTCTTAACGGCGTCGGAGAGTTCGGGGATGCGCTCGGAGAACTCGGCTACCGCTTGTTCCCATTCTTCGATGTGGGGAGCTTTGTAATCGAAAAATTGATTGACGATCTGGACGAGGGTGTCGGGGTGCGAGATATCCTCGTCGGCGATGCGGGCTCCGGACTGGTAGAGCACGGCTCGCTCGGGAGCCTGAAAGATGATGTTGTCGCGGGGATAGCCTTTGTCAAGTTTGGCTTTGATTTCGCGGTCGAGGTCGTCCTTTTTGTCCTTGGCCTCCCAGAAGCCGTGGGCGAGTTTGAATTCGTCGAGGAGGGCTCCGTCCACACGGATGGAGGATTGTTTGCGCTTGATTTCGAATTCGGGAACGAGGGTGAGTTTGAGCTTGCGTCCGCAGGTGGCGAGCAGGTTCTGGAAGGCGCTGCGGACGGCCATTTCGTGATCGAAGTGTAGCTGGCCGAATTGGCCTAGGGCTTCGTAATAGGCCTTGACGGGGGCGTGGGTCGGCTTCAGGTTCAGCTGCGGCATGGCTGAAGCGTAAGTTTACATTGGCTGAAGCGGGAGCGAGGTATCTAGTTCGGCGACGCGTGCGGGCAGGCGTGGAGGGCGAGATTCCGGGAGAATGCCTTGCGACGGTCGTGAATAGGGCTGAGGGTACAGGGGTCCTTCGACTTCGTTCGGCTGTCGCCTCACTCCGCTCAGGATGACAGAGTTGGGATGTAAAAGCTTCACCGTCGCCCCACTCCGCTTAAGGGCGAGAAACTCGTTGACGACGAATTCGGTTCACGAACTCGGCCTACCGATCACAGGGTCTCGGCATCCTAGAGGCACTGTTCTTAGATTCACTGATCGCATATAGAAAGGACGAATTTATGGCGGAAAATCTGGCGGGGAAGAAAATTGCAATCCTGGTCGATAACGGATTTGAGCAGGTGGAATTGTTGAAGCCTCGGGAAGCGCTGGATCATGCGGGGGCGGTTACGCAGGTCGTTTCTCCGGCTGGAAAAAGAGTTAAGGGATGGGATATGAAGGAGTGGGGCGACGAGATCGATGTCGATGTCGCGCTGGCGGATGCTCGGCCGGAGGATTTTGATGCGCTTCAGTTGCCGGGTGGGGTGATGAATCCGGATCATCTGCGGATGAAGCCGGAGGCGGTGAAATTTGTGCGCGCGTTTTTTGATGCGGGCAAGCCGGTGGCGGCGATTTGTCATGCTCCGTGGATGCTGATTGAGGCGGGCGTGGTGCGCGGGCGGCGGGTGGCTTCGTGGCCTTCGCTGAAGACCGATTTGCGGAATGCCGGGGCGGAGTGGGTGGATGAGGAAGTGGTGCGCGATGGGAACCTGGTGACCAGCCGGAAGCCGGACGATATTCCGGCGTTTAACCGCGAGATGATTGCGTTATTCGCCGAAGGAACCGGGCGGGGCAGGAGGGCGGCGTAGAGAGGGGTCACAGGTCACGGGTCACAGGTCACGGGGTCACGGGCCCGGATGAGAGGTCATGAAGGTCACGAATTAGAGGCCAGGGGTCTATCCATCGCCTCATTTTTTTCGGTTGGAACTTCTCCTGTGAGGGTTGCGTATCTCAGGCAGGCTACGATGCGCGGATTGCGCTACCTGATTTCGCTCTACAGGAGGAGTTTATGGACGGAAACATTATTGGGTTTGCGGCGGTGGTTTTGTTTATGGGCATTCCGATGGCGGCGATGTATACGTTCTTTCGGGTGCGGCGGTTGCGGACGGATGAGCGGTTGGCGGCGTTGGCGCGCGGGGTGAATGTTCCGATGGAAGCGGAGTTGAGTGAGTCGGCGCGGTCGCGGCGGTGGGGGATTTTGCTGGTGGCGGTTTCGCTCGGCTACATGGTGTGCTGCGGTTTGCTCGGACGAGGGGACGTGGATTTTTGGAGGGCCGCCGCTTTTGGAGTGATTCCGTTGAGCGTCGGGCTGGGATTTTTTGTGGACTTTGCGCTCATTCGGCGGGATGCGAAGCAGATTGGGTGAAAGCAGGATTGTGTAATCTGGTAATTTTGTAATTGGGTAATTTGAAATTTTGAGATAGAAAAAGAAGCCCCGCCTTGCTGGCGGGGCTTTGTTGCTCACTATCATTTTGTTTTGCTGGCAGCGCGGACAGGAGTGTCCGCGCCACACGGCTAGAAGGTTAGGCGGAGAGCCAATTGGATGATGCGCGGACCGCGGTAATAGGGCGAAGACGATCCCGTGGCGTCGGTCGAGACCTGTCCAAAATTTGAGCTATATCCGACCGCCCCGCTGGATGAAGTTGGGCTGAAGAACTGCGTGTGATTGAAGGCATTGAAAAAATTGGTTTGGAATTGCAGAGACTTAGTTTCCGTGAAGCGGAAGTTCTTCATCACGGAGATGTCCCAGTTATTGATTCCCGGGCCGCGCAAGACGTTTCTGCCCATGTTGCCGTAAGTGAACATAGGAACTCCGCCGGCCACCAACTGTGTGCCATTCTTGACTTTCGGGACGGGCTGGCCGACGGGCGGACCGGGAGCGCACACCAGATTTGTGGGATCAAAGAAGAAGAAGCCGGGCGTCCCACCTTCGCCCGAACCGAGGCAACTTCCGTGCAGAAGATCCGGGTCCGGATTGAATGTTCGCAGTTGGCGAGGATTCTTGAATATCTTGACCGGGCCGACGACGTCGGGACGCTCGAGGAATGAGTTTGTGAAGCTGCTCCCGTTGTTCGAAAATATCGTAAACGGGTTTCCCGACTGGAAGCTGGTGATGGTGGAAACCGCCCATCCCCCCAGCAGCGTCTTCATTAACGAATTTCCATGGTTGGCGAAGGGTATCTGCCAAATCGGGCTCAGGACGAGGCGGTGAGTGGCGTCAAAGTCCGCCAAGCCGCGGTCAAAAGATGGGTCGAGGGGGTCGGTGTAGGTGGAAGACCGGGTCCGGAATCCGGAGGTCTGGTCGATGGTCTTCGCCAGGGTATAAGCGACGCGGAACTGCAAGCCGTGACTCATCTGCCGATCGACCGTGAGTTGGAACTCGTTGCTGGAGGAGCTGCCCTCACTCAGGTTGGTAACGATTTGGGTGGCGCCGGTGGGGTTACCGAGGAAAGCGGGCGAGCCATCACAATTGGCTAAGGGCCGAGCGCAGTCAGCGTTGATGTTCTCGTAAGGATCGGCGTTTCCCTCGTGCTTATCAGCCCAGTACTGATACTGGGCGAGGAGACCGTTGGGGCCATCGAGGGTCGGAAAGTTGAGGTTGGTGCCGGCAATGGCTTTGCGGCTCAAGCTGCCGACGTAGACGGCCTCGACCATTGTGCCCTTGGTGAGCTGGTACTGGAAGCCGAAGTTGAAGTTTTCAGCATAGGGCGTGCGGAAGTGCGGGGTCACAACGTAGGCAAATGGAATTGCGGGATTGAAGAACTTTCCGTAGTTCCCTGAAGCGATGAACGGATAGGGATTGGAGTAGCCGGTGTTGGCGGTCTGGAAAGGGTCGGCACTGTAAGACCCGTTGACCGGCTCAAGACAACCAGTATCAGCCCCGTGGCCAACCTTGGCAAAGCAGGGATAGTTGTTGGCGGCGTATCCGAAGGGAGGCTGCCCGCCGAACTGGAGATTTAACGCGCCATCCTCGATGTCATAAAACACTCCGATGCCACCGCGCATCACCAGCTTGCTACTGCCGAGCATATCCCAGGCAAAGCCAAACCGTGGCGCGAAGTTGTTGCGATCGGTGAAGACAAGCCCGCGGTTGGGCGTTCCGGGATCGCCGGGGAAGAGGAAGTTGGGCGGAGCTGCGGGAAATACCTGCGATTGTTGGCCTGGGTACCAGCCAATGATCTGATTGGTTGGATCTATCTGGGGCGAGTTGTATTCGTAGCGCAGTCCGTAGTCCAGACTCAGGTTTTTCGCAATTTTCCACGCGTCCTGCGCGAAGAAATAAAGATCGTGAGTGCGTATGCCATAGGCAGCGCTGGAAAACTGGAAGTAATTATCGGTGTAGCCGCCCACGAAATCGGCGCGCGCATCTCCGGTGTTGGTGTAGTAGGTGCCGAAATCGAAGGAGCCGTTATTGTAATAGTCGTAGTGAAAATTGTTCTGGACCCAGCGAAAATCTGCGCCAAACTTCAAGGCATGTTTTCCGCGCGTCCATGAGAACGTGTCCTGGAGCTGAAAAGTCACGTCGTGAATCTTGGTCGGTCCCTGAGGCGACGGGCCCAGGTTGAAGTCGCTGCCGACGCTAATGGCCGGAGGCGCTGTGCCCTTTGGATCATCTGGATGGATGGTTAGGAAGCCGAGATCCGCAGGCGACGTTGTGTCCTGGGGAATGGCGTCAAAGGTGGCAGAGCGATTCGCGGAGAAGCGGAGCTCGTTCAACATGGTAGGAGAGAGGGTGCGAGTCCAGCCGAGCGATCCGGTCTGAAAGCGCTGTTCGTTGGTGAAACCGGATCCGACGGGGACGTCCCCGCCGGTGGAGGCGCCCTTCTCAACTTCAAAAGGAAAAACCTGCGGCTGGTCGTCAAAAATGTAGAAGGCCGAGAGGGCGTCTTTGGTTGTGAGGTTGTAATCGAAACGGAAGATGAATTGATCCTCCTGGAGGCTGGCCACTGGATCTTCCACAAACTCATTGATTCCTTCATTCGGCAATGGAAGATATTTATTGATGTAATTCTGCATCACGGAATCGACCGGCTCGACATTGCACACTATTCCGCCGCACTTGAAGGGCTTGCCGTTCACGGGATTAAAAAGTTGGGCGGTGTCATAGCCGGTGTTTGGATCAATGACTCCCGTGTAAATGTCGGTGAAATCGCCCGTCCGCTCGGCCGGAGTCAGCACGGTCAAAATGCCGGGGTTTTGTCCCTCGCGCCGTCGCGCTCCCTGATAAGAAGCGAACAGGAAGGCCTTGTCCTTCTTCATGGGGAAGCCGACGCTTCCGCCAAAGACGTTGTATTTAAAGACAGGGACCTGGTGCAAGAAAAAGTCGGCGGCATCGAGCGAGGTGTTGCGGAAATAGTCGAACAGACTGCCGTGAATGGCGTTGGTGCCGGACTTGATGACCTGATTCACGATGCCGCCGGAGGTGCGCCCGTATTCCGCTTCATAGTTGTTGGTAATGATTTTGAACTCATCAACCGCATCGGGATTGGGGTTGACGACCATGTTGTTGCCGAGGAAATCGTTGTTGTCGGCGCCGTCGATCAGGAAGGTCATGGACTCGGAACGCTGGCCGCTGACGGAGAATGGGTTGCCCGAGCCATCGTCCTGGTCAGGCGCGAAAACACCAGCCTGGAGGAGGCCCAACTGCATGGTGTCGCGGGCTGCCAGCGGCAGATTGTCGATCCGTTGTGAGGACTCAACCTTCCCGAGAGTTGCGCTGGTCGTGTCCACCTGCGTCACATTGCCCACGACCTCGATCACTTGACTTTCAGTCCCAACTTTCAGGTCGACATCCAAGTGCGCATTCTGGTTAATCTCAAGCGTGATGCCTTTGCGCACGTAGGTCTTGAATCCGGGCTGCTCCACCGATAGTTCATAGGTACCGATGGGGATCAGCGTGAACAGGTAACTCCCATCTTTGTTGGAGGTTGTGGTCCGGGCGATGTTGGTGTCGGAGTTCTTCAGCGTCACCTTAGCGCCGACCACCATGGCATGCGATGCGTCCTGGATGGTGCCTGTGATTTGGGCAGTGGCTTGCTGCCCGGCGGCTTGATTCACGCCCAGAAAGACCACAGAGAGCACGATGCAAATCGTGAAAGATAGACCAATGCGGGGGAAGGAGCTGGGTTTCATGGGGCCTCACTCAAAAAGTTGGGCACAAATATTGCACATTATCTTTCGTCAAGACAACCTGAAATCAGATCTGTCAACGCTCGCTGGAAACGCTCCCTCCTGATGTTGATGATGGGCTGCCGTACGCGCCGGAACCAAGCACTGCTGTCAGGGCGAAGCGGAGAAGTAAGGGCCCCTCAGACTTCAATTGGGACTGCGTCTGTGCAATTGATCGGGAATTGTCCGCTTTTTGGGGACGGAAAAGCAAGTAGAGTTACGTAAAGTTCGGAGGACACGATCACCGGTCACAAATCATCGGTCACCGGTCATCGGTCACCGGTCACCGGTCATTGGTCACCGGTCACCGGTCACCGGCAAACAAGAAAGCTCGTCTTCTAGCAGCCGGCGCTTGACTTCGCTCAGGCTTTGCGGCGTTCTGGCAGGACGGTGCGCCAGGTGAGAATGGTGGCGGAGATCCTGTTTTCGGTGCGGCGTGTGTATTCGTGCGTGGCCGCTGTCAGCTCGGAGAGAATCTGGGCGAGTTCGCGGTCGGGAGCGCACTTTAGGCGAGCGCACAGTTCACGAATACGATCTTCAATGCGTCGAGCGGGTGGCATAGGGCTATTGCGGACGGGCGGCACATTCAAGATGGCAGAAATGACGGGCATTGGCGATACCACCACCGATGTAGGGAAAATCAGGGAGGCGCAGGAAGTAGGATTGGGCGACGTTCAGCAGGCATGCGAAGCGGGCTATACTCATAGCAAGTCCCCTGACATTTTGGGTAACGCGGTGGACTCATTTTCGCCACTTTGGGTGGCCTGTTTCGCGGTGGAGTTATGGTTTCGATGAGATGGGCGCGGTTAGGCGGCTCGTTTATTGTCAGCGCTCTGGCGGGCGCTGGGCTGCTGTTGTCGGCGGGCACGGTGTTCGCGCAACGTGGCGGGGCAGGGCTGGGAGGTGGCGCGCCAGTTGCGGGCGTAGGCGCGCCGACCGGCGTCGACGAGAAGGACGATTTGCAAGGGTTTCATCGAGCGCTGGCCGTGCAGGCTACGAGCGGACAGATCGCGGAGTTTCGGGAAGTTGTGAGGAAGACGGAGGCGGCACGACGTGGGTTAGAGGAGCTGGTAAACGGCTTGGATTCCAACGCGCCGGCGAAGAGCGGCGATGAGTGGTCCGCGCGGGCGGTTGCGGTTCGGCAAGCGGTGGATGTTGCGCGAACCGGAACTGGCAGGTTTGTGAACGAATTTTCTGTAGCGCAGAAGGCTGGGCTCAGGGAAACGGTCGCGAAGCTGGTGAAGGCGGAGTCGGAACTGGGTGAGCAGGAGAAGTTGCTTGACGCGCCATATGAAGCGGGGCGGATCGCTGGTGGCGCGGACGGAATACGAAAGGCGATGGGGAATTTCCGAAGCGCGCAAGATGATCTCGCGGTCGAGATGGGGATTGTAGTTTCCGAGGGCTCGCCGCAGGTGGCGTTCAATATTCCGGTGCGGAAATCGTCGCGCACGATTGCCGGACAGGCGGTGGCGATCACAACTTCGGGGGTGATTACGCGAGTGTCGGAGAGAGCGGCTCCCGGAGCGGAGGGCGTGTACAAGGTCGAGGCGACTACCGATCTGGCGGACCTCCAGGCAAACTTTGGCGCGATCCTGCGCGCGACGATGAATAAAGAGGATCAGTGTGGGGAGCGGATTCGGGTGAAGGAGGCTGACCTTTCGCCGGAAATTCCGACCGGCAGCGCGCTGGTGCGGCTGCATTATGAGCGGTGGTTGTGCAGTCCGGGTTATGGCGGAAATCGCGAGATGACCGAGGGGAACGCGACGATCGATATGAGGCTCACGGCGAGAATGGGGCCGGATGGGCGAGTGCAGATTTCGTCCCAGATCGAGCAGGTTGAGGCGGAAAGATTCTTGACCGATTTGCTGAACTCGGGGACGTTGGGGGATGAGTTAAAAGAGAAGATGTCGGCGGCGGTGACGTCGGCGGTGGCGAATCTAAAAAACATTGTGCCTGTGGGCGGGGATGCGGTCAGCGCGCGGAGCGTGAGATTTGCAAGCCCGCGTGAGGGCGAGTTGAGTGTGGTGGTCGGCGGGGTACTGCGGATGTCCGAAGCGCAGGCTAAGGAGATGGAGCGGTTGGCGACCGCGGGGACGGTGGCGGAGAGATCGAAGTAGTTCCACTGAAAGTCAACTTCTTCTCCGCGGATTTACACGGATGCACGCGGATTCATTTCACTTTTCTTATAGCCCCCCTTACCGAGGCAACGTCTACCCTGAACCCACTTTTCGCGAGTCGTGAAATACGCCGACCATTTCTGGTCGCGCGGACAATTATCAATCCAATAATTTCGAACGGTGTGAAGCGCGGCTCGCGCGCGCTTTAGACTGCGGCGTGGTTTCTTAAGCGGGCCGCGGTCGAGAGTTCGCGGATGTCTTGAATGGATGAGGTGACGATCGGAGTCTTGTATTCCGGATGGGAGAATTCGAGGCGCATACCTCGGCCAACGAAGTGGCGCTTTAGCATCGAGCCTCCCCAGGTTGAGCCCGCGATCGCAACGAGAACGGGTTGCGGGCAGTACTCGGGATGGCCCGAGATCATGGCGGAGGCGTCATCGACCAGCACCGCGGTATAGAGATGGTGTTGCGTTTGGATCTGGAGAATTGTTTCGGGCGGAAGATCTTTCAGGAAAACGCCGCCTTCGATTTCCGATTGAATGATGTGGCGATTAACCTCGTCGCTGAGGTTGAAGTGCGGCGTGAAGAAGGACAGGTTGGCCACGGGAAGGTAATGCTGGTGACAGTATAGCGTGACAGTCAAAATCGGGCTATTGCCATTGGGACAGGGGCGATTGGGGCCACGGCAACTCGCTTTCCCGCGGATTTGCATGGACGCACACGGATTTCTTTTTTCTAATTGTCAACGCCTGGAGGCTTAACTTGTGCTTTGGCCGCTTGAGGTATTGGCGGCTTACGCGGGCAGGCGGGAATTGACGATTCTCGACAGGTTCCGACCGGGCATCTTTTTTGGGGCTGACTGCAACTAAATTATTAGTTACCTTTTGTTGTGGGGCGCGTCTTAAGAAGATAGGAGGGTCGCAGTGCCGCCGAAACAGTCTGAAATTTTGACCGAAGCCGAACTCCGGGTGATGAAGGTTTTGTGGGAGCGGGGCTCGGGAACAGTGCAGCAAGTGCTTGATTCCATGGAGGAAAAGCCTGCGCTGGCCTACAATTCGGTCCTGACGACCATTCGCGTTCTGGAGCGCAAGGGGTATCTCGAACATATTAAGGATGGGCGGGCGCATGTCTACGCTCCGCTGGTGCGGCAGCAGGAGGCGACGCGATCGGAGGTTCGGCGGCTGGCTAGCCGTTTCTTTGGCAATTCACACGAAGACCTTGTGTTGAACATTCTGGAAGATCGGGGCATGGAGCGCGAGGAACTGGCTCGGCTGAGGAAGATGTTGGATCGGGACGCGCTGGATAGGAGTGAAGCGAAATGATCGTGCCCCAGATCGCGGCTGGACTTCCGCATTACGGTTTGCTTGCCTTCGGCCTGAATTCCGCCGAGGGTTGGGCGCAGATCGCGATTGAGCGGGTGATTCACTCGCTTCCGGAAGGACTGCTGATTGCGCTGTTTGCATGGGGGGTTTTGCGCATTTTGCCGAAGCAGAATTCGCGCACACGCTTCGCGGTTTGGTTTGTGGCGCTGATCGCTGTGGTCGGATTGGCATGCGTTGGCGGGAGTTGGTATGAAATTCCCCACTCTAACGTCGCAAAAAGAGCGACGTTAGAATGGGGCACCCACGCGGCCTCAGGATGGGCTGCTCACAGTTTTAGTTTTCTCAGTTCGATTTCGTCGCGAGTTTCCGAGATTCATCTTCCCGGCCATTGGGCGGGCTATTTGTTTATCGCATGGCTCGCGATTGCGTTTCTCGGGATGACGCGCTTAGCGACGGGGCTTTGGCATTTGCGCGCGCTGCGGCTGAGTTGCAGTCCGGTGAATGCGGGCGGGTTGGATCCCGCGGTCGCAGAGGAGATTGCCGCGGCGATGCAGAACTTGAATGGTGAGCGCTCGTTCACATCCCGGCACGTTACGCTCGCTACCTCGGAGCGCGTGCGCGTACCGGCGGCGCTGGGACTCTGGTCGCCGATGATCGTGTTGCCTGCGTGGGCCCTTGCGGAGCTTCCGGCCAGCGAGTTGAGCATCATTCTGCGGCACGAGTTCGCGCATCTGCGGCGCTGGGACGATTGGACGAATTTAGTGCAGAAGGTTGTGCGCGCGGTGTTTTTCTTTCATCCCGCCGTGTGGTGGATTGAGAGCAGGCTTTCGGTGGAACGCGAGATGGCTTGTGACGACATCGTGGTTGCCGAAACTGACAACCCGATGGGGTATGCCAATTGTCTGGTATCCCTCCTGGAAAGAAGTCTCGCGCAACGCGGGTGGACGATGGCGCAAGCGATTGTGCATCGCGCGCGCGAGGCTTCGGAACGTGTGGCACAGATACTGGATAAGAATCGCCCGGCGGCGCGTGGGATTTCAAAGCCGGCGCTGGGATTGGTCGGGACGTTTGCTGCCCTGTGCGTGGTGATGCTGCCGGCGACTCCGCAATTCGTGGCATTTGACCGAGAGACTGGGACGGCGTCCACGACGGCGCAAGGGTATCCGGCTGGCCTGGTTCGATCGGCAAGCTTGCGCACTGCGGATTATCGAGGCTCGATGCAGGCGGTGATTCCGGCAGGGTTGAAATCTGATGTGTACGTGGTCAAAGCTGTAAATACCAACTCGGTCAAGACTTCGCGGAGGGTTTCGCCGGGGCGCTCGCGGAACGTGGTCGCTCAACTTAGTGACCAGGCTAGTAATCAAGGCTCGGACTCGAACCTTGGAGATGTTGCCACGCGTGATCATGCGGCGAGTTTGAATCCCGCGCCGGTGGCGGAGTCGTTGATTCCGGTTAACCCGATTGTGGAAGTTAGCGTCGCGGCCGATCGAGTCGCGGCCGATCAAGAGGTGCGGCCTGCCGCGAAAACGCTGCTCTTTGTGCGCGAGGCTCACTTTGTGACAGCGGAGTTTCCCGTGGCCCAGTTGACCATCGTGCCTTCGCCGCAAGGACCTGTGATGGTGTGGAGTGTTCAGATGATGCGGGTAACGTTTGTGGCTCCGGTTTGGAAAGAGCGCGCGCCGTTGTCGGCGTCTAAAAAGACTTAGTTCGGAAGATCTGCCGGCAAAATTTTTTTGCCGGCATCAACTAAGGATTTAGTTGTAGGGCTTCCGCTGTAAGGAGTTCAGTGACAGATCAGTTCGTTTATCAAACTTCGTTTATCAAGGAGAAAAGGCAATGAAAATGTGGGTGCAACATTTGAAGTCCCGGATAGCAAAATCACAACCAACCAAAGAGGGAGTGAAGAAGGCCCTCAGCAACCGTTTCGCGGTGGCCGTGCTGGCGATTGCAGTCATCGCTTCGCTGGCCACGTTCACGTTCACCAAATCCGCGACCGCGGCTACACCGGCACCGGCGCCAGCAGCTGCGGCGCTCGATGCCAATAGCGTCGCGCCACTGCTTTCGCTCGATCATGCGATGGAAACTCTGGCGGCGCGGGTAACACCGGCGGTGGTTAACGTGACGGTGGTTTCGAAGACGAAAGCCTCGGCATCGGACGAAGGCACGCCGGACATGCAGCAATTCTTCGGACCGGACAGTCCGTTCGGCCAGCAATTCGGACAACAGTTTGGACGGCAGTTCCACTTTCAGCAGCAGCCGCAGAACCGGATCGAACGTGGACTGGGGAGCGGCGTGATCATCTCGCCGGATGGATACATCGTTACCAACAATCACGTGATTGACGGCGCAGTCGACATTCGCGTGACCATGAGCAACAAAGAAGTGATGCCGGCAAAGCTGATCGGCGCGGATCCGCTGACGGATCTGGCGGTGATCAAGATTAACGGCACTAATCTGCCGAGCGTGCCCTGGGGCAATTCGGCGAACCTGAGGCCGGGACAGACGGTACTGGCTTTCGGCAATCCTTATGGACTGCAGTTCACGGTGACGCGCGGAATTATCAGCGCGCTCAATCGTCCGAATCCGGACGCGAACGACCGGCGCAAGCCCGGTGAGTTCATTCAGACGGATGCGGCCATCAATCCCGGAAACTCGGGCGGAGCGCTGGTCGATTCGCGAGGTGAACTGATCGGCATCAATACCTTCCTGATCTCGGGCTCGGGTTCGTTTGCGGGCATGGGATTCGCAATTCCTACTGAGATCGTCGAGCCGACGGTGAACACGCTGATTCGCGATGGCAAGATCGAGCACGGCTATATCGGGATTCAGATCTCGGATGTGACGCCCGACAACGCCAAGTTCTTCCACATGAATAAGGCTGCGGGAGCGCTGGTGAGCGAGGTAACGCCGGATTCGCCAGGATCGAAGGCGGGATTGAAGACGGGCGACGTCATCACCGAACTCGATGGCAAGCCGCTCACCGACGCTGGCGAGCTGCAGATGCTGGTCGGGCAGAAGCGACCGGGCGAGTCGATTCAGCTGGACGTTATGCGCGAGGACAAGCCGACGACGGTATCGGTGACGCTGGGCGACCTGAACAACACGAATGGCGGCGAAGTTGCCGGTACTGCGGAGCACAAAGGGCGCTGGGGGATGAGTCTCGGCGACCTGGACCAAAACGCGCGCCAGCAACTGCAACAGGAAGGCGCGAACCAGGGCGTCAACATTCACGGCGCGATTGTGAATTCGGTTGTGCCGGGAAGCCCGGCGGATAACGCGGGCATCAGCCAGGGCGATGTCATCATGGAAGTCAATCGCAAGCCGATGCATTCCGCGGCCGACGTGGCGCAGGCACTGGGCAGCGTTGCGAAGGGGCAGGATGCGCTGGTGCTGGTGTGGTCGAACGGCGGAACTACGTTCCGAGTGCTGCATCCGTCGGAGTAGGGCTTTCAGCCGTCAGCCATCAGCCGTCAGGGAAGCTCCTGGCTTTCGGCTGCTGGCTGGTGAGTTGAGGGGCGCTGCGCTTTGTCCGAGTTGAAGCGGACGGGGCGCAGCGCTTTTCGTTGTCAGCAAATGATACGTACCTATGGAGTGAATGGCCTCGTGCAAAGGGAACGCCAACCTTTTTCTTCAATGAGTTAGCTCTGTGATACGCACTGTGGTAACGAGAAATTCCACATGGCGCGCGAAATCCTGCCAGTTTCACCCGATAGAATAGAAGGACGCGAGTCGGGCCCCGACTCAACCCTGTGCGGCTGGCGAAGAGCGCTGCGTCGCACAATTTGTTGTATGGAGAAATAGAAATTGGACCGGACTGACGGATTGGACGAAGCTAACGGATTGAATCCGGAGCGGGTATCTTGCTCGCTCGATGCGAGCTACGTGCTGGAGTGGGACGAGATCGCAAATCTCACGGCGGATTCTACGAAACCGGCGGAGACGCTGATGAACGTAGTCGCGCTGATTGCGCGGCGCTTCGGCACGGACGTGTGCTCGGCGTATTTGCTGGAGCCCGACCGGGCGAACCTTGTACTGGCGGCTACGCTCGGGCTGCGGCCGGAGTGCGTCGGCAGCCTGCGAATGAGCGTGACCGAAGGCTTGACAGGCCTGGTAGCCGAGCAGGTACGGCCGGTGGCGGTTGAGCAGGTGAGGACTCATCCGCGGTTCAAGTATTTTCCCGAAGCCGGGGAGGATCCGTATCAGTCGTTCTTAGGAGTGCCGCTGGTCGATCGTGGAGTGCTGCAAGGGGTGCTTGTCGTGCAGACTCTCGAGGCCCGGATTTTTCCGGAGAATGAAATCCGGTTGCTGGCCGAGGCTGCAAAAAGAGTTGCCCCGGTGGTGAGCGAGGCGCGCATGCTGGACCGGTTTGTCGCTCCCATACAGGAACGCCTGTGGGCGCTGGCTCGCAACATGTGGTGGTGCTGGGATGCCGAAGCGGGACAGTTGTTCCGCGATCTGGATCGGCCGCGGTGGCGTGAGTTGAATCATTCTCCGGTGGCATTGCTAAATGAGTTTCCCCTGGCACGGCTGGAAGAGCGCGCCGCCGAGCTTGGACTCGATAGCCGGGTCAACTATGCGTACCGGCGGCTGAGGGAGTATCAGGAGACGGAGCATACCTGGGCGGCGCGGCGGGCCGGCGTGTTGCGGCCGCGGCCGGTGGCGTATTTCTCGGCGGAGTTTGGCATTCACGAGTCGCTGCCGATTTATTCGGGCGGCCTGGGGGTACTGGCGGGCGATCACATCAAGAGTGCATCCGATCTGGGGATTCCGCTGGTCGGGGTCGGCCTGTTTTATGGGCAGGGATATTTCAGGCAGCGGCTCGACCGCGACGGCTGGCAGCACGAAGAGTACATCAAGAATGAAGTGAACCAGTTGGCGATGGAGCCGGCGATCGGGAAAAATGGGCGGCCGGTCGTGGTGCAGGTGGATACGCGGCATGGTTCACTTCGCGCGAAAGTGTGGCGCGTGAAGGTGGGGCGCTGCGATTTGTTTCTGCTCGACTCCGATGTGGAAGGCAATGCGCCGGAGGACCGCGAGCTTACGTCGCGCCTGTACGGTGGCGACGGCCGCGTACGCGTGCGGCAGGAATTGTTGCTGGGCGTGGGCGGATTGCGCGCGCTCACGGCGCTCGGCATTACTCCGGGCGTGCTGCATTTGAACGAGGGACACAGTGGGTTCGCGGTGCTGGAAGCGATTCGCATGCGCATGGAAGAAGAGGGCATCGGTTTTGAAAAGGCGGTGCCGCGGGTTTCGCGCGAAGTGGTGTTCACTACGCACACGCCGGTGCCGGCCGGACATGACCGCTTCGATGCCGATCTGATCGAAGAACATCTTGGAATTCTGCGCGAGGCACTTGGGATCTCAAAAGAGCAGTTCATGGGGCTGGGACGCGAGAATCCCGACAGCGACGAACGGTTTTGCATGACGGTGCTCGGGCTGAAGATGGCGCGCCGGGCGAATGCGGTGTCTTCTCTGCATGGTGAAGTTTCGCGCGCCATGTGGACGGGGCTGACGCCGGGGAACTCGGAGGACTCGGTGCCGATCGGGCACGTGACGAATGGCGTGCATGTTCCGTCGTGGCTGGCGCCGCAGATGTTCCGGCTTTATGACCGGCATCTGGGTACCGGATGGAACCTGCGTAGCAGCGAGGCGAAGACCTGGGATGGACTCGAAGACGTCGACGATGGCGAGCTGTGGGAGACGCATTTAAACCTGAAGTCGCGCATGATCGAATTTGTGCGGCGGCGACTAATTAAACAGGCGGAGCGGAGAGATGAGCCGGCGCAGGAGTTCCAGCGACTGGAGCGCGTGCTCAGTCCGGATGCGCTCACGATCGGATTTGCCCGGCGCTTTGCGACCTACAAGCGCGCCAACTTGATTCTGGTAGACCTGGAAAAAATTGCTTCGATGGTGAACGATCCGAAGCGGCCGGTGCAGTTTGTGTTTGCGGGCAAGGCACATCCGAAAGACGAGCCCGGCAAGCGGGTACTTCAGCAGGTTGCACAGCTGATGCGCGATCCGCAGTTCTCCGACAAATTCGTGTTTGTCGAGGATTACGACATCAACGTCGGGCGGCATTTTGTGCAGGGCGTGGATGTGTGGCTGAATAATCCGCGGCGTCCGCTGGAGGCTTCGGGAACCAGCGGGCAGAAAGTTGTCTTGAACGGCGGGCTGAATCTCTCGGTACTCGATGGCTGGTGGGCCGAGGCCTACGACGGCATGAATGGCTTTGCCATTGGCGCGGGCCGCACGCACTCCGATATGAATGTGCATGATGCGCGGGACGGCGAAGACTTGATGCGTGTGTTGCAGGAGGAAGTGATTCCGCTGTATTACCAGCGCGATCACGACGGGCTGCCGCGGGGGTGGATCAAGCGCATGAAGCGCACAATTCGCACGCTGGGATGGCGCTTCAATGCCGACCGCATGGTAATGGACTACACGCTGCAGTGCTATATTCCGGCGGCGGGCGGGACTTCCAGCGAGTCGCGGGAAAAGTATTGAGGATGGGCTGTCGTCAATACAAGGCCCCCCATAGTCCCAGGTGAATGGCTCGACTTTTCGAATCGGTTGAGTTTCTAAATCGCGAGTCGAACACTGGGCTCCTGGAGAGACAAGCCCGGAAGTTGGGCCGCGCGCGACGGCTTCCACGCCCGGAGAGGTGGCGATTTGACCTCGATCGTGTTGCGGGCACCGTGACTTGCAGGGACCGGCTTGGCGCGCACTAATAGCTCTCGGATCCGCTGCCGAGCCTTGTGCAACTGCGACTTCGAGTTGCCCACCGAGCAGCCCAGAAACTTTGCAATCTCGCGATGTTCGTATCCGGCGACTTCATGTAACAAGAAAATTTTTCGATACCCGTTGGGAAGCTCGGCCAGCGCCCGATTCAGCGCCATACGATCGACGCAGCCGGTCAGGCGAAAATCGGTCATTGGGAATTCTCGCGGCACCGGATTGCCTTCATTGTTGGTCTTTTCGACCGAAACCACGCACAAGGTCTTCTTGCGAAAATGCATAAGCACCGTGTTCACCGTAACGCGATACAGCCAGGTGGACAAGGCTGAGTCCGCGCGAAACGCAGCCAGCTTCCGAAAGACATGCAGGAACGCCTCCTGCGTAAGGTCTTCGGCCTCGCTGGTATTTCTGGTCATTCGCAGACACAACGCATAGACTCGCGCCTTGTGTTTCTCAAACAGAAACCCGAACGCTTCCGCATCACCGTCCTGAGCACGGTGGACGAGTTCGGCCTCTGAAATGGCGGGTCCGGGAGAGTCGATAGGCACTTAGATCTCCTTCCGATCGTGAACCTTCTTACACCGAAGATTTCGGTTCACTATGCTACGAAGAATAAATTGATGAATCGAGAGGGTCTATCCGGTTCAGTCTGTAGGAGGCAAGCGCTATGTCGGTACTATGCCAGTAAGGTAATGCCGTACGTCTTATGAGGAACGCGCCCGGCAACACGGCACATGACTTATGATCGACCCGCTCAGCCGGACAACAAAAAGAACCATGGCGACTTCACCATGGCTCTTTTTTATTCTTATGTGATGTATGAAGTTGCAGGAACACCGACTACGATGCGCGGCGCTTTTCGTCTTCTTGCTCCTGCTGCTGGCGTGATGGGTCTTTCTTCGACGAGTCCTGCGTGCCTTGCTGTCCGCCGGACTGCGACTGGCCCGATTTCCACTTTTCAGAGCTATCGCCGCTCGGATTCTGCCCCTGATTCGACTGTTGGCCTTGCTGGTGAGACTGAGATTGTCCGCCCTGCTGGCCCTGCTGTCCTTGCTGCTTGTTCGGTTCGTTTCCCATGAGAATTACTCCTTTAATCAACATCGACCCGAGGCACAGGATCCTGCAGATTTATGCCTCGTTAAGGTCTTAGTGCTAAGCCAACACTTTCAAACACCCTTCTGTACAGCGTCAGCGACAGACGGGCAAACTCTATTTGCTAGGCCTTGGCCCGTCCGGCAATCATGATGCCCGCACCAACCAGCACGAGTAGAACACTGACAGCTGGAGGTACACGCTGGTCATGCCTCGTTGTAATACCGACATGGGCGTCGCCCGCGCGCAACTCGTGATGCGACGCGTGGGGAAAGGGGACCACGAATGAAACGATCCCGACAATAAGTACCACTAATCCAATGGCTAGCAACACTTTCATCGTCACTCCTTCACACTATGGGATCGTCCTACGAAATACTCCTGTCTTATCCCGCCTTCGGAAGATTCTGATATCTGGGCTCATCCGAGGCCGCCTCCGACGTTGACGAAATATCCTTTGCGCCGGTTCGCTCCAAAATGTCCTTAGCCTGCTTCTTTAGCTCTGAGGTCTCGCAATGGACCGATAGCAAGATGCCTCCATCCCTTACTCGGCCTTCGTAGCGCTTCGCCTCATACTCCGGAATTCCCATACCCACCAGAGCCCCGGCTATGCCCCCCACAGCGCCACCGACTCCTATCCCGGCCAGCGCGGCCATAAGTGGCCCCGCTGCGATGAAGGGTCCGATGCCTGGAATGGCAAGTGTCCCAATGCCCGCCAGCCAGCCGAGCGTTCCTCCAACCACCGCTCCGGTGCCGGCCCCGGTCGTCGCGCCTTCGGGTGCCTTGGTTCCTTTTTCGACCGCAAAATCTCTCGTCCCGGTGCCTTCGGGAAATAAAACCGAAATGTCGTTGCTGCTAAAGCCGCCCACACGCAACCCTTCAACACCGCTCTCTACGCTCGCATACGCTGGATAGATTCCGAAAACCGCCGTCTTACTCGCCATGAGTCGCTCCCGATATGTTCTGATTAGTCAACTTCGCCAAAAAGATGATTTGACTCCATGAGGACCGGCGTACCGATTCGATTCGCCGCGCATCAACTTCAAGAATCGGTTCGGCTGTCTTCATCCAAGGGCAGCATACTTGGGGCCAGCGCTATCAACCATACGGTCAACGCTCTAAGGCTTTTACAAAATGGCTGTAGCAGATGGGCCCGGTCGAAAGTCTGACAATATTACCGATGAGGATGTTGCCGATAGATACATTCTCTGTCGCGTTATGTGCATCTTAGAACGGTGCACAACAAGCAGACGCTCGGTCCGGATCAGTTTGCTACGAACGCGCAGCCCGCTCATTTGCTGCCGGGTGAACGAACAAACTTTGAAGGCCGGCCGATCCGGAACGGCATTCTCGTGGCGCTTCCAGATAGTGAATTTCAGTCCGTGCGTCCGCTGTTGAGTTTCGAATACCTTCCGAGTCACACTAGCCTGCACGAGCCCGGAGAGAAACTTGAATTCGTGCATCTACCGAATCGCGGCCTAATCTCCCTCGTGGTGGTTACGCGCGAGGGCAAGACTGTCGAGGTTGGAGTCGTCGGCAATGAGGGGCTCAGTGGAACGGCGGCGCTCGTGGGTCTCACCCGGTATCCCCATCGCTCCGTCGTTCAAATCGCGGGCGATGGATTTCGTATTCGAGCCGACGTGTTACGGAGTCTTCTTCCTTCCTGCCCATTTCTGCAAAACATTGCCAGCCGCCATTTGGTGATCCAAGGCATGCAGGCTGCGCAATCGGCCGCATGCAACCGGCTCCACGGCATCGAGCAGCGTCTCGCGCGCTGGTTATTGATGATGCACGACCGCGTCGAAACTGGATATTTAGCGATTACACACGATTTTCTGGCTACCATGCTCGGCACGGACAGACCGAGCGTGAGTTTGGCCGCCGCACTTCTCCAGCGTAAAGGCGCAATCGAATACACCCGCGGCGCGGTGAGAATCGTCAGCCGGCAATTGCTCGAGGAATCGGCGTGCGAATGCTACGCGGTGATACAGCAATTCAACAGCTTCATCGGACTCAAGTCGCCGGAATAACTCTACGGCGACGCGCCTTACTGGCTACCGCGTTCACCGGATGGACCAGTCATCAGGCCGGGATTATGCTTTCGTAAGATCGGAAAGGGGATCGGTTATGCTCTATTGGGCCGCAGTATTCTTCATTATCGCGGTTATTGCCGCGGTTCTGGGATTCGCAGGCGTAGCGACGGCCGCCGCGGGAGTCGCAAAGATATTGTTCTATGTGTTCTTGATTTTCTTCCTCGTAGCCGTAATCATGGGGATCGGTCGGCGCGGTCCAACCGTGTAACTCTCTCACTAGACCACATACTAATGGCGCTCCGGTAAAGGAGCGCCTTTTTTCTTGAGACCCCGAATAACCCGGAGATTGGAATTGAGTGTGAATTAAACAGATCACCAGATTCCCTTGTCGTTCCCCGTCAGGCTGTGTGCCACCAGCGCGGAAATGGCGAGAGGTGGCAGCAACGGCAGGCGGAGTAGAGCGCGAATGTCTCCATGCTTCCCGGCCGCGAGCAACTGCGACGAATACAACCTGGCGCCCGTCGCCTTGGAAACGCGCAAGTAATCATCCTTGAACTGAACCATTGACTTCGGCGAAACGGCTGCCTGGACTATATCTTCCGGGAGCGACACGTTTCCACCATACGATTGTACGTAATTCCGGATAAGACAAAGATAAGTAGCGACGCCTTCCCATATACCGGCAGCATTCGCCGATCTTTTTAGTTCGCCGAAATGCACGGAGCCGCTTTGCAGCAGGGCGGCCGTATCGATCATGTCGCACAGGCGGAAATAGAAATGCCGGTACACTCGCTGGAGTGTTGAAATAACGATGCGTTCCTCTGGCGCCGCCACCTTGAAGTCGCAGGCGCCGACAATCTTATGGGCTCGCCGCTCGATGACTCGGCGCGCCAGTTCTACGTGCTCGCCGGTCTGCCCCAGGTATTGAATGTGAATCTCAACCAGCTCCGGCAGTCCCGGAACCGTGTAGTTCCATTTGTTCGCCAGGCGATCACCCCAACTGCGCTCGACGCGCTCGGCACCGAACTCCTCACGCATCGCCCGCTCGACTGAATGCTCGTCCGCCGTCGTATAGAGATCAAGGTCGGAGCCCAGGTCCGGCCAATGATCGAGCGACTTGATCACCGCGACCTGGCAGCCCCGCCCTTCCAACGCCTCACAAATTGAGTGCAGATACCCCACCGCGCGTTCGATGCGGGCATGCTCGTCGGCCAAAACTATCTCGCACCGTTCCCCGACACGCCTGTCATTCTCGGGAGTTGGCAGTATGGTCTTCCGTTCCAAAGCCGCCACCCTTTGCACAACGTTGAGCGCGCGCACAATCACGTGGTGCGTGTCGGCAAGCGCGGCAAAATTGGCGAATTCCTCGTCGCACAGTCTCGCCACGTAGCGCAACTCGCGCCGCAATTGTCCAAATTCCTCCGGCCGTGCAGGACCATCATTGTCGTCCTGTCCGCGGATCACGAGCCGTGACAGTACTTCCATGTGCCGGGTCTGATTCGATTCGCTTTCCATTTGTCCGTTATTCTCCTTAGCCACTTTTGTTTCTTTGATGACACTCATCCTGTATTAGTTTGTGCAGAACAATTTCAACTCCGCAGTTATTCCTTTCGCGATACAGCAAACACCGTAATGACCAACCCCGTCTTCCGTCCTAAAGTTATTCAATGCCGCAACCAGCGAGAGTTTTCGCCTTGACCTGGGTTAGCGTGCAGCGACCCGGAATTAATTCCGGGCAATCACATTTCGCTTTCGCGCGTTGCCAACCAACTTTGCTTGGCGGCCATCGAAGTGAAGGAAGCAAGGAGCCCTTCGAGTGCATTTCAGTGCAATTCTCTTAAGCGGCAAACAGCCTCACGATCCAATCCTGTCATATGAACAGGCGGATTGGTCCGCGGCGCCTTCGTCCTCAGGCCATCCGCTCGTATCGCTCGCATGCGTCGAGCTCTTTGGACAATCCGTTCTTGAAAGGACTGTAGCCCGATTCAAGAAGGCCGGCCTCCGAAATATTTCCGTGATTGCGGCCTCAAACTGCATCAGCTTCCACGAGACCCGCGAAGTGAGAATCGCAATTCAAAAGCCCGCCGAGGACCGCTGGGCGAACGTGAAGCGCGCCCTTCTCAAAGACGTGCAGCGGGGAATTGAAACCGTCCTGATCGCTGAACTAGGCGCCTATGTCGAACTCGATCTCCCGGCGGCTTTGCAATTCCACAGGGCAAAGGCGCAGCCCGTAACTCCCATCCATGACGACATGGGTTCTTTGGCTTACTGGATCGTCGACGCAGCGCGTGTTCTTTCCAATCCGGATTCCTTCTTTCCTCCCGATGAAGACCGGATCATCAACGCGCCCGTCCCCTACAAGGTTCGAGGTTATGTGAACCGGTTGGAAGATCCGCGTGACTTCCGCCGCCTGGTGGTGGATGCGTTTCTCGGGCGTTGCTCGATTGCACCCGCTGGCCGCGAAGTGAAGCCCGGTGTCTGGATTGATGAAGGCGCTCGGTTGCATAAAACGGCACGCCTGGTGGCGCCATCCTACATTGGCTGCAATACCCGCATCCAGCCGGGTGCGGTCATTACTCGTTGCAGCAATGTCGAACGCAATTGCAACGTCGGCGAGGGAAGCTTGGTCTCGAACGCTTCGCTTCTGCCGCACACTATGATCGGCCGCGGACTGGACGTCTCCGCCGCTTTGGTCAACGGCAATAACTTTATCGATCTTGACCGTAAGATTTCTTTCCGCATCGAGGATCCGAATCTGATTTCGAACGTGCCTCCCGTCAAACAACACGTTCCCAGTTACCTGCCCGAATATGCAGAGGCAGATCGGCCCACTCCCGATCGGGATCTCGAATATTCGGAATACCTGTCGCGCGCCAAGGGCCGATTGCTTGAAGTCTTTAAGGGTGAAGTATGACGACTGGCAAGGCCGTAGTAGTCAAGCAGCTCCCAGAAACGGTGAGCGCGCCGCAGTCACAAGCTTTTTATCGCGAACTCGAAGCCGTGCTCGGAAGTGACCGGCCGCGGCTGGTTTTCGATTTCACCGGAGTTCGTCACTTTGACAGCGCGGGAGTGGAATTGCTTTTGCGCTGCATGGAAGAGGCGATGAAACGCAATGGCGATCTCAAGCTTGCGGCACTTTCGCCGCAGCTGGCCGTCATTCTCGAGATGACGAGAATCGATCGCCTGTTTGAGATTTTCGATAATTGCAATGACGCCGTGGAGAGCTATCACCATTTTTACCCGGAAGCGATGCAGTCGATCGCACCGACGCTAAAAGTCGCTAGCGGCAAGCTGCAAAGTTGAAGGGAAGCCCGCCCTGGCGGGCATGGTGGGAAAGCTGATTAGAGTCCCGAAGGAACCCGGCATTCTAAGACTCTGTGAGGGCCGGCTCCAATTGGAGAACGCATGAAAACCAAGCATGGTTCCGAGTTCCAAGCCAGGCACGTTCCTATGATCGCGCCGGGATTGGTTCTGGTTTTGCTGTTAAATCCGTTCTCGTATGCAGTGGCCCAACAATCCAAGAGCGAGGGGCTCTCAAAGGCCTCGGGTGTGGCCGCGCAACCAACGAAAATCGCTAATTCCCAAACGGTTCCGACTAACCACGTCGCCGTTCCCGATAACGTTCCCGATGACGACAACGCTCCCGTTCCACCAATGCCACCATTGGATCCCGCGGAGTCAGCGCCGCCGTCTCCATCGAACGACCCATCAAGCGATTTGTTGCCGGACAGTCCCGGAGCCGTGGAGTCCGCTCAACTCGAGACGCAGCGAGCCCCCGTCACGCAACCATCGTCCCAGCAAAGTTCTGCGCAACCGCCAGCCCAGCAGCCGCCTCCAGCGATGCCGCAAGAGCCGCTCGGTACCGCGGCCGCCGAAACTGTCCCGACCGTGGGCATCGCCGCCTCGCGTCCCGCCGGAGCAGCTTTAGCTCCGGCCAAGCAACGCCGCGTGCGAATGATCCTCATCCGAATGGGCGCAATCGTCGGAGCGGCCGCCGCCCTAGGCGTCACCATGGCTCTAACTGAAGGAAGTCCAAGCAAGCCGCCCGGCGCTCATTGACCCGAGCCTTCGTTGACATTGAGAAATGGCCACCATCCGCATCGACTGGAATCGGCGCAAGCCCCCAAGGCCAAGGCCTCTGCTTCTGAGCTTTTCCGGAATCGACGGAGCCGGCAAGAGCACCCAAATTGAAAATCTGGTCATCGGCCTCAACGAAGCGGGCCTGCGTGTTCGCCTAATCGCCTTCTGGGATGACATTGCCGCCATGCGTCGATTGCGCGAAACCCTCGGCCATGCCGTCTTCCGGGGAGAAATCGGCGTGGGCGCTCCCGACAAGCCGGTCAACCGCCGCGACAAGAATATTCAAAATCCGATTACCGTCGCGATGCGGATGGGACTCTGCCTGATCGACGCGGTCGGTATGAAATTTTCTATAGCAAAAATAAGAAGGTCGCCGGACGCCGACGTCATCATTTTCGATCGTTATCTATACGATCAACTGGTCAATCTTGGGATCCACTATCGCGCAGCCCGCATCTACGTCGGCCTTCTTGTCAAGTTCATACCTCATCCTGACGTCGCTTATCTTCTCGATGCCGATCCGGCAGCCGCGCGGGCCCGCAAGCCCGAATATCCCATCGATTTTCTGCGCAATACTCGAGCCTGTTATCTAGCGCTAAGTAAAATAGCCGGCATGAATGTGATTCATGCCGGCACTCCGGAGGAGGTTGGTGAGAACGTTCGTCATGTGCTGGCGAACAAGCTAGGCCAATCTCACAACTGGCCCATCCCCGAATTTCTCACTGGTACATAAAGGTGAAGTTGTCTACGTACGTGCTGTATGCGGTCTGCTTCGAGTTCCCATCCAACTGGTAATTGACTCCCACACCGTACCAATCGCCGCAATTGTAGTGCGGGTAAGTCTTGTTCAGCGTCGCCGTAGTACCGTTCAAGGTGATTGTCTTGTAGAGAAGTTCATTGCCCGAGGTTCGCTCAACCTCAAGCGTCAAATGATTCCATCCGTTGCTGACGGGGTTGCAAGCTATGCCCGTGTGTATCCAGTGCTTGTTGACGTTGTCCCAGATATCCCACTGATGACCGCCGCCGAGATTGCACTGATGACCGTAGATGAATCCCATTCCATTGAAAAACTGATTGATATCGAACTCAAGGACCTGTGAGGCGGATAGGTTCGAGCCGTAGAAATAAAGGTCGTAGGTAAAATTGTGCAGGTTCGGAATGATTTTGTGATCCGAATCCGGCATCCCCTGCGATGAGTGCGTTCCGATGAGCGGGATTGTAAAGAGCACATCGGCATATGGATGAGTTCCCCCGATCGAGAACTCGGTCGAATTTCCACTCATAGAAGGCGATGACTGGTGTTGCTTGATCGACCAGGTTATGCCCGGTCCGCAGTCCGTGCAGATGTCATATTTCGGCGGAAACTCGCCATAAGCGATCCATCCCTTGCTGGCCTGCAATTGCGTAAACTCATCGCCGCCGCCCCCGCCGCCGCCGCTCGATACACTGATGTCGATCGGCGTATAAGCCGCGCCTCCGCAGTGATCCCACTCTTCCACTACCGTGTGGTACTTTCCCGAACTCAAATTCAGATTCGTGCTCAAGCTTGATCCTTGCGCCACATAAGTGAGCACATTGTTGACATAGATCCCCATGGAGGCGACGCCCTTGGAGCAGGTCGTCGCTGCGCTGGCCGCGTAGCTCACGGGGCTGCTTACGCTGCCGCCGTTCGAAGGCGTACTCACAGTCACGCCCGACTGGCCAGCGCTGCCCACCGTGAGATTCAGCGCGGCATAGGTCGATCCGCCGCAATAATCCCATTCCTGGACCACCGTCTTGTGGCTCCCCGGGTTGATCGCCACGTTCGTATTCATGGAGTGGCCATTCACCACGGTCTGCAGTTGGTTATCGACGTACACGCCCATTGACGCCACGCCCTTCGAACAGCTCGTGGTCGACGAAGCCACGTAATTGACGGGGGAACTCACGGTTCCTCCATTACTTGGAGAGCTGACAGTAACGCTGGCAACAACCGGAACAGCCAGGCTGGTAAGCAGAAGAATGGGGGCGGGGCTTAGCCACTTCATGATACGAATCTGCTCCTTAGTGAATTAGGGGAATAATTTTTGGGCTCCGACCTGCAAGACACCCACGAAGCCACATCGCAACCTGGATGAGCGCAGGTTCAGGTTCAGCTCATCTGCGGTCGCCTTCTTCTGAAAGTCTCGTAGGCAGTAACCGGAGAGTAATACGTGATTCTCCCAGTAGCAACAATCGAAAGTTCACAAATCGGTCGGATATCAAACCCTTCGATGGCACCCAGCATCCGCTCTAAAATCCACCAAACAACCTCGGTTCGCCTGTTGAGCGTAGGCCGGACAACCAGCCCGTTCCACGCACCATCCAAGACTCGCCGTAGAAACCTCACGAGGGAGTGAGCGCCTTGTCTGTCATCAATTCGTCTACAACTCGCCTACTGTTGCTCTCCTTCAGCGCTCTGGCCATCATCTTCGCAGTCGGTTGTCGAGGCGTCAGCACCGCGCCAGTTCAGACCGGCCCCATGACACTCACGGTCACGGTCACGGCCACCAGCCCTGCTACCGGAACCATCTCCAGCGCGCCCGCCGGCATCACTTGTCCGGGGACTTGCTCGGCAAATTTCGATAGTGGGACCCAGGTTGTGCTCACAGAATCCCCTGGGTCCCCGTCAACTTTCGCCAGCTTCGGGGGATGGGGTGGAGCGTGTACTGGCACAGCGACCACCTGCTCGATAACCGTCAGCGGCACGGAGGCCGTCACCGCGAGCTTCAATCCCGCGGTCAACCACATCATCGTGTTCGCGCAGGAAAACCGTTCTTTCGATCATTACTTTGGTGAACTTCGCCAATACTGGGCCGACAACGGTTACCCCGACCAGGCCTTTGACGGATTGCCGCAATTCAATCCGCCGGCCGGCAGTTCTCCGCCGCCCACGAATCCGCCCTGCTCCAACCCCGATCCCACGAGTTATTGCGACGCGGACCCGAATGGCACGCCCGTTACTTCCGTCCATCTTCCAAGCGTCTGCATCGAGAATCCCAGCCCCTCGTGGAACGAGAGCCACGTCGACTGGAATTACAACGATCCCATGGGAAAAAATGCGGCCGCGCTCGATGGCTTCGTGCAAACCGCGGCCAATGACGCCAGGCAAAATCAACCGCCGTTCCTCGACACCAACGGCTATCGCGCCATGGGCTATTACGATGGCGGCAATCCCAACGACCCGACCGATCCGGGCGATTTGAACTTTTACTACTTCATGGCGTCGAACTTCGCGACTTCTGACCGCTGGTTCTCTCCCGTCATGTCGCGCACTGAGCCGAATCGCATGTTCATGATGGCGGCAACTTCACAAGGTCACGCCTATCCCCTCGGAGGATCGAATCCCGCCGATCAAAGCCCGCTGACCGTTCCGCCCATTTTCGAAGCTTTGCAAAATGCCGGCGTCACCTGGAAGATATACATCGAGCCGAGCCCCGAAGCGGTCGGCAATTGCGCGCCCAACGACCAGACTCCCCAATGCCTGTTTATCGACTCGGGCAGCTACCTGCAAATGTTCACCTACGGTAAGACGGTCGTAAACGACCCGGTGCTGAGCCAAAACCTGGTTCCAATGTCGCAGTTCGCCGCGGACGCTGCCGCCGGCACGCTGCCGCAGGTCGCCTGGATCGAATCGCCCACCGACGCGGGACTCGACGAACATCCGACCGTCGATGACTCGGCTCCGGAGAACGTTCAAAAGGGTGGGAACTTCAGCTACGGCATAATGACTGCCTTGATGCAGAGCCCGAGCTGGAAGGATTCGGCGATGATCTTCACGTACGACGAGGCAGGCGGCCTGTACGATCATGTTTCGCCGCAACCGATGCCCAGCCCCGATGGCATCACGCCGCAGGATTTGCGCGCGGGCGATATCTGCAACAACGGGACCGGCACTGGTCCGACCTGCGATTTCGTCTTTACGGGCTATCGCATTCCGCTGATAGTAATCTCGCCCTTCACTAAGAAAAATTATGTGTCTCACACCGTCGCCGATGCGACCGCCATTCTGAAGCTGATCGAAACCCGCTTCAATATTCCGGCGCTGACCAAACGCGACGCCGCCCAGTTCGATATGACGGAGTTCTTTGACTTTGTAGGCGTTCCTTGGGCTACACCACCCACTCCGCCGAAGCAAAACCTTGGCGGAACCTGCAGCCTGAATCCCCCACCGCCATAGATTGAAGTTGGAGGCACGGGCGCCTAGCCGTGCCTGCACGGGTCTAAAGCAGAAGAGGTCGTTTCATCGATCGTCCGCAGTGGGATAATGGACTTCGTGCGAACTTCAAAATTGCTGCTGGCCACCCTGGGCCTTCTCTGCGCCGGGCTCTGCCGGGCGACCACCCGCCACTACTACATCGCCGCTGAAGATGTCACCTGGGATTTCGCGCCGAGCGGCCAGAACCTGCTCACCGCGGAACCGCTGGTCCTGCCATGGCTCGGCCACACGCGCTGGCCGAAAACGCGTTATATCGAGTACACCGACTCGACTTTCACCACTAAGAAGCCGCAGCCCGAGTGGCTAGGAATCCTCGGCCCCGTCATCCGGGGAGAGGTCGGCGACGAGTTTGTAGTTGAATTTCTGAATCGCAGCCAGCGTCTGCATGACATGCATCCCCACGGTCTGCGCTACGACAAAAACAATGAAGGCAGCTACTATCTGCCAACGGGCAGAGGCGCCCTAGTCGCCACTGGCCACCGCTTCATTTATCACTGGTTCGCCGACCGGGGCAGCGGCCCAGGCCCAGGACAGCTCAGCTCCGTCGTCTGGTGGTATCACGGCCACGTCGATGAAGACAGCGAAACCAACGCCGGCCTCATGGGCCCCATCATTATTAGCGCGAAAGGCAAAGCCCGTCCCGATGGCACGCCCAAAGACGTCGATCGCGAATTCGTAGCCGCCTTCATGATATTCGACCAGTTAGCCGGCAAGACCGACGGCTTCTTTTACGCCATCAATGGCTACATCTTCGGCAACTTGCCCGGCCTGATGATGCAGCAAGGCGACAGAGTCAGATGGTACCTGCTTGGAATGGGGAACGAAAAGGATCTGCATAGCCCGCACTGGCACGGCGAGACCGTAAGCACGGGCACGACTAACACCGACGTAATCGAGTTACTACCGGGGAGTATGAAAACAGTCGATATGTTAGCCGACAATCCCGGATCCTGGATGTTTCACTGTCATGTGGGCGACCACATGGAAGCGGGCATGATGGCCATCTACACGATCTATCCGCCTCCAAATCAGTCGTGCCCCGTCAAATTCCCAACCGGAGATTTCTGGAATACGAATGGCAAATTCATGCTCACGGTGAAAAACGCCACCAACAAGCCGATCAAAAGCCTGACGCTAACATCGGAGCACTTTCTCGCGCCCCAGGATCTGCGCCGACCATTCGACAGCAACTGGTCGTTGAATGAAACGGCGAATGAAACGATCCCGGCAAATGCGGAGCACACAATCGAGAAGCCGGCCTACAAAGAAGCCAGCGCGCAAGCCGTCCTGGGATGGGTTTTCATTCCCACCGCCATCACCTACGCCGACGGCACAACTTGGCGTCCCAAACACGACGGCGAATGCTTCAAAGCTTTTTGGCGCGACAAAGACCACCCCGAGATCCCAGCCCTGCCCCCGCGCCAGGACGAATTAAATCCGGACTAAGAAGGTGTGTGGAGGAGCGCCTGCGGCGCGGAAATGTCAGCAGTCTGAAGGCGATCATGGACCAGTTCGATCGCCGGTCACTTGATTGCCCCGGAATTCACCGTTACATTTCGCGCTTCGTAGTGAGTTCCATCAAAGCGAGCCTCAATCATCACGTCAGCTCCCTCCTGAATCTTGCGCGCAAGCTCGCGGTCATTCGCATCGACATAAACTTCATAGCTCTTGTTGTCGCGCGGGTCGACGACCACAACCAAGCCTCGACGCAGATCGAGAAACGTCACCTGTCCCGAGAAAAAGAACGTTGCTCCGGGAGATGCGAGTATCGATACTCCGCTCACCATCGGCTGTTTATCGGATCGTTTATCGCTCCCCGGAACGAACGCCAAAGTCACCAGCGTTCCGGGCTGCAAGTCCGCGGGAGTAGCGTCCTGATTGCCTCGCACGATCGTCGCGCCCGCCATAAGGCGCATCTTCACCGGCCGCGGAGAAAGCGTATCGCGCAGAGTCAGTTCCCTTCGGCTTGCGTCATAGTCGACGATCTGCCCTTGGCCCTGTCCCGTCGGAACCGAGGGAAGCACGCGAATATTGCGGGCGAAAATGTCCGTGCCATCAAGAGTAGTGTCGACGTAGGCGCGCTCGCCTTCCTTGAGGTCGTCCAGCTCTCCCCGCTGATCGCCTCTGAACATGTGAGTACGCTCGTCGAAAAGAACCGTCATGTGTCCGCCGCCGAAGATGTCAAGCACGATGCGATCACGAACGTGATCGACCCCGCGAATTCTCCCTCCAATCAGGGTCGTCTTTCCCTTCGGCTGCGGCGGCAGGTCAGGCAGCGCGCGCGGCCCCTGATTATTCAGCGCGACAGGATTCGGACTGATAGTGTTTGGGCCCCCTGATCCATCGGTTGCCATCTCGTCCGCTGCCAACCCGTCTTTCGCGAGCAGCGATGACGAAGACGCAATTTGTCCGGACGCCCAACTCACCGCCAGCAGGGTGAAGACGAAAACACTAAATCCACGACCAGTCAAGAACTCCTCCAGCAACAGGCGATCTTGGAGCAAGTCATTGGATGCGCCAGGCGAATGCAGGGTAGTCCGGGAAAACCCCTAGAAACGGGCAGCATTCAGGCATCCGGAAGCATCCAACATGGGCTGGAAAAAGGCTCCGGAGCCGAGCGGGAGTCTGATAGGAGTTTAGCCGAATGGGAGTTTGTCAGAGCACCGCGGGGAGAAGGATTACCATCGTTGCAGCGCTGCTTGCCACTGCGTTCGCGCCACTTCTCCATGCTGGTGACATCAAGATCACGATTCCGAAGCGCAGCGAGCTAACGCCCGTCCAGCGGCTGAACCGTGAAGGCGTGGATGAAATCAACAAACGTCACTTCAATAAAGCCAAATCCCTTTTCTACAAAGCCTATCTTTACGACCCCGGAGATCCGTTCACACTGAATAACCTCGGATATGTCTCCGAACTCGAAGGTCAAGTCGAGCGCGCCCAGAATTTCTACGCTTTGGCTTCGGCGCAATCGACCGAGGCCCGAATCGACCGCACGAGCAGCAAGGAGTTGAAGGGCGAGTCCCTACAAAGCGCGATTGACACTTTCCACGACATTCCCATGCAGATCAATCGCGCGAACGTGCGGGCCGTCGGACTGCTTTCGCAAGGACGCGTGCGAGAGGCGGACGCGCTGCTTGAGAAAACGCTCGCGCTCGATCCCAGGAACGCGTTCACGCTCAACAATCTGGGTGTGGCCAAGGAATCGCAGGGCGAATACGGGGAGGCGCTGAGATACTACAACGCCGCCGCGAACGAGCACGTGGAAGATCCCGTGATCGTGACGATGAATGGCTCCTGGCGCGGGAAACCGGTAAGTGACATGGCGAGAGCCAGCGGCGATAAGCTACGCAAGCACATGAAGAACCTGCAAAGTGACGAGGCTCAAGTCGCCCTCCTGAATCTGCGCGGCGTCTCGGCGGCGAACCGCAATGATTGGCGCGCGGCCCGGGATTACTTCTCCCAAGCATATCGCCTGGGACCAGATAATGCATTCTCCCTAAATAACCAGGGGTTCATGGCAGAAAGAAGCGGCGATCTCGAAAGCGCGGAGGACTTCTATCGCCAGGCGCGTGAAGCAGGGGAATCGAATGATCGAGTTGGCATCGCGACCCGCCCGGCAGCCGAAGGACAAAAGTTGTCATCGGTCGCCGACGCCAGCGAAGGTCAGGTCTCAAGCGCCATCGAAGTGCACAGCGAAGCGAGACATCGGATTGGCGGACCCGTCGAATTAAGGCGCCGCGACGGCAGCGCGGTGGACCCGACTCCGACTTCGCCGTCGCGTGAGCCTGCCTCGAAACCGCCTCAACCCGAAACCCCGCAACAATAGTTTCAAAGCTCTCTCGGGCTTACGTTCGCCGGAAACTACTCTTCGGAATTCGCAAACTCGCGTCCGCTCGCGCTCTCGAATCGCTCTCAGGTAAAGCAGCCCCCATCATTTGTCAGTCGGATATCCTACGTACAAAAGCACCAAGGTAGGCAACCGTCGGAGCAATTGCGTCAATACGGTAACTACTGTATTTTTCACAGTAAGTTTCCGTAAGATGCACCTGCCCCGCATGTCAGCCTCTTCACGGGCGAAGACTGCCAGGGCCCTGGAGGCCAAATTGAAAGTGTCCGTCTTAGTTACGGGTCGATCCTTGATGGTCGATTCGAATCTAAACCATGCGCTAACCGGATTCGTACTGCGCTTTCTTTTACTCATCCCTCTCTGTGTAGGATGCGCTACATTAGTAAAAGCGCAAGTTACTTCCATCTCAATCCAATCTCCGGGACTTTCAACCAATGACATGACGAATCTGACGTCGCCCCTACACGTAGCCGCGACTGCCGAAGACCTGAATCCAGTCACCGGATATGTAGTCTATGTCGACGGCCAGAACGTCTATCGCAATTTCGCCACGACGGTGGACGCCTGGGTCACGCTTCCGCCCGGCCCGCACACTCTCTATTTAAAGGCTTGGGATGCGCATACTAACTACACCTCGCCCAAATTTCAGATCAACGTGACCGGCTTCATGCCGCCCGATCCTCCGGTCTACGCCCAGCGAATCAGTGGGATCGACGGCCAATCATGGACCGTTGACAACAATCCCGACGTTGGCGGGAAGTGCAGCACCGGCAGCCTCGGGTCGTTTCTAAATAGCTCGGATCCCAATACGAACAACGTTCCCGCGCCCGGCCTGCATTTTGTCGTGAACGGCACATGCCAGTACGATGACAGCCTCTTCTATTGGAAGTACAACGATCCACAATCGCTTGAGAGCGCTACGAACTATCTCTGGGAGTTCTGGTTCTACATTCCGAGCACTACCGAGTCGAACACCGTGCAGGCGATGGAATTTGACCTGTTCCAGACCGTTCCATTGAGCGACGGCATGCACGAGTTCATGTTCGGATCGCAATGCGACTACGCAAAGAATGCCTGGGACTTTTGGGTACCGAGTGGATCCCATCTAACGTGGGTCACTTCCACCCTGTCGCCGTGCCGCTTTTCGACGGGAGCCTGGCATCACGCGGTGTACTTCCTTCAGCGCGTGACCTCGGCGGGATACCAGCAGATTCCTCTAACCTTCAGCCCTTCCACTGACATCAACAGTTACCTGAGATTCGGAACATTGACGGTCGACGGCCAGACGGCATATATGGGAGGACTGGCATGGTCGACGATTCCAAAGCCAGCGTGGGGTGCGGTTCTGGGAGTCCAGCATCAGCTGGATACATCGGTCGCAGGCGTTCTGATCGAGCAATACTCGAATCGCGAATCGCTCACGGCATGGTAGTTGTGACCTGGTAATCGCTTGTGAGCAGACTTCAGTCTAGCGGAGGCGCGCGCCAGCGCATCTCCGCTGGAGTGAACTATCTCACGCGGCGTCTCGGGTGGTCGGCGGCGAGAGCACGGCCACCGGCGCGACTGTATCTTCTTCCGCGGAAACCGCAACCTTCGATGCAGGCGGAAGGCCGTGTAATGCGGCCCGCAGCGAGGCTCGGCGCCGGCTTATGAACGGAAGGCGATGCTCAGCCGGGGAACCGAGGGAGCGTTTGCGCCGCTCCAGTTCGAACCACCTGAGATAGTGGCGGACGACATTGGGCATCGTCATTCTGACGGCGGCGGAATAATTCTGTTCCGCAGCCATGCGCTGATCCTGAGGCGACTCCAATAGTCCAATCAATTGCGCGGCCAGGTCCATGGGATCGCCGGTTTTGTAAAAGCTGATCGCCATGTCTTCATCGGCGGCCATGTCGCGAAAATCGGCGATGTCAGCCGACACAATCGGCAAACCATATTCACAAGCCTGGTGCGCCGGACCACTGGAGCCAGTCGCGGAGTCATAGGGCAGAATCAGGATGCTGGCGGTGCTGAAAAGTTCCGGCAATCCCGATTCCGGGACGTAGCCGAGAAATTCAATTCGGGGATGAGGCCCATATTTTTCGCGAACCGACTCCCAATAGCCAGGCTTGGTGTGATGATTCGATCCGGCAATGATTAGACGCGCCGAAGGCACTCTGCGCAGGATCGTTGGGAACGCCTCCATCAATGTCTCAAGGCGCTTGTAGGTTCCCCAATGCCCGATGGCTAGCAGGCGCTGGTCGGGATTGCCACGCAGCGCGAAGTTAGGCGGGGTGGGACAACGGGCGAAAATACCATGCGTGCCCAGCAGAACATTATCCACCGAATATTTCTTAGCGAGGGTACGGCGGTATCCTGAGAGCAGGACTGAAACGGAATTCGCATTCAAAAGCATGCGCGTGGCGAGCGCGCTCCCCAACCGATAAATCCGTTCCCGCTTAACACCTGCATCGACAAAATCGACGTGCTCGACGATGTGGTGCAGAGTGACGTGCGTGAAGTAGCCCAGGGCGCGAGTCACCGCCGGCGCGCATAAGCCGGCAAAGGCGGCCACTGGATATTCGGGAGTGCCGAAGGTCGAATAAACCAGGTTGAACCAAACGACGTCGGGCTTGCAATCATGGACCGCTTTGATCAGCCGTAAGGGAGACATTACTCGATTGCTTTCCCAACAGCGAATCACATGGAATCCCGGTACTTCACCCTGCTTGTCGCGGTGGACCGGCTGACCGTTTGCGTCGGTGTTCCATTCGTATTCGGTCAGCTTGTCAGCCAGAATAGTCAGGCTCACGAGCGGATTTCGCTGAAGTTCGCGCGCGAGATAGAGGCCGTACTCATTCAACTGACGGCCGCTGGGGGGAAATGCGGTAATAAGGCAGATTTTCATAACCCGTTCGTAACCGCTCCTGATTCTTAGGTTCTGTTCTCAACTTCTAAAAGATATTGATTTGCAAGTACGGCCTGAACTGCTGAGTAGACGGGCCGTCGAAATTGAAAAAGTCTTGCTGCTGGACGCCGGCAGAGAAGCGAATGGGATAGTGCACGGGGAGATCCTGCCCGTCCTGCTGGATTGTCCTGTGAATCGGCATGGCATAGGAAACCGCAAATCCGGATTGGACAGAGTCATAAGCATGGATTCCCATATTGCGGGAATAGGCGGTAGTAGCCTCTATCGACCAATTGCGCGTAGGCGAGAAGTCCACGGTGCCCGCCGGGCGAAATGCCTGCGCAATCGCGTACTGACTGATTTCTACGCGCCACGACCTGAGATATTCGCCGATCGCGCGGATTTTAAGGCGGTCCGAAAAACGGCGCTCGAATCCGGCGTAGGTTGAGGTGTAATAGAACTCGCGCGGAATAGGAGAGAACTGCTCGTCGCGTGCTCCCCATCCGGTGATGAGCGCGTTCTTGCCCCACGGACGTCCGACGCGAAATTCCAACGCACCCGAGAGATCACGGCTGCGCTGACTATTCTCCGTGAAAGGTCCAGCCTCGCGAATCGCAAAACCGTTCAGCGACACCCAATTGAAGAACGAGCTGGTCGACATGTACACGTATTGCCGGAACAAATTCTGGTTCATGTTGTAAGGATCGCGCGAGTCCCGGCGAATAGTCTCCTGAATGCCGGTGTTGAAATTGAAGACGTTATCTGCCCAGCGCAACGAAGGGCTGATGCCGTAATTGAAGTTGTAGTCCCAGGTATCGCGGTCAACGATCGTGTTGGCGCTCGGCAGCGAGATTTCACCACGAGCGTTGCGAACCTGAAAGAATCCGCCCGATTCCGGCAGCCCCTGAATGTGCAGGTGGAAAGCTTCTGTCCAAAGGCTCTGAATCGAAGAACGTGGAGGCGGCAAGGCCCCATTCGTTCCGCCGGCAAATGCCGCATCCAGCGGATAGACTGTCGTGTCTTCGAAGATAGGCGAGAGCGTGTAATTGGAGATAAAACTTACGGTGTCATTGATTCTCAGCCCCTCATCACCACTGGTACGCAACATCGCCTGCTCGGCCGTCGTATCCTCGCCCGCGGCTTGCGCGGCCTGGGCAAAGGCCGTCACTGCTTGCGCGTTCTGCCGGAGCTGGCGCAGCACGTTCGCTCTCGCCAGTAGATAGTTGTAGCTGAGTTCATCTTCGCCAAGATTCTTGTTGACCTCATCCAGTTGAGCCTCGGCTCGAGTCGTGTCGCCGGTCGCCAAGTAGGCATTCGCGAGTCCGATTCGCACATCAGACTCGGGCGCTCCGACAGCCAGCGCGCGTTGAAAATAAACTTGCGCGAGTTGATATTCGTGCATGCCTAGAAAGATGTCGGCCGTTTGCACGAGCTCGGTCCCCGTGGGCGGCTCTGTGCGTCCCGCAGCGGCCTCCATCAGAGCGAGCGTGACCTGGCGGCGCGTATCGTCCATCTGTTCTCTATTCATCATCAGGTGCGCGATCGCGAGACGAACCTCGACCCGGTCGCTGCCGGTAAGAGAAAGCGCGCGCTCAAAGCGCGCCATTGCAGCCTTCTGCTCGCCCAGGACGCTGAGCGCTTCACCTGTCGAAACGTAGACAGCGCCCGGTCCGGCCTTTTCCGCTAGCTCGATATAGTGCATCGTTTGATTGCGCTCATGGAGCTGCGCGAAGCAGCGCGCCAACTGCGCATATACCAGCCCGTTGCCGGGGGCAAGTTTGTCGGAATCCAGCAGGTCGTTGATCGCTTCCTGATACTCATGGAGTTCATAGAGCGCATCGGCGATGGCCACGTGAAGATTGGGATCGTTGGGATTACTTTTCAGCGCGAGCTGGAATTCCGCGATTGCGCGCTTCAGCAGTCCTTCATCGCCATAAGCGGTTCCGCGAATCAGATGGAGCGCCATGGAGTCGCCCATAGCTTTTTCGGCGAGTTTTGCCTGCTCAAGCGCGGGACGCGCGCGATGCAAATCCAGATCGGCATAGGCGAGCCCGAGGTGGGCTTCGCCGTTCTTTGGTTCGATCTTCAGCGCGGCATTGAAGTCCGCCGCCGAGGCTGCGCTTTGACGCTGGTCATGGAGCACGAAGCCGCGATTCACATATGCCGTCGCCACATTGGGTCCGCGCTCGATTGACTTGGTAAATTCGGATTGTGCATCGGCGAGATCCCCGTTGTGCTTGTAGGCATAGCCAGCCAGAAGAGGAAGGTCCGGTTCCTTCGGAAGGACATTTTGATACCTGGTGGCCAGCGCCAGCAGCTCGTCGTAGCGCTCCAGATGGAGCAGATCATATCCGAGATAGACAACCACGTCGCGATCCTGCGGAAGCTTTTGAATAAGTTGCTCACCGATCGCGGCAGAATCTTTGTAATCTCCGGTCCAACTGAGGTAGCGTTCTTTTTCGCGCATGATGAATGGATCCTGCTGCATCTGCGCCGAGGCAAGATTGAGCCACTCACCGGCTAGTGGGAACCGGTGGGCCTCGATGGCGGCGTTCATGCCACCGGCAATCGCCAGAGTGTTTCGCGGAGCGAGGCCATGCGCCTTGCGATAATTCGTTTCGGCTTTGTCATACTCCCGGCGCGCTGTGTAAAGGTCCCCCAGGGCAAGATAGGAAGCGTAGTAACGTGGATGAGTGGCGGCGAGCCGCAACAAATATTTTTCAGCTTCCTTGTCATGGCCAAGTTGCCGCGAAACCGAGCCGAGCGAGGTGAGCGCCAATTCATTGTCGGGATCCAGCGTGAGAACCTTCTTGTAGATGCCGAGCGCCTCTTCGGCCCGGCCGATCTTCACTAGCAGATCGCCATTCAGTTGCAGGGCGTTTGGATCTTTGGGATTCAGAGCCAGCGCATCGTGAACATCCTGCAGCGCGCCGCTGGTATCGCCGGCGTAGAGTTTGATCTGTGAGCGTAAACGGAGAAAATCTTCGCGGCTTTTTCCTTCGAGATTCAGCTGATCGATTTCGGACTGAGCAATCGCCAGCTGGCTTTTGGCGGCGCCATCATTCTGCAAGCGGTCGTAAATCTGCACCAGATTAAGGTGCAGTTGGATGGAATAGAGCGGACCTTCCGCGGGCTCCCGTGGCAGATTGATGATGGCCGCGTTGTATTCCCTGGCAGCGTCTTCATTACGTTCTTCGAGGTTGGCAACCTCGCCGCGAATCGCGTGCAGGCGATAGTGATTTGGGTTTAGTTTATCTGCGCGGTCGAGGTAGTTCACTGCCGTATCAACATCGCCGGCCGTCAATTCCGATTGTGCAGCCGAGAGCTGCAAATTCACGTCGCGTGGCGCAGCGTTGGCCGCTTCGACATAAACTTTCGCGGCTTCATCCTGCTTGCCCGCAAGCTGGTATGTATAGGCGAGTTCAGCTTTGACCTCCGGACTCTTGTTCGGGAGCGACTTCAGGGCGGCAATCGCGGCGGAGTAATTCCCCATCTCGCGATAGAAGCCCGCCAGAGCGCGCACAACTTCAGGATTATTGGGCGAGCGGTGCTTTGCAATGTCGAGGTAATGTTCGGCCTGTTTGTCCTGATTCAGGCGCTCATAAGTGATGGCCAACAGCAATTCGGAACGCGCATCGGCATGCATTTGCTCGGCGCGCTGAAGCTGCTTGAGGGCATCATCGAAGTTCCCCGATTGCAACAGCATCTCACCCAGCAGCTGGACATCGGTGATTCGCCCCGGATCGGACTCGACCACGTGCGTCAAAAGTTTGAGGGCATCATCTTTGCGTCCCATGCGGGCGAACGTTTGGGCCAAACCCGACTGGCCTTCGAGCGAGGAAGGGTTAATGCGCAACCCGTGGTTGTAGGATTCGACCGATGCTTGGGTCTTGCCGGCGAGTCGCTGGGCGTAGCCAAGCAGAAACCAGAGTTTGGCATCGCCCGGCGCGGACTGCGCTGCGCGCTGCGCGAAGTCCATGGCGGCGGCGTAGTCGCCGCTCTTTAGTGCAGTTTCGGCCGCGCGTGCCAGGCGGGCGTTCTGAATGTTTGAACCCCAGCCCAGTTTGTCGGATTGCGATTGAGCTTGTGCTTGCGCATTCTTTTGCGGATGTGTGGCCTTTTGCTGGTCAGTTTGTTGCTGGCTTTGATCGGTTGTGCCCGAGTTCACCTTATAGGTCTGGGCGTGGCTCGCCACACTCATTGTGAAAGCAAGCGGCGCCGCCAGCAAGAATCCGAATGAAATCTGGGAGTTCAATCTGCCTCCAGCCAAACTTCTGGCTGTGATTGCAGTACTTCGATGGCGCATCGAACCCCAATGTTGGCTGAGGAGGGATTAGCTCCGGAAACTCGTGCAACCCGGCACCGTTCGCCAAGCAACCAGTCTGTGGCGTGGACAATCCAAGATGGGCAATCGGAGGAAAATTGTGCCAAGGCTAGACTTCGTCGACCGTGCCGACCGTCCTTTGCCGCTCAGCTTTATTTTTTTGATGGCGTTCCTCGTTCATGGACCCTTGCTGCTGATGCAGCTTCCTCTGCGGTCGTACGACACGAACTTCCATATCTTCTTTGCGTCGCATTACGCGCAACACTGGTTCGATCCGTGGAACACGAAATGGTACGCCGGTTTTTCACAGACCACATATCCTCCATTGCCGCAACAATGGATTGCGGTCATCTCGCACGTAGTCGGGCTCAATATGGGCTACATGCTCGTGCAGTTTGCTGGCATCCTGCTGCTGGCGCTGGGCGTCTACCGCTTCGCCAGTTTGTTTGTCGACCGCCGCGCCGCCTCTTATGCGGCGCTGGCCAGCATATTTATCGGTTCAGAAACATTCCTGGTTTATGCCGCCGGACAGCTGGCCACGACTTGTGCCGCTCCTCTTTACCTGAACGCGCTGCCTTACATTTATGAGTGGATCCGGGAAAACAACTGGCGATCGTTTTTGAAAGGAACGGCACTGGCGGTTGCAGCCGCCGCGGCTCACCACGCGACTCTGCTGTTTGGATCTTTCTTTTTCGCGCTTCCCGTCCTCGCGCTCGCAATTTACGACCTCCGGCGGCAGCACCGGGAAGATCACCGGGCTTACGCGAAGGGTTTCATTTTTCGCACTGCGCTTGTTACCGCTACCATTGGGGTGCTCGTCGCGGTCGTGCTTCTGCCGTTCTGGCTAGCACTTATCAAGTATCCAGTTACACAGGTTCCGATTCCTCATCCCAGCCGCGCGAACTACATTTTGAATCCGGCTTTAGGCTTCAATTACTTCATCATTCCCTATGGGGCGATGATCCTGGCGCTGCCATTCATCTTCATGCGGGGCTCCTCAATCCCACGGCTGCGCCCCCTTCTTCTCGGTTTTTGGGTCGCTTTCCTCATTGGGCTGGGAGCGACGACGCCTGTGGCCCGGATTCTGCTCGCGCGCGCCTATGAAGTATTGACGATGGAGCGCTTCAGCTACTGGGCAACAATTCTCGCATTGCCCTTTATTGGGCTATTGGCTGAGGAACTGGTTAGTCGACGTCGTTGGCGTGCGGTCGCGGCGATGGTAGTTGCGGCTGGCTTGACCTGCGCCGGAGCAGTCGCGTGGGCAACTGTGCGCCCGGCGGCGGTCGACGATTTCAAGGTCGACTCGTTGGCCGCGTGGCTGAATCGCGATGGACATGACAAGTATCGTTACATCACTCTCGGCTTCGGCAATCAGATCTCGCGGCTGGCAATGCTTACCGACGCCGGCAGCGTGGACGGCGAGTGGAACTCCGGTCGATTGCTGCCGGAACTGACGGAGCATGGCGCGGGCGCGCTGACGAGTTCCAAGTATTTCGGCAAAGGTGGTATGGATGCGCTCATTGCCGTCCTTCGACATGCCGACCGTTACGGGCTGAAATGGGTTTTCGTCAAAGAACCTTACTACGAGCCGCTCCTCGTCTTTTCCGGCTGGCGGCGCATTGAGACGGTGGAGGACCGCACAATTGCGATCTGGGCGCGCGATAACGTCGCTCCGGCTACTCCCATCGACTCGCCCCAGCGGCCTCCTGAGTGGCAAGGAATTATGTGGGGCATTCTTCCGTTTGGAAGCAGCATTGTGGCGATTTTCCTTGTGCTAATTCCGGATCGTCGCCGGATGGTGGAAGAGGTGAGGCCACCGGCCAAGCCAACTGCGGGCGCCGAACACGACCTCGTGGTAGGGAGATTCATCTCATGAGCGCAGAGTTTCGAGACCTCGATCCCGGAAATGCTGAACGCGGCAACTCGGAGAATGGGAAGAACAAAGGCCGCAAACGCAACGGCGTTATCTTCGCGGTAATTCTCGTTGTTGCGACCCTCGCGCTGGTTGCGATCGGAACTATCTGGCCGAACCAGGAAGAGTCGGGTGTCGCGGAGCCGGATGCGAAGTTCATCATCTCAGCCTCGACACCGCAGGAGGCGGTGAACGATGTGTTGCAGCAAATTTCCCGTCGCGAGTGGCATTCCGCGTATGAACTCCTTGGCAATAAGGGTGAGTTCAGTGAGACGGATTTTAAAAGCGATCTCACGGGCGACTATGGCAGTCTTCGCAGCTACGCGATGCTCAATCAGTTTGACCTTCAACCGCTGCACGCTTCGGCCGATCAGGCGGTGATTCGCGCACACCTGCTCTGGTCATCGGTGGTAGGAACATTTGAAGATTCACGCGATTTGCGCGTCGTCAAGAACGGCAGGCGATGGGAAGTGAATTGGCCGATCGTTAAGGAGCCCAGAGTGCCGCCGCAGGTCATTCCCGTGAACTATTTGCGCTGGGATGTGATCTATCGCGGGCCGGAGGACGATTGGGGCGCCCAGGACGTCGAAGCGCCGCATGTCCGCATCGTCGCCATGCACCCGGTGGGCCGGGCCGGTGAGGTGATTCTCATGGGCGAGCTGTTGAACGAAGACGTGGTGCCGGCATTTGTCACCGTGAAGGCGACTCTGCTTGACCATAAGGGCGCTGCGCTCGGGACCGAAGATGCCTTCGAGAAGATTTCTCACGTCCTCTTGCCCAAGCAGGTTACGCCGTTCCGCATCGACTTTCACAACGTCCGCATGTCTCAGGTAGACAGCGTTCGCATGCAGCCGTCATCCAACCTCGTGCCTGCATCGGCCGATCCGGTGATCGGCATTGAATCGCAGAAGCTGAACCCTTTGCCCGACCCTTCGCTGACAGGACAGCTCGTCAATCAGAGCGGGCAAGTCGTGAACGTAGCTCATGTGATCGGCACGTTCTATGACGGCAACGGACAGATCGTCTGGGTCGCGGACGAATATCCGAGCCGCGCGCTGCTGCCCGGGACGCCGGTGCCGTTTAAGATTTCGCTGCCCGCCGACATTTCCGACAAGGTCAAGACCTTTCGCGTGGTGACCACGAGCTACATTTCGAGTCGCATCCAATGACGGCACGAATCCCATTGCTATGTGCGCTGGCGGTATCGCTTGCGTTCTCATTCACGCGCATTGGCACTGCGCAGTCGGATTTGCGGTTCCCCGCAAAAGTCGAAGCGGGCACGGCATTCTCAGTCCCGACTTCGGGCTCGGGCTCGGCGAGCTTATACATCGTAGGACCGGGCGACGCTCTCGAGCGTAAAGTCCAGCTGGGAGAACAGATTTCCTTTGGGGCCGATGACCTGCACAACGCAGGACATTACGTGGCGATCCTGGCCGTAGGCTCGTCCTCCGAGTCAACGCAGTTCGATGTCGTTGCCTCTACCCAGCCTGCGTCACTGAGTTTTCTGGCAAAGCCTTCGCGGCTGGCGGTGAACCGCAAGGATGGCATCAGCGGAGTCACTTACATTTTCGACGTGTTCGGCAACCTCGTAATGAAGCCCGAGGACGTCGCATTCCAACTGGCCGATGCAACGGGTGGGGCGCAATCGCGGAATGCAATGAGCCACGATGGCGTCGCATTCGTGGAAATGAATTCTGCGCCCAAAGCGGGCGCGGCTCATTTTGAGGCAAAACTGGACGGCGTTCACGCCACCCGTGTCATCGAACAGGTTGCGGGCGATCCCTGCTCGATTCGGATGACTGCGCGCCCTGTCTCGGGTCAAAGAGTGCTGTTGCAGACCGATCCGGTTCGCGATTGCAGTGGCAATCCAGTTCCCGACGGCACGATTGTGAGCTTCACGGAAACGTACAAGGGCGGCGTTTCGACCGTCGATGTGCCCTTGAAGCGCGGCATAGCCCAAACCGAGCTACCCGCTGAAAATGGTGCACTGATCTCCGCGGCGGCGGGAGTTGTCTTGGGTAATGAGATTCGCTGGAGCGGGCGATGAAGGCCGCGAGCAAACTGGCGATGTTGCTTCCAGTCAGCGGCGCGATTCTTGCCGCCGTGCTGCTCTCGGCCTCTACAGGACCAACGGTACACGTCGCCCCAATGGATTCGGTGGGGCCACGCACGATGGAACCGCAAACCCAATCCTCGGTGATTCGCGACTACCTACTGGCGTGGCAGACCATGGACGAAGCTATGACCCAGAACCGGCCGGATCTGCTGGATGCGGTCTTCGTCGGCAAGGCAAAAGAGAAGCTGGCTGAGACCGTTCACGAACAGGAGAGCCTCGGAATCGAGACAAGCTACCTGCCCACGTCGCATGACATCAAAGTTGTGTTCTATTCGCCCGAGGGATTGTCGATCCAGCTTTTGGACGAAGTTGAATACGACGTGAATGTGCGGAAGGGCGATCAATCGCTGGGATCGGAGCATGTCCGGACGCGTTACGTAGCCGTCCTAAGCCCGGCCGAAACCCGATGGAAGGTGCGAGTGTTCCAGGCAGGAACACCATAGCCTTCAACGGCTTTTATTTGTTTTGATCTCGCACCATAAGTTCGATGCAGTGTAAGTCAGCAACCAGGAGCCCAGACGTGATTTCGGTCGTCATCCCGATCTACAACGAAGAGGAAATCCTATCGATCCTTCACGATGCCGTCAGCAGCGCGATGAACGAAATCGACGAGCTTTGGGAGGTCGTTTATGTGAACGACGGCTCGAAGGATTCATCGCTCGATTTGCTTCGTCAATTGCAAGCGCGTGACCCGCACGTGGTCGTCGTGGATCTATCGCGTAACTGGGGACACGCCGGCGCAGTCCACGCCGGTCTCCAAATTGCCCGCGGCGACGCCATTGTGCTGATGGATGGAGATCTACAGGATCCACCCGAGGTCGTGCCCAGGCTGGTGGACGCGTGGCACGACGGCGCACAAGTAGTGACGGCCGTTCGACGCAGCCGTAAGGAAAGCCGAAAACTGCTGGCCGTGCTTTTCCCGCTCTTCTATAAGATCATGGGCGCAGTCTCCGACTTTCCGATTCCTCTGAACGCCGGCATTTTTGGCTTGTTTGACCGCCAGGTGCTCGACTCTCTCAATGGCCTGCGTGAGGGCAATCGCTATCTCCCCGGCCTCCGAGCATGGGTCGGTTATCGCAACGCCATTGTTTATTACGACCGCCAGGATCGCATTGGCGGCGACGGCAAGCTTAGCTTCATGAGCCGCATCAAGTATGCGATGGATGCGATCACCAGCTTCAGCTACAAGCCTCTGCGGATGATGTTCGTTCTGGCGGCCGCATCGTTCGCGGCGGCAATGGGCTTTGGGATTGCTGCCGTCGCCTCAACCACGAATGGAATGTTCTATGCCTTGTTCGCGACGATGTTCCTGATGGGTAGCTTGCCGCTGTTGTGTCTCGGGATCATGGGCGAATATCTCGGACGTGTCTACGATGAAGTTAGGGCTCGCCCGCTCTCGATTATCAGTCGCGTCTATCAAGGTGAGCAGGTATTTGCGTCCACGGGGTTGAGATCGGAGCGAGGAATCAGTCTCGCTGACTCCAGCGAACAAGAGGTTAATCTGAGCGACGCAAACGCGGGGAGCATGTATCCGGCGGCTTGAACTCCGGTGGACTCCCGACGCGCCCGCCCGGCGGCGTCATTTATTCCGTTGCTGAACTGTGGGTTCCGCTTCCGCCATCGCATTTCGAGGAGCCACGCTCAATAGCTGTGCCCTCTTCGTAGTCATTCCAGGTAGCAATCAACAGGAAGGGAACTGGATCATCGGCGGGATAATACTCGCGCGAAATCTTCATCGTGTCAGACAGTGTCTTGCCGCATCGTTGCGAGATGTACCGGCTCAAGCTCCAGGACGCTTTCCGGTCGTCAAATCCCGCCCAGGCCGCGCCAATCGGGATCTTATCCGGATATTTCGACTGCATCGTCTGATAGAAGGCGCGGAGATAGTCCTCGCCCCAATGGCTTCCGTCGGCCGCCCAGCCCTTCTTGCCCGGATTGATCCATGCATAGAATCCATCGAAGTCCGCCGCATACTGGCTTTTCCGGTACTCGAAAATCAGTAGAGGAGGCGTACTCCACCGGTTAACCTCGGCGCGCACGCGGCTCCAGTCGGTGTGATTGGCCTTAGGGAAAATGAAAATTACCGGCCGCCCTTGATAAGTCAGATAGGCCTGGCTACCAGCGGCTCCGGGAGCAAGGTACTTTTCGTGAAAGGAGTCGAACGCGACCAGCGCGTCGTCAGTGGCCGGGCCGGTTTCATAATCGGTCTCGTCGTACATCATGGCGACTGAGAAGTTCTGCTCCGCCGCCTGCGATTGCATCAGCGCGTAAGCTTTATCGATGAAAGGCTCCCGATCGCCGTACCAGTCCACAACGAATCCTGAGATTCCGAGCTTTTTCGCTTCTTCAATCTGCTTCTTGACTGTCACCGGGTCCTGCGATGAATAGCCGACATTGATGTGTTTGGGATGGCCGAACCAGGACTCATAGACGGCCAGGACCTTGGTGGGCGCGCCGCCGCCTCTGGGAGCCGACTCACGAAAGGCGCCGTGCAAGCCGGAATGAGTGCAGCCATCGAAGGCAAGCAGCGTCAAAACTACGACTGTAGCTAATGAAGAAAAAGCCATTGGCGACTAACCGATTAGAGGGTCGACGCGGGAGTTTGGGTTGCAGCGAAATGCGTGGGTTTCAATGCGATTTGCGGGCAGCTAGAGAGTCGTCTGGCGCATCTGAAACTCAACTCCTTTGGATCGGTTTGCGCCTCCCCTTGCGCCTATCGATACTACGCCACGCCACTTGGGAGCCGGAGCCCGATTGTGTCTTCGAGAATTATCGAGCGGATTGGTGCGACAACCAGAACGCCTCGCGAGCGGTTACTAAACGGGAGCGCCATCCTCCTCACGGCCCTCTGCATTCTTACTCTCGCCAACTTTGGGTACAACATCGCGGTAGCCAGAATTCTTGGTCCCATTTCATACGGGCACACGACCGCGGTTTATACACTGCTGGTGCTAACTTCGGCGGTCACGCTCTCCTTCCAGATTCTGACCGCTAAAATCGTAGCGCAGCGTTCGACGGCCGAGCAGCAGAGTCTCGTCTACCGGGAGTTCCATCGCTGGGGATGGGCAGCCGGAATCTTGGTGGGCTCGCTATTCTTGCTTCTCCGCAACGTAATCACCGCCTATCTGAATATTCCGACTCCGCTCCTGATCATGCTGCTGGCGATTGGCACGATTTTCTACGTTCCTCTCGGCGCCCGGCGCGGTTATCTCCTTGGGACGTGCAGCTTCCGTCATCTCGGCGGCAACCTGGTGCTCGAGGCGCTTACGCGGCTCTTCGGCTCGCTATTGCTCATGAAGCTTGGGCTGGGCGTTCCGGGAGTGATTGCCGCCAACGCGGCGGCAGTAGTCGTGGCGTATTTCTTTGCGCAGCCGGCCCTAAGCGAACTGAGCAGCACTGAGCGTACTCTCTCTTTCGACTTCCGCGAGGGCCTGCAAGCAGCAGTTTTCTTCGCGGGCCAGGTCGTTATCAATAATTGCGACATCGTGGTGGTCAAACACTTTTTCTCGCCGGGGGTGGCGGGCCTTTATGCCGCCGTGTCGATGGTTGGGCGCGTGGTGTTCGCTTTTTCGTGGTCGATCGTCAACAGCATGTTTCCGATTGCCGCTCAAACGGGCAATCGAAAAAAGGACGATCATGGCGTACTGGGGCTCACCATGCTCATGGTCTCCGGTATTTGCGTGATTTTCATTGTGAGTCTGCGGGTGGCTCCGAGCTGGATCTGGCTGCGTTTGTTCGGCGCGCAATTCGGGACCATCGGGGGCGGAGACTTTCGCCACCTTCTCATCCTGTATGCATTGTCCACCTCCGTATACAGCCTGAGTGTGGTTCTCATCGCGTATGAGATGTCGCGCAAGATCGCCAATACCGGGTGGTTTCAGTTACTGGTTGGCGCCGCCGTGGTAGGCGGGATCTATGTGTTTCACTCTTCGCTCGCGCAGGTGATCTGGGTGCAGGTTGTCATGATGGTGATCCTGGTGCTTTGCGTTTCGATTCCATATCTCACCGCGCTCCTGCGAGGGAATAGCGATGATGAGAAACCGATCGTGCCAGGCTTTGTCAAACTCCGCCGGCCAGTTACGGAAAGCGAAGTCATCGCCGAATTCCTGAAGACGGATTTTAACGCTCCCGAGTTTGCGCAGTATCAAAGCGCACTTCATGATCTCGTGCTCGCGCCCGACCTGAACCATGAGGGCCAGAATAAAGTGCGGCGGGCGCTTTTCAACGTTCGACATCGATCTCTCTGGAAGCAGCTACCCGCCGATACCGAATGGTACGAGGCTGAAATGGAACCGCAGGATATGGAGCGCATTCGGGTGTTTCCGCGAGCGCAATGGCGAAGATTTGCGGCCGGTCATTTCGACCTTACCCAGGTCGCACAACGGATTTTCGACGAGCGCTATCGCGCCGGCGCCAGCGCGGCGTTTCTGGCGAAGATTGACGACTTGCGCGACCATCTCGATCGGGACCACGCGGCGGGCGCTGTTTTGCTTATCGGCCTCGATGAGAGAGGACCATTCACCATTCTGGACGGGAACCACCGCCTGGTGGCGGCCCTTCAGGCTTCCTCTCCGGCATTAGGCAGATTTCGGTTCTTTTGCGGGCTCTCTCCGAAGATGGCGCAATGCTGCTGGTTCCGCACAAATGTTGCCACCTTGACGCGCTATGGCAGGCACCGGGTGTGGCATTACACTCACGACGCCGAGAAAGAACTGCACAGAGTCTTGCAGCATTCGGGTACGAATGCACAGGCGGCGTGAAAGGAAGACGAATCCGGTTCCGGAGATATGCCCCGGACACAGGGAAAGCGCGACGCGGTGAGAGCGAAATCTCCGCCAAAGAAAACGGCAATAGGGCGGAGGACAAAGTTAGATCATGCCTCGGTGAATGATTACTCCGCGTGCTCCGGGAGCGCAAGCCCACTCGAATCTCGGGACGGAAGCGATTGATCGAACGCTTCGATGATTTGATTCACGAGGCACGTCAATTTCTCGGCATCCTCCTCACGCGCCGCAGCGGCGCAGAGTTCGCGCCAATCAGTGCTTTTGTTCTCGATCATCGTCAACCTCCTCATTTGCGCGATCAATGAATGCAACTATGGTGCCAGACGCTAAGTGATTCACACTAAATGAAAAGACGTAACGATCTCGCGTGTAATTCTTTCTTCGCACGGGGCCGGAATTGCCGGGAAGCCTACAAACCGCACGCCCTAAGGCCAGTCCATCCCCATTCTAGAGACTCGACCCGATGGCCCGCGGCAGAACGCGCGCTTAGAGTCGAAACGACGGTGACGGTTCATAATTCGTCGTCGATGAAGGAGATCATTTCCAAATGAATAAGGATCGCGTGGAAGGCAAGATGAAGGATGTGGCCGGTCGCGTGGAACGGCAGGCTGGCGAATGGAGTGACAACGAAAAAATGCAAGTTCACGGCACCGCGAAACAGGCGGAAGGAAAGGTGCAGAACGCAGTCGGCAAGTTGAAGGATGCCGGTAAGGACGCTCTGAAACAAGCGGACAAGGCGGACAAGGAAGAGGCGAAAAACGCTGCGGCCGAAAACAATCGAGCAGGCCGGCGTAACGTCGCTTAATAAGTTTGCCGAATGTGTCGGCCGGAAAAGCTGCTGCGAGGTTGGGACAATCTTTCCCAGCCTCGCAGACGCGTCTCAAAACGAGAAGTAAGCGCTGCACGTGAGGGCAGGCATCTCGAAAGTAATCGAGATTCTGCCGTATTGATGTATAGCTTGCCTGCAGATAGGTTCTAAACGAGGTTCGAACTCTTGATTCGAATATTACTAGCGGATGACAACCCGGCGGTGCGCCGCTACCTGCGCGGTCTCCTCGAACAGCAACACGACTGGCGGGTGTGTGACGAGGCGAGCGACGGCTTGGAGGCGGTCCAACGATTTGAACGCGGTCATCACGATCTGATCGTACTCGACTTCCAGATGCCCGAAATGAATGGCCTGGAAGCCGCGAAAAAGATCATTCACGAGTCCCCACAAACCCCAATCCTCATGGTGACTCTGTACCTTTCGAAGCAGCTGTCCTTGGAAGCCCAAAAGGCGGGGATCAAAGGCACGTGCCCCAAGACCCAGATCAGTTCCGTGGTAGACGCGGTTTCCGCCCTGCTTCGCCATGAAACCTATTTCCCGAACTGACCCAAATCCCCGCAGTTTAGGTAGACGTTTCCGCCCCAGCGCCCTACAGCGTTCGCTGTATTCGGCAAAGAACAACTCTCTGGTACCTTACTACAGCATTCAACGCGAAGTAACCGTATGAGTACCGCAAATCTTCCGAGTTCCGACTTTCTGGCAGCTGGCGACCTCAACGCTGCGCGGTCGGAGATCTCCGCTGGACATGTGGTTCAGTTCTATGCGGATGACGCATTTCTCGTCGATGAGCTGAGCAAATATATTGGGAGCGCGCTGGCGGCCGGCAATGGCGCCATCGTAATCGCCACTAAAGCCCACCGGGATGGAATTGTGCAGCGACTGAAGGCGCGCGGAATGGATCCGGCTCGCGCCGTCCTGCAAGGGCGATACATCACTCTGGATGCGGCCGAGACATTGTCGAAATTTATGGTGAACGACTTTCCCGACGCGGCGCGCTTCACCGACGTGGTGGGCAGCATCGTGGTGCAAGCTACGGCGTGCGCAGAGGGCAAACGCCCCCATGTCGCGGCCTTTGGCGAGATGGTGGCGCTCTTATGGTCGCAGGGAAAAATCGAGGCTGCGCTCCGCCTGGAAGATATGTGGAACGGTTTGGCGCGAACCCATACCTTTTCGTTGCGCTGCGCCTACCCGATGTCTGGATTTGAACGGGAGGAAGATGGGGAATCTTTCTTGCGGATCTGCGCTGCCCACGGCGGCGTCATTCCAGGAGAGAACTACACCGCGCTTTCGAGCGATGACGATCGCTCGCGAATCATCGCAAGCATGCAGCAAAAAGCTCTGGCACTCACCACCGAGATCCTTGAGCGCAAACGGGTGGAAGAGGAGTTGCGGCGAACTCAAGCGGGACTTGAGTCGTTGGTAGAGCAGCGCACTCTGGCATTGCGACGCCTCTCAGCGCGCCTTCTCACGCTCCAGGACTCTGAACGCCGCCGGATTGCGCGTGAATTGCACGACTGCCTCGGCCAATGTCTGATCGGTCTTAAACTGAATATCGACATGCTGAAGCATGCGCCGGACCGTGAACAATTGTGGGCAGAGGTGGAAGACTTGATGCAACAAGCCATCGCCGACGTGAGGACGCTTTCTTACCTCCTCCACCCACCCACCATGGATGCAGCCGGGCTGGCCTCCGCGGTACAGTGGTTCGTCGAAAGCTTCGGTCAGCGCAGCGGAATCGCAGTAAAGGTGGATGTCGACAAGTGTCTGCCGCGCTTGCCCGACCTAATCGAACTTACACTATTCCGCGTGATGCAGGAAGCACTGACAAATGTGCACCGTCATTCCGGTAGTTCCACGGCGGACGTTTTGATCCGAAAAATGGGCGAGCAAATTATTTTTGAAGTCAAAGATCAGGGATCTGGAATCAAACCGAACGTGCTCGCGTCTGCTCGCGAAGGTGGGACTGGTTTCGGGATCGGACTTACTGGCATAGGCGAGCGCGTGCGGGATGTGGGCGGACTTTTGCAGATTGATTCGGATTCCAGCGGAACGTCCCTGAAGGTTACGATTCCGGTTCCCACGAGTAAAGTAACGGAAGAATCCGGAAGCCACGCATGCGGCATGGCATAGGCCGACCGGCAAGAGTGACATGTAGCGTTCGAAGCGAAAGCCGAAAGCTGTCCGTTTCAAGCAGTGGCTTTGATTCGCCTTCAGCTGACTGGAAAGCCTTATGAATCTCCGGATTTTAGTGGTGGATGATCATCCAGTCGTAAGAAAGGGCTTAAAGAATCTGCTCGGGGCCCATCCCGGGTGGGAAGTGATCGATGAAGCGGCCGATGGATTGGAAGCGGTGGATAAGTCGGGGGCACTAATTCCCGATATCGTTGTTCTCGATCTTAGTATGCCAAGGATGAGCGGACTGGAGGCTTGCCGGTTGATTCGGAGGAATACTCCGCACAGTGAAGTGCTGATCGTCACCCAGCATGATTCTCCACAGATGATGCGGGAAGCGGGCGATGCTGGAGCGCGGGGTTATGTGGTCAAATCGAACATCGCTCGCGACTTGGTGAGGGCGGTGGAGGCAACAAGCGAGCATCGACCGTTTGGCTGGCAGCTCGATTCGTCAAAGCGTTCCAACTGACCGGAAGAGTCCGGATTTTTGGGGGACATAGCAAGAATTTAAGCGAGGTTCAATCTCTCGGAGGGTAGCCATGAAACTGCGGATCTTAGTTGCGGATGATCATGAAGTGGTGCGTCGCGGATTGTGCACGCTTCTGCAAGCGCACGAAGGGTGGGAAATCTGCGGGGAAGCAGTGGACGGGCGCGATGCCGTCGAAAAAGCAAAGGCGCTCAAGCCCGACGTTGTCATTCTCGACGTCGGCATGCCCAACCTGAATGGTCTGGCTGCGACCCGGCAGTTATTGCAACAAGATGCGGGATACAAAATCATTGTCCTGACCATCACGGATGCCGATCAGGTGATACGCGAAGCCCTGGACGCCGGAGCGAGGGGCTTCGTCCTCAAATCGGATGCCGCCCGCGACCTTGTCTCGGCCGTGGAAGCTTTGCAGCGGAACCGAATGTTCTTTACTCCTAGAGTCAACGAGATGGTGCTCGCCGGTTTCCTGGACAAAGGGCACAATGGATCGAGGGGCGAAGTGCCGAACCTGCCGAAGCTAACTGCGCGTGAGCATGAAGTGATTCAATTGCTTGCGGAAGGTAAGAGCTCCAAGGAAGTGGCCTGCGTACTGAACTTAAGCACCAAGACGGCCGAAACACACCGCAGTAACATTATGCGCAAACTGGGCTTCCACTCAATTCGCGATCTGGTGGTTTATGCGATTCAGAACAACATCATCCAGGTGCAGACATCTCAAGTAAGTCCGACTGAGACGTCCATGCACTCGTAGCAGATCGGTTTCGAAACGGAGATTCTCGCCCTGCGCCCGCCGATAAGATCGACAATGCACAGGGCTGGAGTAATCGGCGCAAAAAGGTGAAAAAGGCCCCCGGCGAAGTGCGGAATCAGGCCCAGGAGCCAAACCTTCTTAACCGTTAGTCCCGGTGGCTTGGTAGTCTTCCGTCGAGAATTGTTTCTTGACTCGCCCCCCAACCACTTTGACCTTGTCGGCAATTGCGCTTCTGGTCTCGCCGCCGCTGGCTGGCGCGAAGATCAATCCGATGCCGATGCCAATTCCGATTCCCGCCGCCAGGCTCACCATGTTTCCCACAGCATGGCTGTCTTCGCCCAGTAACGCCTGCGAAGCTCTCGAAACCCGATCGCTGGCAGTCGCATATTTTTCCTGAGCCAAGTCCCGTAGATCGCCGAGATTGTCAGCCGCACGATCGCGAATTTTCCTGGTGGATTGGTCGGACTGCTCAAGGACATAAAGTGTGGTGCCCAACAACAGCTTCAGAAATTTATTCATGGCTTTTACTCTCCGTTTTTGCGAATAGGATCCGCGCATTCGTAATTCCTTTTCTTACTTCTATGGTGCTTCCGTTCTGTGGTGCTTTCGCGCTTTATATGGCGCTTCTGCGGCCGGAAATCAGGTTGAAAATTAACGTGATCACTGCCAGAACCAGCAAGATGTGAATGAGTCCCCCGAGCGTGTACGAGGTCGCCAATCCCAATAACCACAGAACCAGCAAAATCACAAAGATTGTCCAAAGCATCGAGACTTTCCTCTCAGGCATGCGACGATTTAGTTTGTAGCATAGCACCGGACGGTTCGACTGCTAATCGGGTGGAGACTGTAGTTACGAAAACAACTGGTTGTACTTTCCCAGCCACGAGCCCGGCACGCGAAATCGGATTGTGCGGAGATTCCGACCATTTACCGAATAGGTATGACAATGAAAATCAATTTCGGAGGAGGTAGTTCGCGGCCACGTTTCGAAAAGTCTCAACTTGATTTGCTTTGTTCGTCTCGCTCCAGGCGAGTTCGCGCGCCATTAAGTCAGCCACGGCTGGAGCCATTTCCAGCGCGGCCCTGGCGTTCAGAAAGAGCGCGCGCGTTCGACGCGCCAGCACGTCTTCCACTGTGTGTGCCATCTCATGTCGCACCGCAAACACGACCTCCGCCTTCAGATATGGCAGCGCAGGATGCAACTGTTCCCGCAACTCTGTATCGTTTGCCATAAGTTTGTCGATCTCGTAGACGTCCGTTCCATAGACCGAAAGCGAGCCTTGTTGCTTCGCGTCCGGCAGAAATCCGTGAATATGCAAACGCTCGGTTACGCAAGCGCGTTCTGGCAGATCTGCAAGAGCAGCCGCCCGGTCGACGCAATCCTCAGCCATGCGCCTATAAGTTGTCCATTTTCCACCCATGACGCTGATAAGCCCGCTCTTCCCAATCTCGATCACATGGTCGCGGGCAAGCTCGGACGTGCCGGCGGCATTGGTAGCACGCACAAGCGGTCGAACGCCGGCGAAGACGCTCAGCACATCCCTGCGCGAAGGAGCCCTTGCAAGATACTCGCCGGCAGTTGATAAAATGAATTCGACCTCCTCGTCCAGGGCGATGGGTTCGAGAGGCACTGTCTGAATCGCGGTGTCCGTAGTGCCAACCAAGGTATGGCCGTGCCACGGAATCGCAAAAAGCACGCGCCCATCTCGCGTGTGGGGAACCATAATCGCACTCTCGCCTGCCAGGAATGCTCCGTCAAATACCAGATGAATTCCCTGGCTCGGAGCAATCATCCGCGCGGCGTCCGGCTCCGCCGTCAAACGCAATCGATCGCTGAAGGCTCCGGTGGCGTTGATCACGATCCTCGCGGCAGCCCTAAATTCGTCGCCGGTTTCCATCTCGTGCGCGATAACTCCATTGACGCGACCCATCGCGTCCCTCGTCACGCCAGTTACTTCCACATAGTTGAGCAGCGTTGCGCCTTGTTCATAAGCTGTCGCCGCCATATGAATAAGAAGGCGTGCATCGTCGAATTGCCCATCATAGTAGACTGCGCCTCCGCGCAATCCGTCGGTCTTAAGCGTGGGCAAATATGCCAACGTCTCTTCGCGCGACAGAATGCGGGACGCGCCCAAACCGTACTTGCCCGCCAGCAATTGATAAAGCTTTAATCCCAGGCCATAAAATGGCGCCTCCCACCAGTCGTAGTTCGGCACCACGAAAGCCAGGTCGTGTACGATGTGCGGCGCATTTTCGAGCAGCAGGCCGCGCTCCTTCAGAGCTTCGAGCACAAGCCCGATGTTGCCCTGGCCGAGGTAGCGAACTCCTCCGTGTGCAAGTTTTGTGCTGCGGCTCGAAGTGCCTTTGCCAAAATCGCTCTGTTCAAGCAGCAGCACATCGTAGCCACGCGAAGCGGCATCGATCGCCACCCCGACTCCCGTCGCGCCACCGCCCACAACAATCATGTCCCACGCCTCGGGATGAGAACGGATGCGGTCATACATTTCGTTGCGGTTCATGCTGATCTTGTAGACTTGTTCATCTGGACGTGGTTCTTTTGAATTCTACCTTCGTGCGAGTGACGCAACCGAGCGCGGTTGTTTCGCGAATCCTTCTCCCTGCCAAACGGTGCTCTGGGCACGGAATCTACGGAGATCCGTAAGCCTTTATCGGGAAATAACTTACCTTCTTATACGGTCACCGGCAGTCACCTCTAAGTAACTACCCCGGTAACCGCGAAATGGCACGACCGTGGGCTATACGCTGAATGTCGTTGTGGCATCCTATATTTAGGACGTAGGTTTGCTGCTTTCGGCGAACCGGGAACGTGGGGTTCCTTTGAAGAGTCTGGGCAGGGTAATTCGGTCCGTTCAGGCATTCGGTCGTGAACTTTCGCGCAAGCCCCCGGGAGCAGAGATTGGATCGGCACCTTCCATCGGTGTCGCGCTCGGTGGAGGCTTCGCTCGCGGCATTGCGCACATTGGAGTTCTCAAGGTCCTCGAGGAAGAGGGCATCGCTGTCCAATGCATCGCCGGAACCAGTGTCGGCGCGCTGATTGGGGCAGCCTATTGCAGCGGACTCTCGATTGATGAATTGACAGAAGTCGCTTACAAGGTCCGCTTCACGACCTTCGCGCGCTGGACTCTCTCCCGCTTCGGCTTTGCCACGAATGACCGTATGACTGCGTTTTTGACGCGCATGTTAAAGGTCAAAACATTTGAAGAATTGCGGATTCCTCTCGGCGTGGCCGCGACCGAGTTCAGCACCGGCGAGGGAGAAGTTTTTCAGGCGGGATCTTTGATCGGTCCGGTGCGCGCCAGTTGCGCGTATCCCGGAATGTTCCTGCCCGTCGAGATTGACGGACGCTGGTTTGTCGATGGTATGCTTTCGCACCCTGTGCCCACGATCCCCGTGCGCCAGATGGGCGCGCAAAAAGTCCTGGCGGTTCACTTGAAAGGACAATGGTGCAGTCAGGCCGCGCCTCGTCATCTCTTCGATGTCATCGGCCAATCTTTTGCCATTGCGCAGGATCGAATGGGCGATCACTGGAGGCAAGGCGCCGATCTCGTGATCGAACCTGACGTCGCGGGATTTGACTACGACGACTTCAAGCGCGCGGGCGAGTTATTACAAGTTGGCGAAGCGGCCATGCGGCGAGCGATGCCGGAAGTGCGTAAGTGGCTTGAGAAGAAGGTAGACGAACGCGCAACTCCGCGATTTGGTCCCGCCATTCCAGATCCCGCGCCCATCGCCGGGGATTAGGCTCGAAGCTAAGAGTGCGCGGACGGCTCATCGCTCACGCCGCGACCAACAGGTTCTCGGCAAAGGGCCACTCCACATCGATCCACTGCTCCTTCAACCGGAAACCAGCTTTACGAGCAATCTGGAACATTTCCATCGCTGAGAATTTGTGGCTGCTTTCGGTCCAAATAGTCTCACCCTCAAGAAACTCGATGGTGACATGAGCGGCGGGGATTTTTACTCTCTGGAGTTTCCTCGATTCCAAATGCATTTCCACGCTCCGTGCCTTGCTATTGATCTTCGCCAAATGCGCGAACTGGCTCAGGTCAAAATCGGCGCCGAGATCACGGTTGATCCTCGCCAGTAAATTCAAGTTAAACGCCGCGGTAACGCCGAGTTCGTCGTCGTACGCGGCCAGGAGTTGCGAGGCGGGCTTTTCCAGGTCGGTTCCCAGAAGAAGAAAATCGCCGGGTTCGAGAATTCGACGCACTTCGGCCAGAAATTTCACCGCCGCCGGCCGATCGAAATTACCGATCGTGCTGCCTAGGAATAGGACCAGCAGACGCTGATCGTCTTTTCTATAAGTGGCGACCTCGGCTAATCCATCGAGATATTCGCGCTCAAACCCGACAATGCTGATCGCGTCAATGTCTCCGAGTTCTCTTTCACACATATGTAGTGCGGAGCGCGATATTTCGACCGGATAATACGACGTGCGCTGGCGGCGGCATAGCGCCTCGAGCAACCAGCGCGTCTTCTTTCCGCTGCCGCTTCCAAGTTCGGTTACGGCTACTGGCCCGGCAAGAAGCTCGACAATCTCGTCCGCGTGCCGGCGCAACAACCGCTCATCGGCTCGTGTAAGCCCATACTCCGGAAGGTAACTGATCACTTCAAAGAGAGCGGAGCCGACGTCGTCATACAAATATTTCGAAGGAAGTTCCTTCTGTCCTCGCCGGCTAAGGCCGGCGCGCACGTCATCGCCAAAATCATAAGTGGCGTTCGGCGTTATAGCGGGAACGATCATTTGTCAGCTCTCTTGTGATCGAAATTACTTAACGGCTTACGCAGCGGAACCCTGCGTATACATACTGATAATGGGGCTGAAACCAATTACGAAACGATGGCCGTAGCATGCATTGCGCGGTGCGTGCCGAGCCACCCTTCATGACGAAGTGCTTGCCGTCGAAGAAATCGGCTGAATATCCGCGATAGAAAGGGAAGGGCTGGAAGCCCTTGAACGGAACAAATTGGCTCGACGTCCACTCCCATCCATTGCCCAACATATCCCACACGCCAAACGCGCTTCTGCCCAGCGGAAACGCATTCACCGCAGTCGGGTTCCAGGAGTTGAAATCAAAGTTACCAAAGCGCGATTCGGGCGGGTTACTGCCCCACGGATAAGTGCGTTCGGTCCCGTGCTCGTTTCCGTAGGCGGCACGATGCCATTCTTCTTCCGACGGAAGCGACTTACCTGCCCAGTGCGCATAAGCTTTCGCTTCCGCGTGACTCACATAAACCGGCCAATCCAACGGCAATGGAAGTTCCTCGAACATCCCTCGAAACAGCCACTGCTCACCCGCTTTCCTCCAGAACACCGGGTGAGAAATCCCCTGATCGGTTTTCCATCGCCAATCCTCTTCGCTCCAGAGCGGCCGCATTTCATAACCCCCGGCGTTGAGGAAGTCGAGGTACTCGCGATTCGTCACTTTGTATTGGTCGATCTCGAACGCAGGCACATCCACCTCGTGGGCCTCATACTCGTTGTCCCAGCCGAAACCGCTGCCCGAACGGGGAAGCCCAAGCACCGCGACACCGGAAGGAATTTTCACCATTCGCGGCATCACTGGTGGGAGGACGGAAGCCGTTCCACTTCCCTGTCGAATCTTTCGATCCAGCGGCAGTTGGTGCAACAGGTAAGCCAACGTTTCAACGTGCATCAATCTATGCTCGATGGCAACGTTGAGCAGCGTCTCATGAGAAAACCCGTCACGCCCGGCCAAAGCCGCGTTCCAGGAGTCGCTCTCCAATTTGTCGTCCAATGCACGCCGAATTCTACGCACGTAATCTCGAACATTTTCCAGGGAGGGCCAGTCCGCCGGTTGGTCGGAGGGCAATCCGCCGTCGATAGGGTCGATGCCAAAGGCAAACAGCCGATCAAATTCGGGATGAAAACTCTTCAGTCCCGGAAGACTGCCATGGAGCAGATTCCAGTCAAACGCCTCCAGGTGACCGACATAGAAAATGAGGCGGTGCCGCTCAGAAATTGGGCGGTCAAATATCGCATCGGGGTGCACGATGCGGAAGAGTCCATCGCTACGCCGGCGAGCGTCCCGCACGCGCTCGATCAAATCGCTACGGACAGCGGAGTCGCTTTGCAGCGTTGGCATTCGAAGTCCAACCCCCTCTAAATTGGCGTATCGTACGAGGCTCGTGCGCAATGCCCCAAGCGGGACCCGCAGCCAAGCCATGCGGTGATCCTGATCCTTTTGCCTTAGATGTTAAGCCACACGAAGAGGTCGCAACCGAAAATCGCTTTTATGGGAGGCAACCGAAACGACTTTCATGTGCAGTCGGTGGGTGAATAAAGGGCGCAAGGTCGGCTCGAGACGATCGCCATCTGAGTTGTTGCGAATCTCGTTGCCAACAACAGTTGTTAAAAAAAGCCCAGCCACAAGGCTGGGCCCGGCAGATTTTCCGGAGATTGAAGGCTAGTGCGACATTCCAGTGCCGCTCGAACAGGTCTTCGAAATATGCTTGAAAGAGCTGACCTGCAACGTCTCTTTGGACGCTCCGCTTTCCGTCTCGCCGCCCGGCGACATCGCCGAAGCGGATTTGCTTCCCGTGACCTTAATCTCGTGTCCGACGTGCTCGCTCAGTTTTGCGGTATCGCCGGTCAGCTGATAAGTCATTCCGTTTTTGGCAGTCAATACATAGTTTCCGTCCGAACCGCTCAAGCAGCCTACAACGGTCGCGTTGCCGCCCGAGTTGGCGGACGACATGTCGCCCTGTGCTGAAGCGGTTTGGGTGGTTGGAGAAGTCTGATTTTGATCGCTTTGTGCAATCGCCCAGGTTGTCCCGAGCATTAGCACAGCAAGAAAGAGCACGTGTCGCATGTGAACCTCCAAATTGAATTTTGGTTGTGGGCGTCCACGCAACTGATCGTTGGCGTACACCTGTTGAATGCTTCCATCGCCGAACTGCATTGAAAAACAAACTGCCAATCGACGATTAGCGGCGCACAGCGCTTAAGAGGCTCCCAAACCTTGAGCAGCCGTCAAATTCGGATATAGCGTAGGCACGCACTGTTCCTCGAGGCGGTACAACACTCCCAAAGGGCACATGCGGCAGCCTAGAAATCGGGCTCCTTCAATATAGATCTGATGGTCGATCAACATGTGTGGAGTCGAATGCAAGACCACGTAAATGCCTGACTTTGGCACCAGATCTCCCGATTTGTACATATTCAATAATCCCATTGGGCCATGTTCTCCCCGAGGTGATCCGTGCGAAACTGCTCACGCTGATGATCCCTGCGAAAAGTTTCTCGCGCCTCGCCGACGTCATCAATACAGGCCTCAGCCGATATTTGAATCTGTTTTTACTCTTTCCCTGGAGGTAGGAGTCGACAGCTAGAATTTCGACAGCGCTATCCTGAATGGACGATCTCCAATGTCACCGACAAGATGGGAAAAGACCGTATAGGTGGAAGCTTAGTGGCGGAACTGCCATTATCTTGCGGAGAACAAGTGAAAGACCCCAGGCAGCGGTGGATACAATCTTCCGGGCACGGTAGTTCGCTCTTTATTTCGAGCAAGCGGGATGCCCGCAATCGCACGCAATCTCGACTTCTTTTGATCCGGCATCTTTGCAGAATTGGCTGCAATACTTTTCCCCTTGCGGGGCCGCACAGATGCAGGGGGGATGAGCACACTTATTTGGGGATTTCTCAGTCATTGTCGTTTCTCCATGCCAAAGATGTAGCGAGCTATATTGCCGGTACGCCCGCGATTGCAACTACCAGTACCATCAGGAGCGCCATTAGTATCACGACGCCGCTTCCAAGCAAAACCACCTCGCTCAGTAAATCCGCTTTCATCAATTCGTCCCGCTGCATGACACCTCCCTTGCCTGGAATGATGGCGCGGCAATCCCGCAAGCTGGGGTGCCGCTACTACGCCGCTTCAGTGACGGGTTCCCAGCCCACGCCACTTGGGGACAAAGAGTTCTTTGCCGCTGCATTCTCCGTTTCACGGCTTCTCGCAGCCCTGGCCGCATACGCCTCCTCAAGGCCGAGCAACTCTCGCATCCTCGTCTTCGCCTTATGGAGTTGCGATTTGGAATTCCCCACCGAGCAATGCAACAGGCGCGCGATCTCGTGATGCTCGTATCCCTTCACTTCGTGCAGCACAAAGATGGTGCGATAGCCTGCGGGCAACTCCTTCATCGCGCGGGTCAGTGCGATCCGGTCGACGGAACCCGACAGACGGTCGTCGAGCTTTCCCTGCTCGCGCTTCACTGAACCATCGGGTTCCTCTAGCGGTTGATCGAGAGACATTACGCGTAGACCCTTTTTTCGCATGTGCATGAGTACGGTGTTCACCGCGACGCGATAAAGCCACGTCGAAAGCGCGGAATCTCCGCGAAAGGTCGCTAGTTTGCGGAAAGCCTGAAGAAATGCGTCCTGCGTCAAATCCTCGGCTTCGGCGGTATTGCTGGTCATCCTTAAACAAAGGGAATAAATCTTGGTTTTATGCGCGCTGAAAAGGGATGCAAAGGCATCCGGATCACCTTCCTGGGCCCTGCGCACGAGTTCTAGGTCTGCTTGATGACGATCCGTGGAGTTGATTTCGTTTTTCACTTAAGCTCCTTTCACTGCGCCCCAATGGTTCGATTCCATACGCCCATGCAATGCCGACAATAGGTCGCCAGGCCTCGATCGTCCATCGAGTGATCTCCGTAGCCGAAGTAGTTCCGTGCTGTAACCAACCAAGCGGCATCCGGCAGCCCAATCGATGAGTGCAACGCTTTGCTAACTAGCGGAATAGCTTGGACTTCCGTCGGGCATTATGTCCTTCCCTTTCATACGCCCGCAAAATCCACACACTAGGGACACTCTTAGGTTGAACTACAGGGTTGGCAGGATTGTTGAACTTTCTAATGCGTCCTATGCTCGCTTCAGTATCGAAATGTGGTTTCCCCAGATACCCACCCTCCAGGCAGGTGCTGATCGGCGAAAGCCCCTCGGCACTTGCCTCTCGCCATACTTGGGACGGTCTGCGAATCGGAAAACACATTGGGCAGCGAAATCACGGTTCTAACTCAAACTCACTAAATTTGGAGGCAAGACATGTCGGCGAATTCATTACAGGAACTTTACGTTGAACAATTACAGGATCTTTTCAACGCGGAGCAACAGATCATCAAGGCCCTGCCGAAAATGATCGATTCTGCGCAGTCCGAAGAGTTGCGCGATGCGCTAACCGAGCATTTGGAAGTCACCAAGAAGCAGGCGGATCGAGTGGAGAAGATCTGCGAAGAACTCGGCGAGGATGCCGAAGGCGAGAAGTGCAAAGGCATGGAAGGCGTTCTCAAGGAAGGCAGTGACCTGGTGAAAAATGTTTCAAACAAGGAAGTGCGGGATGCGGCCATCATCGCCTCCGCGCAACGAGTGGAGCACTATGAAATGGCTGGGTATGGCACCGCTCGCACCTATGCCACTCTTCTCGGGTTTGACGAGGCTGCAAGTGCCCTTCAACAGACGCTGGAAGAGGAAAAAGAGGCCGATGAGACGCTCTCCGGCCTGGCTGAGAAGCTCAATAAGAAAGCGCTCAATGCAGGCGACCAAGAAACCGGCGCTGAATCGGGGCGGTCGGCTGCGAAATCCACTCGGAGCATAAAGCTTGGTGGCCGCAAGCGCATAGCATAATCTATGTTTCGCCGCGAGGGGCGATAGTCTTCGATTGGCTTAGAAGACCATCGCCTTCTTGCTTATCTGTTACTTCCGGAATACGAATCGTGACTGTATATGCAGCCTAAAACGACGGCTTAACAACGTGCACGATATTATTTCGCACTGCATACATCACCAAATCGCTTACCGAATGAAGATTAAGCTTGCGCATGATGTTGGCGCGGTGCGTCTCCGCGGTCTTCACGCTTAAGCCGAGCGCGTCGGCAACCTCTCTCGAGCTCTTCCCTTCAGCCAGCAACTGCACGATCTCCCGTTCGCGTGGGGTCAGCTTCGCGCGCGGCAACGTTTCCTCCTGCGCTACCGCCGTCTTGCGGTTCAGATAACCATCAAGCACCATCGACGCGACCTTGGGCGTGAAGTACGTCTTGTTATTCTTCAGCGCTTCCACCGCTGTCACCAGATCGCGCGCCGCATCGGACTTCAGCAAAAAGCCGCGAGCCCCGGCATTGAGCACTTCCTGTACCAGAGTATCGGAGTCGTGCAGAGTGAGAATGAGGATGCGAATCTCCGGCTTGGCCTTTACGATTTGACGCGTCGCTTCGAGGCCGTTCAAGTTCGGCATTCCGACGTCGAGAATAACTATGTCGGGAACCAGCGTCAGCGCTTTCTCGACCGCTTCGCGTCCATTGCTCGCTTCGCCGCATACTTCCCAGTCAGGCTTGGCGCGCAGTAGCACGCTCAGTCCACGACGAACCACTTCGTGATCGTCAACCAGCAGTATGCGCAGCGGCATTGAAGATCTTTTCTCCCGCCAAAAATCAGGAGCAGTACAGCGCGGAGACCTCGGTCCGATGCTCCGGGCACTATAGGGCACCTACAGGACGATAGGTGCTCACAGACCGGAAAAGAATACAGAAAATGCTGTATTGCATCCCGGCAAGTGCGGTAGGTAATTCGTCTTTTCCCGTCTGGTCTTAGGCCACTAGATTTCGGGCCGCGTCTTCTGTGGCCGCGCGTCTAGTACGTCTTGTTGTGTGCGTTTGCGCTCATCGAGGACTTTGATCAACTCCGAGATGATTGTTCTTAGCTTCTCCGGATCCTGTTCCTTGCTTGCCGCGTCACAAAGCTCCCGCCAATCGTGTTTCTCGAAAGACATGTGTTTTCGCTCCCTGCGCCGGGAAAATAAAAATAAGTAGTGTTCGGCGCGCGATTTCACTCTTCTCGCAATGACGCGAATGCAGGAAGCAAGCTGAATACCATTGGGCTTTCGCGCCCCGAAGTGCTTGTCCCGAGAGTTAGTTAGCTCTGTCACTGGTTGCGTTTGATACACCGCGGAAAAGCAGATTTGTTCAAAATGCCACCCCAGCCTGGAAAGATGTAAACATTAGAGATTGCTCTTCGGTGTCTAAAGCCCGCGGCTACAGGATTCTCCCTATGTACGGTCGGGGGCTCCGAAGATACAACCTAGAGGATGGCAAATTTTCGGATACTTGTTGCCGATGATCACGAGATCGTGCGTCAGGGAATTCGCGCGATCATCGAATCGCATCCTGGCTGGGAAGTTTGCGCGGAAGCCGTGGATGGAAAAGAAACGCTGCAAAAAGTTGGAGAATGCAATCCGGATTTGATTGCTCTCGATATTGGAATGCCGAATCTGAATGGGCTTGATGCAGGCCGCCAGATCTTGCACGATAACCCAAAAGCGAAAATCTTGTTTCTCACTGTGTATGACACCGATCAAGCCGCCAAAACCGCCATGCAAATGGGAGCGAAAGGACTCATCCTCAAATCCGATGCGGGCAAAGAATTGATTGGCGCGATCGAGACCATTCAGCGGAACTCGGTCTATTTCAGTCCGAAGATGAATCACGCCGGCCTCGGTTCCGACCTGCGTGGGAATCGCCGCTCGCTCGAAAAAGATACTCTGACGCCGCGCGAGAGCGAAGTCATCAAGCTGCTCGCGGAAGGTAAGAGCACCAAAGATGTCGCGGCGCTGCTTGGCCTGAGCGTGAAGACGGCGGAGACGCATCGCAGCAACATCATGGGCAAACTCGGATTGCACTCCGTCAGCGAACTGGTTCTCTATGCCGTGCGCAACAATATTGTGCAGGCGACCGGGTCCGATGTACGCGCATCGGAGGGACATTCTGCGGATGGAAACCGCGCGTCCGAAGAATCCATCGGCACCCAATCCGATGTGCCTGCTCGCTCACCTTCCGAGGAAAATGTGGCCTGATCCAAATTGGACAGATCCAATACTCAGCCGCGAAAAGGGGTGGCCCCTACTTCCTGGAAAAGGGGTGGCCCCTACTTCCTGAATGAAGCCCAGTTCCCCCTGAGTTCCTGCCGCCATGAACTCCCGTTTGACATAGCCCGCGTGCGCCCCTACCCTTAAAAGTTCCCAAATGCCCGGCACGACAAAAATCCTCGTTATCGGCAGCGGAGGCCGCGAGCACGCCCTGGTCTGGAAGCTCCGCCAATCCCCCCGCGCCGGCAAAATCTACTGCGCCCCCGGCAACGGCGGCATCGCCGAAGAAGCCGAGTGTCTACCCGTCGACGTAAAAAGCCTCGACTCCATGGTCGAGCTAGCGAACCACCTCCAGCCCGACTTGACCGTAATCGGCCCGGAACTTCCGCTCATGCTGGGCGTAGTCGACGAATTCACCCGTCGAGGCTGGCGCACCTTCGGCCCCACCCAATCCGCCGCGCAACTCGAAACCAGCAAAAGTTTCGCGAAAGAATTCCTCCAGCGCCATCACATCCCGACCGCCCACTACGCCATCTGCAATTCCAACGACGAAGTCCGCGACGCCCTCCCGCACTTCCACCCGCCCATCGTAGTCAAAGCCGACGGCCTGGCCGCCGGCAAAGGCGTAGTCATCGCCAAGAGTAAAGAAGAAGCCGCCACGGCAGCCGCCGACATGCTAAGCGGCCGCATGTTAGGCGAAGCCGGAGCCCGCGTAGTGCTCGAAGAATTTCTGCAAGGCGACGAACTCTCCTTCCTGGTCGTAAGCGACGGAGAGCGCGTAGCCCCGCTGGTAGCCGCGCAAGACCACAAGCGCGCCTACGACGGCGACACCGGCCCCAACACGGGAGGCATGGGCGCCTACACCACAAAAACGATCATCGACGACCAGATGCGCGACTGGCTGGTCACGCACATCGCACGCCCGGTCGTAGCCGGAATGAAAGCCGAAGGCGCCGAATACAAAGGCGTCCTCTATTGCGGATTAATGATGACCGCTCGCGGCCCGATGGTTTTAGAATTCAACTGCCGCTTCGGCGACCCCGAAACGCAGCCGATCCTGATGCGCCTGGAAAGCGATTTGGTCGAAGCCATGGAAGCGAGCATCGACAACCGCACCAGCGACGGGGATTTCAAATGGTCGAGCGACGCGTCGGTGTGCGTAGTAATGGCCTCGGGCGGCTACCCGGGATCGTATGAGTCAGGGAAAAAAATTACCGGATTGCAGGAGCTGTCGAAAGAGGCCGCGAAACGAGATGGAGTAAAAGTCTTCCACGCCGGAACGACCGCGCGCGACGGCGACTTTTACACCGCGGGCGGCCGCGTGCTGGGAGTGACCGCCAAAGCTCCAGATTTGCAAGAAGCGGTAAACGAAGCGTATGAAGCCTGCACGAAAATAGAGTTCGAAGGCGCGCACTACCGAAAAGACATTGCGGCAAGAGCCCTAAAGAAAACATAGAGAGGCAAGCGCGGTGACCGGTCACCGGTGACCGCCCGCCGAACCCAATCAAAGGAAAGAAAGATGCCAACCAACCCAACCGTCTCAATCGTAATGGGCAGCGACTCTGACCTGGAAATCATGCGCGAAGCCGGCAAAGCCCTGGAGGAATTCGGCATCGCCTACGAGATCGATGTAACCTCAGCCCATCGCTCTCCCGAGCGCACCGCCGAATACGCCAGAAAGGCCGCCAGTCGAGGGATTCGAGTGATCATAGCCGGAGCCGG
>JBAQJF010000063.1:0-18423 GCA_049300195.1 Terriglobales bacterium | reverse complement strand
TCAGCAAAGGACTTGCAAGCAATAAGTTCAAGTCTATATTTTTGAAGACTTTGCGAGCCAACCTAGTCTAAGTGTATGATTCCATTGGATCGAGGTTAGAGGGGGGTAGGGGCCCCTACCTCGCGATCACCACGGTCGTGCAGGAACTGCTCATCTTGGGCAGGTCACGGGCGGCGGCCATGCGAATTTTCATCTTCTGACGCTCCCCGCGAATGATCGGACAATAGTAGTCCGGGTGGAGCAGCGCGCCTTGCAATCGTCGACGTCCGGCACATCCGCCGTGGCATGAGTCGCGGAACTCGCAAGGCTCGCAAGCCTCAGGCAGCGTGCGGCATTGCTTGAAGGGCTCGGAGTCCAGAATATCGAGCCCCATCGAAATCAAATTCGACAGCGTCTCCCCCGATCCCGGCCAATAAACGCAAGGCTGAGTGGTTGCGCGGGGAGTAACTCGTACGGTGCTGACTCCGCATCCTCCACCAAGCGGCGGGAGGCCGGCCATAGCTCGAACCAGCGGCTCGCCAATGGCGATGACATCCGTTTCCGCAAAGAGACGCCGGAACCCTTCCCAGTACTCTTCATAGGAAAGGGCATAAAGATCGGAGCGCACTGCCTGGTAAACATTCACGCGCAGAGGAGCGTCAAATTTTTTGGCTACTCGCGCCACCTCTGCCAGGCGCAAGTAGTTAGTCTTCATCATGACGGCAACGATGGTTACGGGAATGACGAGGCTTAAGCAACGTTCCGCTTGCTGGTGGATCAGCTCCCAATTCCCGGCGCCGCGCTGAGCATCTTGTTCCGCTTGTGTCGGGTAATCGAGAGAAAACTCGATGTCGTGAAAGGCGCGCAACTCCTCGTCTTCGAGCACAGCTACGCTGTGTCCATTGGACGTGATGGTGAGCTTGATGGCTTGCGTTCGCAGGTAACCAAGAATCGCCTTAAATTCCGGATGCATGCCGTTCTCGCCCGTGCCCAGATTCACCGAACGGACTGGAAGCCGTTCCATGACGGACTTCACTTGCTCAAGCGAAAGACGGTCGGTGCGAGCTGGATCGCGGTAGCAAAAAGAACAGGAGAGGTTGCACTCATTGGTGAGCCCGAGACCAAGCGAAATCATGGCGTCAGGTTCGTTCGCGCCGGAAGCGGCAAATGATGTGGCAGATGAAGATTTGTCGGCGACACTATTCATGGACCGCTCTCCATCAACCATCAAGCCAGGCGGGCGAAACAATGTGTATAGCGCGCGATGGATGCGTACTCTGGCCGCCTGCCCAAGTTGCGCTCGAGTTCAAAAATCCGTTCGTAGTCTGCGCTCCGGGAAACGCGCGGCGGCAAATAGTCGGCAAGGACGCGCACGCCCCGCTCGGCAATCGCCACCAGCGACGACTCCGTCAGCATGGCTCGCAAGCTATCTGACGTAAATAGGCGCACCCCGCCTCCGTAAAGTGATTCTTGCCCCCACTCAGCGGTGAGACCGTGATTCGCCGCAGCCAAATCGCCGGCTTGGATGGCGGCCTTAAGAACTTCACCGGCCCGGTTCCGCACGAGGACGGACAGAATCGCTGACGAATCCCGCAAAACGCGAGCCGCGCCGCGCAACACAGCACCAGGGTCGTCGCAATATTCGAGGACATTGTGGCAAAGAATTACATCGAACTCTCGAGCGGGGAACAAGTTCGTCAATTGGGCGGCGTCGCCGGGTTGCAAGACAACTTCGTCCGTAACTCCCGCTTCCTGCGCCGTGCGTTTCGCTATGTCCAGCATTTCCGGAGAAGAATCCAGCAGCGTGACGCGAAAGCCGAGCCGCGCGAGGCGAACGGCGGTAGCTCCGGTGCCACACCCTAGATCAAGAGCGGACAACGAAGTTCTGGCCTGCACGGGAAGAAAATCCTGGAGATTGGCGAAGGCCAAGTCGGAGCGCAAACGACCATCGGGGGTCCCGAGGTAGTCGGCATACTGGTACGCGCCGCCCTGGAAGCGGTCGCTGTCCGACTTGGCAGTCGTTTTCATGCGATCTTCAAGCTAAGTCGTTCGGTGATCCGAGCTCGTAAAAACGATCCGTGCGGGCAATTATAGCCTTCGCAGAACGTTGCGGAGAGGGAGACGATTCAGAAGATGCCGGCAAAGCGCTGGCGCGGAGAGCGCGAATTTCACTTATTTGGGTCTGAGTTGCGTTCGCCGCCCTCCCCGTCCTGAAGCCGTAACACTGTCCTTCGATGCTGGGCTTCGGCGTGTTCCAGGCGGGTTGCGATCTGAAGTTGACGATCGGCTTCTTCCTTGCGTCCTGCGCGAGCAAACGTCAGGCCGAGATAATAATGAGCTTCGCGCATCGAATCGTCACTGGCGATTGCCCGTTGCAGCAGATCGATCGCGTCAGAGTAATGCTTCTGTTCGAAAGCTACTCTCCCGAGACCTGACAGCGCTCCGGCATGTTTCGGGTCACGAGTTAGTACCTGGCGGAAATTGGCAGCCGCCTCGTCGAGGTCTTTCATGTTGAGTTCGATAAGCCCGAGACGGAAGTAGGATTCCGTCTGCTCCGGAGCCAGCGCGATCGATCGCTCAAATTGTTCTCGTGCCTCCTGCGTACGCTCTAGAGCTGCGAGAGTCATCCCTAGAGCACAATGGCCGGGTGCACTGTCGGGGCGCGCTTCAACGTAATGGGCAAACTGCTGGCGCGCGTCTTCGATTTTCCACACCCGAAGAAACGCGCGTCCCAAGCTATAGAGAGCCACTGGATCGTTCTGCCGCAACTTTAATGTTTTTTGGAAAGCCGCGATCGCATCCTGCCACAGCGACAAACGCATCGCCATGGCTCCAAATTCGAATTGAACGTCAGGATTGCCGGGCGCATAGTCGCGGGCCTCTTGCAGCAACCCGAGGGCGAGTTTCGCATCACCGGCTGCGGCGGCGGTTTTGCTCTGGTCCCGTAAAATGTGAACCAGCGCGTCCGAGGCATCCGTGCGAGCAGGATCTATGCGCAACGCTTCGCGCAACTGAGGAACCGCGTCGTCCGCACGACCTTTCTGGAAATAGAGCAGTCCAAGGTGCGCATGGGCGGCGGCGAAATCTGGTTTTTTCTGAACTGCACGGCGGAAAAGTTGTTCCGCCTCCCCATCGCGATGTTGAAGGACTCGGACGACTCCGAATAAATCGAGGGCACGATAATCGTCAGGGGTGGTCCGCAGAACGGTCTGGAGATCGGTTTCGGCCCGAGTGAGTTTTCCCGCAGCCATGGCCCCAGCCGCGTCCTGCAGCAAAGACATCGTCGAACTCGGCATGGAAACCTGAGCTGCCGGCATCAGGCTCGAAAGCAGGAGCACGCCGCCGCAGAGGAGTTTGTTTCGCACCTATTTCGGACTCTATTTCGCGCTTTTATTTTTCACTCTGAAATGCAGTCTTTGATCTATTTTACCGGCTCGGTGATGGTGAAGATGCGATCCGGCTTCTGATCCCGCAAGATCTGGCGAATGCCGCTCGGCCAACGGATTTCGATCTCCCGGATGGCATCAGCGGTACCCAGCCCGAAGTGCAATCGCTTGTCGCTGGAGGATTGGTAGCTGCTGCTGGTGGTCACGGTGGCAAATTGATCGCCTAAAGTGGTGCTGACTCTAACTTGTGCTCCTATCGCATCGCGGTTGCTCTTCACGCCCACCAGATTGAGGGTAATCCAGTGGTTCGGCGTGTCGGTTTGATTCAGCAGCACCCACGCGGGGCCGTCGTTTGAGGTAACCACGGCGTCAAGCTTGCCATCATTATTAATGTCTCCAATCGCCAAGCCTCGCGCTGCCCAAGCCTGATGGAACACTTCGCCGGAGGCTGCGGAAACGTCCACGAACTTCTTGCCCTGTTCATTTCGCAACAAGAGAGGCGGCTCGCGGTAACGCACATTCGGATCGTATATCTCGATGGTGTCGATCACGTGCGACTGGACGATCAGCAGATCCTTCCAGCCATCGTTGTCATAATCGAGAAAGCGTACGCCCCAGCCGGAGTGCAGAAGAGAAATCGCATTCAGGCCCGTGACCCCGGATGAATAATCAAAAGTGCCGTCTTTCAGGTTGGTGTAGAGCGCGTATCGCTGATTCGCAAGATCGGTAATGATGATGTCGGGCCATCCATCATTGTTGTAGTCCTCAAAATCAACCCCCATGCCGGCAAAGGTGTTGCCGTTGCTATCGAGCCCGGCGCCGGAAGGCAATCCAACTTCTTCGAACGTTCCGTTGCCGCGGTTGTGGAAGAGATATTCCGCCATTGAATCATTGGCGACGAGAATGTCCATGAAGCCGTCGTGATCGTAGTCGGCGATCGCGAGGCCCAAACCTTTTCCCGGCTTGTCGATTCCAGCCTGGCGCGACACTTCGGTGAACTTCCCACCGCCGTCGTTGTGAAACAAGAGTACCGACTCCGGCTTGAACAGATCGGGATGGCAATAAGAGCGGAAGCCATCTTTTCCCGGCTGCCCGCAGAAGATGTCGTCAAAATCCCACTGCATGTAGCGGGCGACAACCAGGTCCAGCCGCCCGTCGTTGTCGTAGTCGACCCAGGCGGCGCTAGTCATCCATCCCGAACCGGCAACGCCCGCTGCCGCGGTCACGTCCGTGAATGTGCCGTCTCCATTGTTGTGGTAAAGCGTGCTGCGGCCGTATCCGGCTACATAGAGGTCTTCGAATCCGTCGTTGTCGTAGTCGCCGACCGCGACACCGGTGGAATACCCGAATCCTGTCAGGCCGGCACGCTCTGTGACATCTTCAAAGGTACCGTCTGATTTCTGGTGAAAGAGCCGATTCCAGTACTTCGGGTCGTCCTTCTTCGGAATCGAGCCTTTTGGTGTCGGATCGTCGAGCCGCGCGCCGTTGGCGAAAAAGATATCGAGGCGGCCATCGTTGTCGTAATCGAACAAAGCTACGCCGGAGCCCATCGTCTCCAGAAGGTATTTCTTGCTGGTGGGAGAGGCCTGCTGGCGGAAGTGAATGCCAAGTTTTTCCGTGACATCGACGAAATGCCCCGGCGTGGGTGAGTTTGGGGAGGCCGCGAAAGAAAGGCAAGTTCCGAAAAACAAGCTTCCGACAATCAAGGCAATTCCCAGGAGCAGGGCGCGGGCGGAAAACTTGGAAACGCTCTTCATCGAGGAGTGATCAATGGCCGCAAGTCAACAGTTTAGCTCCCCGGGGCGACGCCCTCCGATGCATCCTCAAAAGACCCCACTGGGGACTAGGGAAGAGATAAAGGAGCGGATTGCGGCTGGAAGCCCAATAGGGCTTAACATTCACAAAAGAACAAATTCTAGATCGTTTTGGACCTAAAAGAAACAAAATCATTGACTGTTACGCCTGAACCGCATTACGATTCCGGGTGCTTAAGTTTGCACACCCATTTAAGTCCGAGTGGCTTAGCCGACGCTGAGGGGGAATTGCCATGACGCAAAAAGCGCAGTTATCAGGAATGACGTGGGCCCGAAGGGCCCTTCATATGGTCGCATTGCTGGCGATCATTCTCTTCGGCGCGCTGCCGATGCTTGCCCAATTCGATACGGGCACGATCACCGGCACGGTGACGGATACCACCGGAGCCGTTGTCGCGCATGCGGCAATCACGGTGACGAACGTGGGCACGGGCATTCAAAAGAGCTTCGTCACCGATCAGAATGGTAATTTCGTGGCCTCCTCATTGCCGTACGGAACTTATGTGGTCGCGACCCACGCAAGCGGATTCGCGGAAGGCAAGAGTCAACCGGTCGTGCTCAGCGTGGGCGCGACGGTGCAAGTGAACCAGAGGCTTGCGGTGGCGGCGTCGCAGGTGAGCGTCCAGGTCAACGGTACGGCTACGACGGTAGATACCTCGTCGAGCATGTCCGGAACAACGCTGGACGCGAATCAGGTTGGCAACCTGCCAATCAATGGACGCGATGTAAGTGAATTCCTGGAAATCGCCCCCGGCTCGGTGGGCTCCACGGGATTCTTCCAAGGCAGCGTCAACGGGATGGAGAATATTTTTACCGGCCTGAATATCACGCTCGACGGCCAGAGCGCGATGCGCGGCGATATCAATGGATTCCTCGATACGGAAGGCCAGGAAGCCGCGCGCATCACGCGAGCCAGCGTGGATAGCATCCAGGAAATCGATTACTCCAATAGCGGCTACACGGCGGAAACTGGCCATTCGCTTGGCCCGCAGATGAACCTAATCACGAAATCCGGTACGAACGACGTCCACGGCAGCTTGTTTGAGTACTTTCGCAATGATGCCTTGGATGCGAAAGATTACTTTGCGACGGCGAGCGAGCCTTTAAGGCTCAACCAGTTTGGCGGCAATCTGAGCGGACCAATCATCAGGAATAAGCTCTTCTTTTTCGTGAACTATGAAGGCGATCGCACACACATTACGATCGAAAGGCCTCTGAACCACACACTGAGCGCGTACGCTCGGTCGCAGTTCGCGCCGTCCATGCAGCCCGTGCTGGCTCAGTTCGCGCCTCTGCCTGCGGGCTGTACCGCCATTTATATTGATCCAAATTCGCCGTGTGCGTATCCTGGATTCATAGACCCTACTCCAGGAGCGGGGTCGGACATGGTTTATGACCCAGCCGCGCTACCCAATATTCTTCGCGAGGATACCGGCTCAGTAAGGCTCGATTACAACGTCTCGGAGAAGGACCGCGTTTTCTTCCGCTATAACATCAACGATTCACTGACCAACGACACCTATGGCCTGAATGAAGGCCAGGTATCGCCTCAGAAGTTGAGAACACAATTAGCGAAGATCGATGAGACTCACACATTTACTTCGACGCTGCTCAATGAGTTCAGCGTGGCCATCAACCGCTTTTATTCCGACACGAATTCCAACACGCCCACGCCTCTGGTCGGCTTTGCGGGTTTCTTCACCGATCTGGGCTCGCTGCCCGGACCGAATACGTTCAATCAGGTGACCCCGTTTGCTGACCTCGAGATTTTTGACAACGTAAGCAAGACCATCGGGCGGCACACGCTTAAGTTCGGTCCTCAAATTCGCATTAACCGGAATAATGAGTGGCTTCGCCCGCAACAAACCTACGACTACCCTACCATCCAAGCTCTGGAACTCAACAATAACGAATATCCCGATTACCAAGGCGCTTTTGTCCTGCAAAAGATCGGATTTCCCGGATTTGTTGGCAACCGCAATTCCAACTGGGATTTCTATGTCCAGGACGATTGGAAAGTGAATAACAGGCTCACTTTGAACCTTGGACTCCGGTACGACTACAACACGGTGTGGAGCGCCGGGGCAAACCAGGGACAAAATTTCGATGTGGCTACTCAGGCCCTGCTTCCTCTCAACCAAGCGACTTACAGTGCGCCGAAGGGCGACTGGGCTCCCCGTGTTGGTTTCGCATGGGACCCGAATGGCAAAGGAAAGACCGTCGTCCATGGATACATCGGGCTTTTCTACAATCCGATGCACTTCAACTTCGCCACCACAACCAACGTGCCCGCGCTCTCGAGCTACAATGTCAATCTCTTTCAGGCCGTGATCGACTATCCCTCTCCCAATCCTCCCCTTCCTCCGGGAACACAAAATGTGAATGCGTTCCCCACAAACCCAAAAGACCCGGTTTCCACAAACTGGCTGTTCGATATTCAGCAAGAGGTAGCGCGCGGCACTATTCTTACCGTGAGCTACATTGCCAACAATTCGCACCACATGCAGGCTGGAGTTGACTACGCCGCCTTGAACGCGAACCCCGCGAACGTCTTCACCCAGGCTCGACAGTATTCCGGGTTTGCCAACGAAAACGTGCTCGCTGACGGACTCGGTTCTAACTACAACTCCCTGCAAGTGAAGCTGATCCGCAACGTAGGAAAACTGAACCTCCAGGCGAACTATGCGTGGTCTCACGAAATCGACGACAAGCTCAACGCTTTTAGCCCGGGCTTTGAGAGCCCGTATACTCCCGCCTATGATCGCAGCAACGGAGACATTGACGTCCGGCACAATTTCACAGGCAGCGCCCTCTACAGTCTGCCGGATCTGAAGGGCTCAAACTCCTTCGTTCGGACAGCTCTGGGCGGGTGGCAGACGTCCGGTATTATTCAGGCACGATCGGGACTTCCCACGAACATTACTCTGATAAGCGGATTCTTTGGCAATCCCGTGCGGCCGGACTTAGTGTCCGGTGAGCCGCTATGGGTTCCGAATCACAGTTGGCCAGGTTCGAGTTACAACATCAACGCTTTTGCCGTGGAACCGACCTACGACGGGACCCCGGGTGCCACGATCGGAAGTGTCGGACGCAACTCTCTGCGAGGCCCAGCTTACTTTCAATTGGACCTTTCGGGAATGAAGAACTTTGCCATTACCCAAAGGGTGAAGATGCAGTTCCGGGCGGATATTTTCAATATCTTTAACCACCCGAACTTCACCAACCCTGACGGCGGTATTTGTTCGTCCCTCAGCGAGCCACTGGGTCCCCCGCCGACCTGTACTCCCAATGCCACGTTCGGTCGCGTCGGCGGAACCATTGCCGATGCGGATGGAACGCAAATCGGAGGCGGCACTGCGCGCCAGGCCCAATTATCACTCAGGTTCACCTTCTGATCATTCAGCCCCCGCTTACCGCGGCAGCGACAATCGACCGTTGCTGCCGTATCTTCAAGTTAGCCGCCTCCGAGGATGAATGTCGAAGCCATACATTTCGAATTACGATAAGTATCCCGTGGTCCGCGTGTCGGACTCGCGGGATGGCTGCGAGATGGGATGGGACGCGATCGGCCGGCGGCTGAAAGCGAGCGTGCGGCCCGGGCTTTTCGTGATTTGTGTGGAGTGTTATCCCGGCTGCTTTGAAAAGGACATTGAAAAACAACTTGTAAGCGCGCTGAAACCCCAGCTCGTGCTGCGCGCGGAAGAATGTTACTTGCCCGAGAGCGCCATTCAATCTCTCTGCGCCCGCGATCTGGGCGATGACCCGGTGTTTGCCTTCATGGGCAAGTATGAACTCTCGGAATTTTTAGATGAGCGCGAGCTTGTGAAACAAAGAAGCCGCTTGCGGCAGGCATCGGGCCTGGTGGTCGTGATTGGCACCGGCGCAACCCTTCTTGCCCAGCAATGGGACCTGCTCATCTATTGCGACATGGCGAGGTGGGAGATCCAGCAACGCCAGCGAGCCGGCGAAGTTACTAACCTTGGTTTGCAGAATTGCACGGAACGTCCGCAAGCAAAGTATAAGCGAGCCTACTTTGTCGACTGGCGTGTCGCCGACCGTTTGAAGAAAGATTTGATTCCACGAATTGATTTTCTGCTGGACACAAATCAGCGCGACCAGCCCAAGATGATTACCGGAGCGCAGCATCTGAAGGGATTAAAGAGCGTGGCGCACAGGCCGTTTCGCGTCGTGCCCTTCTTCGATCCCGGGCCGTGGGGCGGACAATGGATGAAAGAAGTTTGCGATCTGCCGCGGGAGGCAGAGAACTACGCCTGGTGCTTTGATTGCGTACCGGAAGAGAACAGTCTTTTACTTGGCTTCGGCGACGTGAAAGTAGAGATCCCGTCCATTAACCTGGTATTTCAACATCCTCATGAGTTACTGGGCGAGGCGGTGCATGCGCGTTTTGGAACCGAGTTCCCGATCCGCTTCGATTTTCTCGACACGATGGATGGCGGCAATCTTTCGTTTCAGGTGCATCCGCTGACCGAGTACATTCAGCAGCAGTTTGGAATCCACTACACGCAGGATGAGAGTTACTACCTTCTGGATGTGGGGGACGGAGCATGTGTATATCTGGGCCTGAAAGAGAACATCGATAGCAAGCAAATGACGGCTGACTTACTGCAGGCGCAAGAGGGCACAATTCAATTTGACGCCGACAAGTACGTTAATCAGTTTCCCGCCCGGAAGCACGACCACTTTCTGATTCCTGCCGGAACTCCGCACTGCTCGGGCAAAAACAGCATGGTGCTTGAAATCAGCGCCACCCCTTATATCTTCACATTCAAAATGTGGGATTGGGGACGGCTCGGGATGGACGGCACTCCACGCCCAATCCATCTCCAGCATGGGTTTCGAAACATCCAGTGGGACCGGACAACAAAGTGGGTCGCTAAGAATCTGGTGAGCGTTGTTGATCCCGTCGCGGAAGGCCCCGGCTGGCGGGAGGAGCGCACCGGGCTGCACGAACGTGAATTTATCGAGACACGGCGGCACTGGTTCACCGCCCCGGTCCATCACTCCACGAACCGGGGAGTGAATGTCCTAAACCTTTGCGAAGGACGGGAAGCCGTGGTGGAGAGCCCGGCCGGGCAGTTTCCCCCATTTGTCGTGCACTACGCGGAAACTTTTATCGTTCCCGCTGCCGTGGGGGATTATCTGATTCGCCCGCACGGTCCTTCCGAAGGGCAACAATGCGCCACCATCAAAGCCTATGTGCGAACGAACGCGTAACAGGATGCTTAACCTCTCCGGTGGTGACGTCTTATGAAATCAGCGGTATCTTTCTGTCTCGTTCTGCTGTGTGCGTTGTGTTCCTTCCCGGCCTCTTCTCAAGAAAAGACTGCACCACTCTCCGACACTGCTCGCTGGGCTTCCATAGTTAACGAGCACTACTGGATCCAACCTGACATTACGTATGGAGTGGCGAACAATTACACCCTGAAGCTCGACGTGTGGCAGCGGAAGGATCAGAAGTCAGCCGCTCCGACTTTGATCTATTACCACGGCGGTGGTTGGATCTTCGGCGACCGCACTGGCTCCACTCTGCTCTTTTTGCCGTTTCTGGAGATGGGCTGGAATGTCATTAACGTTGAATACCGCATGGCCAGCGTTTCGCTCGCGCCCGCGGCCGTGGAAGACTGCCGCTGCGCTCTGCGCTGGGCGGTGAGGAATGCCAAGCAGTACAACATCGACATCAATCGCATCGTCTTGACCGGTCACTCGGCGGGCGGTCATCTATCTTTAATCACAGGTATGCTGCCCGAAGGCACAGGGCTCGATAACAATTGCGACGGGACTGAAAAATTAAAAGTTGCCGCAATCATCAATTGGTTCGGCATCAGCGACGTAGCCGATCTCGTCCAGGGCCCCAATCGGAGAAATTACGCGGTCATGTGGATGGGAAGTCAACCCGATGCGCTCGCAATTGCCAAGCGAGTCTCGCCACTTACCTACGTCCGAGCCGGATTGCCACCGATCCTAAGTGTTCATGGAGATGCGGATCCCGTCGTGCCGTACGAGCAATCGGTGCGACTGCATAAGGCACTCAGTGAGGCTGGCGTGCCCAACGAACTGGTGACGATCAAAGGCGGCGGCCACGGCGGTTTTAATGACGCAGAACTGGAAGACGCCTATGGGAAGATCCGCGCGTTCCTGCGCTCTCATGGCTTGCTGCCGTAGGCCTAACCGTGTCTCTTCCCACGTTGAAGCCTGATTTCACTGTGGCTATCCCCTTGATCATTATTCCCTTGTATGACGAGAGTGTGGTCCGTTTGCCGGACATCTTTGATCTGGGACCATTGGGGAGACGCCGGGTGGACGAATAAATCATACTGCGCTTGAAGGGAAGCGCGTGCCGGAATGGAACGAAGCACGGGTGTGTCGAACAAGCGGTGCATTTCGCGAGCGTGGGCAAGCCCGAGCGGCATTGGACTGGTGCCAAACTCAACGCCGCGAACTCTTGTTCTTTTGTTCCATGGAGTATTCGGGCGTGCGCGGTTTTCCTCCCATAGCGCAATCCAGGGAAAAAGCATGGGATCGAAAGAATATCCTGCGATCAGTCGGAGTCGCCTGTTGTGGACGGCGACAAAAGCATTCGCATGATCCGAGTCGACAAGCAACGCAGCGACAAAACCAGTCCCGTCACGCACAAATGGTTGCGAGAGATCGATCAACTCACCATTGATGGACTGCGCATAAGGCCACTGGTATTCGAGGCCGCTCTTAAGAACTTCGTGGCCCTCATATCCTGCAGGCCACGTCACCCCGCGCCTTCCGGATACGAACAGAGTAGCTTCGCCGTCCGCGAAGAACGGCTCGCCGAAAGCTGCGTGCTGCACCCATTGGAGCTCGACTGAGGCGCTGCTGAGGTTGGTGACAGTTTCTGTGATGCAAGCGGCGAAGGCCTCGCGCGGCAGGACAATTTCACGCCGGAGGTGCAGACGGTAAACAGGAAGCGTAACTTCCATCACCAGCGTCGCCGCATCATCATCGGCAACCGCGGAGACAACTTTCCATTCCGAGATGGCCGCTTCGCCGTGCAGAGCCATCCCTCGCTCGGCTTCTTCCGAGGACGGCATGCCGAAGTACCCGAGCGCCAGGGCATGCCCGGTGTAAGCGCACAGAAAACGTCCTGCGGGGCCATCGCCATAGAATGCTGCATGCTCGCGCGAAGAAAATGTCTGAGGCTCAATCGTAGGCCACGGTGACTCCCAAAGGACATTGACCGAAGAACCACGGAGACGACAATCTGCAATATGTCCACCTCCGACAAGCATCGTAAGTTCGAAATTGGCACTCGATAAACGGTAAGCTCGGCGATCGCGCCACAAAACGGCATCCACCGCGCAGCAAGACATTCAGATGCTGAAACCCCCATCAATCGCGGCGCACCCTGGTTCCTGCATCAAGGAGCGGCGTACATCTCTTATTCCCGCTGCCGTGCCAGCGATGATCGCGGTCTTATTCTGAAGATTCATTTGTGGGTTGCTGCGCCAGTGCCGCCTTCCTGAAAGCCCATTCCGCCGGCAGGCACAAGCATGCCGCCATCTACGAGTAACGCCGCGCCAGTGATGAACGATGCCATGGGAGACGCGAGATAAGCGATGGCATCGGCCACTTCTTCCGGCCTCCCAATGCGGCCCAGGGGATGCATGTGATTGCAGGTCTGTATCACTTTTTCAGGATCGTCCGATAATCCCGCCGCCCAGCGGAGCATCGGAGTGTCGATCGCGCCGGGGCACACGCAATTCACTCGAACGCCCTTATTCGCGTAATCGAGCGACATAGCCCGAGTTAGCCCCAACAGTCCGTGCTTTGAGGCCACATAGGCGATGGAGTTACTTATTGCTGTCATGCTCTGCACCGAGCCAACGATCACGATGGCGCCGCCGCGCTCGATCAAGTGTGGAACGGCATACTTCGCGGCCAGAAAGCACCCCTTGAGGTTAATTCCCATCAACCTATCCCACTCTTGTTCGCTGGTTGTTACCGCGTCTCCATAGAGCTGGATGCCGGCGTTGCTCACCAGTATGTCGATTGCTTTGTACTTATTGACTACCGCGGCAACCGCTTGCGACACCTCCGCGCCGAGACTTATGTTGCTCGGAAAGAACTCGCAGACATGTCCGTCCTTCGTGATCGCGGCGGCACTTTTCCGCCCGGCATCGCGGTCAACATCCAGGATAGCAACCGACGCCCCAAGTCCCGCTAGCTTTCGCGCTGTGGCTTCCCCAATTCCCATGGCACCGCCAGTCACGATAGCGACTTTGCCAGCGAAATCAAGGTTCATTGGGCGCTTCCTTGGCTAATGTGCGGTGTGGTGTGAAGTCTGAGAGTGAGTACCTGAAACGGTTTGATCGGAACGCTAAGATCTTCACCTTGAATTTTGATTTCGGCCTGGTTGTCTTCGAGCAAATTGCACAACCAGGCCCGCTCGAACTTGAGGAACGGGCTGTGGATCTTGATGTTTGAGGCCTCTCCCGCGGTGTCTTGTAACCGCAGAATTGTTCCATCGCCATCTTCCGCGCGCTTCCAGGTCAGTAAGGTTACTCCAGGACTCTCGATCTCCACTAAGCTTGCTGAGGTACTCGGCAACGAAGAGGAATCGTGCGTGCCTGACGCATCGTCCCTTTCTAAAGGAGTTAGGGCTTCCAACCCGAAGCGCGTCAGCGACGGAGCGTCAAACTGCGCATTGCTCGTAATGGCGTAGCGAAAGGTGAAATCGCCGCCTTGCCAGGCGGGGAAGTTAGTACCCCAATAGTTGTTCATGAGCCAGGAGAAAATCGTACTGGTCTTTGTCTTGGACCCCACAGGCTCGAACTCCGCGGGCCATTCGCCGCGAACAATGTCTCCGAAGGCGACCAGAGGAGCATCGAGCGGAACGACAGTTGCAGCCACTTGCGGATTGTATACAGAAGCCCAGGTTGTGGGCAGGTACCATTCGCGGCTTCCCCCAGCAAGTTCATCTTTCGCTGGATTCACCCACGCCGCCTGAGAACCGTACGTGAACGCCGGCGTGGTAACTGCAAAAGGAAACGCTATATAGGCGGACTCTCTCGTGAGCACGCGGTCTTTATGTAGGCGATAAGTAATCAAAATCTCTTTTGTGGATTCTGGTAGCAGGATCTCCGTCTGAATCGATGGCGTATTTGGCGCGGATGAGTTAAGGGTTGCGGCGATGCCAATCGGGGTTTTCTTCACAGATATCACCGTTCCCAAAGTCGCCGTATGGACAGTCAACACCGGAGGCGTCAGACCAGCTCCAAACCGATAGAGCGAGTTCTCTGGATAGCTGTCCCCGCCGGTGACGTAGAGATACTGGCCAAATCTGTATGGGCTTGACGAATCGACGAGTTCGCGCCCCAGTTGTTTGTCAAACACGCTCGCGGTCGCTCCAGATGATGGATCTAGCGTAACTCGATAGAACTCGTTCTCGAAAGTATTGCCGAGAATGTTTCCTCGAATGTCGACCGAGGCAGCTCGCTCTTTCGTAGTCGGCTTAATCGTGAACAGTTTGTATCCCACCGCGGGCACGGCCGCAGCCAGGAAGCGCACACGAACACTGCCCGGGCCGAATCCCGGCAGTGAGATTCCTTTGCCTTTGTAAAATATTTCCACGGGAACCTCCGCGCCGGTGGAGGAGTCGACAAGCGTCGTGCCGTCTGGCAAGTCGGTCTCCACGATGCCGGATCGCGCCCAGTTCAACGAATTGAAAACAGCGACGGAATTGTCCTTGGTTCTCACCAGCGCTTCGAGCTGGGCCCACTCGCGCTGAATGGATTCGTTGATATCATCACGCGCCCGCGTTACGCGAGATTGTTTGAGCGCGATTTGGTCTTCGCTCTGGTGGTTCTCCGGCTGAGTGGTCGCGCTGACGTACGTCCACGTGTGCTCGTCATAGAGAAGCTCGTTACGCCAGGCATCGTTGAGCATGGCCTTGTCGGGCCGCACTCGCGGATCGATCGACGAAACAGCGGCACCCATGATCTCGGCGGTCGCAATGCGATGTTGGTTTTCCCGGTGAATGGCGGTATGGGCGGCATCGGAGCCGTACCCATCCTCCCAATAAGGACCGAAGTCGCCACGGACTACGGGAAAATTGCCCTTCCACTCGCGCTCGATCTGTTGCATCGCGGAGTGGACGGTAGAAAATTCAAACTTAGGCCAGGCATATTCACGGCTGACACTCGCAACGATTTCACTCTGCTCGCCGGCGAGCGGTGTGTTCTCAAGCTGTGTGCCGAAGATGATTGCTGTATTGGCCGTGTAGTCCGGACGCGTGTATGCCTGCAGAAACACTGGTAACGAATCGCGAATCGACTCCATTCGCCAGGGACCGCCGAACAACGTGTGGGCTTGCAGGTAGGCGCGCGAGTACCACATCAGCACGCGGCCGCCATCGGGACCTTCCCAGTAGAAGGGAGACTTCTCGTTCCATCGCCCAAGCAACATGACAGGAGCCCGCCAACTATTGCTGGCCGCGACGAAATACTTGATGCCCGCGTCATGCAGAAGTGAAGCATAGCCCCACGTGTAAGCCGGGACATCCACAATTTGCGCCGCGTCGGCGAATGGCAACTTGTATTCGCGCGCGAGATTGTGCTGGCCATAGAGAGAGCGAGCCAGAGCTTCCCATGACGCGTTCCCAGTATGTTGATTGGCGAACTCGGGCGGAATGACGATAGTGCCGTTGCGAACATGTTCGAAAAGCTGTTCCCGCGCCTCCGGGCTGCGTCCGTTCAGATATTGATCGGCGACCCAGCTACCGTCGAGCGTCCAACGAAAATCGGGCGTCTTCTTGATCAAGCCCATTGCCTGGTCGATGGATTGGGAATGAAGCTCCGCGACCTTAGCAGGGTAATCCGTGAAACCAATATCGAGATGCTCGTGCGGGATGAGTGCGATGGTCCACTTTTTCGCCGGATCGACTGTCGCAGAGGCGGAGAATTTCCCTGTGCGCACCGTGGCTTTAGCGGCGCCGGTCCACTCCGGCACTTCAAATGTGAACCGCGCCTCGCCGAACTCATTGGTTGTAGAGAACGGTTTACGGAAGGAATGTCCGGCGACCCGAAGGTCGATTGAGTCGCCGCCAGGAAATCTGGATGCCCCAATGAAAACATCCACCACTTCCATCATGCCCGCTTTACCTTCCCGATAAAAGATGGTTGGCTCGATTTGAGCGGTGAAGGCATTTGCGTCGTATTGCCCGGCATTAGTATCCTGATCCAATTCGAGCGCGTCGTAGATCAAACCGGTGTGCCCGGGCGCAATTGCGCCGAGGGAATTCTGTGCGGTGGCCGGGTCGTCCATGGCAGTGAGAACGAACGCGTTCTCGCCTCTTCGAAGCCAGGCAGCGGGAATTGAAATTGTTTTTTCGTCGTAGGACGTCTGGGGAACAAATGTTCCTTCCCAATCGCCGGCGCGAAAATCGAGCTTGGGATGGAAATAGAAAAAACCGGAGTGCCCGTTAACTTCCACCTTCAAAAATGATAGGCGCGGAGTCTCATACAGGATGGCGAGTTTCAGTCGATAAATGCCGAGCGGAGGATCGTTCAGCGCAAATTTCACTGTGAACGGGTGCAGGCGTCCACCGGCGATACCATTCGCCGGTCCAGGCTGAAAGCGATACCAGTCTTTATCACTGCTTTGGCCGACCACGAACACGGGGTCGCTCTTGGGATCGGCATAGTTGATGTCTTGACTCTTAAATTCGCCCGAGGATCCGTCGAAGGTCCCGATCTTCCAGATCGTTTTTTCGGTTGCGTGCGCAGCAGTAGTCAGCGTTACCGCTATGAAGAGAGCGCTCGTTGTTGCTTTGCAAATAGTTGTTACTTTGCGAATTGTTTTCGTGGTTACCATTTCGGCTGCGTGATCACAGTACCCCGACGGCGTGGATCGTCCGTCCATGCTCCCATCTCATGCTGCTTGGAGAGTTCGTGATAGCGGGCCAGTTTGTCGCGGTCGAGTTGCACCCCGAGCCCCGGACCAGTTGGCACCGCCATCGCGCCATTCTTATATTCCATCTTGCCACCAACAATAATGTCGTCCGTGAGGTGGTGATAATGCGAATCGGGGGAGAGCGTCAGATTCGGAAGACAGGCGGCGAGGTGAAGCATGGCAGCTTGCGAGATGCCAAATTCCGCGCCACTGTGCATGCCTGCGTCCACGCCCATCGCTTCGCAAATCTGGCCCGCGAGTTTAGCGCGATGAATACCTCCATACCAGTGCGGGTCCAGCAGGACCACGTCGAGCACATCCGCCATGATCGCGGGCGCAAGATCCTCAAACGCGAACACTGACATATTCGAAGCCAAAGTCACCCACGGCGCCTTTGCGTTTACGCGCTTCATGGCGCGCATGCCCCACACGGGATCTTCAAGATATTCCATATTGAAGTCGTGCAGACGCCGGGCAACGTCGATAGCCGTGGTCACCGTCCAGACCGCATTCGGATCGAGCCGGATGCGATGCTTCGGGAATGCCTTACGCAGCGAGATGAACGTTTCGATTTCTTCATCCGGAGGAAGAACGCCGTTCTTGTACTTTAAGGTCTTAAAGCCATGCTTGCTGACGACTTCTTTCGCAAAGTCGAGCATTTGTTCAATGTTCGATATTTCTCCAACTCCATCGTCATTCGCATAGCGATAAAAAAGATAGGCAGCGAACGGAACCTCGTTTCGAATGCGACCTCCCAGCAGATCGCAAACCGAACGCTTCAGTGCCTTTCCTTGAATATCCAGGATTGCAAATTCGAGCCCGGCAAACCCAAGCACGAAACCGAAAAGCTTTTCCGAACTCGGCCCCGCCACCTTCCAGCGAATCCGTTCCAGGTTCATGGGATCTTCACCGATCAGCTGCGGCTTCAATTCCGCGAGTTGACCGGCGCGACTGGCGCCGCTGTAGCACTCGCCAAGGCCGGTGATGCCTTCATCGGTTTCGACCTCGATGACGATGCGCGAGAATCCGGGATGGGATCCGATCGAATAGCGCAGGGGAGCTTCGATGGGGATGAAAGCTGGAGTCCAGCGAATGTCAGTAATCTTCATTGTCTCTCCAATATCGCGTCTCCGGGCGTCTAGCGTTGGTTTGCAAGCAACTGTCCGTGAATCCCGATCCGCGCCCGGCAGATATGCCATCGGCTCAGATTGGCAAAATACATTTCGTCAAAATTTGCGCCGCCGAACGCTGCATTCGTTGGGCTGGCAAGCATCGTCCCTTCCGGATCCACCGCGAACAGCGAA
>JBAQJF010000062.1:0-2450 GCA_049300195.1 Terriglobales bacterium | reverse complement strand
ATCTCAGAATTTGCACGCTCCAGAAGAGAATTGGTTCGTGCCTGCTGGGCGAAGGCGAAGTTGCCGATCCCAAAGATCACGCAGTAGAGGAAAACGCTTTCCGCGGTGGCAAAGGAGTGACTGAGATACCGAGTCTCCGCCGCGACCCCGGCCATCATCGCAATCAGCACCAGGAACAGGGTGCGCATTCGCGTGAGGAATAGGCAAAGCACGGCGAACGGGTAGACCAACATTACGTACGCGTCCTGGTTGAGCGGGTAATAGAGAAAGACCAGGACGAAGAACAACACAAACGCCACGGTTTGCCGGCGTCCTGTAAGCTCCGCGACGAGAAAATAAAGAACCAGAAATGCTGCGTAAAAAGCCGCGAACTCCATCCAGACCGCAAATGAGTGCCGATACGCCGGCATGACAAAGAAATATGCGGAGTAAAGCAGCCCCGCCCAGCGCACGATCGAGCGGCCGAGGACAAACTCCCGCTTCACTTTGGCGATGTACGTACCCGCGGCCGGCGGCCCTTCGCTCATACCCTCCATGATCCCACCGGACGAGCGGTTCCCGGTACCCAAAGCTGTCACGTGGAACGCATGACAGGTGTCATGTGACGCCCGTCATTTCGCGTCGATGACGGCTGCTACTGTTTTTCCGTGGCCGTCCAGCGCATGCTTCTCTTACGGTCAAGCGAGAACGATTATGAATCTCGAATTCTTTTTTAATGCGCTGACAAGTGTGTGGGCGGTGTTGGAAATCCTCATCGCCGTGCGCACCCAAACGCGGCAGGGCGAGGGTAAGATACAGGATCGCGGAACCCAGATCATTCTTTGGGTGGTTTTTATTGGATCGCTCAAGATGAACGACTGGATGCACAGTTTTTTCCCCGTCGACATGCCAGGGAGTTCCACCTGGCTACGGCCGGCCGCCCTTGTAATCTTGATTCTCGGCTTGGGTGTTCGTGTCGTAGCAATCGTTATGCTGGGCAGCGCCTTCAGCACCAACGTAGCGATGCGCCCCGGACAGAGACTGCAGCGACGCGGACTCTACAGTCTGGTTCGTCATCCTTCCTATCTCGGACTTGAACTGATTCTCCTGGCTTTCGCCCTTCACACCTGCACCTGGGCCTGCTTTGCGGTGGTCCTGGTTCCACCGACCCTGGCCGTGTTGTATCGCTTGCATGTCGAAGAGCGTGCGCTCCGCCTGGCTTTTGGGGCCGATTATGAAGACTATAGCCGTCGCACAAAGCGGCTGATCCCGGGCGTCTCTTGAGTATTTTGGCGATGGATTCGTTTCTCTCCATGATGAACCGTGAGCTCACCACCAGCCCTCGATCGCGGTTCCGATGTTCATCGGTCGTACGGTCAAGGCTGCGGTGATGCGACACGCCCATTTTCCTCAGTGGCGGCGCACCGCCTATACCTTCGGTCGAACCATCTCAAACCGATCGCGCGTTCGGGTATACATATTTCCACCCATGCGCCCGATGGCGCGCAGCTTTTCGGGATCGATGTGGAAATTCTCGTCGATCACTCGATCGTCGATGTGGAAGCGGACCACTTTGCCGATAATCAAACTCGCTCCCCGCGGGCGCGCGCTCACGTCCAGGATCTGAATCAGCCGGCATTCCATGCTTACCGGCGATTCGAGTACGCGCGGCGGACGGATCAGATCGCTCTTCACCGGCGTCAGCCCGGAAATCTCGAATTCGTCGACGCCCCTCGGATATTCCCCGGAGGCGAGGTTCATCTGCTGCTCGATTTCTTCGCCGACGATGTTGACCACGAACTCGCTGGTCGCGCGGATGTTCAGATAGGTGTCCTTGCGAGGGTCGCGCATCGCGGTTGAGAAACAAATGATGGGCGGCTCGCCGCAAATCGCGTTGAAAAAGCTGAACGGCGCGAGATTGCGCGCGCCGGTCATCGATACGGTGGAGACGAAGGCGATCGGCCTCGGAACCACCGAACCGATCAGCAATTTATAAATCTGTGAGCCCGTTGCTAACAGCGGATCGACGATCACTTGGACGTTGCCGTCGCTGGACTCCACGAAGCCCAATATTCTTTCCATTCCACTTGCTGGCCCGCCGGGAGCACATGAATTGGATTCAGACCGTCCAGCATGACGGCGTATTCATCGGTCGCGGATTTCTTATGCTGATTCGCGAGCGCTTTGGGGTGCGGGCCGTGATGGATGCCGCGTGGATGCAGAGTGCACATGCCGGCTTTGATGTTGTCTCGGCTGAAGAAGTCGCCGTCGTGATAGAAAATGAATTCGTCGTAGTCGGTGTTGCGATGATAGAACGGAACGCGCAGCGCGGCGGGGTCCTGTTCGAGAGGCCTCGGGACAAAACTGCAGACAACGGCGCCGGGCGTCACGAAAGTCGAATGCGCGCTCGGCGGAAGATGCACGCGAGGGCTCATAATGGGGCGAATATCGCGCAAATTGATCTTCCAGAC
>JBAQJF010000061.1:0-16198 GCA_049300195.1 Terriglobales bacterium | reverse complement strand
TCCAGCGGGCGTTTTGTAACGGCCAATGGTCGCACCCTCGAGCGGCAAAATGTTACAATTCGTTTCATACAGGCCGTCCAGCAGACCTCGTTCTCCGAAAGGAATAGAGAACCTCCCTGTTTTCAATCAGTTGAACTGCGGTGCGCCCTGCTCGACGGAAGTGCAATTGCTCGTTAATACAGTCACCGCGACTTCGCATTACAGCCGTATAAATTTTAAACCGACTCAGCTCTCTGGACCTCCTCGCGCCTGCGCGGGAGTCGGGGCGAGTCCCAGGAGATTCGATTGACGCCGAAAGATTCCAACGTTTCCAAAACTGACGCTTCCAAACAAGCAGACGTACGCATCGGGAGGATCAACGACTTGACCGCTTCGACCAGCCATCTTATCGCCCCGCACGGGGGAGAACTTGTTCAACTGCAAGTGCCGGCAGAGTACGCCGCTGAACTGAAAAGCCATTCGAAAGATTGGCCCTCGTGGGATCTGACGGCTCGCCAGTTGTGCGATCTCGAACTCCTGATGAACGGCGGATTCTCTCCGCTGCGCGGCTTCATGAATCGCAAGGACTACGAAGGTGTCCGCGATAACATGCGGCTGGCCGATGGCACTCTCTGGCCGATGCCGATCACGCTGGATGTGACCGAAGAATTCGCCAAGAAGCTGACGCCCGGCTCCAGCAAAATTGCACTGCGCGATGCCGAGGGCGTCATGATCGCCGTGCTCAACGTTGGCGATGTCTGGCAGGCCGACCGCACCGCCGAAGCGAAAGCGGTTTTCAATTCCACCAGCCCCGCACATCCGGGCGCTGACTACGCCATCAATAAGTCGAACCCGTGGTATGTAGGCGGCAGCGTTCAGGGTCTACAGGCGCCCTCGCACTACGATTTCCGCACGCTGCGCCTGACGCCCGCCGAGTTGCGCGCCGAGTTCAGCCGCCTGGGCTGGACGCGCATCGTCGCCTTCCAGACGCGCAATCCTATGCACCGCGCTCACGTCGAACTGACCATGCGCGCCGCCAAGCAAGTCGAAGCCAACCTACTGATTCACCCGTCGGTCGGCATGACCAAGCCCGGCGACGTGGACTACTTCATCCGGACGCGCTGCTATCAGTTGCTGCTGCCGAAGTATCCGCACGGCACGGCGAAGCTCTCGATGCTCAACCTCGCGATGCGCCTGGGCGGTCCGCGCGAGGCCGTGTGGCACGGTCTGATCCGCAAGAACCACGGCTGCAATCACTTCATTGTCGGCCGCGATCACGCCGGCCCCGGCAAGGATAAAGACGGCAAGCCGTTTTATGGCCCGTACGAGGCGCAGGAACTGTTCAAGAAGCACGAAGCCGAGATGGGCGTGACCATGGTTCCCTTCCAGATGATGGTCTATCTCGAAAACGAAGACCGTTACGTTCCCGCCAATGAAGTTCCAGCGGGCGCGAAGGTTCTCGATGTTTCCGGCACGGAACTGCGCGCGCGTCTGAATGAAGGCCGTGAGATTCCGGCATGGTTCACCTATCCGGAAGTCGTGAAGGAGCTGCGGCGCAGCTATCCGCCACGCGAGAAGCAAGGCGTCACCATCTTCTTCACCGGGCTTTCAGGCTCCGGAAAATCGACCATCGCCAACGCGCTGATCACCAAGTTCCTCGAAACGGGCGGCCGTCCGGTCACCCTGCTCGACGGCGACCTGGTGCGCAAGCATCTGTCGTCGGAACTCGGCTTCTCAAAGGAGCATCGCGACATCAACATCCGCCGCATCGGCTATGTTGCATCGGAGATTACGAAGAACGGCGGGATCGCAATCTGCGCTCCCATCGCTCCCTATGAGGCAACCCGCAAAGGCGTGCGGCAGATGATCGAACCAGTCGGCGGCTTTATCCTGGTGCACGTCGCGACGTCGATCGATGTCTGCGAACAGCGCGACCGCAAGGGCCTGTACGCCAAGGCGCGCGCCGGCATCGTAAAGGAGTTCACGGGCATCTCCGATCCCTATGAGGCTCCGACCGATGCGGAAGTAGTGATTGATACCGCCAAGCTGAGCCCCGAGGAAGCGGCGCAGACCATTATTCTGCACCTCGAACGCGAGGGCTTCGTTGGCGCCAACGGCAATTAGCAATAAAAGCTAACGCAAGCGTTTAACGGGACGTTCATAAAGGAAGCCAATAAAGCCCATTAGTACAATGGGCTTTATGCAATAATGCTGGCAACGGTTCCTCCCTTCTGCGCCGCTGGCGCCGGCTCGTTGCTTGCCTGATGGAATAACCGTAACCAAAGCAGGTTGTTGGGCTCGTAGTACGCCTCGGAATACGGCATGGACCTTTTGCTGGCAAAAATCCTGATCGGCTTCATTGTGGGAACGCTGATCGGGCTGACGGGATTGGGCGGCGGGGTTCTGCTTCTGCCCACGCTCATCTTTGGCCTGCATATTCCGGCCATCATCGCAGTCGGGTCCGACGCGCTCTTTAATTTCTTCACCAAAATTCCCGCCAGCCTAATGCACCTGCGGAAAGGCACGGTACGGAGAAAAGTTGTCGTCGCGCTGGCGGTCGGCAGCGTCCCTGGCTCTTACCTGGGTGTAACTCTTCTGGTCCACCTGCGTCACGTCTACGGAGCGGGAGTCAACGATTTCATCAAGTCCGCCGTAGGTCTGCTGCTGGTCATCATTCCGACATTGCTTCTTTTTCAGGGACGAATTGAAGACCATCTCGCCGGCCGCAAACCGACCATGAAAAATTTCGCCGGCATGAGCCTGATCGGGTTGATCGGCGGATTTCTGGTCGGCATCACCTCGGTCGGGTCGGGCAGCATCATTATGATGATGCTTCTGCTGTTTTATTCCTTCGCTCCGAAAATCATGGTCGGAACCGACATTGCCCACGCCGTGATTTTGACGGGCGTCACCAGCCTGTTGCATTGGAGAGCGGGCAACGTCGATCCCCACCTGGTTGCCTCGCTGCTCATCGGATCGATTCCAGGCGGAATCCTGGGCTCGCATCTGAGCACAAGAGTTCCGGTGCTCTGGCTCCGAAGAATTCTGTGCGCAGTGCTGCTGATGACAGGAGCAAGAATGCTGTGGGCGTAAAAGAGCGGGTCACCGGTCATAGATCACTGAGAGACCAAGGCAGCAACAATGTGTATTTCCTGTAACCTGTAACCGGTGACCTTATATCTTGGAGCAGACATTGAGTTCATCCTCTACCACAGAGACTCTGGAACGCATCCACGCCGCGCTCGAAGAGGCGCGGACGGTCCTGAACCGCTTCACCCCCGGCGACATCGAGGCGAAATATAAGGTTGGTACCGACCCGGTCACCGAGGCCGATCACGCCGTCGATGCCGTCCTCAAGAAGAATTTGCTGCGCCCCGGCGAAGGCTGGCTCTCGGAAGAGACGGTTGACGACTTCACTCGCCTCGACAAGCGCCGCGCGTGGGTTGTCGACCCGCTCGATGGCACGCGCGAATTCGTGCAGGGCATTCCAGAATTTTGCGTTTCGATCGCCATGGTCGAGGACGGTATTCCAGTCGCCGGCGGGATTTGCAATCCTGCAACTGACGAACTCATCCTCGGATCGCGCGAAACCGGCGTCACCTACAACGGCAAGCCGGCGCAGCCCAGCCAGCGCACAGACCTGCACGGCGCGCTCGTCCTCGCCAGCCGAAGCGAAGTGAAGCGCGGTGAGTGGAAGCAATTTGAGTCCGCCGAGTTCAACATCAAGCCAATGGGCTCAGTTGCCTACAAACTCGGCCTCGTCGCCGCTGGCAAGGCCGACATGACGTTTACTCTGGTTCCGAAAAACGAATGGGACGTCGCGGCTGGCGCAGCGCTCGTCGAAAGCGCAGGAGGCTGGACACTGAAGCTGGACCACTCGCCTCTGCGCTGCAACCAGAAAGATCCGCTGATTTCCGGCTTGCTGGCGGGCGGACCGTTCCTACGCGATCCGCTGTTAGCTCTGCTCGATCGGCACTCACAAACGGCCGACAGCAAGCGCGACTGACGAAAATTTCTATTTCCGAAATGCCGGTTTAGAATCAGCCACGCAGCGAAGGAAACTTTTTACGAGCAATTTGGGGCGGCGATTCATCAATCATGTCTCAACCGCGCATAGTCTTCCTGATGTACCACGAGCTAGAACTCGCGGGCCGCGGGCTCTGCCAGGCCGAACCCGGCTATACGCGCTACATCCTGCCACTCGCAACTTTTCGCCGGCAGATGGAATGGCTCAAGCAATCCAATTTTCGCGGGCAGAGCGTGAGCCGGGTTCTTGCCTATCCATCGCAACCAAGCATTTGTATTACCTTCGACGACGGTTGCGAAACGGACTTGATCGCTGCCGCACCCGTGCTTCGCGAATTCGGCTTTGCGGCAACCTTCTACGTCACCGCCGGCTTCCTCGACACTCCCGGCTACATGAGCTCAGTCCAGCTCCGCGAACTCGACGCGCAGGGTTTTGAAATCGGCTGCCATTCCATGACCCACGCCTACCTCTCCGATATCGGCGAATCCGATCTGAAGCGCGAAATCGTCGATGCCAAAGCTCGCATCGAGCAAATCGTGGGACACGCGATTAAACATTTCTCCTGCCCCGGCGGCCGCTACGATCAGCGCGCACTCGAGATGGCGCGCCAGGCCGGATTCAAGACCGTCGCCAACAGCGAATTTCACGCCAACACACCCGCCACGAGTCCATACCAACTAGGCCGCGTTGCCATGTTGCGCGATCTCCCTATCGAAGCCTTCAGCGCCGTGTGCCACGGCCGCGGATTATGGAAGAAGCGTCTCTCTCATCAAACCCGCCGCGCCGCGCAAAGCCTGCTCGGCAATCGAAGGTACGATAGACTTCGCGCCGTCCTGCTCGGAGAACCTCGCTGATAACGTGACGAAAGTCACGGTGCTGTCCTCGTCTTCAGTCGCTCGCCTCGCATCAGCTATCCACCGCACAACGTAGTAATCCGCCAGACCGCCCGTTCCGCGCCTCTTTCGACCTGTTACCTAAATCTCTCCAATCGATCACCAGCCGCGCGAATCAGTACAGGCTTGGTTCATATGTACTGGCGAGTTTCCGCTTGCACTTGTGGTATCTGTGCACTGACTGCGCATCCCGATATGGTCAGCGTGTGGACTCGCTCGACATGGTCCCCCATTTCTGTACGTCGAGGTTTCATAATGGCTGTATCTCAGTCAGCTTTTTTCGAGGATTATCGAAACTCTTCGCGTCCGCACGTTGAACGTGTCATCTTGGTCATCCTGGTGGCGATGGTTTCCTTAATCGCCGCTTCCTGTGGAACGCAGACCTCAAACAGCAGCCAGCAGGCCCTGGCGCTTTCTGCCTCGCTTCCCAGCGGTTCGGTTAATCAGACCTACAATGCTGTCCTGTCGGTAAGTGGCGGCAGCAATCCCTACCAGTTCTCCGTTGCATCGGGCAGTTTGCCAGCCGGCGTCACTCTGAATCCCGTGACCGGATCGTTCACCGGCCAACCGACCACGGCCGGCCTCTACTCGTTTCAGGTCGTGGTGAAGGACAGCCCACGGCCCGATCAAGGTACGCGCTCGTACGCCGTGCAGATCGGCTCCGGCGGGATCAGCGTGAGCCTTACTCCCAACGGCGTCACGTTATCCTCAGGCGGAACGCAGCAGTTCACCGCCACTGTTACCGGGACCTCAAATACTGCGGTCACCTGGACGGCTTCGGCGGGTGCCGTAAACGCGAATGGTTTTTACACTGCCCCGGTTGTGCAATCGACAGCACATGCAACCCTCACCGCGACCAGTCAGGCGGATTCCACGAAATCGGCGACGGCTGCGGTCACCATTAATCCCGCCCAGCAAGGGTCCTTGCAGATCGCGACCTCGGGCCTTCCACAAGGACAGCAGGGCCAGCCTTACAGCGCGGCCTTTTCCGCCACCGGCGGAACACCGCCCTATAGCTGGAGCATCACCGGCAGCCTTCCCTCCGGCATCACTTTCAACCCGAGTGGAGACTTCGGCGGCGCGCCCACCTCGGTTGGAAACTCTAACTTCTCGGCAACCGTTACGGACGCCAACGGCAAAACCGCGAGCGGCGCGTTCGGTATCACGGTCGTGAGCAGCACCGGATACGACGGCCCCGCGCAACTTCCCCTGGTAACCGTCCCTGCCACCATGGCGGATTCACCCGCGCCTGGCAGCGTCATCAGCGTCAAGTCCGACTCGGACTTCAAAGCGGCATTGAACAATGCGCAATGCGGGCAAACCATTTCGTTGCAGGCAGGCTCAACCTTTAATGGCCCGGTCACCCTGCCGGCCAAAGGCTGCAACGATCAGAATTGGATCATCATCCGAACCAGCTCCCCGGATAGCGCTCTGCCCCCGGAGGGACAGCGGGTCACGCCTTGTTACGCCGGCGTCTCATCCCTGCCCGGACGCCCGAGCTTCAACTGCAACAATCCAGTCAATGTCCTCGCGAAAGTGCAAATGCCGAATACCGGCAACGGTCCGATTTCGATCGCCGATGGCGCCAACTTCTACCGTTTCGTTGGTCTCGAAATCACACGCCCGGCCGGACTCAAAGGAAGTGCCATCCTGATTGGGCTGTCGGGCACGGCCGACCATATCATCGTCGACCGCTCATGGCTGCACGGAAACGCGCAGGATGAAACACGCGACGGAGTCTCGATGGCCGGCGGCACCAACATTGCGGTCATCGATTCCTATCTCAACGACTTCCACTGTATCTCATCGACCGGAAGCTGCACGGACTCTCACGCGCTCAGCGGCGGAACCAGCGACACCCAGGATGGCCCTTACCTGATCCAGAATAATTTTCTGGAAGCCGCCGGCGAAGCGATCATGATGGGCGGCGGCTCCGCTACTATGACCCCCACCGACATTACCATTGTCGGCAATCACTTCTTCAAGCCAATGTCGTGGATGCAAGGCAATTCGCCGTTCGTCGGCGGGCCGGATGGAAAGCCGTTTATCGTTAAGAATCACCTCGAACTCAAGAACGCGGTTCGCGTTCTGGTCGAAGCGAACCTGATGGAAAATTCCTGGGGTGGATTCACGCAAAAGGGACACGGCATCCTGCTGACCCCAAAAAATCAACACACCCGCTCGGGTGACAACGTTTGCCCATTATGCCAAGTCACGGATGTGACGATTCGTTATACGCAGATATCGCATGCCGGCGGCGGCATGGTCCTAGCAACCGTCATTTCCGGAGACGGCGGCGACGGAGCACCCGCTCTGGCAGGAGCCCGTTTCAGCATTCATGACATCGTGATGGACGATCTCAGCAAGAAGTATGTGGGCGGCGGCAACGGATTTGAAATCGCGAACAGCTGGCCGAGCAACCCGATTAACACGATCACGATTAACCACGTTACCGTATTTCCCGATCCGGAAAGTCACGCGCTGACCACAGGCAACACGGACGGGAATCCTCCCATGTTTGGATTGGTATATACGAATAACCTCACCTTGACCGGCCGCTATCCGGTTTGGAACGCCTTTGGTCAAGGAAAGACGGGCTGCGCCTCGGGCGACGTTCCGATCACCAGCATTCAGAATTGCTTTACAACCTACTCGTTCCAGAGCAACGGTCTGATCGCCAGCCCCTCCAAATTCCCTCCGGCCAAGTGGCCGGCCAATAACTACTTTCCAGCTTCGCCAGCCGACGTTCAATTCGTCAACTACAACAACGGCAACGGCGGCAACTACCAACTCTTACCCAGCAGTCCATATAAGAACGCGGGAAGCGATGGCAAGGATCTGGGAGCAGATATCGCCGGGCTGCAAGCCGCGCTGGCGGGAGTTCAATAACAATCTTCAACTCAACCAGGGTCCGCACATTTTGGTGCGGACCTTTTTCTTTTCTCCTCTGGTGGGCAACTCTCGCGCGTGGTATGGGCCGTCCCGAGCAAGTTCCGCGGGCCTTTCCTGGGTGATACCCATGTTATGCTCAATCCACATATAAACCGCTAGGGACGGCCTGTTTTGGCCAGTGTAGGACCTTCCCGGTTTGGTTTCTAAAGTCATGCGCGGGGCGTGCGTGAGGAGAAAACAGAAATGGCCCGGCTTCGTCTGCAAGGTTCGCGTCCGACCCCATCACTCAAAGGTTTTGCCAAGCCGCTTCTCGTGCTTATTATCGTCTGTTCGTCCGCGTTACTGGCGGCTGTAGGACCGCCGACCGGCGAGAACGCGTACTGCGGAAAGGGCGATGTAGCCCATTTCGGGGACAAAGACGGGCCCGCCCAACTCCCCCAGGCCTGTTATTACACCGGGCTCGACGGAACGCCTTCGCCGGGGAAACAGATCCACGTAGGCGCGCATGACGATCTGGCGGGCGCTGTCAATGGCGCAAAATGTGGAGAGACCCTTCTGCTTCCGGCTGGCGCCGCCTATGAGCTCCGCAGCCTACCAGCGAAGAAGTGTGACGACCAGCACTACATCACTATCCGCAGTGACATCCCCGACTCCAAGTTGCCGCCCGAAGGCACGCGCATCTCTCCCGCGTGGGCGGGCGTGGCAAGCCTGCCCGGCCGGCCCGCGTTTGCGCAGCCCGCTGGGGGCGCCGCCAAACTTATGGCGACCATCATAGTGAAGCCGAACAACGGCGTGGTCGTCGGAGATCACGTACGTTTCATTGGCATCGAGTGGACCACCGCGCCGGATGAGCACATTAGCCGCATGATCTACACCGATCATAACGACCATGTCATTTTCGACCGCAATTACATTCATGCGGGCGAGGGCTCCGAAGTCGGGCACGGCATCGGCATGATTCTCGGCAGTCACAAGATCGCAGTCATCAATTCCTACATCAGCGGTCTGAATTGCATTGCGCGCAAAGGGGCATGCACAGACGCAACCGCCATTGGCGGTGCGCACAGCTTTGAACCTTTCGGAACCTTCAAGATCTACAACAATTTCCTCGAGGCTTCGGGCGAAAACATCATGTTTGGCGGTGGCGGCTCCGAGTACAACCCCACCGATATCGAAATCCGCCGCAATCATCTGTTCCGTCCCATGATCTGGAAGGAGGGGGAGCCGGGATACACACCCAGCCCGAAGGGCGAACCCTATATCGTCAAAAACAACCTGGAGTTCAAAAGCGCAATCCGCGTCCTGATCGAAGGCAACTTACTCGAAAACTCGTGGGGGGGGTTCACGCAAAACGGATTTTCAGTTGTGCTGGCGCCGGTCAGTCAGGCAAGCCACTGCCCCAAGTGCCGGGTCAATGACATCACCATGCGCTACAACCGGATTCGTAATGTGGGCGGAGTCCTAACCATCGCCACCAAGCACGCCAACCTGAAAAAGGGCGGCGGCAGCCCAGAGGATGGCGGACGCATGAGCATTCACGACCTGATCGCCGACGACGTTCACGGGAGAGATTACAAGGGCGCCGGGACTTTTCTGAAGTACATGTCGGCCCAGATCATTATTCATGATGTCGAACTCGACCACATCACCTCGTTCGGCCCAGGGCCGCTGATGTCGGTGTCGGATCGCGGCGATAAGATGCCCAACTTTAGCCTCATCAACAGCGTGTTTGCGGTGGGCGGCGAGCGCCGTCCGGTTGTGCCGGCCGCTCCCAGAAGCTGCGCGGTGCAGTCCTCGAAGGCCGGCCCCCAAGCGGTGTTCGATGCTTGCTTCACTAACTACAGATTCGACCACAATCTCATTTCCGTCGAGCGCGCCGCCGGCTTCCCCAAGGGAAACATAGTTGTTGGCAGTCCCAAGGACCTCGGCGTGCGCGACTTGAAAGACGGCATCGCTAAAGACCCGCGCCTCTGCCATGAGAAAGGTGATGGGTGCAGTAAACGGTCTCCAGGCGCAGGCGCAGCCTCCGACGGGAAAGACATGGGCGCCGATGTCGACGCGGTCGAAGCCGCCATTGCGGGCGTCGAGTAAGCCCAAGCTATCCTTCGTATCTTCGTTGCCTTGGTGGTTGACGCTTTTGCCAAGCGAGCTTCTACCGCGTCTCCGGCGCATCTGCTATCTTCGGTAACCCGCGTCTTCAGGCGCATTTCCAGCCTCCGCAACCCTACATGGTAAGATTTTCTGTGGCCTTGTCGACCTCAAACCCAGCCGAGCGCAAGCACTTTCCTGTCTTCGTGATGGGCTGCCACCGCTCCGGAACGAACCTGCTTTATGACATGCTGTTGTCCTCCGGAGGCTTCGCCATCTACCGTGGATACCTGCCGATTTACAAGATTCTGATCGCTCGATATGGCTCCATGTCGAGCCGCGCGAACCGGGAAAAGATCGTCGCTACGTGGCTCCGCAGCAAAGGGTTCCGCCGCACCGGACTCGGTGCCGAGCATTTCTCTCCGCGCATAGAAAACGAATGCCGCACGGGTGGAGACTTCATCCGCACAGTGCTCGACACCGTTGCCCAGGAGCAAAATGCCCAGCGCTGGGCCTTTTACGACCCCGATAATGTCCTGCACTTCCGCAAAGTAAAAAAAGATATCCCGAACGCTCTCTTCGTGCACATCATCCGCGACGGCCGTGACATCGCTCTCTCGCTAAAAAAAATGGGCGGCTTCGCGCCGCTACCATGGGATCGCAGTGAAACGAATAGCCTGGTGGCCACGGCTCTCTATTGGGAGTGGATGGTGAATCACGGACGCGAAGCGGGACGCCTGTTTCCCGCCGATTACACCGAGATCCACTACGAAGACTTAATCACCAATCCGGGCGAAGCTCTCGGCAAGCTAGGCAGCTTCATCGACCACGACATTGACTATCATCGGGTGCAGCAGGCCGGTCTCGGCAGCCTCTCCAAAACCAATTCCTCCTTTCGTGAAGAGGGCGAAAAAGAAAAGATTAATCCCCTGGGCCGCTGGAAGGAACGCCTGTCACCAAGAAATATCGCGGCCATCGAAGGCGCAGTAGGCCCGTGCCTCGAAAAAAACGGCTACCAACTCTCTCTCCCGGCAGCCGAACGCCGCATCAGTGCGCGCAGCTCGATGATGCGCAAAATGTATCCCGCGTTCCTAGGCAGCAAGCTTTGGCTCAAGATGAATACACCAGTCGGCCGGCTGGCGAACATGTCCGCTCTCGAACTGGCGGACGAACCAATGCCGGTAGCCAAGATGGCTTCGCACACCAAACCGTCATGAGTCTCGTGACAAATCCGGCAGACCTACAGACGAGCCAGCCCTCGACGGCGCGCCCGAATCCGCGCGCCACCGCTCCCGTCTTCGTGCTAGGCTGCGGACGTTCCGGAACTAAATTTCTCTACCACACGCTGCTCTCCGGCGGAGGCTTCGCCGTCTACTTTGCCGAGAGCAACACCTTCAACCTGCTAGGTGTGCGCTTCGGAAACCTGGCCCGCCGCACGAACCGCCGGAAGCTTCTCGATGCCTACTATAAGAGCAACCTCTTCGAACGCACCGGCCTGATGCCGGAAGAAATCGACCGGCGCGTAATGGACGAGTGCCGCAACGCCGGCGACTTCCTTCGCATTGTGATGGAAGCAATCGCCCGCAAACAAGGTATGCCGCGCTGGGCCGAATGCACGCCGCTCCATCTGCTGAATCTGCCGCTAATAAAAAAAGTAGTCCCTGACGCGCTAATCATCCACATCATTCGCGACGGGCGCGACGTGACCGCTTCGCTGCACCGCATCGGCTGGATTCGCCCTTTCGCGTGGGATCGCAGCCGCGCCGTGCTCGCGCCCGCAATTTTCTGGCGCTGGATCGTGAGCAAAGGCCGCCGCTACGGCCAAGCCATGGGCGACGATTACATGGAAGTGCATTACGAAGATGTGGTCGAGAATCCGCGCGAAACGCTGACCCGCATCGGCAAGTTCATCGAGCAGGATCTCGATTACGATCGCATCCAGCAAGTCGCGTTAGGTTCCGTACACGATCCGAATTCGTCGTTTCGCGGCGACGGCAAAGAAGCCGAAGCACAGACCATCGGCCGCTGGAAAGCAAATTTCACGTCCGAACAGATTCGTGACATCGAGGCTATCCAAGGCGAGCTGCTGAAGGCAACCGGATACGCGCGAGCCAATCCGGCCGAAAACCTGCGTCCGTCATTATCTGTGCGCCTGATGAGCTTTTTATACCCGCTGTACTTCGATTTCAAATTCTGGCTAAAGTCGGAAACTCCGCTCGCCCGCATGGCTGCGACGGGACGAATGGGCGCCAACAAGTCACTTCAAAGTGCACCGGAGTAAAAGCCGCCGTGCGGCGGAAGAATCTGAACGCCGGACGATCAAGGAGCGCTGAACCATTACCAGTGATCACAATCCGCCTAACCGACGAGCTGAAGTCGACCAGTTCATCGCCGACGGCAAGTTCGATCGCGCATCGAGCGCCCTGCGCGAACTCTGGCGCCGTGAAACCAATTCGGCGACGGCCGCATTCATCGCGACACGACTCGATCAACTGCGTGACAAACTTCCGCTCACTAAATTTAAGCTCGCCATTCTACGCTCCTTCACGGTCGAACCGATTCTTCCTCTACTGCGCGCCGAAGGCTTCGCTTACGGAATCGATCTGGAAGTCCATGTAGGCGATTTCAACACCTATGTGCAGGACATCGTAGACGCGCAGAGTTCCCTATACCGGTTTGCGCCCGACGCCGCCATTCTCGCCGTCCGGGCCGAAGATGTAGCACCCGATCTGTCGAGCAAGTTCGCCGACCAATCGCCCGAAGCCGCACAGCAAGCCGCCGACCGCGTTGCGCGAGGCTACGAACAGTGGGTGAACTCATTCCGTCAGCATAGTCAATCCGCGCTGATCATCCACTCGCTCGGACGTCCAACACCCGCGAGCCTCGGCGTGCTCGACAGCCAGTCCGAATCCGGACAATCCGGCCTCATTCGCCAAATCAACGGCGAACTGCGCCGCATAGCGGGTGCGCAGCGCGGCGTCTACATCCTCGATTACGACGCGCTGGTCGCCCGTTACGGCAGCGAGCACTGGCACGACGAACGTAAATGGCAAATGGCTCGCCTGCCGATCGCCGCCGATCATCTGCTGCACATGGCCCGCGAGTGGATGCGATTCCTCGTTCCCATCGCAGGTCGCACCGCCAAATGTTTAGTGGTCGATCTCGACAACACACTCTGGGGCGGCATCATTGGCGAAGACGGCATGGCCGGAATTAAAGTCAGCGCCGAATATCCGGGCGCCGCATTTCAAACTTTGCATCGCGCGCTGCTCGATTTATCGCGCAAAGGAATTCTGCTTGCTGTATGCAGCAAAAACAATCTCGATGACGCCATGGAAGCGATCGAAAAGCACCCGGGAATGCTGTTGCGCGCAAAAGATTTCGCGGCCATGCGCATCAACTGGGGAGACAAGACGCAGAACCTCGGAGAGATCGCCGAGGAACTGAACATTGGCATCGACTCACTGGCTTTCCTCGACGACAATCCCTTCGAGCGCGAGCAGGTCCGAGCTGCGCTCCCGGAGATCACGGTCATCGACATTTCCAGCAATCCGCTGGAATACGCCGCTGCCGTGCGGGATTGCCCCGTGTTTGAGCGGCTCACGCTCTCGGCTGAAGATCAGCAGCGCACGGCCATGTATGCCGAGCAGCGCCAGCGCGCCGACGCCGAACAAAGTTTCCACACGAAAGAAGATTTCTTTCGCTATCTCGAGCAGGAAGCCGACCTCGAACCAATTACCGATCTGACCCTGGCGCGCGTGGCGCAACTCACACAAAAGACGAACCAGTTCAACGTAACCACGCGCCGCTACTCCGAGACGCAGATCGCGGAGATGTCAAAGCAGCGGGGCTGGAACATCTTCTCGATCAAGGTTCGCGACCGCTTCGGAGACCACGGTCTGGTCGGAGTAGCCATCACGCGCGACGAAGGCGAGCAGTGCGAGATCGATACATTTCTTTTGAGCTGCCGTGTGATCGGGAGAACCGTTGAGACGGCGCTGCTCGCGCATCTGGCAAAAAGCGCTGCCGAACGCGGCTGCCGGCGCCTAATCGGATGGTTCCTGCCGACGAAGAAGAATGCGCCGGCGCGAGACTTCTATCGAGAGCACGGATTTGTCCAGCATCAGAAGGACGATCGCGGTACTCTCTGGATGCTGGACTTGACGAGTTCGACGCTCAGCGTTCCGGATTGGATTAAGCTCAACATGACGGAAACTGCCGCGACGCGATAGCTGCTTCCGATCGCATTGAGATTCTCTCTGCGATTCCTCAGCGTACTTTGCGGTTAAGAGCTTTCGGCCGTGGAAGACGAAGGAGAAGAATTGAGCACGTTCGACGAAGTTCGAGCTATAGCCAGCGATATCCTGGGCGTGTCGGCAACGCGACTCAGCGCCGCATCCTCGCCCGCTACGATCGAGAACTGGGACTCGGTCCAGCATCTGAACCTGGTGCTCGCGCTGGAAGAAAAGTTCAGCGTGCAACTTTCGCCGGAAGAGATCGAGCAGATGAAGACTCTCGGCGACACGGCAAGATTGATCGAATTGAAACTGCAAACCTCTCCGAGGTAATTCTTGGCGATCGTCATCCAGCCATATCGCCAGGAACATGAAGCAGCGGTACAGGATTTTAATCGCCGATTGCAAGGCTCCTCGGGCGATCCGAATTTTGTTTTTTCGCAAAGCGCCGTCCCGCGCTGGCTTCCGCCGTCCGGCAACAATCCAGTCTGGAACGAGTTCTACGTCGCTATCGACGGCTCGACGAAAGGCGGCCCGACGGTGCGGGGAGTTTACGCTCTCAAACAGGAAGTAATCTTTGTCCGAGGGAAGGGGCTGTACCGCATCGGTTGCTACCATCATCCGCTCTCCGAAGGAATCGTGGATCGCTCGTTTGCCAGCGTCGGCGCTCTGCTCGCGCGCGATGCTTTGGCCCAGCAACCGCTTCTTTATGCCCTCGGGATGGGTGGAATGGAGCGCTCGATTGCGAAGATGCTCAAAGCTCTTGGCTTCAGTCTGACTCCGATTCCCTTTTATTTTCGAGTCGTGCATCCCACGCGGTTTCTGCGGGAGATGCGGGCTCTGCGCACGGAGCCATGGCGGGCCTCTTTGATGAACCTCGCCGCTGCGACCGGCGCTGGATGGCTTGCCGTCAAATCCGCCCAGGCAGCGGCGAGCTTGCGAAGTAAAGCGCCGAATGCGAGTGCGGATTTCACCGTTGAAGAAGGTGTCGAATTCTCGGACTGGGCCGATGAACTGTGGGCTCAGGCCAAAGAGACAGTAAGCTTCGCGACCGTCAGAGACGCGAACACGCTGCGACTCTTATATCCGCCGGACTTTACCAGTAACATCGCCTCCGCTCGAACTCTGCGCATTAGCCGAAATGGCTCCGCGATCGGCTGGGCAATTATCGGACAGCGCCGCAAAGATCCCAAGTTCGGAGAGATGCGCGTTGGCTCCATCGTCGATTGCTGGGCCTTGCCTGAAAATGCCGCGACGGTGATTCGAGCAGCAACTCAATCGCTCGAAAAAGATGACGTCGATTTGATTGTTTCCAATCAGAGCCATCATGCTTGGTGCGCCGCGCTTGAAAAGGCAGGATTTCTAAAAGGGCCGTCAACCTTCATCTTCGCGGCGTCAAAGAAACTGACGGAGTTGTTACAGCCGCTGCAAGACAAGCCTGCTTCGTTCCACATTACGCGCGCCGACGGTGATGGACTGCCGGTTAATTTCTAGTCATTTTGTAATTTCGTAATTTGTAATTTGGTAATTTAAAAACCCAAGGTGTTCAAATTACACGATTACCCGATTACTAAATTACAAAATTTCTTGCTGCACCAGCGTCGCCTTGCCCGATGGATCCGACGCCAGCTGATATCCCACCGAGATCATCACGTCTCCCCAGGCGGCCTCGATCTGGGCTACCGACTCCCGCGGCAGCACTGCTTTCCATCCGCCCGACGAAGCTTTGCGCACGAACGGCTTGTCCTGGCGCGTGAAGCGGGTCTGCACCCATTTGTCGCCTTGCTTCTCTTCCAGCTTCCTCATGCGATCCGCCGAACTCAAATCGGCCGCGCGTTTACATCGCTCCGGCGTCGGCTCGATGCCCAGCAGGTTCGCGACTTTTACCAACTCTCGCGCCGGGTCTTCGATCATGTCTTCGTATCGCAGAAGCAAGAATCCATCACGGCCGCCGCGTGTGCTCATCCAGCTGGTTACGTGGTCGCCCCAGTTTCCCAGGCGATCCCAAATCTTTCCTTCGATCCAGTTCGGCAGAAAATCCTGAATGGGCAATTGATCGTTGAACGAGCGCTGCTTCATCTCCC
>JBAQJF010000060.1:0-4612 GCA_049300195.1 Terriglobales bacterium | reverse complement strand
GCTGAGTTCGAGGAGCGTCTCCTGAACAATCGAATCGAGCTCTTCCACGCGAGCCGAACGATTTGCCATGCCAATGGCAACCGCCTCGTCCCCGCTGATCTGTCGCCCGGTAAGAATCAGCTCGGCGGCCCGCTTCTGTCCGACCAGAGCCGGCAACGCCACTGCGGCGACCGGCGGATAGCAACCCAATTTGATTTCCGGAAATCCCCATGCAGCATCCCGCGCGGTATAGACCATGTCGCAAACCAAAGCCAGTTCCGCGCCGCCGCCGAAGCAAGCCCCGCGCACGACCGCGATCGTGACTTTGCGCGAAGCTACCACCGCTCGAATCACCCAATGAAACGAGGCAAGCATCTCCCCAACCAGTTCAGGAACATGCGCTTTGATATCGACTCCAGCCGAAAATGCCTTGGCATCGCCCTCGAAAACAACAGCCGAGACGTCGGCACGCGCCTCCAACTCTTCGAGCGCCGAAGACATCTCCTGCATCATGGGAATATCAAGAACATTCAGCGGAGGATGATTCAGCCGAATCCGCCCCACCCGCCCACGAACCTCCACGGCGATGTGTCTGCTTCCAGCGATCGCATCCTCCAGACGCTGCCTGCTTCCTGGGACTGTGAATGTACGGTAATCCCAGGCATGCAAAGTAGTTACAAGCGTTGTACGTACACATTCGGCATAACAACCATGTCAACTGTTCCACGTGGAACACTTGGCGTAATGTGAGAAACGTTCCTCATGGAACAGACCCGCCCTACAGGTTGATGGCGGACCGGCGAGGCTCACCGATGGTCGAGAAGGGATCGCGCGCCCCCTCCTTCTCCTTAATCCACTTCTTCTCATTCCGGATGATGTCGAGGAGGGTCGCCTTGTCCTCGGCGCTCGGCAGGCACTCGGCGGTGTGCTCCTGGTATGCACGCTCATCGAGAGCTTCGCCTGTCTCGCAGTGGAAACTCTGCCCAGCCCAGCGTCCAATGCTGCGATTGAACTTGATGTCAGGCGCGTAGAGCTTTTTCTCGCCCGGACGCTGGAACGAGTTCAGCCGCTCGACCAAACCGGAAACTTCCTGACGATAGAGATGGCGGTTGTAGTCGTTCAGGTCATCGAGGTCGACGGTCTTTTCATTCTGCGGCTCGTCGTAACGTCCCTTGATTCCCCAGACGTAGGCCCAGTGCGCCGACGACGAGTGGTCGGTTCCGAAAAGATCGTAGGAACTTGAGATCCATTTGTTTAAATATTTTTGGAGGAGCCATTGCGGGATCACTCCCGCTTCGACCACGCGGCGCAGACCGTCATTGCCGGTGCCCATGTGAAACGCTTCTTCACGGAGCATGTAAGATGTCGAGCGGCCGAGGGGCGCGAACGACGAGTACTTCAGCATCTGGAGCTGGAATTTTCCGTCGCGATCCACGAAGTCGGTGTAGGTGAAGAAGTCGAGCCAGTTGTCGACGTCGACGTTGAAGGTGCCTAGCAGGCGCTTATTTTCGAACGCCCGGCGCTCGAGCATTTTCTGGGCTTCAACTTTTCCGGAAGAGCCGAAGAAGTCGATGAGCAGCGCGCACATTTGCCAGCCGTGACGCATCTCTTCGATCATGACCCGGGTGAGAGCGCGGCGATCCCAGTCGGTGGGCGCGGTCTCGAAGAGATTGCGCTGCTGTTCTACGCTCGCGAACTCCGTGTCGCCCTGGTAGACGATCATGTTCATGAGCGCATCGCGCATCTGCTGGGTGGGTACCTGGCGCACGTTCTCCCACTTGCGGCGGCCTTTGTAGGATCCGAATTGGATGTCGTCGGTTTCGATCGCGCCGTAGAGGGTATCGAAGTGGAAGGCTTCTACGTCATCTTTGTTGACGCCCACTTCTTTGCGCCATTCGTTAAAGAGTCCTTCCCATTCGCTGAAGGTTCCGATCTTTGGTACTTTGCCTGGCATAAAGACCTCAGGGGCTAAAGCCCCGAACTTCGTTTAGCTCGTTCGGGCCGGCTGAAGCCGGCCCCTTTCAAAACTTGTGCGCGCCTGTCAAATCCGGTGCACGCCCGTCAATCCATTGCATGGCGAGACGCGGACAAGAGTGTCCGCGCCACGCTACTTCGCTTTGAATTCTGCTGGACGCTTTTCAACGTACGCGGCCAGGCCCTCTTTTGCGTCTTCGCTCTGGAACAGGATCTGCTGATTTTCACGCTCGACGGCCAGGGCCGACTCCATAGGAATCTCCCAGCCTGTCTGAACGGCGCGCTTGATGCGGCCCACGGCCTTCGCGGCCTTGTTGGGCGGCGTGAACTGGCGGGCGTATTCCATGATGTTTTCCATGAAGCCTTCCCGCTCGAAAATGTCGTTTACGATGCCCAGGTCTTTTGCTTCTTCGAATGAAAAAGTATTGCCTGTGACCATCAGTTCGATGGCTTTGCTTTTTCCTACCAGGCGCGAGAGGCGCTGCGTGCCGCCGGTGCCGGGGAGAACTCCGAGGTTAACTTCCGGCAAGCCGATTTTGCCGGCGTCTTTTCTTGCGATACGGATATCGGCGGCCATGGCGATCTCGAGGCCTCCGCCTACGCAGTGGCCGTTGATGGCGGCGATTACGAGTTTCGGCGTGTGCTCCAGGCGCAGCAGCATTTCATTGGCGTGGAGACAGAAGTAATACTTGAAGGTGGGGTCGACGCTGGCGAGCATCTTGATATTCGCGCCTGCGGAAAAGAATTTGTCGCCCGCACCGGTGAGCACGATTACGTGGATATCGTTTGCCATGCGCGCTCTGAGGATGGCTTCGTCGAACTGGCGATTCATTTCGTAGGTGTAGGTGTTGGCGGGCGGATCGTTCATTTCGATAACCGCGACGCCCTGGTCGGCGCGGTAGTTGATGAGTTGCTTCGTGGTCTCGGCGGTGGCCGGTTGCATGGTGGTTGCCATAGTTGCTCCTTATAAGGTTCGTTTCGCCCGATGGGTCGTGGTGGCGGGCAACTGCAGATCCCTCGCTAGTTCTCGGCTTAGCCTGCGAACGGCTCGGGATGACAAAGGTTTGGGTGATGGGATTCGCCTGCGGCTGGTTTCGGATGACAAGGGTTTCAGTGATGGGTTTCGCCTGCGGCCGGTTTCGGATGGAACGGACTTGATTTGGTATCCCACGCCGGAGAGGATAATGGCGCTCATCTGTTGCGCTAGGTCTTTCGCGGTGCCGTCCTGGCGTGGGTTGTACCAGGTGTAAATCCAGTTGATCATTCCAAACAGGCTCATGACAGCGGTGCGGGAATTGAAATCCAGTTTGCGTTCGCGCTTGAGGTCGTCCATGAGGCGTACGCAGATTCGATAGTACTCGCGTTTGATGGCGGCAATTTCGGAGTTGAAACCATTTTTGAGGGCTTCGTCTTCGTGCGCCAGAACTTTCAGGCCGCTTTGGTTGGTGACAAAGTATTCGAGATGGTTCTGGATGAAGATGCGGATGCGTTCTTCGGGATCAGCCACGTCTGCCAGGCGTTCCTTCAATTCCTCTACGATGGTGGAGAAGGTATGTTTCTGGATTAAATAGAGCAGGCGTTCTTTGGAGCCGAAGTAATGATACAGTCCGGCCAGCGACATGCCGGAGGCGCGGGAAAGGTCGCGCATGGATGCGCCTTCGTATCCTTTATCGCAGAAGACATCGGTGGCATGCGAGAGGATTTCGCTCAGGCGGCGATCAAAGCGGGATTCGTCGGCGGGCTGAGCCTTGGCGTGACGGCTCCGAATGGTTGGAGTGGTTGACATAGTTCGAACGTTCGTTCTAATGATACAGAAAGATGACCATTGGCACAAGAAAGAGAGAGGAAGCGTCCGATGCGGTTCATTGATCGCGAAGAAGTAGAGCGACGGCTTACGTATGAAGTGTGCATTCCGATTGTGCGCCAGGCGATGATCGCGCTTTCGACGGGCGAGACCAAGCAACTGCTGCGCTCGATTCTGCCGCTGTCGGAAGGGAGGCTTCTGGGCATCATGCCCGGAGCGATGGGCGCGCATGCTCCCTTTGGCGCAAAGTTGATCAGCGTTTTCCATGACAACTACGCTCGCGGGATGCAGTCGCATCAGGGCCTGGTTGTGCTATTCGACCCGGAAAGTGGCGCGCCGGTTTGCGTGGTGGATGCCGGCGCCGTAACGGCCATTCGCACCGCCGCCGCGAGCGCCGTCGCTACTCACGTGTTGGCCCGCAAGGAGGCGCGGCGCTTAACGTTGCTTGGCTATGGTGAACAGGCTGGGACCCACGCGCGGGCAATCGGCAAGGTCCGACGCCTGGAATCTATCGTGGTTTGGGGGCGGTCGCGGGAACGGGCTGAAGCCTTTGCGGAGCGGATACGGGCGGAACTCGCGGTGCCGGTGATCGCCGCGGCAAACGTCCGAGAAGGCGTTGCCGAGGCCGACATCATCTGTACTGTCACTCCCGCGACCGAACCAATCTTACGGGGCGAATGGGTGCGGGCGGGAACGCACGTGAATGTGGTCGGCTCTGGCTACGCGGGGCCGGTGGAAGTCGATAATGAGCTGGTCGTGCGCTCGCGCTTTATCGCCGACAGCCGCGAAGGTGTTTTGCAGCAGGGCGCGGAGTTTCTCCGAGCCAAGGGTGAGGGCTTGATTGGCGATGATCAC
>JBAQJF010000059.1:0-27718 GCA_049300195.1 Terriglobales bacterium | reverse complement strand
CAGCCTTGCGGCACCAAAGACGCCCGAGTTCGGGGCGGATGTGTCCATAGAAGGATGTATTGATTTCAATAACGTCGAAGAACCGGGCCATGAATTCGACGGGATGGATTTTTTTGCGCGTGACTTCGGGCGGGTAGAGAATGCCGTCCCAATCCTTATAAGACCAGCCAGCGGTGCCGACGCGGATTTGCGAGGCTAGTTCCATACGCGCAGGCCAGATGTGGGCAGGTTAGCACATGGATTGCGTGACGCGAGTGTGCCGAGCGGGCGCCCACGCCAGCGGGGTTGTCGGCGCACAGTCCCGGTGTGGCTATTTTTACTGCGATGAGGTGTTGGAGATTGCCGGCAGTTGGTGAGCGAAGTCCTGGACAACGTAAAGCCGGCGATTGCTCCAAAATGCCGCGAAGCCCGCGGAATTGTAGGACGGGTCGAGCAGATTTCGGCGGTGGGGCGGAGATTGCATCAGCGCTTCAAAAGCTTTGTCGACGCTTGTGTTGTAGGCCACGTTCTCGCCGACGCGATCGAGCCGCAAGCCGGTATCGAGCAGGCGCGGCATCAACGACGGTTCGCCGTCAAACTGGTGCGAGAGTTGTTGGCGCTCAACCATCAGGCGGGCATGTGCCCGCGCCGCACTGCTGAGGCTCGCATCCATGCGGAGGGGAGGCGCCCCGGCTTCGCTCCGGCGTTGATTGGCGAGGTCGAGCAATTCCTGTTCGGCGGCGGAATCCTCGAGGGAGGTGGGGGAGGGTTGCGCCGAAACAAATTTTGGGGTGGGCTGCGAATGCTGGTTCGCGTTGGAAACTTCCTGCGCCAAGCACAAACTGATGCTTAACGCCAACATCGTGATGGTCGCAAACAAGGCTCTGGACATGGCGTTTGACTTGGATTCGAGAACTGGGGAAAGTTCCGCTTTCCATCTCTCACGCTAGCTTCTAGAATTCACCTCAGCCACTTACTATGGAGACCATTCTGCTGGTTACCGTTCTCGCTGGAACCCTTGCCCTGCTTGGGTTTTCGGTCGTTCTGCTGCGGCGCGTTTCGGCGTCGGCGCAAGTGGATGTAAAGGCGGAGGTTGCGGGCGCGCTCGAAAGGCTCGACTCGAGCCTTGGCCAGAAGATCAGTCTCAGCACTGCCGACATGGCCAGTAGGCTGGAGCAGACTAAAGGGGACCTCCGGCAGCAGGTCACAGACCGCATCCAGCAAGGCTTTTCGGAGATTCGCGGCGCAGTGGAACAGCAATTGGCAGCAGGCAGGGAAGAGCAGAATCGCAGCTTGGCCGACGGACGCGGCGAATTGACGCAGTCGTTGGTGCTGACGACCCAGCAATTAAAGGCGGAGATTCACGGGCTGAATCAACAGACGGCGCAGAGCCTGGAGGGAATCCGCGATCGCGTGGATGCCAAACTGGCCGCGATCACCGAGCAGGTGCAAGTCAAGCTTGATCAGAACATCAAAGAAGGGTTCGCGCAGTTCGAAAAAGTGCAACAGCATCTGCGCGCCGCCGAAGAGCAGTTGAAGGAAGTCAGCACACTGGGACATTCGATCAACGATTTGAATAATCTGCTGAAGCTGCCGCATCTGCGCGGGCAATTTGGCGAGGCAAGCCTGGAGCGGCTGCTCGCGGATTTTCTGCCGTCGCATATGTTCGCGTTGCAGGCATCGCCGGGCGAGGGCGGCGGACGCGCCGACGCGGTAATTTATTTTCCGGATCGCAAGCTGCCGATTGATGCGAAGTTTCCGCGTGAGCAGGTGATTGCGTTATTTGGAAGCAACGACGAGGCGGAGATTGCCGAGGCGCGCATTGCCTTGGTGCGCGTAATGAAGGCGGAGGCGAAGCGGATTCAGCAGTACATTCAGCCGGAAAACGGCACCACTGAAATTGCCCTGATGTATTTGCCGAGCGAGACGCTGTATATGGAAGTGATCCGGAATCGAGAACTCGGCGATTGGATGAACCTGCAGCATGTGTTTCCGGTTTCTCCGAACACGCTGCTGATGACGCTGCATACCATTGCGCTGGTGCACAAGTGGTATGAAGTCGCCAGCCGCTTTGAGAAAAGCCGCGCCGAACTGGCCAAGGCGCAGAAGTCGTTCGACTTCTTCCAGAACCAGTTCGAGAACGTGGGCAAGAATCTGAACAAGGCGCAGGAGGCGTTTGAGACTGCGCAGCGACACTTGAAGACCTATCGCGGTAAAGTGACCGCGCTCAGCGGACAGGAACAGCTGGAACTGGATGCGGCGGCGGAAGCGGGCTCGTCCGACGACGCAAAAAGGCCGTTGCCGCTAATTGACAAAGCCACCGCTTAGCCTAACCGAATCCAACTGCGCCCACATGCGAATCGATGAATGCCAGCGTTGACAAGTTTCGCCGGGCTCATCGAAACATTCGGAGATCGAATTCGAAGGCCTTTGGTTTTTCAATCCGAAGTTTGCGGAATTCGGCATGCTCGGGATTGAGCAAAACATTCCACTCTCTGCGAATCGCGGCTGACGGCACATGCAGCGCAACGGTCTTCCCGCTGCGGACCCAGCGATCGCCGATGGCTCTTAGCGAATCGTCTCTTAACTCATACCATCTGCGGGGAAGAGAATGCGGATCGATGCGCTCGGTGGCGAGGCGGTCCGGAATCTCTACCTCAATTGAAACCAGATCGTCGGGTCGAAGATTTGGTTCGAAATGAACAAAGGTTTCGACCGCGGCCAGGGCCAGAGAGGAAGAAGCATAAACAATTCTGACGCCCTGGCTATTCCAGCGGCCACCGTAGAGCCGCGCGCCGTCGCCCGAAAAAGCGCCAGAGGCGTGGATTGCGCGGCAGATTCTCCAGGCTTTCATGTTTCGGTCTCATCCTTCAGCCCCATCGTCAATCTTCGACGGATGGTCTTCAGCTGTAGACGCCGTAGGCGATGCGGCCGAGGATGTTTTCGACTTCCCTCGTACCCAAGTCGGTGTCAAGGTGATCGATTGGAACGGCGCCGCCGAGTGCCCGATTCGGGGTACGGAGCCACAGCGCGGCCTTGTCGGCGTTGCCGATCATCTCAACCGCTGTGGCGTAAACTCGTGCCAGACGCACGGTTCGGTCAGACTCTGCCGCAGTGAGCCGGGAATGACGGCTGAGGCGGCGGGTTAACGTGCGGGGAGGAATGCCGAGTTTTTCCGAGAGTGCGGCATTCTTAAGGTCGAGTTTTTCGCCGAGAATGAGCAGCGAGCCGGAAGGCAACCCTTGGCGGATCAAATCGGCTAGTTCGGTGAAGTTCCTGACCGAGCGTCCCAGGACCTTCTTGCCACCGAGTACCTCGGCGATCAGTGCGGAAGTCATAAGCGGCCTCTTGGCTAACAATCATACGCCAAATGGCTCCGCTTCGCAAATTGCGCCTCCATCCGCCGGCAAACATGCTACAGCATCAAAGATCTAGGCTGGTTTCACTTCCCACACTCCGTCAAACTTCACGAAATAGGGCTCGACTGATACGCCGGGGAAGTTTTTGACGACGAGGTCGGCGGCACGGAGGAGTTCGGAGCGGTGATGAGCGGCTTCAGCGGCGCGGTCTCCTTTGAAGTGGGCCAGGCCGCCATAGGTGGCGCAATCGGAATGGCTCATGACGAGGACGCGTTTGCTTTGGTGCAGGCGGATCGACATGCGAACTTGCTCGAGAATGAAGTCCTGCTCGAAGTCGTTGCGCGGCGAGGCGAGGGTTTTGGCGCCGCCGGCAACGACGATCATATCGGGGTTTTCGATGCCTTGCTTCTTCAGAAACTTACGGACTGCTCTGCTGATGCGATGGTCGAAGCAGCAAAGCACGGCCGCCTCGGCGACGTAGGGCGCGTCGGGAGAATCGAAATGGAAGACTTTGCGCATGGGTTCAACTCGATTGTAGACGGGGAAGGAATTTCCGGATCGCCAAAACGGACTGCCTAATCTATACCGCAAATATAGACCTGATATCGACTCATGGTATATACTATTATTAGAGGGAAATATGGCCGGAGTCGCTAAGTTATTCCGCAACGGGCGCAGCCAGGCGGTGAGGCTGCCGCGCGAGTTTCGCTTCGAAGGGACGGAAGTCTCCGTACGCCGGGATCCCGAGACTGGGGATGTCATTCTCTCTCCGCGCCGCAAGTCGCTAAAGCAATTCTTTGAACTTCTCGACTCGCTTGGCCCGGTCGAAGATTTCATGAAGGATCGCCGGGATCCGCCGCCGCAGAAGCGAAAGAAACTATTCTGATGGCGCTGCGCTATCTGCTCGACACGAATACCGCAAGCTATGTGATTCGGGGCAATTTCCCTCGGGTGCGGGAGCGCTCGCTGCGCGCGCCGGAGGGCGAGATTGGAATTTCTGTGGTTACCGAGGCGGAGCTTCGATTCGGGGCAGCGCGCCTTCCCGAGGTGGCGAGGATTCGCGTTCTGGTTCGCGATTTTCTGGCCGCCGTCACCATATTGCCATGGACCTCGGAGGCAGCTATTCAGTACGCGCAATTGAGACTGGCTGCGGAGCGTTCCGGTTCGCCAATGGGCACTCTCGATTTGATGATCGCTTCGCATGCCCTCGCGGTCGGGTCCATACTTGTCACGCACGACCGCGGGTTCAGGCACTTACGAGAACTCAAGGTAGAGGACTGGACCTAGAACCCCTGGGCACGGTTTGTGCATGCGCCCATGGGGTTGCTCCAAATCTTCCCTGTCCCTAAACATGTTTCAATAGCGAGCGCGAACCTCTGCTTAACATGGACGTGATGCCGCGAGTGTCTCCCTGTATCCGGCGGATCACCCTGGTCGCCCTCTTCCACGTCATCACGCTCTGATGCTTCAACCACGTGCTCTCGCCCCGGGAGAAAAGTCGCCTCCATGCGCAGCAGGGCATTGCCGGCAGTGGCGTGTCTTTTTCTGAAGGATGGGAAGAAGCGACACAAGATTCGGTCGGCGAGCCAACATAGCAAGCCTATCACCGCCAGAGCGGCAAATACCGCAGGGTAAACCCACCAGGGTTCCCGATAACTATTAGCGGATGCTAGAAGAGTCACGACTCACCGCCTTTTTGAATTCGATCGACGCCAAGAGTTCCTTCGAACCCCTCGTGACGAGACTCTAATACACCCTTCAAATGGGGAATGCGCGAGCGGGCTCACGCGCCCCGCTTCGTCTTCAACTCCGTCAGCAATTGCTCGATGCGATCTTCCTTTTCGAGCGCCGCAATGCGGTCATCGACATCGTCGGCCAAGAGTTCAGCTTTGGCCTGGCCAACAGCTTCTTCGCGGGCAACCTTGCGCTTCATGCGGTCGAACGTTGCCGACTTCGAATTCGCGCTCATACCGGAGTGCGCGTCGCTCGCCTTGCTGGCGGCGCGGGCGCGGCGGTGCTGCGCGATCAGCAGATCGGCCTTGGTGTTCGCTTCGGCAAGTTTTTGCTCAAGCTTGCGCAGCGCGGATTTGAGGTTTTCGACCTGAGCCCTCTGATCTTCAACCTGTTGCGTAAAGCCGGCGCTCATTTCGCGATAGCTTTCCACGCGGAGCAGCGAAGCGCGGGCCAGGTCGTCTTGTTTTTTGTCGACGGACAGCTCGGCCTTGCGCATCCACTCCTGCACCTTGTCGTCGTTCTCCTGTTTCTTTTTTTCGAGCAGGTGCTGATCGGCGATGGCGATCGCGACCTGCGTTTTGACTTGCAGAAGCTGATTCTGCATGTCGAGGATAACCTGCTTGATCATCTTCTCCGGATCCTCGGCCTGATCGATCAGGTCGTTGAGATTCGCTCGTACCAGTGTTGAAACGCGCTCCAGTAATGCCATAATGCACCTCGATTAGTTCTCAGTTGTCGGTTCTCAGTCAAAAGCAAATTCAGTTGCGCTTTGTTTTCCAGGCTCCGCCTGCGATGGTGATCGCGATGTAGACTGCGATTCCGGCGGCGATCCAGATGCCAATGTGTCCGGTGGCCGCGCCGATGGCGGCGCCCATGGCGCCTCCGAGCGCGACCGAGAGTCCCAGCGATCTTGCGTGATGTATCTCGTCCTGCACAAAATCCTCCTGCGCGGTCAGAAAGTCTTTCCCCTTGGGGTGACCTGTGACCTGTAATTACTTCGTACCGTTGCCCGGCTCCGCAGGCTTCAGCGACTTGTCGCCAATTTGCCGCACTTTGCCTAGCAGTTCGCCAAGCGGCATTCCGCTGAGCGTCTCAAACAGGGCCGGAACCTGCGCCGCCATCTTGGTGATGTCGCCGGTGATCTTGTTCATCCCGGCGGCATCGCCATTGCCGGTTGAGACGATGGTGATCTTGTCGACGTTCGCCAGTGGGCTGGCCAGCGCCCTCACGATCTCCGGCATGCTCGCGAACAGCTTGTCGATTACGGCCGCTTGGTTGTACTCCTGATAGGCTTCGGCTTTCACATTCATTGCCTTCGCCTCGGCTTCACCTTTCTTGAAAATGATCTCGGCTTCGGCCTCACCCTGCTGGCGGATCGATGAGGCATGGCCTTCGGCTTCCGACATCAGGCGCTGTTTTTCGGCCATGGCGAGCGTTTCAATCCGCTGACGCTCGATCTCGGCCTGCTTCAACACAGTCGCAATCAACTCTTTCTCGCGCCGATTGATTTCCGCGTCCTGCACCTTGACCTGGCCTTCTTTTTCCACTTGCTGCACCCTCACCTGCTCGGCGATAACCTGCTGCTGCATGATGTTGGTCTGGATGTCATAGGCCTTGTCGGCTTGCGCCTGCTGCTTTTTAGTAACTTCGAGGTATTGCGCTTTCTTGATTTCGAGATCGCGCTGCGCTTCAGCCTGCTTGGCCTGCGAAAGAGTTTCTGCGAGCACGCGTTCCTGATCGGCTTGCGCTTTCGCTACCGCCGATTCCCGCATTGCGATCGCGCGTTTGATCGCCGTATCGCGGTCAGCTTCGGCGGTGGCGACGTCGGCATCGCGCTTGATGCGGGCGACGTCCGGCTTGCCCATGTTGGTGATGTACTCGTTTTTGTCGCGAACTTCTTTGATGGTGAACGAAATTACTTCGAGGCCCATCTTGTTCATGTCATCAGCACAGGTGCCGCGCATGCGGTCGCCGACCATCTCGGGTTGCTTGACGATCTCTTCGACCGTAAGCTGTCCGATGATGCCGCGCAAATGGCCTTCCATTACCAGGCGGATGAGGCTTTCACGCTCCTGATCGGTCTTGGTGAGGAACTGCTCGGCAGCGGTGAGGATTGATTCCTTATCCGACTTCACCTTGATTTGCGCCACGGCCTCGACCGTGACGGCTACGCCCTGCTTGGTGTAGAGATCCTGCTGCGGAGCTACGTCGAACGACATGAGTTCGAGCGAGAGGTCGCGGCAGTTTTCGACCATTGGGAAGATGACCGTGCCATGTCCCTGCACCACGCGCGTACCGCGAAACCCATAAACGATCAGCGCCTCATGCGGGCCAGCTTTGCGATAAAGCCGCGCCAGCGAGCTGATCAGGAACAGGACCACCAGAACGGCGAGCCCTGCGAAGATCCAGATTTCTACTGCGATGCCGCCGAATGACATAACGCCTCCTAAGACCGCTGTCAGCTGTTAGCCATTAGCTCTTCGCTTTTGGCTAAGACAAACCAATCCGAGTTACTCCGTCAACCGCTGGTTGCTAACCCCATCATCTGATCCAGATCGCGAACTACTCGCGCGGGATCGTTGTGACCAAGGTAGATGTCCCCGTTCGAAGTCTTAATGTGCACCACCTTGTTGCACCACACGTACGCTCGCGTGGTCCCAATCCCGCGAATTCCGTAACCGCGAATGAATGACCAAGGCTCGATTGCATAGCTCAGGATGGCGGACCGCGGTATGGAACGAAGGCGCAGCCCGAGCATCCGAATATCGAGGCCGTGCTGCATGAAGCGGTATTGAAATCCCGCCCAAGCCATCGCGAAGGCGAAGATGCCCACCGCCAACAGCAGCAGCATTGGAATGCGGACGGCTCCCGCAGCAAACACCATCGCGATAATTGGGCCAGTCATCGCAATCAGAATCACCAGGCTCCACGCGCGGCCAGCGTGCGTCTCGATGGTCAGCGTTTTCCCATCCGGCAACGGCGCCTGGCGGTGAAGCAAGAGATACGCGAGGATGAGCGCTGCCACCGCAACCGCCATAATGAGCATTAGGACCACGGGATGAATCGGCGCTCCGTTTGCGTTGTAATTGATCACGGCTTGATTGACGGAGAGGAGGAATCCTATGAGCACGGCAAAGAAGCCAAGAAGAACCCAGCCAAAACTCGCTACCGAACGCCAACTGGCGGCGACGAGCACGATCGTGCTGATTACCAGAGCGATGGCAATCATCGACAAATTGAAGTCGAGAGACTGCTCGCGCGTCATCCAGCCGTTCGCTTGATTGGCGGCGTTGAAGTGAACCGCCATGCGGGCGGGCAATTGATCCCACGAATGCCGGTACTGGAGCGCGACGATGGGCAGGGCCAGCCAGAGTAACGCGGTCGCGAGATGGAATAGTTTTTGATTCATAATCCGCTCCGAGCTTTCAGCGACGAGCATCGAGGACTGTCACCCAGCTCACAATACGGGACGGGTGGCGCAACGCGCGCGTTTACTCGCCTCTCATTTCCTCCCAGCGCCGTACATAGGCGAGGCCCTTGTCATAGCGGGTGACCACAATCTCCGCGCCTTTTTCAATCGCGCTGCCGTCTTCGCTGCGGGCGCCGCAGGTGCGCCGGGTTCCCGCCTGCGAGTAAATGATTTCGCCCGTTCCGCTTTCGCGAATCGGCATTGAGGTGCGTCCGAGCACGCCCACCATTTCGTAGTCGGCGGCGTCCATGTTTTCGTCGGGCGACATCAGCACACGGCTCAGAAAAAGGAATACGATACCTCCCCCGACCAGGCCCGCGCCCGTTGAAAGCAGCAACCCCAGCGCGAACCAGATGTGTGCAAAACGCGTGATCAGAAACCCCGTTCCGCCGAACCACGCCAGGAACGCGGTCAGCGTAATGAAGTTGAAGGGAGAGATATCTGCACCACCTTTTACGCCGCCCGGCGCGGCGTGACCGTGCGCGACCGGGGCGTGAGCCATATGTCCGGAACCGAGCGCGCCGCCGGTTGCCGCACCGCCTCCGCCTGTAAGGTGCCCTATCGCGCCCCCATGCGGAAGATGCGGCAGATGCACATGCAAACGCAGTCCGCCCGCAACGAATGAAATCGCGCTCAACAGAAATCCAACGGCGAAACAGATCAGATAGAAATCGGCCCAGGTCACAGGTTTCGCCTCCTTTGCGCCGTCAAGGTCCATGCGGCGAGCTTTGAATCAGTCCCCATATCCTCTGCCCGAGCGGGCGCGTCGCCCGCTTTCCATGGCCTTCACACGCGCCTTTGGCGAGGCGCGCCGCCTGCCGGGGTCAGCGCCTCGAACAGACGGTCGGCCAAGCCTGGTGTGTTCAAAATTTCGCCGAGCAGTAGAAGCGCCCGACGCGTGTCCTTTTCCCTTGCCGCCTTGATGAGCGCCTCGCTTACCGGCGGATCACTGGCAAAACGCTCCGAACCTTGCAGCAGCCACACATCGAGCTGCCCTTCGGTCGTGCGCAGGTCCGAGGTCAGCTCGGCGTGATAGCCCTCCGGGTCATCGACGAGGAACCCGGGATGCACCTTGAAAAATCGCGCCAGCAGCGTGCGCGTCGACTGCGTCATGTGCGGACGCCGACCGCCCTCGATTTGAGACAAGTACGACTGGCTGATGGCTTTGCCGGTTTCTTTGCGGATGGCTTTCATCAGCTCCTGCTGAGTCATCGGGCGGCCCAGGCCGCGCAGCGAGCCTTCAACCTCACGCAGATAACGAATTTTTTCGCCCAAGGTCATTGGTTAGCGTGAAATCCTTCACCCTGCGAATATCCCATATCGCGATAATAATATCGCAATATGGGATACTGTCAAGCGCTGAATGTGCCGTCGTTTGATAGCCTTACAAACCGACCTTGGCAGCGGGTCTTTTGCCGCTGCATTCGGCGAATTACCAACGGAAGTTTTTACAGCGGAAAGTAACCGCGGGAGCCATATTGCAGGGGCGGAGCGTCACACTATATCCCGGCGCTCCAGCCACGACTTGACATGGTTAGCGACTTAGTCCTTCAGCGAGGAATCAGTCCTTATGCATACATGTTGGGAGGGCATCGAACAGCCAAGGCTTCAATTCACGGTCAACCGGACGATGGCTTGATGCGCGGCTCCCGTTCCCGCCGAAGCGGTGATGGTGATGTAGTAGGTTCCGGCCTGTGTTCCTCCACCGGACTGCTCGGCGCTGCTGCCAGAGCTACAGCCAGGCTGGAGCAGTATCAAACCAGCCAGCAAGACGAGCAGCATCCCAATTAACCAGCGACGGCGCTTGCTGCCCGCGCCAATGCCCAAGCCCACCAGGCTCAAGCCTCCAATGGGCAGCCATGCGGCATAGAACGCTTTGTGGAGGAATAGGCTCCCGCTGTTCACAGGGCGAGGCACGGTCTGGATGTTCAGCACCGTCCCTTGGGCAGAAGTTCCGGTGAGGACGACGGGATTAATCGTGAAGGTCGGCGAGGGATTGCTCACCATGGATGGCGACGTACTTTGAGTCACGGTAACGTTTGCGTTATACCCGAGCGTCTGGTCGGGCGTCAGCGTGATGTCGATGACCACAAGTTGGCCGGCAATAACCTGCGCACCTTGGTTGGTCACAACCGCGTTGAGGGAAAAGTCGGTGATGTTTACGGATTGCGAGACGGTGGCTCCCGGAGGCCCGCCATTGGCAGCGGCATAGCCGGAGACACCAATCGTGTTGTTCACCTTGGGAATCGTCGGAGTAACGAATACAGCTACCGCGCCCGTGGCGCCCACCGCCAAACTGCCAACGTTGCAGAAAATCGTTCCGTTCAGGCCGTTGGTGCAACTTCCCGCGCCACTGCTGACCACTTCGGCACTGGGAATCGACTGCACTCCGGCCGTGGGCACGGTGGCCGTGAACGTAACGTTGCTTGCGGCGTCCGGCCCGTTGTTTGTGATGTTGAAGGTAAATGTCCCTTGGGTCCCGGCAGGAAGAGGGTTGGGAGACGGACTGCCGGATGCTGCGGATACAACCAGCGAACTGTTGCTCCCGAGTTTAGTTACGAAGGCATCCTGCGTCCCGATCAACCCCGATTGATAGGGATTGACAGCGGGAAAATTGGACGACCGGGTAACGCCGGCGACGTATGCCGTGCCATTGTTGTCAAGCACAATGCCTGTGCCTTGATCGAGAAAATTGCCGCCGAGATATGTGACATAGTTTCCGGTTGTGCCCGTGAGCACGGTCGACGACATGAGCGCCACGAAGGCGTCGCTGGCTCCCCCACCATACCCCGCCTGAGAAGCATTGACGACGGGCAGGTCGGTCGAGGTGGTAGTGCCCGCGATGTGAGCGGACTGGACTGAGTCGACGGCGATGGCATTTCCGTCGTCTTTGCCGCTGCCACCAATGTACGCGAAGAAAACGAGCGGAAAAATGCCGCCCTGATAATTGGCGACTTTGGCGATAAACGCATCCCCGTTGTTGTCATACGCGCCATAGTTTGGAGCAAAGGCGCAGGCATTGTTGTTCGTGCAATTCCAGTCAGGGGAATTGGTCGAACCCGTGACGTAGCTGTCGCCGATGTTATCGACAGCAACGGCGGCGCCCTTGTCATCGAATTCGCCGCCCAGATAGGTGGAATAGCTGGGGATGGCGCCAATCTGGTTCGGATTGAGCTTGACGATGAAGGCGTCCGTATAGGCTGTCGGAATTACCCCCATGCAACTGGTTACGCCAGATTGGTTGAGGCAGCTTTGCCAGGCATTGACGAGCGGAAAGGGAGCGGCGCCATTCGGAATCGGCGCACCCCCGCCCCACATGTTGGTTGTGCCAGTGAAATACATGTTGACGTTGCTGCGGGGATTATTGGGGATGACATCGACTGCGATGCCGCCGCCGATGGCGACCGGCGCGGGAGTGCAAGTAGGACACGGATATCCGCCGCCGAAGTAGGTGGAGTAGAGCATGCTCGCCGCGCCGCTGCCGACCGTATTGATCTCGCTGGCAAAGAACTGGGTGGGACCGGACGTAATGGGGCAGGGAGTTCCTCCCGACTGAGCGGGCTGCCAGGGGCAGATCTGATAGCCGTTGGTGGTGGAGGGAAAGCCCGTGAGTATATCCGTCGAAGTGGTGGTGCCGGTGACGTATGCGTCGAAGAAACTGTCGACCGCGAGGCCGGTGACGACGTCGTTCTCGGTGGTGTCGTTCCCGCTAATCCCACTCCCCGCGTTACCCGCCAGATAGGTGGAGTAGGTGAGCGTGAAGACGTTGCTCCCAGAGACATTCGAAGCATTAATCGCACTGAGGAAGCCGTGGGTCTGACTTCCAGTAAAGGTTGCGGTGGCCTGGAATGCATTGTCCATGGTAATTGGAAAGTCGGGCGAGGTAGTAGTTCCGGCGACGTAAATATTGATGTCCGGGAGGGCGGAATTTCCGGGATCGACTGCAACGCCGCCAAGTTGATCGATTCCCGAGCCGCCGAGGTAGGTCGCGAAGAGCAGTTGGGCGGACCCCGATCCCGCCAGCGGGTTCAGCACAGCAACAAAAATGTTTTGAGTGCCGTTGAGGGTTGTTTGAATGGCTCCCGCGGTAGTCGGGAAATTTGGCGAGGTCGTCGAGCCGGCAACATAAATATTGTTCGCGAAGTCGATCGCCTCGCTGACGAGCGATTCGCCTCCCATGCCAAGGTAGGTCGAGTAGCTGAGGACGGGATCGATGACGAGTTCGCGGGAAGGGTCGTAGTGCCCGACCGTGAAACCGATTTTGTTGTCAGCGAGCTGTCGGAAGCCGCCGGAGATTGTCGCACTCGTTGCAGCGCTGGCTCGAGCCGTAGTCTGAGCCGCGGGCTGATAAATGTGGGGCGCGTGAAAGCGGATGTCGCCGTCGGCAGTCGAAAGCACGAGATCGCCGGAGTCGAGGCGCGCGGATGCTCCTTGGAAGCTGAGAGCGATCTGATTCGGGTCGGCGCCGGGAGCGACGCGGAAGTCATATTCAAGCTGCTTCTGGTTTCCGTAATAGACCAGGTCGACACCGGGATAGACGCGCTGGTATTCGACGCGGGCAAACTGCGAAATACCGCGCCGCCACTTCGACGGATCGTTTCCAATGAAGTAGTTGCTCTTGCCGGGCAACGGCTCCGCGCCCCGAATACGGGAGGTGGAGCTAGCTCCATCGAGGTGCATACGGACGACATCCGACTTCACCATCTGTCCCTTGGCCGCACGGTGCTGAAGCGAAAGCACGGCTTCGTCGGCGGTCAGGAACAAGCCGTAGCCCGATCCCCGCGCGAGGAACTTGACGCGTCCATCGGTTTGGCCCACGTTGGGCTCGAAAAAGAGCGGGAAGGATAATGAAGCTGCGGACACCGGGTGCGCCGCCGAGCGGCCAGCCGAGGCGGAGTCGTGTTCCAGTCCGGGAGCCGAGGGGCGCAATGCCGGAGAAGCTGCTCCAGTCAGACCTCCAACCCCTGGGATGGCGGATCCCGACGCGGCGAAATGGAACGCCATGCCCGCCACGGTTAATACGATCACGGCCAGCATAGCCGCTTTTATTGCCCAAGAACCTGTTGCCGCGTCTCGATACCCTGGTCTCGACTGTCCCACTGACCCTCCTACCAACGCATGGTAATTCCGATTCACCGAACTCCTCCGATTTCCCAATCGTGGGGTAAGAAAAGAGAGGCATACAACACCGCCATGGCTCGACGCCCCTGGGAAGCGGATGCGCACCCGTCACCAAAAACTGGGATTAAAGCAATTAAATACTTTTACATCCAAGAGATACGCTGTCAAGCGGACGAACAACGCTGGATCGCATTAATGAGAAGCGCGGGAGAGGAAGAATGGTTGTAAGGGGAGTTGGCCTGCTTAGATTTCCACAGTCCTTCCTCGTCTCAGAAAGTCCTACTTCTTCAGTTCATCGACTTCCCGCTTCAGCCGTGAGTAGCGGCGCATGATCGTCGCCAGGTAGGTGATGTGGATGATCCAGGTGACAGCGTAAGCCGCGAAGAGGTACGGGTTTGAAGTCATCGGGTGCTCCTTGACTGCACGGGTTCGTCCAACAGCGATCGCAGCGCGTGAGCTTCATCGACTTCACGTCGCAGCTTTTCCAGGCGAAAGCGCGACCAGCAGACGAGGAATGCGAAGCAGCAAAACGCCAGCCAGTTGACGAGGAGCACATGCATCATGCGTGGATCGATGGAACCGCCGCCGCCGATGACGGGTTGGGGATGCTGCGTGCGGAAGAACCAGATCGAGAGGTAAACAAACGGCACGCAGAGCGCGCCGAGAACTGCCAAGGTAGCGGCTAAGATGGGGGTCTGTCCGCTCGCCGAGAAGCGGCGAAGCATAAGGTAACTTACGTAGATCAGCCAAAGCACCAGGGTTGACGTCAACCGGACATCGCCCGGAGCCCACCAAATTCCCCAGACCGGACGCGCCCAGATCGGTCCGGTGACGAGCACAATCAAGCAGAAAACGACACCGACCTCGGCCGTCACGACGGCGAGGACGTCGGCGTCGGCGTGCGAGAAGAGAACGCGAACCAGGAAATAGAGGCCCACGAAAAGCAAGCCGGTGGTTCCAACAGCTGAAGCCCTCATCCCCTCCGGAAGTGGGATGAAGAATGAGGCTGTGAACACAAGGACGCCAATCGCCACAACAATATAGGAAGCAACGCGGTCGGTCTTTGGGTTTGCCCGAACAAGATACTGGATGGAAGCGACAAAATTAATAAAGAAGAGCAGAAACGCGGTCCAAGCCGATGGTACGTGATAGTAAAAAATCCGCTGAACGTTGCCCATGGTCTGCTCGGTGGGCGCGCCGTTCAGGGTCAGCCCCCAGACATGGACGACTGGCATTAGCGCGATGGACATCGCGTAGCTCAGCAGGATTCCGGTCAAGATCACGAGGATGGGGAAGAGGTATTTCATTGAGTCATTGGATCATTTAGTCATTACTTCATCGAGACATCGAATCGCCAAAATGTGCGGTCCGGCGGGCGAATCACACATTGAGTCCAAGAATCGATGATTCAAAAGCCTCACTCCGCGTTCAGCACAGTTTCAAACAGCAACAAACACCCCGTAGTAAACACCAGATCGTAGGTGCCAAGCAACACGATCCAAAAGCGAGCGCTGTATTCGCCGGTAAGAATGGCGGTGGTGGCTTGCACCATGGCCAGCAGCGCTGGGATCGAAATCGGAAACAGCAGCAGTGGCAGCATGATCTCGCGGCTGCGGGTGCGGATCGACATCGCCGCGAAGAACGTGCCGTTCACGACTAAGGCCCACGTACCAAAGGCCGCCACCAGCAGCAACTGCCACGCCGGGCCGAGCGCGCGCAGGCGATAGAAGATGATGAACAGTGGAGTCATTAGCGCTTCCAGCACGACGACGAAAATAAAATTTCCGAGCGTCTTCGCCATGAACAGCGAATTGGCCGGCGCAGGCGAGACACGGTAGGCGTCAAGCACCTGGTTGCGCAACTCTCGTGCCCACGTTTGGTTGAGCGCGACCACGGCCGCAAAAAGAAACGCCACCCAGACGAGACCGCCGGCGATCTGGCGAGATTCTTCGGCCGTCGGGTCGAACGAGAAGCTGAAGACGACCACCACCAGCAGTGAAAAAAACAGCATGGAGTTGATGGCGTCCTTGGATCGCCATTCCAGGCGAAGGTCTTTAAGAAGCGTGGCGCGCGTGATGCCGGAAGGGGCAACAGTAGAAGGCCTGCGGTCAGGAGATGGTGCGCTAGACCGCGCCAAGTCGGAGGCGGCACTCATCTCGTTGCCTCCGGTGGATGCGAAGACTGGCCCTGGGGAAAGCCAGGTCCCGTGTCATTTGGATCGAATTCGCGTGTGCGTGCGACGATCTTCCCCGCCGCCATCCATATGAATTCATCAGCTGATCCCTGGAGCAGTGAGGCCTGGTGTGTGACCACAAAAATCGTCTTCCCCTCGCCGCGCAAGCCGACCAGCAGATGAACCATGTCACGGGCGGAGCGGGAATCCACATTCGAAAAAGGCTCGTCGAGCAGCAATATCTTTGGATCGTTGAGCAGCGCGCGGGCGAGCGACATGCGTTGCCGCATGCCCTGCGAATATTGGCCTATCGGCCGCGTGAGATCGGGATCGAGGCCAACCGCGCGAATGACTTCGGCACCCCGATTGCCGCCGATCTTTTTGTCCAGGAGTCCATCTTTAATTCCGTAAAGCCGTGCGAAGTAGGCAAGATTTTCCATGCCGCTCATTTCGTCATAGAGCAGAGAAGGATGCGCCATGTAGCCGACCTCGCGGCAAATGTCGTGAAACTTGGTTGCTCCGAGAATCGTGACAGTGCCGCTCGAAGGATGGTTCAGGCCGGCAAGCGTCCGCAGCAGCGTGGTCTTGCCCGCGCCGTTGTCGCCGAGGATGGCGTACAACTTGCCGGCAGCGAATTCGGCCGTCACTCCGCGCAGAGCTGCGAAGCGTCCGAACTGCTTGATCAGATTGGTGACCGTGATGACAGGAGCGTTGTCAGTCAATGGCTAGAATTCTAATTCGCAATCGCCCCGAACTCTAGTTCGATACGGCGCCCAGGTTCGGCGGTTGGCTTTGCGACATGCTCTTCGCGGGCTCCGCAGTCGGAGTTGCCCCGGGCGCTCCCTGCTTTGGCGCATACTTCGACGCGCACTTGGCCTGGAGTTGCTTGGCATGGAAAACGCCGTCACGTCCGAAGTTGCCGTCGGCGAGGGCTTGCGCATCATCTTTGAAAGTGTCGGGTGGAGCTTCGGTCCCCGTGTACGACACCGGGAGCGTGAGATTATTTTCCTTGAGCATGAAGTCGACTCGCGTTCCCGAGCGCTTGATCGAGCCCGGCACGACATTTCCAGCCACCCGCAGACGCTTGGAGTACGCTTGATTGCCCATGCTGTTCAGCTCTTTGATGGTGACATAGTAGCTCTTGCTGTCCTGCACGCCGGTGTAGGCGAGGTAGCCGAGCGAGCACAGTATAAGGACCGTGACGCCCCCGAATTTCAGATATTTGCCAGCTTCACTCGACATAGCCGCACCTCACGGTTCCCCAAAACTATACCAAGTTCGTGAACTCGGCAACTGCAAGCCTTCAGGCCGGCCGCGCCCCACGCCGCGCCATCAGCGCATAGTATGCGAAGAACGACACCACAAATCCTACGAACCAGGAATAGTCATACAGGGTGCGCACTGACGGTACCACCAACCCCACTAGCGCCATGCCGGCTCCGGAGAACAGCGCAATGATCGCTCGCCAGTTGAAGCCCCTGGAATATTCGTAAACGCCACCTCGGAGATATAAGTCGTCCAAAACGAGAACCCGGCGGCGGATGACGAAGTAATCGCAGATCATGATTCCGGCTACCGGGCCGAGGAATGCGGCATAACCGCCGAGCCATCCAAAAATGAAAGTGCTGTAACTGGAAAGCAGCTTCCACGGCATCAGCCCGATTCCCATGAAGCAAGTGATGATGCCGCCCGTTCGGAAGCTGATTTTTCGAGGCCACAGGTTCGAAAAATCGTTGGCTGGCGAAACTACATTGGCCCCAATATTTACGTTCAACGTCGCCAATAGAATTGCCAGCAGCGAAATCACCACTGCCACGGGCGAATGAAAGTGGCTAAGCAATTGCACCGGATCCCAGATTGCGGTGCCATAAATTACGACCGTCGCCGACGTTACCAGGATTCCAATCAGTGAATAAAGCGTCATCGTAGTTGGCAGGCCGAGCGCTTGCCCAATAACCTGTTGCCGCTGGCTGCGCGCGAAACGCGTGAAGTCCGGGATGTTCAGCGATACGGTGGCCCAGAAGCCAACCGTACCATTCAGCGCGGGAATGAGGAATTTCAGAAAATCCGGAAAGCTCACAAAGCGCGACGGCGCCGACAACATGGGACCGAATCCGCCCGCTGACTTATATGCCCATGCCAGCAGCAAGAGCCCGACCGCAAGCAGCACTGGTGCGCTGATGCCTTGCAGAATGCGGATGTATTCAATGCCGCGGAGGATGACCGCCAGGTTGATCAGCCAGAACGCGAGAAAGCAAATTGCCGCACCGTGCGCAACTTGCGCCCACTCGGGTGCGAGCGTAGTGATCAGCGTATTGATGGCTTCGCCACCGATCCAGGTTTGAATGCCAAACCATCCGCAGGCGACGAGTGCGCGCAGGACCGCGGCAAAATTTGCGCCCAGCACTCCGAAAGAAGCACGCGCCAACACCGGGAACGGAACGCCGTAACGCGCGCCCGGATGCGAATTCAACAGCATCGGGATCAAAACGATAGTATTGCCGAGGAAGACGGTGGCTACCGCTTGCTTCCAGTTCATTCCGCCCTGAATCAGACTGGCCGCCAGCATGTAGGTAAGAATGTTGACCGACATCGACACCCAGAGCGCGGCATAGCTGTAGGTGCCCCAGGTGCGGCGATCGGGAGTGGTCGGAGCCAGGTCTTCGTTGTAGAGCGGGCTGGACTCGATGCGGGATGAAATTGTGGGCATGCTGAGTTTTCAGCGATCAGTCCCCCGCGGCGGTGCTCACCGATTGTTCGGTTAACGCGCGGTAAGTTTCCGGACGGCGGTCGCGGTAAAACTGCCAGACTCTTCTTACTTCCTCGATCATGCCGAAGTCGACGTCGGCGACCAGCACTTCATCTTTGGTGCGGCTGGCTTGCGCGAAAATCTTCCCGCGCGGATCGCAGAAATAGCTCTTGCCATAGAACTCTCCGATATTCCATGGCTTTTCGCGACCCACACGATTGATGGCGCCTACAAAGTATCCGTTGGCAGCGGCATGGGCGGGCTGCTCCAGTTCCCAGAGATATTCCGATAACCCCGCGACCGTAGCGGAAGGATTAAAAACAATTTCTGCGCCATTGAGACCCAGAATGCGAGCGCCTTCCGGAAAATGCCGGTCGTAGCAGATGTACACACCAACACGTGCGTACTTGGTCGTAAATACCGGATAGCCAAGATCTCCAGGTGTGAAGTAAAACTTCTCCCAGAAACCGGGGTGGACGTGCGGAATGTGGTGCTTACGATACTTGCCCAGATACTTGCCGTCGGCGTCGATCACGGCAGCGGTGTTGAAGTAGACGCCCGGCATGTGCTCCTCGTAGACAGGCACAACGATTACCATGCCGTGTTTGGCCGCAATTTTCTGCATGAGTTCGATGGTCGGTCCTCCGGGAACGCGCTCGGTGAGGTCATACCAGCGCGTGTCCTGCTCAGCGCAGAAGTAAGGTCCGTAGAAGAGTTCCTGGAGGCAGAGGATTTTGACTTTCTTCTTGGCGGCTTGGTCGATGAGCTTGAGATGCTTGTCGATCATGGCCTTCTTGATTTCCTTGAGCGCGCGTGCGGCGGGAGCGGCGTTGCTGGCCTGGATGAGGCCACAGCGGACTATGCGAGACATGGGAATCACCTCCGGAGGAGGTCAATATAGCAGAGTGCGCTTGGCCTCATCTCGGCATCAAAAGCCCGCGAGCGAATCAATCCAGATTTCGTCTGTGTTCCCCGGTGTGCCCCTTGGGTGCAGGCTTTTTATTGCAGAGCGGCGTCGAGCGTTTGCTTCCAGCGCCGGTTGTCGATGGTCCAGCAGACGCGAGTTTTCCGGCCACTCGCAATGACCGGCGCCCAGACCGACTGATTCCTTTCGTCGTCGGCCACGTTCAGGCGATCGACTACCGTCATGCCACGCGTCAACTCGCTTTCGGTTTCCACGTCGACGTAGTGATCGCTCCAACCCGTGCCGATAGTTGGGTCGAGCGCCAGCGCCATAGCCACCGGGTCGGGCAGACAGATCCCGTCCTCCCCGGTCTGGACCCTCAGCGCGCGACGGGCATGGCTATTGCACTCGATGGCAAACTTTGCGCGCGGAGTATTGAAAGCCAAGATGCGCGCAATGTCCTTGTCGTCCAGAATCGCGCCGCCGCGGCAAAGATGCCAGCCCACAAGTTCGACAGGCAAGCCGCTGCGCATGACCACGCGGGCCGCTTCCGGATCAACGTAGATGTTGTATTCCGCGGCGGGCGTGATGTTGCCTTCGCAGCAGGGCGCTCCGCCCATGATGACGCACCGGCTGACCCGGTGGGCTATCTCCGGCTTTTTGGCCAACGCCAACGCAACGTTCGTAAGCGGTCCAAGCGTGACGAGGACGAGACCGGGATTCGCCTCGACGGTCGCGATGATGGCGTCGACCGCGTGCAGCATTTCGGGAGCCTGTCGTGCAGCGGGATAGTTATGATCGCCGAGTCCGTCGCGCCCGTGGAACCAGGTCGCATTCTGGTAGGCGCGAAGCAGAGGCTTGGCAGCTCCGATGTAGACGGGGACTTTTTCATCCAAATTCTTGGAGCAGAGCTCAACCGTATAAAGAGCATTGCGCGTCGCTTGCTCCACCGGAACATTCCCCGCGACCGTCGTGATGGCGGCCACGCGAACCTCAGGCGAGCACAGCGCCATGATCAGGGCGACAGCGTCGTCCGAGGCGGTGTCGGTATCGATGAGAAAAGTTCGCGTCACGCGGGATAGCATAACAGTAGTTTTCAGCCACCAGCGCCCGCCTTAGCCCGGCTAGGCTATTCCGGGGCGCCTGCCTCCGAAGCGGCCACGCGGAAGATGCTGACTCCGGTTGTGCGATCTTGCAGGCACCGCGCCTTCGTCAGTGCTTGAACGCAATATTTAAGCCCGTCGAAATCTGGAGATCGTTTCTCTCGATGCGCGGCACAGCGATCGGAGGATTACTGACGAATACGTCAGCCACGGTGTTCTGCCATCCCAGCCACTTGTTGATCTTGGTGACCGTTCCCAGGTTGAAGGTAAAACGGTATTGCGAGGTGTCGCTCAGGTCCGGATAGAACATGAAAGCCTGTGTGACCGCGGTGCTCTTGCCAAGCTTGTGCGTAAACGCGTCACCCAGAGTCAATGCGGCCAGACTTTGGGAATAGGAATAGGTAGCCGGAGGCGGGTTGGGGCTCGCAACGTCGCTGTAGCTTTCATGCGTATAGTTGCCGCCGGCCAGGATGTCGAGCATGGTATTGGCATTCTTGATCGTATGAAAGCCGATGCCGCCGCCCAGAATCGCGCGCAGATCCAGGTCTTGCAGTGAATTGGAGAAGAAGTCGGCGCTTCCGAAGCCAAAGATGCGCGGGACGAAATCGCGGTCATACCGGGCGCCGCCGGCGTTCGAGTTGGCGGTGGTTTGCGGCCCGGTCGCGGGCGCCACAACTTTGTCGTTCACAGCGTAGACCGAGTTCTCATAGAGAGTGAGTTTGTCGTGCGCTCCCGTGCGCACGCCATTGAATGCCACGTTCAAGTTTTTGGTCTCGCTATTTCCCGTAGTGACCCCGAAGCCCAGGTTCAGTCCGCCGGCCCATCCTTCGCTCCAGCCGGGATGTAGCGTCTTTTGATATGCGGCTTCTTCGGCCGGACTGCGCAGCACTGTGACCGAGGAGAGCGGTGCTTCAGCAAGGCCGTCCGTCTTAGTGGCAACGACTACGTCGGCGCCGCTGGTTGCGACCTTGCCTACTGCTGTTTTGCCGGCCGCCGTAACGGTTAGGTCGCTAGTCGAACTGAGCGATTGGATCTGATCGAACTTGATGGTTAAATCGCCGGCGTAATCTGTCTTGAGAACCAGCGTTTTGCCGTCAGACTTGGTGATCGCTCCGGTCAACTTGTCCCCATTCTTCATGACGATCTGATCGGCGAACGCTGGAATTGCGATTAGCAAAAGAAGGCCTACTGCGATTTGGTTACGCACAGAATTCTCCTCGATGAATTGGACCGCAGAGCGAACTCAATTCTTTATGGATTGAACAACAGGACCCCGGTGACGGCCTTGGAAGTGGACCCGAATTCCGACCGACACACTAAAAATCAATGAAATTTTGGATGCGGAAACTATATCCGGCGCCGCGGAAATTTGTCGTGCCTGTGGACCTAAGCTTTTTCTTCCGGCTTGGCTTCGGTCTTGGCTTCGGCCTGCATAGGCTTGGCCGTCGTCCCCTCTTTCATCCCATCGCGTAAGGCGCGGAACCCTTCGCCAATGCCTTTGCCGAGCTCGGGCAACTTTTTAGGGCCGAAGAACAGCAAGGCAATAAAGAAGATGATGAGCAGGTGCATGGGTTGGAACAGACCTTCCATAAGACCTCCGGGGGCTGTCCAGCAATGGGCAGCAAAGCTCCACTTTAAGTGTAGCGCAATCTGCCGGCAGGAGTCTTGCGTTTCCCGCCTGGGTTGGCCATCTGGCCATGTTCGAACAATTACTTCCGTGACCTATCGGGTGTGGCGCGGGCGGGCTATTTTTGGACTCAGGGTAGCTTGCGCTCAGAAGCCGCTCTGGACGCCGGAGGTCTCGTGAGACGTTGTTGGGTAAGCGGGCTGTTGCTTCTTTTCAGTGCTCTACCAATGGCAGGATCGTTGTTGGCCGAACAGGGAACCTCCGGAACAGTTTCTTCTCATGGGCCTTTGGTCGAGTCATCATTCTCTGAGTCAGCTTCTTCTGATCCATCTGCCAATGCATCGCCCGATTTGTCCGCCGCGGACATGTCTGCCGAATCGGCTTCTTCCGACTCGGCATCGGTCGCTGCGTCGTCTTCACAAAAGTCATCCCCGGCTTGTGCAGGAATTGACAACATCTCGCTTTGGCTCGCCGGGGGGATTTCGAGCGCCCGCATTCTGCGTCTCGCAAGTGATAACTTCAAGCTGGCTTGCCATGTCACGCCGGCGTGCGTGCGAACTCTTGAAAAGGGGGGCGCCGATGCGAGCTTGATTCATTTTCTGGTGGGCATTGAAGACCCGCATCAAGAGCTGAGCGGCTCAGCCGCTCGGCAAAAGTTGGGCGCCCGATCTGCGTCGATACCTTCCTGCAAGTGTGCGGATGCCGCCACTGAACTTGCGGCTCTTGTTCATGCGAAAAATTTGGCTGGGGCGGAAGAAAAGCTTCACACGCTGCTCGAGGCCGATCCCCATAACGCTTCGCTGCTTTTCGTTCTTGGCACGGTCCTGCGCCGCGAGGATCGACTGGACGAATCGTTCGATGCCTTTTCTGATTCCGTGAACCTGATGCCCGGTTTTGCCGAAACCCACGGCCAGCTTTCTTATTACTTCTACCGCAGCGACGACTCCGAAAATGCGGTCGCGGAAGCGCGCACGGCGCTCAGCATCGACCCCGAAAACGCCGAGGCTTACCGCTTTCTGGGTCTTGCCCATTATGCGGATGGCCACTACGAGGCCGCGCTCAACGCCTACGAGAAATCGTTGGAGCGTGAACCGGACAACGCCGACGTGTACTTCGACATGGGCATCACGCAGCGCGACAAGGGAGATTTGCGGCGCGCGGCGATTGCCTATCATCACTCGCTCACGCTGCGTCCTGATTTCTGGGAGGCGCACAGCAATCTGGGCGTGGTCTTGCGCGACGAGGGGAAACTGGATGAGGCAGCGGTGGAATTCCGGGCGGCGCTCCGGTTAAAGCCGGACGAGGCGAGCGTCCGTAGCAATCTAGGTAACACGCTTTGCGACAAAGAGGATTTCGACAAAGCGATCGCGGAATTCAAGGCACTGTATCGGCAGTTACCGGACTGGGAAGGCGGACATAATTGCCTGGCACGCGCGTACATGTCGAAGCGCGATTATCCCTCGGCGATTCGTGAGTTACGCGCCGCGATTGTTCAAAATCCCGCGGGCGCCGCAGAATATCGTGTACTCGGTCAGGCTCTGCTGCTGACCGGGCAGGATGAAGAAGCGGTAGAAGTGCTCCGCAAGGCGGTATCGCTCAATCCAGAATCGGCGCTCGGCCATCATTATTTGGGAACAGCCTTGGTGAACGTGCAACAACTGGCCGAGGCGGAAAAGGAATTTCGCGAAGCTGTGCGGCTTCAGCCAAACGGGCAGAATCACTACTCGCTGGCGGCGTGCCTGATGGCGCTGAATCGTTACGAGGAAGCGCTGGGCGAGTTGGAAATCGCCTCGCGACTTGATCCGAACGAAAATCTGTATCGCGCGCGCATGCAGGAAGCGGCTCGCATGATTACGACAACGAAGTAGCTCGATTTCGGCCTCTGGCCGGATGTGCGCGAAATCGCGGTTACCGTGGCAGGTGCACTGTCGTGCATCGCTTCGGCGAGAAAACGGTCCTAGAATAACGCTAAAGCGGACGCCACCCGCGATCGGATGGAATCCATGGAAAGCATCGGAGTCAAACAAGCTCGGCAGAAACTGGTTAATCCCAACGTAGTGGCAACCTCCTTTTCCGCGCCCGGATTGATGCCGAGTTCCGTCGCCCCGGCCTTCGAACCCGGAAGCAGCCGCAATATTGGCTACGGCATGCCGTGCGCGAATTGCCGGGCCTACTATCCTTCCGACATGGACGCTTGCCCGATTTGCAAGTCGAAGGAACGTTTGCCGGCGAATGGCAACGGACGTCAGGCTTCCGCTGCAGTTTCATCCTCGGCATCGTCGCACTCAGAGGCGGCGAAGCTCCTGGCCGAAGAGCGCGAGCGGTTGCGGGAACTCAAGTCCAAGATTTATGCGTCTCAGCCGCAGGTTCCTGCCGCGACGTTTCGTTGCGCGCTCGATCAGAACCACGATGGGACCACGGTCGAGCCAGCTGCGGTCTGCCACTCCTGTTATGGAGAGATGCGGCAGCAGGTAGGTCGCATGGAAACCGCTCTGCATATGGCGCCGAAAGAAGCCGCCAAGATCGTGTACGAGGCGGTTTGGGCCGACACGTCGGATCCCGACAAGACTTACTACAACGCGGCGGTTGCCCTGTTGAGTGAGTTGCGAAAGCGCGCGGGGATAACGAAGTAAGCTTATCTTACAGCTCAGTTCACAGGTCTTTGGTCTTTAGCTTCGCCTCTCGGAACTTCAGATTCCAATCACCCCGGTTTTGAGTTCCCTACGTCTTTCTAGCGCAGGGTCAGGCTCGCTTCGGCGGAAAAATCGATCGCGGCAAATTCCTTCCGCAGAAATTTGGGAAAGGCCGCGGCAGCGATCATTGCTGCGTTGTCGGTGGAGAGAGGGCGCGAAGGGAAAAATACAGGAAGGCCTTGCATCTCCGCTTCGCGTTGAAAGGTGGTGCGCAATTCGTGGTTCGCGGCCACGCCTCCGCTTACAAAGAGCGTGCGCACGTCGTATTCGCGAGCGGCAGCGAGCGTCTTCGTGACGAGATCGGTGACGATGGCGCGCTGGAACGATGCCACCAGATTGAGCGTCTGGCGGTCGGAGAGGCGCAGATAGTCGTCAAAGGCAGGATTAACGATCTCCTGTAGAGACTTTCGCCGCGCTTCGATCGCCGTCTGTAGTCGTTCGGTTTCAACGTAGCGCAAAACTGCCGTCTTGATTCCGCTGTAGGAAAAATCGAAACGTGGACGACCATCCGACGACGAAGCGAGCGGATCGGATCGGTCGTTGCGATCGCGATGTTTGATCTGCGCGATCTGAAATTTGACGGCGTGTGGATCGCCATGCGGAGCGAGGCGGTCAATGATCGGACCTCCTGGGTAACCGAGAGCCAGGAGTTTGGCAACCTTGTCGAACGCCTCGCCCGCGGCGTCGTCGCGCGTGTGGCCGATTTCGGCATAGGTCCAAAGATTCTTCTCGACCTCGGCGAGGTAGAGATGTGTGTGGCCTCCTGAGACTACGAGGGCGAGCACGGGGAATTGCAGGTCGGCATTTTCGCTCTGGCGCTGCTCGAGCAACACGGCATGAACGTGGCCTTCGAGGTGGTTCACCGCGATTAATGGCTTGTCGAGGGCAAAGGAAAGCGCCTTGGCGAAGCTGATGCCAACCAACAATGCTCCCGTGAGTCCTGGGCCTTGCGTGACGGCAATGGCATCGATGGAATCGTAAGTATGTCCAGCTTCGGCGAGCGATTGGCGCACGACCGGAATGATGGCGCGCAGATGCTCGCGGGAAGCGAGTTCGGGGACGACTCCTCCGTAAGGCTGATGGGTGGCGATTTGCGAGGCCACGATGTTCGAGAGAATCTGCTCGCCCGCGCGCACCACGGCTGCGCCTGTTTCGTCGCAGGAGCTTTCGATGCCGAGGATTGTTGCGTCGGGCATAATTGAAGTGCGGCTTCTAGCTTTTAGCCATTAGCTTCCAGCTTGTTGCTTACAGTCTAGACGATTGGTACAAGTGCTCCTTGAGTATCGCCAAACAACACGCTACCAACATCGTGCGCATGCTGCGCGAGCGCGGGTATCAGGCTTATTTCAACGGAGGATGCGTCCGTGACCTGTTGCTTGGCCGCGAGCCTGCCGATTACGACGTTGCCACCGACGCTACTCCTCAGCAAGTCATGCAGATCTTTCCTCGGACCTTCGCGGTCGGGGCGCAGTTTGGCGTGGTGCTCGTGCCGGCGAAACCGGCAACCACAGAGGACACAGAGGAACACGGAGAAAACGCAACTGTTGTCGAAGTCGCAACGTTTCGGTGCGATGTTGGTTACTCGGATGGGCGACATCCGGATGAGGTGCGATTTACCAAGGATCCGCGCGAGGATGTGCAGCGGCGCGATTTCACTATCAATGGCATGCTGCTTGATCCGCTGGTTTCCGATTCGACGCCGAATGAGGTCCTGGATTTCGTCGGTGGGCGCGACGACCTGAAGGCTGGGATTATTCGCGCCATCGGCGAGCCTGCGCGGCGATTTGCCGAAGACAAGCTGCGGATGTTGCGCGCGGTGCGCTTTGCGGCGCGCTTTGATTTCAAGATCGATCCTGCAACTTTCTCTGCAATCCAGCAACTCGCGCCGCAGATTCATCAGGTCTCGCAAGAACGTGTCCGCGAAGAGCTGACTAAGATGCTCACCGAAGGCAGCGCGCGTCGCGCGTTTTTGCTGCTTGATGAGAGCGGGTTGTTGCGCGAAGTGCTGCCCGAGATTTCTGCGATGAAGGGAGTGGAGCAGCCACCGCAATTTCATCCTGAGGGCGATGTTTTTGTACATACGTTGCTGCTGCTTGAAAAATTGCCGGCGGGCTCGTCGAAGACGCTGGCCTGGGGAGCGCTGCTGCACGATGTGGGCAAGCCTCCAACTTTCCGCGTGGCTCCGGATCGCATTCGATTTGACGGGCACGTTGATGTGGGCGTGAAGATGGCGGCCGAAATCTGCAGGCGGCTGCGCTTTTCGAACGACGAGGCCGAGCAAATCCTGGCGCTGGTGGATAACCATATGCGCTTCGCGCAGGTATTCCAGATGAACGACTCGACGCTCAAGAAATTTCTGCGGCTGCCGCGATTTGATGAGCACCTGGAACTGCATCGCATGGATGTTTTGTCGAGCAACGGGTTCCTCGGGGCTTATGACTACGCTCGTGAGCGATTGAACTCGATTCCGCCGGAGGCGATTCGCCCTGAGCCGCTCGTGACGGGCGACGATTTGATTGCGGCGGGCTATGCGCCGGGACCGCGCTTCAAGGAGATTCTGGGAGCGGTTGAGGATGCCCAACTTGAGGGCAGACTCATGTCGCGCGAGGCTGCGATGGAGTACGTGCTCCACGAATTTCCTGCGTAGATTTCGACGCTTTTGCGACGATCTCTTTTTGGCGGGAAGTGTTTGATTCGGTGGAAGTTGTTGGCGGTGCTTGCCAAAATGTGGACCCCTCCCCCCCCTATGATTTTTAGTCAAAGTATTGATAAATATGCACTTACAGGCAAAGTATTCAAGAATAAGG
>JBAQJF010000058.1:0-7382 GCA_049300195.1 Terriglobales bacterium | reverse complement strand
CCGTAAGCCGCGCAAGCCTTCGCATGAAAGGTGCCTTCACGACCCGTCAAGCCTTGAACGATTAATCGAGTTCTCTTATCAGCCAGGATTGCCATAAATGCTCGCTTTCAAAAAAAAATGTCGTTCGTCCTTGGGTCGTTCACTAAACGCTTAAACCGGCGCGCCCTTAGCGGCGGCCACAACTTTATCGGCCGCGTCCTTCATGGTCTGAGCGATCACAAAATTCAAGCCTGACTCCTGTAGAATCTTCCGGCCTTCCTCGACATTTGTGCCCTCGAGGCGCAGCACGACCGGCAGCTGAATATTGGTTTTTTTGGCGGCGTCGACTACTCCTACCGCCAATGTGTCGACCCGCAGAATGCCGCCGAAAATATTAATCAGCACGGCACGCACGCTTTTGTCGCTCAGCAGAATTTCAAAGGCATGCGCCACCTGCTCCGCGTTCGCGCCGCCGCCTACGTCCAAAAAGTTTGCGGGCATGCCGCCCGCGTACTTGATGATGTCCATGGTGGCCATCGCGAGACCTGCGCCATTCACCATGCAGCCCACGTTGCCGTCGAGCTTGATGTAGTTGAGGTTGTACTTCGAGGCCTCAACCTCCAGCGGATCTTCTTCGGTGACGTCGCGCAGTTCGCGCAAGTCGGCGTGGCGGGAGAGAGCATTGTCGTCGAAGGTCAACTTGGCATCGAGCGCAAACAGCCGCCCATCGCTGCAGCTTACAAATGGATTGATCTCGACGAGCGAGGCATCGGTATCGAGAAACGCTTTATAGAGACCCGTCAGGAACTGGACCGCTGAATTGATCTGCGAGCCCTTAAGCCCGAGCGCAAACGCGATTTTCCGGGCCTGAAAAATCTCAAGGCCCATGCCGGGGTCAACGTATTGTTTCAGAATCGCTTCAGGACGCTCCGCGGCGACCTGCTCGATGTCCATGCCGCCGGCCGCCGACGCCATGAAGACCGGTTTGCCTTCGCCGCGGTCGACGAGGATGCCAAGATAGAGTTCCTTCTCGATGGGCAGCGTCTCTTCGATTAGCAGCCGACGCACAATGCGCCCCTCGGGGCCAGTCTGGTGAGTGACCAGCGTCATGCCGAGAATCTTGCCGGCCCAGTCGCCCGCCTCAGCCAGCGACTTGGCAATCTTTACGCCTCCGCCTTTGCCGCGGCCACCGGCATGAATCTGCGCCTTTACCACTACGCCGCTCGCGCCCGCATCAAACAGCTCTTTCGCCGTACGCTCGGCCTCTTCCACCGAAGTCGCCATCGAGCCGCGGGGCACGGCGACACCATACTTCTTCAAGATTGCTTTTGCCTGATACTCATGAATTTTCATAATGATTCAGTCGTTGGCTGTTTTTCGTTCGTCCCTTGCGTTTTCGTATCGGTTGATGGGGGACTCGAACCACCGTCGTTTTTGTGAACGGCTGGGGGACCCGCTTACGGCATAATCAACTTGCAGCAAACTGTTGATTCTATAAGACGGCGAAGCGATCGGCAAAGTCACAAGCGCACAATCGCGCGTGAGGGGCGTTACCCGACTCCTGAATTGGAAAATTGCGGCATTTTGCATCGCGCGGGAACGCGAAGTAGTCTGAAGAGTCAAATGAAACTAATCTCCATTAACGTCGGACGCCCGCGCCTTTTCTCCTCGCAAGGCTTCACCTTCAAGACCGGCATTTTCAAGAAGCCGGTGTCTGGCCGGGTAGCGCTGCGCTGGACAAACCTCGATGGCGACCGCCAAGCCGATCTTTCGGTGCATGGAGGACAGAACAAAGCGGTCTACGCGTACCCGTCGGAGCACTACGAATTCTGGATAGAACGGCTTCCCGGCCACGATTTTACATGGGGCGCGCTGGGCGAAAATTTCACAACTGAAGGATTGCTCGAAACCGAAGTCTCAATCGGGGATCGTTACCGCGTGGGGTCGGCGGTGGTGAAGGTGACGACGCCCCGGCTCCCTTGTTACAAGCTCGCCGCTAAATTTCAACCGGACGACATCGTCGGCGACTTCATCGGTAGCGGCTTCTGCGGCTTCTATTTTTCCGTGGTTGAAGAGGGCGAGGTGGGCACGGGCGATGAATTTGATTTGCTGGGCGGTGAGAGTCCGACTATTACCGTGCTCGAAGCCTACCGGCTGTACCTTCCGGCGTCGCGCGACGAGGAGGCGCTGGAGCGGGGAACACGCGTGCAGGCTTTGCCGGAGAGTTGGCGCGAGAGATTTCAGGCGAAACTTGACGCGCTTCACGCCGATCCCGGATTTGAAAGGAATCCGCGGGTGGGGTAGTTTGGAGTTCCAGCTAAGGTGGGGCCTTGGCTTTCGGGTATGATCCTCGACGCCCTTCATCGCATCGCGAACCATCGCCAGTCGCTTGCCCGCGACGAAGCGCGCACCGTGATGACTGAGGTTCTTACCGGCCAATGCAGCGACGCGCAGATCGGGGCGCTGCTGGTTGCGCTCCACATGAAGGGCGAAACCGTCGAAGAGATCGTTGGATTCGCCGAAGCCATTCGTGCCGCGGCCACGCCGCTCGAACTTCACACAAAAAAAGTCCTTGACGCCAGTGGCACCGGACGCGATGCGCTGGTCGATACCTGCGGCACCGGCGGCGACACCAGCGGGACATTCAATATTTCAACTGCAACCGCCTTCGTCGTCGCCGGAGCTGGCGTGCGCGTGGCCAAGCACGGCAATCGCAGTGTCACTTCCAAATGCGGTTCGGCTGACGTGATGGAAGCGCTGGGAGTAAAGATTGACCTGCCGCCCGCGCGCATCGCCGTCTGTCTCGAAGAGGTAGGAATTGCATTTCTTTTTGCGCCCGCCATGCACTCGGCAATGAAATATGTGCAGGCGGCCAGGCGCGACCTGCGTCTGCGCACGGTTTTTAACCTGCTCGGTCCGCTGACCAATCCTGCGCGCGCGACCTGCCAGGTGGTTGGAGTCTACTCATCCGAGCTGGTCGAAAAACTAGCGGAAGCGCTCAGCATGTTGGGACTTCATCGAGCGCTGGTAGTCCACGGCAGCGACGGCCTCGACGAAATCACTATCACTGGCACGACGAGAATTGCCGAAGTCCGCGAGGGGCGGGTTCACACCTACGAAGTCGAGCCGGAAGAATTTGGGCTAAAGCGGGCGACGCCAGGCGAAATCTCCGGCGGCGACGCCGCTTTCAATGCCCAGCTAATTCGCGAAGTGCTGGCAGGGAAAAGGTCCGCGCGCCGGGACGTGGTCGTTCTAAATGCCGCCGCAGCACTGGTGGCCGCGGGCAAAGCCGATCACCTGGGCGACGCCGTGCCCCTCGCGGCGAAGGCGATCGATTCGGGAGCTGCCGTTGGCAAGTTGGAGGCGCTCGTCAGGTTTTCTGCTCATTAGCCCTGTTTTGAAGATAGCGAGATGGAAACGCGGAGATGATCAACGAGACACCGAAGAGAGAACTCCTTGCGGGGCGTTTCGTGGGTCTTAACGGCACGGGGTCCTTCGACTCCGCGGATGCGCGCTTCGCTTCGCATCCGCTGCGCTCAGGATGACAGTTCTGGGTGGGTGTTACGTGACCTCCACTCGCTCCATATACTCCGCCACTTGCACATTCCATCCCAGATCTTTTTTCATCAAGTCGCGCAGTTGCGACGAGGCCGCAGGCTCGCCGTGTACTAAGTAAGTGACGCCCGGCTGGTTCTTGAAAGTGTGCAGCCATTCCAGCAGCTCGGGAGGATCGGCGTGATCGCTGAACTGCTCGAGCGCCGCGATCTGCGCGTGTATAGGAATGACCTCGCCAAATATCTTGATCTCCTTCGCGCCGCTTTTAATAATCGCGCCCCGCGTCCCCGGTGCCTGAAAGCCGATAAAGATTACGAGGTTCTTCGGGTCGGGCAAGCGCTGCGCGAGATGATGAAGAATCCGCCCGCCCGTCACCATCCCGCTCGACGAAATTATGATCGAGGGAAACTTGTTGCCATTAATTTTCTTCGATTCCTCCGAAGTTTCCGCAAACGTGTAGCCGGGCCACGTCATCGGCGAGCCGTATTTCTCGATCAAATCGGCCGCCTGTACCGTGTAATCCTCCGAGTGCTTCAGGAAAATCTCAACCGCCTTAATCGCCATCGGGCTGTCGCAATACACCGGCAGGCGCGGAATCTGCCCCGACTCCATCAATTCTTTCAGCATAAAAATAAATTTCTGAGTGCGCTCGACGGCGAACGCCGGCACGATAACGCTGCCACCGCGCGCGACCGTATCGCGAATCAAGCCGGCAAGCTCGGGGCGAGGATCGGTATCCGGATGCCGCCGGTTGCCGTAGGTTGACTCCATCACCAGCACATCGGCTGTCTCGCCCTCCTGCGGCCCGGAGTGGACGACCTTTCCGGGAGCAATCGTGCCGTTGCGCACCCGCCCGATGTCACCGGTAAAAAGCATCCGCCGCGCCTGTCCGCTCGTCGTCGCACTCGGCATCGCAGTGGAAGACAGCGTGATCTCCGCCATGCACGAACCGAGAATATGCGCCGCCGGCACGAAGCGAAATGAAAGTTGCGGATTCAACTGGACCGTCTGCCCAAACTCCACCGGCTTGAAATACTGCAAACAATCCTGCGCCTCCTGGAGCGTGTAAAGAGGCAGCGCAGGCTGGTGTTTAGACGCGCCGCGCTTGTTGTAAAAGGCCGCGTCTTCTTCCTGTAAATGCCCCGAATCGGGCAGCACCACCGAACACAAATCGATGGTCGCCCGCGTAGCATGGATCGATCCGCGGAAGCCTTCCTTCACCAGGCGAGGAATCCATCCGCAATGATCGAGGTGCGCATGCGTGAGAATGACGGCATTAATCGTGCGTGCCCGGATTGGCGTGTCCCGCCAATTGCGTTCGCGCCATTCTTTCTGTCCCTGAAAAAGTCCGCAGTCGACAAGAACGCGAAACCCAGCCGCGTCATTCACATCGTCAGTCGTGCTGATGAGGTGCTTTGAGCCGGTGACGACGCCCGCCGCGCCAAGAAATTGGATGTAGGGCAAGGTATCTCTCCTGAAAGCGAAAATCTACCACGCAACTATTGCAGAAGTCAGATTGCAGAGTTAAATCAAAATCCTAAAAAGCCGGTGTTGGGACAGAAGCGAATACAGAAAACCGTTTGGTCTTCACCTTTGCAATCTGACCTCTGCCCTCTGCAATAGTCGCCTACTCGGGCTTCGCCGGTTCCGCCGAAATCTTAAACACATTATTCCCAAAATCCTGCTCCGGCACGCTCCCATCATTCACGATGACCTCGAGCGGCGGCTCAGCCAGTTCCACACGCATTGTGGCCGTGCTCTTCGCGCGGACCTCCAGCCGTTTCGAAACCTCGCTGCCCGCGCATTTCACAGTAAACGGAACCTCCGCCCCAACATTGCCAGAATTCTCAAGTGTTACCGTAACGATGGGCGCACTCTTCGCCCCGCCCGGCTTCTTTTCTTCCCAGGGATGGACCGCCAGCACCCGTAACTGCGGCAACCCGCGATCGTGGTAGACCCAGTCGTCGAAAAACCATGACAGGTCGCGCTTTGAGGCCGCCTCAACCAACCGCTCCACATACTTCGGATCCTTCTCGTCCGCCGCCCGATAGTTCGCAATCGCCGCCTTCAGCGCCTCGTCGCCGATCATGTCGCGCAACATCCACCACACATACGCCGCCTTGCTGCGATAGTAAATTTCGTCAAACGTAGTCGCGAGCGGTGGCCCGATATCCTTCCCAGTCGCACCGGGAATTTGTTTTTCCGCGTCCAGGAACGCCGCGCGATGACTCGCTAGAAGATCCAGTGCCGCCGAGCGTCCGCCCTGTTGCTCCCGATATGCCGCCTCCGCAAAGTGCGCCAGCCCTTCATAGACCCACGGACGCGGCGACGAGAACGCGGAATGCACCAGTTCATGCACCAGATTAATTCCCGCCAGCTTCGTGTCTTCAACGTCCATCGAAACCATGAGAAGGGTTCCACTCTCGAATGGAGCCGCATGGGAATCGACCAAATCCGCAATCGCAATCGGAGCGCTCGGCTTCCCAAACCATCCCGTCACAAATTTGGTTGCTGGATCGAGAGCGTCCGAATAAGTCGCCGCGCCAGCCTCGTGTCCGCGCAGGCTGAGCAGCATTAGCGGTGGCTTGGATTCCTCCAAGTAATCCGCCATCGCAAACATCGGAGACGTCGCGCCGATCGGATTCCAATCGCACGCGGCGCGAATTTCATGATCGCGGGCCTCCGCCCCGGCCTTGATATCAGCCTTGACTTTGCCGACTTCCGTCCCGCACAAGAGAATGGGCGCCGCATCCGCCGAACTCTCTGAAGTCAGCGCTAGCTTAAAGTCGCTTTCCGCCTCCCGCGCCTTCAGGCGGTCGGCAACTTCAAACAAACTATTTCCCTCGGAAAAATCCGCCGACTCGGTCGTGATCGGATACCAAGCGACATATCCGGCGCCCCGCACCGCTGTGAACGACGCGCCAATGTGATCCCAACTCGCGTGTTGCGCAATCGCATCCGGCACGCCCACGCGTAGCAGTCGCGTGGCATCCAGCGGAATCACGCCCTCGTAGCCGACTTCCAGTTCCACGGAATATTTCGGTTTAACCTCAGCCGGCAGCGTAACGATGGCTTCCGAGAGCGATCCGGTGTGATCGATGTCGGAAGTGAAGGGCTGAGAGACAAATTGAACAGCTTTACCCGCCGCCCGAATCGCACGCCAGTCGAGGGAAGAGGAAATCTGGAGCGCGACGATTTTTTGCGCCTGCGACGAGTCGTTGCGCAGAATGATCTTCCCGCGCGCACCCAGCCGTTGCTGCTGCGGTTCCAGCCGAATTTCAAGATCGTATTTTGTGATGGTGAAGGCTTCGCGATCGAGCGCCGACAAAAAGCTTGAACCACAGAGGACACAGAGAGCACAGAGGTATTTCGTGATAACGCCGAATCTCATGATTGTTTCGATGCGCCCAGCCGTCTTTGGCGCACGACTTCGTACAGTACAATCCCGGCCGCGACCGAAACATTCAGCGACGGCACCTGGCCCAGCATCGGGATCGAGACCAGAAAATCGCAGTGCCGTCGCACCAAGTCGTGCAGGCCCTTGCCCTCGGCTCCGAGCACCACGGCGCAGTGCATCTTATAATCCACCTGGTCGTAAGTTTGCTCGCCGCGCTCGTCGAGTCCCACAATCCACAATTCCTTCTCTTTCAATTCTTCGAGCGTGCGCGAAATATTCGTAACCTTGGTGATCGGAAGATGCTCGCTGGCGCCTGCCGAAACCTTTGCTACGGTTCCAGTTACCGAAGCTGACCGCCGCTCCGGGATGATGACGCCGTCCGCCCCGGCTGCATCCGCGGTGCGCAAGATCGCTCCCAAATTGTGCGGATCCTCTACGCCGTCGAGCACCA
>JBAQJF010000057.1:0-8850 GCA_049300195.1 Terriglobales bacterium | reverse complement strand
CCTTTGACGTCAGCCCAAACAACGTAGTCGGCCGGCCCGGGAGGCACGCGCTGGGCAAACTCTCCCGTGTGATTCGAGTAGAGCTCCCAGCGGGCCTTCTTGTCTTTGTCACTGGCCCGCCGGATCTTCACCTTCACGTCGTAAAGCTGATGGCCCTCGGTATCGAAGACCGTTCCAAAAATGAGCGCGTAGTCCTTGCCTTTGGCCGGGTCAGCACGCCGCGCCATGGCCGGAGACAGCAAAGCCACTGCCAACATGGCAACGGGAACAGCCCGGACAAGCAGGCTCCGTCGCCCGATGCCCGGCGATCCGATACTGGAATGCCCGCTCAGTCGTCGTCCTCGTCTTCTTCGACTTTCTTTACGGTCTCTTCTTCGTCGTCATCGTCGTCGTCAACTTCGTCTTCGCCGACCTTTTTGAGTTCGACAGGATTGACAGTGATCACCTCGAAGTCCGAACCGCACTCCGGGCACGAGACCACCGCTCCTTCATCGACCTCATCTTCTTCGATGTCGAGGTCGGTCTCGCATTCAGGACAGTACACCATTCGTTGCCTCCAGTTTCGTAGCTCCCTGTTATATTTAGTTTCTTCGCGAGGAAAAGGTCAAGTGCCCAATCGAGAAAATTCCCCGGAAAATCCGAAAATAACTGAGATGCCGTACGAGATCGTTCGATGCAGGTTCGTCGTCGGTCGATTCACACGCCTGGTCGGGGCAGCGTCTGTCGCTCTGGCGCTATTGTCCTGCTCGATTTTGATCGGAGCGCGGCAGCCGGCTGTGCCCGTTTCCGGCGACGCGGTTGATGCGCAAGGCATTGACCCCCATATCGCCGAGGCGATCAAGCAGGTGTCGGCGGAGCGCATCCAGCAGACGATCGAAAAGCTGGTCAGCTTTGGCAACCGATCGACGATTTCGCCGCAGGACGACGAATCGGTCAAGGCGGGCAAGGGCATCGGCGCGGCGCGCGATTGGATCAAGTCCGAATTCGAGCGCTATTCCAAAGATTGCGGCGGCTGCCTCGAGGTCAAGACCGACAGCCACATTGAGCAGCCGAAGGACCGGATCAAGACTCCGACGCAAATCACTAATGTTTATGCAGTGTTGCGGGGCTCCGATCCGGAGCAGGCCGATCGTATCGTGCTCGTCACCGGCCATTACGACTCGCGCAACAGCGACACCTTTAACGGAACCGATCCCGCACCCGGCGCCAACGACGATGGCAGTGGCACCGCCGTGAGCCTGGAATGCGCGCGAGTTCTGAGTAAGTATAAATTTCCGGCAACGATCATCTTCCTCACAGTCGCAGGCGAGGAGCAGGGCCTGTATGGCAGCCGCCATTTTGCCGAGATGGCCAAGCAACAGGATTGGAAGATCGAAGCCGTCCTGAATAACGACATTGTGGGCGGCGACCGCAATCCACAGCAGGATCCGAGCGTGGTGCGGGTGTTTTCGGAAGGCATTCCCAATGCCGCGACTGACGCGGAGATCAGGCGCATCCGCGCCCTGGGCGGCGAAAGCGACTCGCCCTCGCGCGAACTTGCGCGCTATGTCGCCGATGTCGGGCGCACATACGATACGGGAGTAACCCCGCTGCTGATCTTCCGCCTTGACCGCTTCCTGCGCGGTGGCGATCATCTTTCCTTCAATCAGCAGGGCTTCGCAGCCGTGCGCTTCACGGAGTATCGCGAAGACTATAACCACCAGCATCAGAACGTGCGTACCGAAAATGGCATCGAATACGGCGACCTGCCAAAGTTCGTCGATTCCGACTTCGTGGCCCATGTAGCCCGGCTGAATGCCGCGACCCTGGCCTCGCTCGCCTCAGCACCCGCTCCCCCCACAAATGTAAAAATCCTCACTAAACAGCTGGAAAACGACACAACTTTGACATGGGATCCGTCCCCAGGCGCGACTTCCTACGAAGTAATCTGGCGCTCCACCAGCGCGCCGGATTGGGAGCACGTCCAAAGGGTCACTAGCGGCACGCGTGCAATCCTCCACCTTTCGAAGGATAATGTGATATTCGCCGTCCGCGCAGTCGACGCCGCTGGCCATCGCAGCCTGCCCGTCGTGCCTGAACCGGAAAGGTGAGGACGAACCACTCATGAGACGCGGCGGCAATATCTCGTTCAGCTTTCCGCCCTTTGCCGGATGGGTCAGGCGCATCATCATTGCCTGCACGGCGATTTTTCTCGCCGAAGTCATCCTCCGTCGTGTGTTCGGAGCCGATCTGCGCTGGGTTGACGAGTGGTTCGCTCTGATCCCAGTTTTCGTAGTGAAGGGCGAGATCTGGCAGCTCGTGACTTACTCTCTGCTGCACGCCGGCTGGAGCCACCTGTTCTTCAACATGCTCACGCTCTGGTTTATCGGCGCATATCTTGAGCGCGACTGGGGCCCGCAGCGCTTTATCGAGTGCTACCTGTTCTGCGTGGTCGGGGCTGCTGTGGTCACCGTAGCCGTCGCCTACACGCACTTTCTGGGCATGGATCCCCACACGGGCACGGTTGGCGCCTCCGGCGGCATCTTCGGGCTGCTGATGGCGTTCGGGATCCTTTACGCCGATCAGGAGATGTTGCTTTTTCCGCTGCCGTTTTCAATCAAAGCGAAGTACGTGGTTGGCATCTGGATTGTCATTGCGATCTATGCGATCTTCGACCCAACCCAAAGCGGCGTTGCCAACTTTGCGCACCTCGGTGGCCTTCTCTTCGGATTCCTGTTCGTGAAGTTCATGCCGCGCGGCGGAGTGAGTTATGCCGCCTCAGAGCAATATTTCAGCGTGCGAAACGGATATTACCGCTGGAAGCGCCGACGCGCGGCCAGGAAATTTGAAGTCTACATGCGGGAACACGACCGCAAAGTTACCTTCGACGAGCACGGCAATTACATCCCGCCCGAAGATCAGGACAAGACGAACGGCGGCGGGAAGTCGGGCTGGGTAAATTAGGTACCGCGCACTCGCAGTATGGAGACGGAATGATGGTCCGCAAATTCTCTGCCGGCTGCGTGATCGCTATCGCGCTTGTTCTTATGACAATGACGCCAATGAATGCAGCGAACCAAACACCTGCGTGCAAGCCGGTGACTCACTACGGTGTCAGCGGACGCGAACTCCTCCCGGATCGCAGTTGCCCTCCGGACCATCACAAACAAGCGGTCGGTCCCAGCAATCCGCAGATGATGGGCCCAACGTTTCTGATGTGCGTTCCGGACAAACCTCTTGCGAAGGAAGGGCCTCCAAAATCGCCGCCCAAAACCGACGAGCAGAAAAGTCCCGATCCTAAGAATTGATTTGGGTCAGACGTCGAAAAGCCTCAACTATGCGCGGCGGCAGTTCGTCATCGCGTCTTTTCCCCTTGAAGCCAAGATCGTGACCCGCCCCATCTACCGTCACCAATTCGTTCTTCGCTGGAACCAACTGAAGTGACTTCTGAATCTCCCCGATGCTGCCGAATGGATCGCGCGCTCCGTGGACGAACAGGCTGGGAGTATGCAGGTTGGGCAAGTGCTGGGTGCGGAGTTGCTCCGGCTTGCCCGGGGGATGCAAGGGATAGGAAAGCAGCAGCAGGCCCGAAACGAGATCAGCGTGTTCTACGCACAGCATGGTGGCTTGGCGGCCTCCGTAAGAATGTCCGCCCAGAAATATTTTCCCGTCTTCGCCCTTCCCATTGAGGATCTTTCGCATTATTGCAACGGCATTGCGCAGGCCAGCACGATTCCGGTCAGCATTGCCGGGAAAGGGAGGTCCAAAACGCCGCTCCTGACGAAAAGGAAGATCGCAGCGCAGGACGGTGTAGCCGTATCTGCAGAACGTCTCGGCGAGAGCAACAAGCAGTGGAGTCTCGCAATTGCCGCCCGCGCCGTGCGTCAGGATCAGCGCGTCCCCGCATGGATCATGGGGCTGGTGCAGCCATCCGCGTACATGAGGATCAACATCCTGATCGAAGAATGAGTTGATTGCTTCCATGAAAGGTGACGTTCAATTGCCGACATTGCCTTGCGACACGAATGTATCGCCTGCATGGCGTTCTGCCTTAGCGCTTTTCGTCGCTCGCGCGGCGGACCGCTTTCCCGAGTCCGCGCGGAAATAGCATCGCATTGAACTCGGCGCCAATGAGGACAACGAGCGAGATCACGTACATCCAGGTCAACAGCGCAATTCCCACGCCGAGCGATCCGTAAATCACGCTGTAGTCGGCGTAGCGTTGCAGGTACCATCCGAAAAAAGCCGTACAGAGCAGCCACATCGCGGTGGCCAGAACCGCTCCGGGCAGCACGGTGTGCCAGGGCTGCGTTCGCGGAACCGCATTGTGATAGATCAGCTGCATTACCGCGATGCTGGTGAGGATCGCAATCAGCCAGCGGATTGCGCCTCCAAGCAGGACGATTAGAGGGCCGAATTCGCGGCCCGTATTGAACAGAAGGTGCGTCTCAATCCGGCTCCCGAGCGCTACCAGAATCGTCGAGAAGGTAAGCGGCAGCCCCGCCATCAGGACAAGCGACACCGCGATCATGCGCTCCTGCAAGAGTCCCCAGGTTTTCGGAAGCTGGTAGGCGCGGCGGAAACCGTCCATCCAGGAGATGATCACGCCGGAAGCGGTCCACATCGTAAGAAGAGTGGTCGTGATGAGTAGGCCGACGGGCCGGTTCGGGCTGCCTCGCAGGTAGGAGAGCGCCGCCGCGCTGCCGGCGGGAAGAATTCTTCCCAGGGCGTCGGAAATTTCGCGCAGGTAAACTTCGCCGCGCCGCACCGTCGCCATCACCGAGCCGAGCACGAGTAAAAAAGGAAAGAAAGTAAGAATCGAAGAGTAGGCACCGCCTTTTGCAGTGGCGAAGGCATCGTGCTCAAACGCGCGCCACACCGACAGCCGAAACAGCCGCCAGAAGCGCCCCAGTGCAGGAGCCAGAATTAGACCGCCAGGAATGGGCTCCGGCGGGCGATTGGGATCCGCAGGTGGCCCGGTCAGGCGCTGTGGTTCGAGAGCTAAAGACATCGGGTTATTGAAAACGGTGTTACGCGAACATTATGCAATAGCGCGAGACTCCGCAAGTCTTTAGTGAAACCCGCCTTTTGAAGCACGCTTGGTTAAATAGCTTCCTGAAACAAATTCCAGTAAACCGGTCATAAAAACAAGGGGCGACTCGCGTCGCCCCTCTTGCTATTCGGTTTGTCTTACTCCGCGGCCAGTTCTTCCGTCTCGCCTTCATGCCGCATGAGTTCGAGCGCGCGCTCGGCCTCTTCGTATGCCTGCGAGACTTCCTCCTGCACCTTGCTGGCGGCCTCTTCCATTTCCGGAGAGAGACGCACGTTGCGGTAATACTCCATGCCGGTGCCGGCGGGAATCAAGCGGCCCACGATCACGTTCTCCTTCAGCCCGCGCAGATGATCGACAGCCCCCTGGATCGAAGCCTCGGTCAGCACGCGTGTCGTCTCCTGGAAGGAGGCGGCGGAAATGAACGAATCGGTCGAGAGCGACGCCTTGGTGATTCCGAGCAGCAGCGGACGGCCCGTAGCCGGCTTCCCGCCCTGCGCGATCACCCGCTCGTTCTCCTCGTGGAAGCGGAACTTGTCCACTTGCTGTTCGAGCAGGAACGTCGTGTCGCCCACGTCCTCGACCTTCACCCAGCGCATCATCTGGCGCACAATCACTTCGATGTGCTTGTCGGAGATGTTCACGCCCTGCAGCCGGTAAACTTCCTGAATTTCGTTCACCAGGTACGACTGCAGTTCTTTCTCTCCGAGCACAGCCAGAATGTCGTGCGGGTTGAGCGGCCCGTCCATCAGCGGTTCGCCCGCCTTCACGCGCTCGCCTTCCTGCACGTTGATGTGCACGCCGCGTGGAACCGAGTATTCCTTTTCGGTGCCGTTGTCGGCGGTGACATACAGTTTGCGCTGGCCCTTGGCAACTTCGCCAAAACGAACCGTGCCATCGATTTCGCTGATGACCGCCGTCTCGCGCGGTTTGCGCGCTTCGAACAATTCCACCACGCGCGGCAGACCTCCTGTGATGTCCTTGGTCTTGGTCGTTTCGCGCGGGATCTTCGCCAGCACATCGCCGGGGAATACCGTGTCGCCGTCCTGCACCATAAGGTGAGCACGCGAAGGCATCAGGTATCGCTTGCTCGCCTTGCCCTTGATCACAATCGCAGGCTGGCGCTTTTCGTCCGGTGAATCGGCAACCACGTGACGCGACAGGCCGGTGACCTCGTCCACTTCTTCGTGGAGCGTGATCCCTTCCTGCAAGTCCTTGAACTGCGCCGTGCCGCCGATTTCCGTGAGGATCGCGAAGGTGTACGGATCCCACTCGACCATAGCCTGGCCAAGCTGAACCGGACCACCGTCAGTCACCTTTATCTTTGCGCCGTACACGACCGCATAGCGCTCGCGCTCGCGTCCCTTTTCGTCGACCACCGCGATCGAGCCTTGCCGGTTCATAACGACAAGGTCGCCGGTTTTCGACTTAACGGTTTGCAGGTTGATGAAGCGCACCAGACCGTTGCTCTTCGCATCGAGGCGCGACTGTTCAGAAACTCGCGATGCCGTTCCACCGATGTGGAAGGTACGCATCGTGAGCTGCGTTCCAGGTTCGCCGATCGACTGCGCCGCGATAACGCCGGTCGCTTCGCCGAGTTCGACCAGGCGTCCGGAAGCCAGGTTGCGTCCGTAGCACATGACGCAAACGCCGCGCTTCGATTCGCAGGTCAGCACCGAGCGAATTTTCACCCGCTCGATACCGGCTGCCTGAATCGCGCCCGCCAACTCTTCGGTGATCTCGTGATTGATGTCGACCACCACCTGACCGTCGTAGTCCTTGATCTTCTCGAGCGAAACGCGGCCGACGATGCGGTCGCGCAACGGCTCGATGATCTCGCCGGCTTCGACGATACCGGAGACGTAAATTCCATCCACCGTGCCGCAGTCGTATTCGCTGATGATCACGTCCTGCGCCACATCGACCAGACGCCGCGTCAGATAGCCCGAGTCGGCGGTCTTGAGCGCCGTGTCGGCCAATCCCTTGCGGGCGCCGTGCGTCGAGATGAAGTATTCGAGCACCGTCAGTCCCTCGCGGAAGTTGGCGGTAATCGGCGTCTCGATGATTTCGCCGGTCGGCTTGGCCATCAATCCGCGCATGCCGGAGAGCTGACGAATCTGCTGTTTCGATCCGCGAGCACCCGAGTCGGCCATGACGTAAATCGGATTAAGTTCGCCTTCCTTGTCGCGGCGCTGCATCTGGCCGAACATTTCGTCGGCAACTTTCTCCGTGATCGCCGACCAGATTTCGATGACCTTGTTATAGCGCTCGCCGTTCGTGATCGCGCCGTCCAGGTACTGCTGCTGAACCGCGATGACTGACTTGTCGGCGTCCTTCACCAAAGTCTTCTTGTTGTCCGGGATGACCATGTCATCAATGCCGATCGAGAGGCCCGACTTCGTCGCGTAGCGGAAGCCGAGTGACTTGATCTCATCGAGCATCTTGACCGTGGTTTCGAGGCCGTACTGCAGGTAGCAGTAATTCACCAGCTGGCCGATGCCCTTTTTCTTGAGCAAGCCATTGATGTATGGCATCGAAATGTTGACGCCCGCCGCCTTCGGCAGATGGTCGTTGAGAATCGCGCGGCCAACCGTCGTGTTGATGTATTCCCGATTGAGCTCAATGGGATCAGTGTGGTTGATGTCCTGATCGTCATAGGCTTGCGTCAGGTCAATGACCTGGCCCGTGAACCGCAGACGAATCGGGGTCAGCGTTTCCACTTCACCCATTTCCAGCGCGATCAACACATCGTCAATGTTGGCAAAGGACCGCCCTTCACCCTTGGCGCCCGGCTTGCCTTTTGTCAGGTAGTAGAGACCAAGCACCATGTCTTGCGTGGGCACGGTGATCGGCTGTCCTGAAGCAGGCGAGAGGATGTTGTGCGACGACAACATCAGCACGCTCGCTTCAACCTGAGCTTCCGGCGACAGCGGAATGTGCACCGCCATCTGGTCGCCGTCGAAGTCGGCGTTGAACGCCGTGCAAACCAGCGGATGGATCTTAATTGCCTTGCCTTCCACGAGCACCGGCTCAAACGCCTGAATGCCGAGGCGATGGAGCGTGGGCGCGCGATTCAGCATCACCGGGTGATCCTTAATTACTTCTTCAAGGATGTCCCAAACGATCGGCTCCTGCTGCTCGACCATCTCTTTTGCCTGCTTGATGGTGGTGCAGTTCCCCGTCTGTTCGAGGCGATGATAGATAAACGGCTTGAAGAGTTCGAGCGCCATCTTCTTCGGCAACCCGCACTGGTGCAGCTTGAGTTCAGGACCGACGACGATGACCGAGCGTCCGGAGTAGTCCACGCGCTTGCCGAGCAGGTTCTGACGGAAACGTCCCTGCTTGCCCTTGAGCGTGTCGGACAACGACTTGAGCGGACGATTGTTCGCCCCGCGCAGCACGCGGCCACGGCGGCCGTTATCGAAGAGCGCATCCACTGCTTCCTGCAACATGCGCTTTTCGTTGCGCACGATGACTTCAGGAGCGTGCAGGTCCATCAGCTTCTTCAACCGGTTATTGCGGTTGATGACGCGGCGATACAGGTCGTTCAAATCCGACGTGGCAAAGCGCCCGCCGTCAAGTGGAACGAGTGGCCGCAGCTCCGGTGGAATCACCGGCAGCACGTCGAGAATCATCCACTGCGGCTTGTTGCCGCTCTTGCGGAATGCCTCGACAACCTTCAGACGCTTGGCATATTTCAGCCGCTTTTGCAGCGAGGTTTCGGTCTTCATCTTCTCGCGCAGCTCGACGGACAGCCCATCGACTTCGATCCGCTTGAGAAGTTCCTTGATCGCTTCCGCGCCCATCATGGCCTTGAAGCC
>JBAQJF010000056.1:0-40469 GCA_049300195.1 Terriglobales bacterium | reverse complement strand
TGCTGCCCCAGGAATTTATCCTCGACGACCAGCCCGGCGTGCAGGATCCCACCGGCATGATGGCTACGCGCCTCGAAGTTCGCGTACACATCGTGACCGCGCTCTCGGGCGCAACGCAAAATCTGGTGACTGCGGTGAACAAGGCTGGTGTTCACGTCGACGACACCATCTTCGAGCCGCTCGCCTGTGCCGACTCCGTCCTTCGCTCTGACGAGCGCGAGCTTGGAGTCTGCCTGGCCGATCTCGGCGCGGGTTCTTGCGACCTGATTGTCTTTCAGCAAGGAGCAATCGCGCACACCGCTGTCATTCCCATCGGCGGCGATCATTTCACCAGCGATCTTTCGGTCGGCATGACGACCGGCCTCGCCGACGCCGAGATGCTGAAGAAGACTTTCGGCAACGCTGTGCCCACGCTCATTCCCGAAGGCAACGAAGTTGAAGTGCCGTCGGTTGGAGATCGACCGTCCCGCATGTTAAGCCAGCGCATGATTGGAGAAATCCTCGGCCCGCGCGCGCGCGAACTCTTCGAGCTGGTGCGTGAAAACCTCCGCCAGGCAGGCGTTCTCAATCACTGCATCGCCGGCTTTGTTCTGAGCGGCGGAGCATCGCGTCTGCCCGGCATGTTGGATGTGGCTGAGTCCATCCTGCGCAAAGCGGCGCGCCTGGCTTCGCCGACGCCGATGGCAAAGATGCCGTCGTTCCTGGCGGAGCCGGAATTCTCAACGGTGCTCGGCATGGTTTATTACGGCCACCGCGCACGATTAGCCCGAGGCCTGCAAGAGCCGGGCTTCGGTACAAGGATGAAAGCACTGTTTGCGAAGAAGGGCGCATAAAGGTTTTTGCTGTCAGCTGTCAGCTGACAGCCAAGTGCGACCGACACACGACCGACACACGACCGACACACGACGAACGACGAGGTGTAGCAATGATTGAAGACAACGGACTCCGCATCAGCTTCAACGAAGAATTCAAAAACGACGCGCGCATCAAGGTCATCGGTGTCGGCGGAGGCGGCAACAACGCCGTCAACCGCATGATTGACTCCGGCATGGAGAACATCGAATTCATCGTTGCCAACACCGACTTGCAGGCGCTGCGCATGTCGCGCGCCGGTATCAAGATTCAGCTCGGTGTGAAGCTGACCAATGGACTCGGCGCCGGCGCGAATCCAGAAATTGGCCGCAAAGCCGCGCTTGAAGATTCGGACAAGATCATCGAAGCGCTCGAAGGCGCCGACATGATCTTCGTCACCGCCGGCCTCGGCGGAGGCACCGGCACGGGTGCCGCGCCCATCATCGCGTCGCTCGCCAGCGAAATGGGCGCGCTCACGGTTGCGGTCGTCACCAAACCGTTTGCCTTCGAAGGCAAACGCCGCATGCAGCAAGCTGAACGCGGCATCTCGGAGCTGATGGAATCGGTCGATACTACCATCGTCATTCCCAACGAAAAGCTGCTGGCGGTCGCCGAGAACGCCGGCTTCTTCGAATCTTTCCGCATTGCCGACGACATTCTTCGTCAAGGCGTGCAGGGCATTTCCGATATCATCACCATCCCCGGCATCATCAACCGCGACTTCGCTGATGTGAAAGCAATCATGGCCGGCATGGGCTACGCGGTTATGGGAACCGCCACCGCCGCCGGCGAACATCGCACCACCGAAGCCGCCCAGCGCGCCATCGCCTCGCCTCTGCTCGAAGCCGGAGCCATCGACGGCGCGCGCGGCATCCTCATCAACATCACCGGCTCCAGTTCGCTGAAGCTCGCCGAAGTGCAGCAGGCCTGCACCATCATTCAAGGCGCAGCGCATGAGGATGCGAACATCATCTTCGGGGCTGTGCTCGATGAAAAGATGAAAGACGCGGTCAAGATCACGGTCATTGCCACCGGCTTTAAAGAGTCGGAGATGCGCCGTCCGCGCCACAACGAGTCTTTCGATCCGATTATTGTGCCTCGCCATCGCGATCATTTTCATGTGACGGACCATGCCGATGATTTCGCGGATGAGCCGGTGGCGGCGCGAGCCGAAGATCGTGAGCCGGCGTTCGAGCCCGAACCTGCCTTTGAGCAGGATCCGGCACCCGCTTCGTTCGAGCGCACGCCGCCCTCGGCCTTCAATTCGCCCCAAGCCGAGGTAATTTCGCTGGACGGGATGCGAACGTCGGCTCCGACTTATCTGGCCGAGGATCTCGACGTTCCAGCGTTCTTACGTAAACGTAATGACGTAATGTAGAGGCACCAACCTCCGAGTTGTCCCGCGCCCGGAGACAAACCGTAGCTTCTCGTCCATCGTGCTGCTCGCTCGATGACAGCTGCTCCGTTGTATCTCGTACTCGCCACCGTTAGCCGTGTCAGGGATGCCCCGGTCTGATCTGTCAAGCGATGCTCCCCGTCTGTACCCCCAGTCCCTACTCCTACTCTGTCATTCCTGCCGCAACCGGGAATCTGCGGTTCCCAATCAAAATCTTATGACGATTCCCGCCGAGTAGCGCAATCCATTGACGCCGACGGTGCCGAGGCCTCCTTCGGCGTCTGACGGAATGCTTTGCCTCTCGTAATCGAGCTGCACAGGACGAATCGATATTCGGCCCGATGTCTTCAGGTCCAGACCTCCTCCTACGGACCATAGGAAGCTGGTGTAACTCAGGGTCTGATCGGCTGACGATTTTTGAGTGACACCTCCGAACAGAGCATGCGCAAAAACGCTCGCGCGCTGCCAGCGCACCGCGTAAGCAGGTCCGAACTGGTAGCTATACCGGTTGACGCTGGAGGATGACAGGGCAGCAGTCCCGTTATAGTTCCCGGCAAATTGCATTGAAATACCCAGTGACCCATGCACAAACCCAGTTAGCGAGGTAGTCCACCCGCTCATGTTTGAGGCTGGCCCGGGAACATTATCAGACGCGCCACACCTATAGTTCCCGCCGCAGCCGGGCGGAATCCGTTCCAACGAATATCCGCCGAACAGTTCGACGTGATCCGATTGAGCCGATGCCAACAGCAGTAGGTTGAAGAAGACAACCGGGATAAGCACGAGTCGCAGTTTTCGCATTCGCCCCCCTGACGTTGTGTTGGGATAGATGCCTTTGTGGGTCTAGATGCTCGGGGCTCGCCAGAAAGATGTCTGAACTTGTAAAACAGAATCGTTCCCGCCAAGGACCAAGTTTATATCAAGTCTGTGCCCGTTCGTGCATTGAAGTAACATCCGGTATTGTCTATTCAACGCAGGAGTAGGACACTACCTAACATCCCCGATTTCATCAACTAACTCACGAAGACACAGGTACTGTCAATTAGTGAAATCGGATAGCGCTCGAACCCCGATCTGAGGCATTCGAGTGCATAGATTTTTGCCGGAGCTATTCCTCATCAATTGTCACGTGAACTTCTTTCATCTCTCGAATCTCCGCGATGACAATCGCGTGCGTCCCGTTGCGCTCAAAGGCGATTCCGTTGACTCGCACATATTTGCCCACGAAGGGCATCAGCTTTTTCATCTGACTGTAATCGGGCATTTTGTCCGAGATAGGCTGATAGAGGTCGCCATCCCTGGTCAGAATGGCGATTGGGGAGCCGGCCCTCACGCATGCCCGTGCGCACTTGAGACTCAAGCTGGTCGCGTTGCCATCGAGGTTCTGAATTGGGCATGCCATATCTCGCACCAATCCCTCAATCGTGACATTCGATCGGTTTGCGCGAGAACCTTCCATCGACGTTTTCTGTGGAGGTTGAGACGCCGCCAAGACGATCTCGCAGCATGCAAGCAAGCAAATACCAAGGGGTCGTATCATCGGTTCTCCTTTTCACGGGCAATTGACTCTTCTGCAAATTCCCTGTCCGACGCGGCGCCCAATTATCCCAAATCGGGGTATGGTCGTGACTCAATTTCTGTAATCAGCGATTTCGCTCGTTGACCCTGTGCATTCCCGCGCTACTCTTTGCCCTCCTAATCAAACTCCCGATCCGCCCCATATGTCCGGGAATTTTGACGCGCCCAACAGCTCTCCTGGCTTTTCATTGACTAGCCTTCCCCATCCCCTCTAAGATGGCGCGACGCCCTGCTCGCCCAGTAGCTGCTTCGTCTAACATTGTTCGACCAAAAAATGATCGGCCAAACCGTCTCCCACTATCGGATCGTCGAAATGCTTGGTGGAGGCGGCATGGGGGTGGTTTACAAAGCCGAAGACACTCGCCTCCGCCGTTTCGTTGCCCTGAAGTTTCTGCCCGAGGATGTCTCGCGAGACCCGCAGTCGCTTGCCCGCTTTGAGCGCGAGGCGCAGGCCGCGTCCGCTCTGAGCCATCCCAATATCTGCACCATTCACGATATCGGCGAGCACGAAGGCCGCGCCTTCATCGCCATGGAATTCCTTGACGGAGAAACGCTGAAGCATCTCATCTCCGGCCGTCCGCTTGAGTCCGACCAACTCTTGTCGCTCGGCATCGAGATCGCCGACGCGCTCGACGCCGCCCACTCGGAAGGCATCGTGCATCGCGACATCAAGCCGGCGAATATTTTTGTCACCAAGCGCGGACACGCCAAGATTCTCGACTTCGGGCTCGCCAAAGTATCCGGCCCCGCGAAGATCGAGCGAGACGCGACCATCGACGGCATGACGGATAAGACGGTGGACGAGCAGCACCTGACCAGTCCCGGCACCGCGCTTGGCACGGTGGCCTATATGTCTCCCGAGCAGGCCAAGGGCAGGCAACTGGACGCGCGCAGCGATCTGTTTTCGTTTGGAACCGTGCTCTACGAGATGGCCACCGGCACCATGCCTTTTCGCGGAGACACCTCGGCGGTCATCTTTAATTCGATTCTGGAGCGGGCTCCGACATCGCCCGTGCGGTTGAATCCAGAGGTTCCTTCCGAACTGGAGCGCATCATCAACCGCGCGCTAGAAAAAGATCGCGAACTGCGATACCAGCACGCCTCTGAGATGCGCGCTGAGTTGCAGCGGCTGAAGCGCGATTCGGGCTCGGGGAAGAAAATTGTGGCGGAAGAGCTGCCGCCGGAAACGTTAGCTTCTACCTCCGCGCCTTCCGGTTCGCGCACCAGTGGTTCCTCCCGCGCGGTGTCCGTGCCGGTGTCGGCAGCGCGGACAGGAGCGGCTCACCCCATCGTGCCAAAACCGGGCACGCTGGGGACCCCGATGTCCGCGCCACACGAATCCGCTGCATCGCAGTCCGCTGCGGGGCAGATCTCCACTTCCTCGTCTGCTCCCGCGTCTTCCAGAAAGTTTCTATTCATTGGAGTCGGGCTTTTATTGGCTGCGCTGATCGCCGGCGGCTTGTATTGGCGTTCGCACTCCACTCAGAAGCTGACCGAAAAAGATTCCATCCTGCTCGCCGACTTCGTTAACACCACCGGCGACCCCGTCTTCGACGGCACGCTGAAGCAGGCGCTGGCTGTGCAGCTTGAGCAATCGCCCTACCTGAACATCACGCCCGACCAGACTGTCCGCAAGGCTCTCCAGTTCATGGGACGCCCCGCTGACGAGCGCGTGACCGGCAGTGTGGCGCGCGAAATCTGCGAGCGCGAGCATATCAAGGCGATGATGAGTGGCTCCATCGCGAGCCTCGGAAGCGAATATGTGATTGCGCTTGACGCCACCAACTGCGCCACCGGAGATTCGCTCGCCCGCGAGCAGGTGACGGCGTCGAGCAAGGAAGCCGTTCTCTCGGCAGTCGGAAAAGCCGCGTCCAGCCTGCGCGGAAAGCTCGGCGAGTCGCTGGCCTCGATTCAGAAGTACGACACGTCCGTGACCGAGGCTACTACGTCTTCGCTCGAAGCGCTTAAGGCCTACGCGGCAGGCGACGAAATGCGCAACGGGGGCGGCGAGGCCGAGTCCATTCCTCTATTCCAGCACGCGATCGAACTCGATCCGAATTTTGCCATGGCTTATGCTCGGCTCTCGGCCATCTACTTCAATCTTGGCGAAGAGGATCGATCGGTGGAGGCTGCCCGCAAGGCTTTTGACCTGCGGGATCGAGTCAGCGAACGCGAGCGTTTCTACATTGACGACCATCTTTATACGTCAACCGGCGACATCGAAAAGAATAAGGCGACCCTGGAACTGGCCATTCAGGCATATCCCAATGATTTCAGCGCTTTCGGCAATCTGGCACTGGAATACAACGTCTATTACGGTCAGTTCGATAAGGCGATCTCAACCGGGAACGAGTGCATTCGGCTGGCTCCCCATGCCCCGTTCGGCTACGTGCACGTGGCCGGGCCGTACATGGCTCTGAACCGCCTCGAGGAAGCGCGCTCTACCCTGCAACGGGCGCTGGACGCCAAGGCGGACAACCTGTTCGTCCACGAGGAACTCTATGCGCTGGCCTTTGCGAGCAACGATGCGGATGGTATGCAGCAGCAAATGAAATGGGCGGAGGGGAAACCCAGCGAATACCTGCTGCTGATCGACGCGGCCGGGGTCGCGTCAGCCCACGGCCAAATCCGCAAAGCCGAAGAATTGATGCAGCGCTCCGAACAAGTGACCGACCGCCTGGGCTTCAAGGAATCCACGGCAGATGCAAAAGCAGGCTGGGCGTTGACGCAGGCTGAGGTCGGGAACATTTCCCAGGCGCGCGAAGCGGCGGCCGCCAGTTCCGCGCTGGCCCATGGGCGGAGCAACCTGGAGCCGTTGGCGGTCGCGTTGGCCATGACCGGAGATACGAGCCGCGCCCAGTCCATCGTCGACGACCTTGGTCACCGATTCGCATCCGACACGCTTTTGCACAACGTTACGATTCCCTTGGTGGCCGCGTTGACCGCGATGAGTCGCAAGGTCCCCGAGCACGGGATCGAAGCGTTGGGTGCGGCTGTGCCTTACGAGTTCGGCATCGGACAAGGGCTTCTCCCTATCTTTGTTCGCGGCCAAGCATATCTTCAGGCCAAACGCGCGGCCGAAGCGGCCGCGGAATTTCAAAAGATTATCGATCATCGCGGCATTGATCCGACCATTCCCGAACATTCGCTGGCCAAACTCGGCTTAGGGCGAGCGTATGTGCTCACGGGCGACACAGCGAAAGCCAGAGCCGCCTACCAGGATTTCTTCGCGCTCTGGAAGGACGCCGATTCCGACGTCGCCATCCTCAAAGAAGCCAAAGGCGAATACGCGAAGCTGCAATAGGGGCGCCCGCGGCCGTCTCGCCGGTTGACTTTGTCGTCCTTTGCGGACCAAAATCGATCTCAAATAGTGGGGTGGCTGATTTCCTGATGCGAGTCAGGCCTTCCTTTTCCTCAGCGGCGAACTACATCTTGAAAAAGGAGAAATTTCATGAGCACTGCAGAAGTTCCGAAACTTGACATGGACAAACTGAATTCATTTATCGGACAGTTCGTTACTGATCTCGGCGCCGCGGTTCACACCGGCATGGTCGTAATCGGAGAAAAACTCGGTCTCTACAAAGCGCTCGCGCATGGGCCGATGAGTTCCGCCGAGCTCGCCGCCAAGACGAAGACCGACGAGCGCTACCTGCGCGAATGGCTGTCCTCGCAGGCCGCTGGCGGCTACGTCACCTACAACGAAAAGACCAACAAATTCAGCCTTTCGGAAGAACAGGCTTTCACGCTCGCCAACGAAGACAGTCCCGCGTATTTGCCCGGAGCGTTCGAACTGGCATTGGGCTCGCTCGCCGCGGTTCCGCGTATCGCGGAGTCGTTCCGTACGGGCGCGGGCATGGGCTGGCACGAGCACGTTGACGGCGTCTTTCACGGCTGCGAAAAATTCTTCCGGCCCGGCTACGCCGCCAACCTGGCGAGTTCGTGGATACCAGCGTTGACCGATGTGAAGCAAAAGCTCGAGGCAGGTGGACGCGCGGCCGACGTAGGCTGCGGTAAAGGCGCGTCGACTTTGCTGATGGCGAAAGCCTTTCCCAAATCCAGCTTCTTCGGATTCGACTACCACGACAAATCGATTGAAGCAGCCCGCGAATCAGCCAAGCGCGAGGGCCTCTCTGACCGCGTGACGTTCGAGGTTGCAAAGGCAAAAGATTTTCCGGGCAAGGACTACGATTTCGTAGCCGTCTTCGATTGCCTGCATGACATGGGCGACCCGGTCGGCGCCGCCACGCATGTACGCCAATCCATGGCTAAAGATGGGACCTGGATGATCGTCGAGCCCTTCGCCAATGATCAACTGAAAGATAATCTCAATCCGGTGGGCCGCGTATATTATTCGTTCTCCACGCTGCTGTGCACGCCGTGTTCGCGGTCGCAGGAAGTCGGGCTTTGCCTGGGCGCGCAAGCGGGTGAGGGACGAATTCGCGAAGTCGTAACCAAGGCCGGCTTCGGCCGTTTCCGCCGCGCCACCGAAACTCCCTTCAACATCGTTTACGAAGCGCGGCCGTAAGCGATTCGTACTCTTGGCGGTCGCCGGAAATCTTGCGATCCGGCGGTCGCCAACCTTCATTCTGGCTGATTTTCTAAAAACTCTGCATACTTGAGTTCAAGCCTTGAACTCGCCAAACAGCAAACGCCAGCGCAGGACAAACGCGCCATCGAAGCGTCGCCGCGTTGCACTCATCCTCTTTATTGCGCTGCTTCTGATTTTCCTGCTGCTCGCGCGGCCCGGCTATACGTATCTCCGCGCCGCCGGACTTCTGCTCCGCATTGAGGATTCACAACATGCAGGACGAATCGGCAGCATTCACACTTACCCGATCGAGGAGTCGCTGACAGAGATCCGCACTCCTGCCGGACCGATCCGTGCGCGACTCTACACACCCAAAGGTATTGCGAACGCGCCCGGCATGCTCGTCGTCCACGGTGTTCATCATCTCGGAATTGACGAGCCACGGCTCGTCGCTTTCGCGCGCGCCCTGTCCGCCAGCGGTATCCAAGTTCTGACCCCGGAACTAGTCTCGCTCACAGAGTACAAAGTCGATGCCCATTCCATCGACCTCATTGGATACACGGCGAGCGGTTTCGCTCGGTCCCTACACCAGAAGGTTGGGATATTCGGCATCAGTTTTGGAGGGGGCCTATCTCTTATGGCCGCTGCCAACCCGCGCTACGAGCCATATATCCGTTTCGTGGTGTCGGTCGGAGCTCACGACGATCTGGAACGCGTCTCGGAATTTTTCGTCACCAATCAAATCGCGCGCCCGGATGGCACCACGCTGCACATGGCCGCCCACGAGTACGGCCCGCTAATTCTCATTTATTCCCACCTGGAAGATTTCTTTCCGCCCGCGGATGTCGCGATTGCGCACGAAGCCTTGCGTTTGCTGCTCTGGGAAAAAGTTGACGAGTCGCGAAAAGAAGCCGAAAAACTCAGTCCCGCGTCGCGCGCAAAAATGGAATTGCTCTACAACCACAACATCGAGCCGCTGGCGGACGAGATGAAGCAAGTCATCGCCCAATACCATGTGGAGATGGCGGCCGTCTCTCCTCACGGCCATCTGCAATCCTTGCATGTGCCGGTGCTGCTTCTGCACGGCGCGGCCGACAACGTCGTTCCGCCATCCGAACTTCTATGGCTGGAACGCGATGTTCCGCCAGCGTACTTAGTGGAAGCGCTCATCAGCCCAGTGCTGAGTCACGTTTCGCTGGAAGGCAAGCCGACCCTGGCGGACAATCTTCGTCTCGTTCATTTCATGGCGAAGATGCTGGAGTTGGTCGACAACAAGCAACCAAATCCGCCGCAGCCAATGACATGAAATTTGCAAGCGGATCCCTCCGTGCATCCCTGTGTACTCCGTGGTTCAGGTCCTTTAGTCGCGAGCTTTATTCAAATTATGTTAGAACCACAGCGACCAGATGGCATCCACGGAGGCGTGAGTGATAGCCGAAGCCGTGACGCGCCGGTCCTGCCGCCAGGCGCGCCCGTAGAAAATTCCGGCGATTGCAGCGAGAATCACATACCGCCAATTGAAGTGCGCGGAGCGTTTGTTGAAGTGTGAGAGCCCAAACAAAACGCTGGTGATCACGAGCGCCATGATTCGCGCCAACCGAGATGCACGCGAATCACCACGGGAATCGAGCCAATATCCAAGCCGTTTCTCCAGCAAGTTCTGGACCCACGCGCGAAAGAACAGTTCCTCAGGCACCGCGATAAAAACAAAAACGTAAAACCAAGTCAGGATCATCGAGGGCCGCGGCAAGTTCGGATGCGGATGCAGAAATCCCAGAGCTAAACCCAGTGCGATAACGACGGGCGCAAAAAATGCGAGTTCGCGAAGTCCAGTCTTCCAATCGCGCCACCGGAAATGAAAATCGAATCCCATTCCGCGGAGCTGCCGCATCACCACAAATCCATATAAGCCCGCATCCACCAACAGCAGTTTTCCCAAGCCAGCCAACCCGCGCGGCCACAACCCTTCGAGCCAGCGCAAATCCACGGCGAGCCCGAGCGCAAGAAGAATGATTGCGTCACGCCAATTGCCGTGTTGCTCCGGATCGGCACGCGCAGCCCCATCAAGCAGCCATGCAATGATGACCGGAAGCGCTGTATAGAATGCAGTCCATCTCCCAAAAAACATCTGATGTGAATAGGCAGTCCAGACGTAAGGCAACACAAAGAGCGCAGGCAAAATGATGCGCAGCGCTCGCGGCCATCGCCCGGCAACTCGCGCCACGCGCTCACCAGCGAAGCCGAACGCCACCGCCGGAATTAATTCCAGCACCAGCGCAGCGACGTCAGTCGAGGTGTAATTCTGCATCGGCAAAACGTTCTGCAACAAGCTAATACTTCAAATACCCGATCCCAACTCGCATATGGTGGAGCAGGCTGTCCGGCATCGTCATCGCGACCGTCAATCCCAGCATTGCGTGCACCAGGGCGATCGGATAAATGCTGCGATAGCGCCGAAACGTCGAACAAAAAAATAACGTCGCTATGAATGTAAAAGTTGTCAGCAGCGGGCTCGGCAGATGCGCCGCCGCAAATAGCGTCGCTGCAATCCAAACCGCCCCATCCCCCCCAAACAGATCCTCGCAGCGGGTGAAGAAGAACGATTGCAGAATGAATTCCTGTATGAGCGCCCAGATCACATACGCCCAGTTCTGGCTAACGTTCGGCCAGACCTCGTTCGTCGGAACGTCGCCTCCAGCCCAGCGCACCATAAAGATGAGGAAAAGAGCGGCTGCCAGGCTGACCGCCAGCACCACGCTCGCCCCGAAAGTCGTCGGCAGCCCCAACCCTAATCGTCGCAGAGCCGACTCATCGGAGAACGCAGCGTCGAGCGACACAAAGACGACAATTGCAATGGCCCCGGCCAGCGCCCACCGGTTGCGCAGCGCCAAATGGCGGGACCATAGCGCGCACTCGATCAATCCATAGACGACGATCAACTGAAACCACGCGAAGTAGGCGCGATACCCCGACCGAATCCGAGGAGAAGACTTCACCTTGTTAGTCTACGATGCTGACAAATCTCCGTCTGGTTGGCGCCGCGATTGGGGGCTGTTCCCAAGGCTCGTGGAAATGTCCGCAGATCAATCAGGCCTGCAAGGCCAGCCCGCATTGCTGTTGATCTTTGGTTACTTGAGACCACCAGTTGTCGCAAGTAAGCTCACAAGAGAACGGAGCAAGTCCTTGTCGAACCCTCCCACATTTCCTGGTTCCGCCGCAGCCGCCGCAACCGCACCGGCGCCGGCCAAACAAGTCATTCCAACGCCCGCGCTACTACTCGCGATGTTGCAGGTCGGCACTCGTGTAAGCGACCTGATCTTTTCTCCTGCAAGCTGGCCGCACGTCGAAGTAAGCGGACAGTTAGTGCCCGTCAAGATCTCCGGTTTGCAGGCTCTTACCGCCGAAGATACGCATCGCATCGCCATGGAACTTATCGGCTCGAACCAGCAGGCCATGGCTGCGCTGCAACAGCAGGGGTCGTGCGATATCTCCTACAGTTTGCCCGGCCACTGCCGTTTTCGCGTCAACATCTTTATGCAGCGCGGAAGTCACGCGATTGTCATGCGCGTCATTCCCAAGACCGCGCCTACTTTTGCGGATCTGAACCTGCCGAAGCAGTTGCTGGAAATCGCGAACCTTAAGAACGGGGTCGTGCTCGTGACTGGACCTACTGGCTCCGGCAAGTCCTCGACCATGGCGGCCATTCTCGACCAGATCAACGAAACCAAGGCGTATCACATCCTCACCATCGAAGATCCGGTCGAATTCGTGCATCGCCACAAGAAATCTATCGTTCACCAGCGCGAGCTGCATAGCGACACGCCGACTTTCGCGCTCGCTCTGCGCGCCGCTTTGCGGCAGGCTCCCAAAGTGATTCTGGTCGGCGAAATGCGCGACAAGGAAACCATCGAGATCGCGCTCGAAGCGGCCGAAACCGGGCATCTTGTTCTCTCTACGTTGCACACGATTGACGCTTCCAAGACGGTCGAGCGCATCGTCGGCGCATTTCCCCTGGGAGATCAGCAGGTGATTCGCACGCGCCTGGCGAAAAGCTTTCGGTTCATCGTTTCGCAGCGTCTGGTGCCGCAGAAAGCGGGAGGGCGCGTCGCGATCATCGAAATCCTCACCTCGACTCTCCGCACACGCGAATATCTGGAGCGCGGCGAGCAGGAAGGCAAGACGCTGCTCGACGCCATGAAAGACGGCGACCAGGAAGGCATGCAGGACTTCGACGGCAACATCGAGAAGCTGATTCGCGCAGGCGTTGTGGACGTGGAAACCGGACTCGCGTTTGCCACCAATCCGGGCAATCTCCGCCTGAGCATCTCCGACATTGCGGACGAAACTCAACGCGATGCCGCAGAAAAGGCAGACGAGAAGACTGCACAAAGCGCAGCGACGGCGGCAAAACCGCCGGTAAAGGTGGCGACAAGCACGACTCAGAAACCGCCGCAGAACCCGTCCGACCGCGAGGCTGAATTGGTAATTGAGTAAGGGCCGCGGAGTCTCATAGGGCAGGGCTGGGAAATCCGAAGGTGTATACCATTTAGTTACGGATACCCTCCTCCTTCGATCTTTTGGAATCAGAGAGTTAGCTGGACACTTCCGCTAGATCTTTGAGGAATAAGGACTTAACTCAAATTGCTTCGTCCTTTAGAATCAGAGACTTAGATACCATGGTAACTCGATCTTTGAATAATAAGGACTTAGCTGTAAGATATTTATTTTTCAATAGGATAGGGGCTGGCAATACACTCCGTTTGGTACCCCCCTGCTACGCTGTCATCGCTGTTTGACAGGTTCAGTCCACCTCCACCCTATGGCCTCCAACGGAGGCGATCCCACCGATCGAGGCCGCACATCGCGGTCGCTCTCGACAGTTCGTAGCGGGGCTCGCGCCGGCAGCGGGCTAAACTAGCCCACCGCTAGCGGACGAGCCACTCGGTGATTTCATGAGTGCGGGTCAGCACGGGGAGGTGCGCAATGCTAAGCAACAACGAAAGGGCTACCACAAACGGAATTACGAACCAGACGCGAATTTGGACGCGCCGCGACTTGCTGGCTTCATCCCATTCCAGAAGGCGCGCGACCCGTTCGCTGATGGAGCCAGCCACGAAGCCAGTGCTGAACACGGGAGGAGCTTTGATGGGAACCAGGTGAGAAAGCTTGACCAGGGCTGCGGCGAGGTCAAGGGCATCACGCGGATTGGAGACGGCGGCATCATCGGCGGCGAGTTCCGCGGCTTGCGACCAGGCAGTCTCAAGCTTGGCCATGCCGGGAAAGGGACAAAAAGCCAGGATGAGCCTCTTCAGGTTATCGCGAGATTTCATGTGCTCATGTTCATGTTTCAGAGCCATGCGGAGCTCGTCGGGAGTTAACAGGGCAACGGTAGATTCTGAGACCAATACTCTGGGATGGCGGACCCCCACCACCATGAGTGGCGGACTCTCGGGTCGAGGCCGAAAGGCGACGGTGGAGTCGGCGCAGACTTGCAGGGGGCGAGCGCCTTCGAGCCAGCAAGTCACGGCTCGCGTAGTCCTGGTTTGGGCTGCGACGGCGCGGAAGAAGCCACAAGCAATCAAGAGAAGAGCGCTGACACCGAGTGCAAGCGGTATCGCGCCCATCGACTCATGGTTCGGCAGCGGTTGCATGAGCTGAAATGACGGGACGACCAAGGCGAAGGTGACGATCAAGGAGGCTACGAGCGGGAAAATCCGCAAGGCGAAGAGAATGGTGGCAACGCTTTGCTGCGCCACATGAAGAGGTCTGAGGGAGCGCCAAACCGTCTCTACCAGCATTGACAGCAGACAGTAGAGCAGCAGGAACCAATCGAGCGAAATCGCAACTGCAAGGAGGAAAAACATCAGCGTTGCTCCCGGCTTTTCTCCTGGCGCTTCATCTTCCAGCTATTGCGGTGAACCGGAGTTCGAACTCCTTCGTGACCTTAGCCCGGCGGATTAGCATGATAAAAGCATCCGGGGTGTCGGCACACAGATTATCGGTTCAAGAACGGCAATCATCATACACCCGCCTGACGCTCCCGAGAGTCCGTGAGAGCGTCAACCACCAAGGTCACGCACGAAGGAAAACCTTCAGAAGCGGCACCACCATCCGGTTCCAAGCAATTACTTTTGACTCTTACGGCGCTTTTCCTTCACCAGGCGCCCCAGCTCCTCAAGCATCTCGGCGTCGTGTTCGCTGATTTCTTCCACCATGCGCGAAAGCAGAAGCGGCCCGGACACGCCCAGACCCAAAACCTGACGGATGGCATTATTGGCGACATCTCGCTCAGCCTCCGCCATTGTGAAGCGGGGCACGTATCGGAAGGTGGCCACCTTGGCACCTTCGACGGCGACCCGATCCACCAATCCCTTTTCCCGCATGCGACCCAAGGTTGTGACAATCGTGATATAAGCTCGCGCGATATCAGCCCGGTCCCGGAGTTCGCGGATCGTGATACCTTTCGGGTGCTGCCACATAACGGACAGAATCTTCTCCTCCAGCGGGCCAAGCCGGATCTTACGCGACGCGAGAAGTAGTCGGAATATACGATTCATTGCCATCACCACCGGGCAATCCGTGAAAGTTTACGACGAAATCGAATTAAGTTGTAGAAGAATCGTTCAGAAAATGGCAGATACGGGTTTTTTGGTATGCCCAGCCGGGCGGGGCTGGTGGAGCTTGTATTGGGGTGTTTGCACTCCGGAACCGCGCAGGAGCCGCGAAAACCTGAATTACTTATTCGCCCGAATCCACTCGTCAATCTTCGCCTCCAGCACATCCAGCGGCAGCGGGCCCGAATCGAGCACGGCATCGTGAAACGCCCGCAAATCGAACTTTGCCCCGAGCTCTTTCTGCGCTCGCGCCCGTAATTCAAGAATTTTCATCTGACCCGTTTTGTAGGAGAGCGCCTGGGCCGGCCATGCAATATAACGATCGACTTCGGTGTTGATGTTCTCGTCATCCATCGCCGTATGCTCATGGAAATAATCCACCATCTGCTGGCGTGTCCAATGCTGCGAGTGCACGCCGGTATCGACCACCCAGCGCACCGCCCGCCACATTTCATTTTGCAGGCGCCCGTATTCGCTGTAGGGATCCTGGTAAAAGCCAACTTCCTTCCCCAGCCGCTCCGAATAAAACGCCCAGCCTTCGGTATAGGCATTCAAATCCAGAGTGAACTTGCGAAACGGGGGCAAGTCGGTGAGTTCCTGCGCAATCGAAAATTGCAGGTGATGGCCCGGCACGCCTTCGTGATAGGCGATGGCTTCAACATTCAGCAGGAGCCGCTTCTCGGGCGCATATTCGTTGACGTTAATTCGTCCCGGCCGCGAACCATCTCCTGCGCCTATCGAATAATCCGCCGGCGGAGCCGACGCCGCGCGATACGATTCCATGGGCACCACCTCCAGTTTGTTCTTCGGCAAGCGCCCGAAAAGCTGCGGCAGCTTCAAATACATCTGGTCGCGATAGTGTGTGTACAAATCCAGGAGTTGCTGACCTGACTTGGCATGCAGCGCCGCATCCTGCCGGATATGCGCGTTAAACGATTTCAGATCGTTGAAGCCCTGCGCCTTGGCTATGACCAGCATTTGCGTTTCGATTTCCGCCACGCTCTTCACACCCAGCTCGTGAATTTCTGCGGGCGTCATGTCGGTCGTGGTCTGATGTTTCACAGCCAGGCGATAGCGAGCGTCTCCATCGGGCAGCGCCCACTCGCCTGGATCCATCCGCCCATGGGGCGCGTAATCTTCGCGCACAAACTTCGCGAACTTTACGTAAGCCGGCTCGACTTCATTCTTTACCGCGTCTTGCAGCGCCGTCCGCAGCCGCTTGCGGTCCGCTTCGCCGATCGAGTCAGGAAGTTTTTTCAGCGGCTCGCAAAATGGGCTCTTCTCGAGCGAATCGTCCGCAATCCCTTGAGCCTGGTCCGCCACTTTTTCGAGCAGGAATTTCGGCGGCATGAGGCGATCGCGCAGCCCGTCGCGCATATGTCCCATCGCCTGATCGAGCGCGCGGGGAATCTGATGCAGGCGCGAAATGTAATCGTCGTAATCCTTGACGTTGCGAAATGGCGAATCGAACGGCAACGACGGATACCAAAGATGGACGCCGCCAAACTGCGTCGCCGGCATCTCCCAGTCTTTAAACTTCGCGCTCTCCAATCCCTCGCGCAGGCCGCGCACCATCAGCACCTGGTTCAACCGCTCCTGCTCGGGGAAGCCGGTAACGTCGATCGCCTCAAAGCGGGCCAGCGCCTGGCGAGAGTGTTCGAGGTCGTCGGCAATCGCCTTGTCCGATAAATCGCTGAGCCGGTCGTTGTAGCGATTATCGCCAACCTGCGTAGCCAGCTCGGGCTGTGTGCGCAGGGTATATTCCCACTCGTCATTGAGCAGACGCTTGAGCTCCGCGCGCCTGGCCTCAAGGCTGGCGCCGGCGGCGCTCTGATCGGCCGCCTGCGCCGTAAAAGCCGTCAGTAAAAAGAAACTCAAGCCGACGATGAGCAGTGAAATTCGCAAGACGAAACCTCCCATGAGAAAGCGATTGAAATGGCGCGGGACTGCGCCGCCAAAAATAACAGAAAACCTGGTCGCGCACGACTCGAAGGCGATGACGCCGCGGCGGCTGCAAACAATTGCACAACCCGGTACCTCGTCAGGTAACAAACTTTGCAGGTCACCAAAGTGCCTGAACTTTCAAAAATCGAGCTTAAATGCTGGTCTCACAGAAGCTTATGGCTAACCGGCGGAGATTACCCAACTCACACTTTCCGGTTGCCTCGAATCCGGGAAATCCAATACTATCGGACAGTTACGCCGACGCGCTCTTTCGTGCCGTGTTTTGGCGAACGTCTTGCTTCATAATTACTCAGGTTGACGCAAGTTTTGCAGCTGCAACCGCCGGGGATGGGATTTTCGTGAAAGTGAAGTTTTGCACCGCGCTCGTTCGTCTCGCACTCTTCGTCGCATTCGCCATCTTGATCCGCGCGAGCGTCTTCGCCGCCAGCGTCAATCCGCATCCGCTTTCATCGCACTCGCCGCATTCGAAATCTCGCCACGTTACCGAGAGCCAGCACGTCCGCCGGCGCATGCACGCGCTCGCGCACAGCCGGGCTCCGCTTTCCCGATCCGCCAGCTATCGCCGTCATCGCCATCATTATTACGAGCGCTTCTACACAAGTTCCTACGCCTCTGACATCACTGAAGGCGACGTCACCGCCGGGGAAGATCCAACCGTGCGGGCCGCCGCCATCGACGCGCTCGGCAACATGAACGGCACGGTCGTTGCCATCGAGCCCACCAGCGGGCGCATTCTCGCCATGGTCAATCAAAAGCTCGCGCTCTCCAGCGGCGCGCAGCCCTGCTCGACCATCAAGCTTTCGGTGGCGCTGGCCGCCGTCAGCGAGGGTCTGATCGACCGTGATACGGAAGTTCCCATCGCCCGGCGCACGCGCCTGAATCTTACCGAGGCGCTGGCGCACTCCAACAACGCCTATTTCGAAGCGCTCGGCCGCAAACTTGGATTTGAAAAAGTCAGCTACTACGCGCACCAGTTTGGCCTCGGCGAATACGCCGGCTACCACGTGGCGGGCGAGAAACTCGGCACCTACCCCGAAGAGGAGATTCCCTCGAAGCTCGGCGGAGTTGGAAAGATGTGCTCCTTCGGCGAAGGCATTTCGATGACGCCCCTGCAACTCGGCGCGCTCGTTTCCGCGATTGCAAATGGCGGCACGCTCTACTATCTCCAGCATCCGACGTCGCCCGACCAGGTGGCCGATTTCCAGCCCCTCATTAAGCGCCATCTCGACATAGCCAACGCCATTCCCGAACTCTCCGAGGGCATGGCCGGGGCAGTCAATTACGGAACCGCGCGCAGCCTGCGCCTCAACTTCAACGAGGAATCGATCCTCGGCAAGACCGGTACCTGCTCGCATGCCGGTACACGCTTTGGATGGTTCGCGTCCTATGCAAACACCGATATCGGCCGCATTGTGACGGTCGTCTTCCTGCAAGGAGGCCGCCCAACCTTCGGCCCCAAGGCCGCGGAAATTGCCGGGCGCATGTATCGCAATCTCTACGACCACAACTTCTTTGTGGCTCGCTACAACGGCATTACTCCAGAACCAGACCTGCAACGCGCACTGACTGCTCCCGCGCCGCAACAGTAAGCCTCACCTTTCGCTCTGAAGCTGTTCTGTGCATGTTTCAGCGCGTGACCAACGGAACTCCCGCGTCGAAGTTCTCCTCGCCGATCTGCCCGCGCCTGCTTCACAATAGTTATACGCATGAGTTCGTCTTCTTCCACCGCAATGGCAAAGAGCGTGGTGGCAAACGGTGTGGAGCGCCCGGGAAACGCGCCCGCCCCGGTACCGTCGCAACCCTCCGAGCGCCACACTCTCGTCTGGTGCCTCGCTCTGACCGCCGTTGTTTTGGCCGTCTACAGCCCGATCACCCACAACAGCTTCGTCAACTATGACGACGAGGGTTACATTCTCAATAACTCGCATGTGCGCGCCGGCCTTACATGGGAGACCGTGAAATGGGCTTTCACCACCTACGATCAGTCCAACTGGCATCCGCTGACCTGGCTGTCGCACGCGCTTGATTGCGAGCTGTTCGGCGTGCATGCGGTCGGTCATCATTACACCAGCTTGCTCTTGCACGCGGCGAATGCCGTGCTGCTTTTTCTCCTTCTGCAAAGCGCGACCGGGTTCCGCTGGCGCAGCCTCACGGTCGCCGCGCTGTTTGCGCTTCATCCGATCAACGTCGAATCGGTGGCCTGGGCCTCGGAACGGAAAAATGTTTTGAGCATGATGTTTTTTCTGCTCGCGCTCTATGCCTACGGGTGGTATGCGCGCAGTCCCGGCATGCGCCGCTACTTAGTGGTCACACTGGCCTTTGCGTGCGCGCTGCTGTCGAAGCCGCAGGTCGTGACATTTCCGTTCCTGCTTTTGCTGTGGGACTACTGGCCGCTGCGGCGCATCGGCGCCAAGTCCGATACCGATGAAGCGGAGGAATTTCAGCCTGCGCCGAAGGCTTCTGCCCGATGGCTGCTACTGGAAAAATTGCCGTGGTTCGCGCTCGCTGCCGCCAGTTCGTTCATGACGATGCAAGCGCAACGAGCCGCGGGCTCGGTCAAAGCGCTTTCTCTCTATAGCCTGCCGCTGCGCCTCGAATCGTCACTCATCGGTTACGCGCGCTATCTCGGCAAGGCGTTCTGGCCGTCGAATCTGGTGGCGCTGTATCCGCATGCGACGAGGCTCTATCCGGCATGGCAAGTGGCGGCGGCCGCCGCGCTCTTGCTGGTGATCACCGTTCTCGTCGTCAGCGCGCGCAAGCGGCGGTATCTTGTGGTGGGCTGGTTCTGGTTTCTTGGCAGCCTTGTTCCCATGATCGGGCTCGTGCAAGTGGGCGCGCAGGCGATGGCGGATCGATATGCTTATATTCCGTTCATCGGACTTTTTGTCATGGTGACCTGGTTGGCCGCCGATTGGGCCTCGAGCGGGGGAGAGCAGCACAAGTCACCTCGGCCGTGGATAGCGGCGCCGGCTATCGCCTGCCTGCTCGCGCTGGGCGCGTTGACTTACCATCAAGTCAGTTACTGGCACGATACTGAATCCTTCTGGCAGCGCACGATCGAGCTGACCGACGACAACTACCTGGCCCATGACATCCTCGGCTACTACCTGACCACGCAAGGCCGGGTAGACGAAGGAGCCGCCGAATACCGCGACGCGCTTGCCATCCGTCCGGAAGATCCTCAGGCCAACCTCAGTCTCGGCTCCTACCAGCAGGCCCACGGCCATTTTGCGGCGGCGATCGAACATTATCAAAATGTGGCGCTCTACTCGGCCGTGCCGGCGCTGCGCGCGACGGCTGTATTCAATCTAGGACACGCCTATCGGCAAATGGGCGACCTCGCGCAGGCCAAACACTATTTTGAAATGACGCTGCAAATGGCGCCCAACGAAGCGGCGGCCATGATCGGACTGGGCTTGATCGCGGAGGCGCAGGACGATCCGGCGGAGGCGGTTCGTGAGTTCTCTCGCGCGCAGGCCGCGAAGCCGGGCGACCTGATCTCGGTGCTGCTGGCTCACGCCTTGCAGCGGGAGGGACGCGCGGACGAGGCGCAGGCGATTCTGGAGCGCGCGCGTTCTTCGCCGAATTTTTCCGAAGCGCAAAAAACCGCGGCGCTGCTGCTCTCGGGAAAATAGGAATTGGCTCAAATCAAAGCTGATTCAAATAAGTTTGATTCGAATAAGTTTGGTTCAAATAAGCCATGAGTCCGGCAGCCTCACAAGCAAGCGCGAAGCAAAAGGAAGCGGCTGAATTCTCGGCGGCCGGCGAATCATTCGCGCCCGGGAAACACACGCTGCTCTTGAGTCTGCTGCTGGCGGCCGCCGTGCTTCTGTGCTATCTCCCCGCGGCCCACAACGGATTTCTCAACTACGACGACGACGCCTACATCACGAACAATCCCCATGTCAGGGCGGCCCTTACCTGGGCAACCGTCGAGTGGGCGTTCACTACTTACGACGCCGCGAATTATCATCCGCTGACCTGGCTCTCGCACGCGCTCGACTGCCAATTTTTTGGGCTGAACTCCTCAGGCCACCACGAAGTCAGCGTCTTGCTGCACGCCGCGAACGCGATCCTGCTTTTTCTCTTGTTGCTGCGTGCCACGGGATTCGCCGGGCGCAGTTTTTTCGTCGCCGCGCTCTTTGCGCTTCATCCCGTGAATGTCGAATCCGTGGCCTGGGCCGCCGAACGCAAGAATGTTTTGAGCATGTTATTTTTCCTGCTCGCCCTGCATGCCTATATCTGGTACACGCGCCGTCCGCGAGCGGGCCGCTACGCCATAATCGTCTTGCTGTTTGTGCTCGCGCTCCTCAGCAAACCGCAAGTGATCACATTTCCATTTCTGCTTCTGCTGTTCGATTACTGGCCACTGCGCCGGATGACTTGGGGTGGCGTGGCGCTTCAGCGCGGCGATAACGAAAGTCTATTGAATGCGGCGTCAGCCGGTGGGGGGACGACTCTAACTCGGGAACCGCTTTTTCCGGAGCCTCCAAAACAATCTGTCCGTTGGCTAATCGTCGAGAAAATCCCGTTTGTTCTGCTCTCCGCTGCGAGTGCCGTCATTACCATGAAGGCCCAAAGAGCCGGAGGCGCTGTGCAAAGCCTCAGTCAATACAGCCCACTCCTTCGCTGCGAGACAGCGGTTATCTCCTATGTGCGCTATCTGGGGAAAGCATTCTGGCCATCTAAGCTGGTCGCGCTCTATCCGCATCCGACAAGTCTTTATCCGAAATGGCAAGTCATCGCAGCGTTCTTACTTCTAGCCCTTATCACCATCATCGTTCTACGTTATCGCAGCCGCCGCTATCTCACGTTTGGATGGCTCTGGTTTCTAGGCGCCTTAGTCCCCATGCTGGGACTGGTCCAGGTCGGCTCCCAGGCCATGGCGGATCGTTACGCCTACATTCCATTCATCGGATTGTTTGTAACGTCCACATGGCTGGCAGCGGATTGGACCGAGACTTACTTGATCAAGACTCACTGGATCGAACCTCACAGGATAAAGACGCGCCATGTTCCTGCCGCGCTATTTGTGGGCTCAGCCGTCGCTTACTTGTTCGTCCTCGGAGTTCTCACTTACCGCCAGGTGAGTTACTGGCACGACACCGAGTCATTCTGGGAGCGCACTATTGCTCTGACCAAGAACAATTATGTCGCGCACGATTCTCTGGGCGAGTATCTTGCGCGCGAAGACCGGACCGAAGGAGCCGCCGCCCAATTCCGCGCCGCGCTCGCCATTCGCCCGGACGACCTCCCCGCGAATCTTAACCTCGGCACTTATTACCACGGCCATGGAAATCTCCAGGCTGCGATCGACCGCTATCAGATGGTGGCTCTCTACGCGGCGGACCCCACTCTTCGTGCCACCGCTTACGGCAATCTCGGATCCGCCTATCGGCAACTCGGCGACACGGCAAGGGCGAAGCAATGCTTTGTGGATGCGCTGAAAGTGCGGCCGAATCATCCGATGCCCATGGTGCTGATCGGCCTTGGCCTGATCGCGCAAAAGAATGGAGATTTTTCCGAAGCCGTTCAAGACTACTCGCGCGCGATGGCGGTCGAGCCTACCGACGTGGGATATTTGCTGTTCGCGCAGGCGCTGGAGGATGAGGGACACAAAGACGAAGCCAGAGCGATTCGCGAGAAACTAGAGAAGTTATCCCCCGAAATCGAAGATGCCAAAAAACAAGCTCACGCTCTCTTGGGAAAGTAAGATTTCGCAGGTCAAAAAAAATTCAAAAGCGAGAACCACAGCGAGAACAACAGCAAGATCAAAAGCCGCGGACAAGTGTGTCCGCACCACCCAACGCGGTACACAAAACGATTAGCGCCCTTCCTTCACCTCGTCGCGTTCCACTATGCCATCCTTGATGTAAATAATCCGGTGCGCGTACTCGGCAATGTCGTGTTCGTGGGTTACCAGCACGATAGTGTTTCCTTCCGCATGCAGTCGGTCAAAGAGCGCCATGATTTCATTTCCGGTCGCGGAGTCGAGGTTGCCGGTTGGTTCGTCGGCCAAAATAATCGCCGGATTGTTGACCAGCGCCCGCGCCACGGCCACGCGTTGGCGCTGTCCGCCGGAAAGCTCGTTGGGCTTGTGGTTCATGCGGTCTGCCATGCCGACCGCCGCCAGCGACGCCTTGGCGCGCTCGCTGCGTTCAGCCGCGGGCACGCCTGCATAAATCAATGGCAGCTCCACGTTGTGCAGCGAGGTCGCGCGCGCCAGCAGGTTGAAGGTCTGAAACACAAATCCAATTTCTTTGTTTCGAATGCGCGCCAGCTCGTCGTCGTCCAGTTCGCTAACCAGCTGTTGGTTCAGCCAGTATTGTCCTTTTGACGGCGAGTCCAGGCAGCCGATCAAATTCATGAGCGTCGATTTTCCCGAACCCGACGGCCCCATGATGGCGACGTATTCGTTGCGTTGAATGCGCAGGTTGATGCCGCGGAGCGCGTGCACCTGCTGCTCCAGGCCCATGTCATAGGTCTTCCACAGGTCCTCGGTCGCAATCATGCACGATTCGGGCGCGGTTTCCGTCACCGGCGCGTTGATGGAGAGGATCTCCGCAGTCGCCATGTCTTTCTCCTTATCCGGCTCGGGCACGCACGCTCCTCTGGCCGCTCTCTCTTGGACGTTTCAATACTGTGTCGGTTAGACGCTGTTTTTGTTGCCCGGGCCGGCTTCGCGCAATAAGCGGTGACCGGTTACCGGTCAGGCCTAGCTGCTCTCTTCCTTCGAGGGAGTGGAGTTGTCTATTTTGACACTCGTTCCCGGCTTTAACGTGCGTAAAACCTTGTAACTCCCCGTTATTACTTCGTCACCCTCTTTTAAGCCTTTGATGACTTCAATATCGGTCGTCCCGCTGATGCCGGTATCTACCGGAACAAACTCCGCTTTCTTGTTGCGAATGACGAACACGCCCTGAATTTCTTCCTTCGACTTTGCCGCGCTCACCGGAGCGGGAGCCGCTGCCTCGACCGAGCCTTTGTGCGCATCCTTGGGCACGAGGTCAGCCGCGTTTCGCACAGTCAGCGCCTGGATTGGAACGCTCACCACGTTGTTTCGCGTGGCCGTCGTGATCTTGGCGGTCACCGAAAGTCCAGGCCGCAGATCCGACGGCGGATCGCTCAACGTCACCACAACTTTGAAGTCCTTCGCCTCTTCACTCGTCGATGTTGCCTGCGAGGTCGAAACGCCGGTCGAGCGCACGATCGCATTGTCGCCAATCTCGGTCACCGTTCCGTGAAACACCTTCCGCGGAATCGCATCGATCGCGACCTCGGCGGGCTGGCCCATCTTTACGCTCACGATGTCGGTCTCATCGACCATTACCTCCGCCGTAATCACTGACATGTCCGAGATCGTCATCAGCGTGCTTCCCGGCGCGTTCTGAATCCCCATCACTACCGTCTCCCCTTCGCGTACGGGAAGATTCGTAACCACGCCGTCATAGGGCGCGGCATAGATCGTCTTCTGTAATACGTCGGAGACGCGCGTCAGGTTCGCCTGATTTTGAGAAATATGTTTCTGCGCGGAATCCTGTTGCGCTTTAGCCTGCGCGACCTTGGCCTTTGCCTGCGCCAGCCCGGCTTCGGCCGACTCCCATGCCGCCTTCTTCGTATCGTAATCCTGCTTGGCGATCAGAGCGTCTTTGTACAGGCTCTGAGCCCGTTGCCAATCCAGTCGCGCATGGTCGGCATCCGACTGCGCGCGATTCAAATCCGCGCGCGAAGTCTGCAAACCCGCCTCCGCCGCGACGAAATCCGTTTCCGCCGCCGACAGCGAGGCCTTGTTCGCGTTGACGTCCGCCGTGGACTGCACGTTCTCCAGTTGCGCCAGCACTTCGCCCTTGGTAACGTGGTCGCCTTCTTTTACGTGCAGTTTCACGATCTTGCCGAAGGCGTTCGCTCCAATGTTCACGTACGTCTTGGGCTTGATCTCGCCTGACCCGCTGACCACCGAGGCTAAATTTTCCTTTTGCGCTTTGGCGGTCTGCACCGTCACCAGGTTTTTATGACTCTGGTAGACGGTGACTCCCACGATGATGCCGAGGGCCAGCACCACACCGACGCCGATGGCTATTTTTTTCCAAGTTTTCATGCTGCCAGTTTCTTCCGCGCGGCCTACCATCTTCCCCGGTGATCGTACGTCCCATGAGCCGATTAATCGGTTCAGTTAAGGACAAAACTCGCCCCATACTTCCCATTGAGGCTCTCCCTGCTCTTACTTACGGCCCGACGAGGGACAAAGTTCCCTCGCTCCAACGCCGAAGCCTGAAGAGTGAAACTGATGGCACGCGTGCAATTCCCAGATTTTTTGGATGCCCGATCGCCAGGGACTTGGCGGCCCAACCACCCAAAGTCATTATAGCGTGTTGAGATACGTCGAATGGACTGGGCCACCCGATGACTGGCAATTTTCCAGGCGGGTTGAGCTTCTGGTTCCGATATCGCAAAATACGGATTCTTAAGGGCCTTACCAGAAGCGCCCCGCCCGCAAAATCTTTCGATATCGGGCCTCTTTTTCTTGCGTAGATGTATCCAACCAACATAGAATCATAGAATCGTTGTCTGTCTAGGTGGGCCCTTCTATGTTCGCTTTCAGTTTGTACAATAGTGGTTCCGATGTTCGGGCTCCAAAACTGCACCGTTTTCCCGGATTGGGCTGGTTACTCGCTGCCGCAATGGTGATTGGTCTTTGCCCCGTTTCCCGAATCCTCGCCGAGGACAAGCAGGCTTCCCAGGGTCCGGACGCCCAGAATAAAGACGACAAAAGTCAGGTCGACCCCCTAAAGCGCGAAATCCCCGAAGCCCAGAAAAAGGCCAACGCCAAGGCGCTCAAACACGAATTGAGCAAGACCTACAAGAAGTGGCTGTCCGAGGACGTCGCCTGGATCATCACCGACGAAGAGCGCAAGGCCTTCATGCTGCTCTCCAACGATGAGGAGCGCGACTCCTTCATCGAGGCTTTCTGGCAGCGCCGCGATCCCACCCCTGACACGGAAGAGAACGAATTCAAAGAAGAGCACTACCGCCGTATCGCCTACGCCAACGAGCACTTCGCCGCTGGCATTCCCGGATGGAAGACCGACCGCGGCCACATGTACATCGTCTTCGGTCCGCCCGACGAGATCGACTCCCACCCCTCCGGTGGTTCCTACGAGCGGCCCGAGGAAGAGGGCGGCGGCGAAACCTCCACCTACCCGTTTGAAACCTGGCGCTACCGCTACATCGAGGGCATCGGCCAGGAAGTCATGATCGAGTTCGTCGACACCTGCATGTGCAATGACTACCACATGACGCTCGACCGCTCGGAAAAAGACGCCCTCAAATACACGCCCAACGGCGGCCTCACGCTCTACGAGCAGATGGGAATGGCCAACAAGGCCAGTCGCTTCAATGGCGGCAACGGTATTGAGCAACTGGGCACCGGCCCCTTCAATCAGGATTTGCAGACCAAGGAATTCGATCGTCTCGAGCAATTCGCCAAGCTCCAGGCCGCGCCCGCGGTGAAGTTCAAAGATCTGGAAGAAATTGTCAGCCACAAGATCAGCATCAACCTGATGCCCTTCGATGTACGCGCCGACTTCGTGCGCGTCACCAGCGACACGGTTCTGGTTCCGATCACCATCCAGATCAAGAACCGCGACATTACCTTCCAGAACAAAGATGGCGTTGAGCGTGGCACGGTCAACATCTTCGGCCGCGTCACCACTCTGGCCGGCAAAATCGTCCAGACCTTCGAAGATCCAGTTCAGGTTGATGTTCCCATCGAACTGCTGCCGAAGACCGCCGAAAATTCCTCGGTCTATTGGAAGGCGATCCCTCTCAAGATCAGCCAGAACCGTTACCGCCTCGATGTGGTGGTGAAAGACGTAAATGGCGACCGCACCGGCACCTGGAGTCACGCCATCGTCATCCCCGACTTCAGCGAAGACCGACTAAGCAATTCATCGCTCATCGTCGCCGACCAGATGGAACCGGTAGCCGCCAAGAATGTCGGCACCGGCAACTTCGTCATTGGGGACATGAAGGTTCGCCCGCGTGTGCAGTCTTCCGACGGCAAGCCCGTCATGTTCAAACGCGGTCAAAAGGTGAACTTCTGGATGCAGGTCTACAATCTCACGGTCGACGAGAAGACGCATAAGCCTTCCGCCACCGTCGAATATAACGTGACCGACGCCAACAACAAGGCGGTCATCCATACCATCGAGTCGACCGACACGATGGGGAACGTAGGCGACCAGGTGACGCTGCAAAAGACCTTGTCCGCCGCGAACCTGCAACCCGGCACGTACAAAATCGACATCAAGGTGAACGACAAGCTGTCCAAGCAGATGGTAGATCCGTCCGCGACATTTGCGGTCGAGAATTAAGACAAGAATTAAATGGAACGACGGGCGTCTGCCCGGCAAGAACGGTGCAAAGCAAGCACGCTCTGGAGTAAGCTGTTCCGATTGCAGACCGGCGGGCCCGGGCCCGTCAAAAAGGTAGGCACGATGTTCCGAAAGCTCGGCTTTCTCGCGATCCTCATCGCCGTGGCTCTCCCCGCCTGGTCTGAGTCCGCGAGAATCTCCGCCGGCACTATCTCGGGATACGTTCGCGACCGTAGTGGCGTCCCGCAAATGGGAGCGGCGGTCGAAATCCTGGGCGCCGCCGCCCGCAAGGTTTTCACCGACGATCGCGGTTTCTACTCCATCGCCGCTCTCCTGCCCGGAACCTATAACATCAAGGTCAGCGCGCCTTCGTTTCTGCCTACGCTGCGCGAAAAAATCGGCGTCCGCTCCGGCGCGAAGCTCATGGTCAATGTCACGCTGACCAATCTCTTTGAAGCCATCCAGCTAGTCACCGTGCCGACCCAGGCCGATCAGGATGACTGGAAGTGGACTCTGCGCTCCATCTCCAACCGTCCCATCCTTCGTATTCTTCCCGATGGCTCGACGGCAATCGTGGAAAATGGCAGCGACCTGAAAGGCAACGTCACTCTGTTAGCCGGCTCGCCCGGCGAAGGTTTTGGCAGCCCCTCGGATATGTCGGCCGCTTTCTCGGTCGAGCGCTCGCTGCTCTCAACTGGGACGGTTCGCTTCAACGGCGATGTAGGCTACGGGACGGACGGCTCTCCTAATCCGGCCGCCATCCTCCGCACCACCTACACCAGCCACTACAACAATGTATTCGAGCCTTCCTTGTCCATTTCGGCGCTTCGACTGAACTCGCCCGATCTTAACAACATGCCGGGCGCCACCTTGCAGGCGCTCTCAGTCACCAGTTCCGACCATGTGGTTCTGGGCGACATGATCGAAATGACGCTCGGCAGCCAGTTGCAGACGATCGAGTTCATGGGCCGCGCGCACGCCTTCAAGCCCTTTGGCTCGGTTGATCTGCACCTCTCGCCGAATACGGTTCTCGAATATCAATACTCGAGTTCCGTCCCCGACTCGCGTCTGGAGGATCGCGCCTCCAGTGGCGGCCACTACGACGATGTCTCCTCCGATCCCGGTGCAGCCGGCCCGCACATGAGCATGGTCAATTTCACTCCCGCGGTGGAGCGTGCCCGGCACCAGGAAGTTTCCCTCTCCCAGCGCATCGGCAAAAACAAGATGCAGGTCGCGCTCTACGCTGACAATATTGTCGATCCCGTGCTCACCGGCGTTGGCGATCTGACCGCCGAATCGGGGGACGTGCTTCCCGACCTTTACTCCGGCACCTTCAGCTACCAGGGCAACGATTTCTCGGCGGCCGGTGTGCGCGCCGTTCTCCAGCGCGAGCTGTTCGACGATCTCACCGCGACTCTAGATTACGACTACGGCGGCATGCTCGATCTCTCGCATCCCGGCATCCAGTTGGAGGACGCGCGCGACTACATCCGCGCCGAGCGCCGCCATTCGATAGCCGCCAAATTCAGCGGAAACGTCCCCAAGTCAAAGACGCACTGGGTCGCCTCCTACCGCTATACCGCCGGCCGCACGCTGACGCCTGTCGATCTGTTCAACACCTCGCCGGGCGCGGCCGATCCCTATCTGAACATTTCCATCCGCCAGCCGATTCCATCGAGGTTGATTGCGGGACACATGGAACTCCTCCTGGATATTCGCAATCTTCTCGCTCAGGGATATGTCCCGGTAATAAGCAGCGACGGCCAGACCGTCTATCTAGTGCAGTCTTCGGCCCGCTCGATCCGGGGCGGCTTGGCCTTCAACTTCTAATCGTCCACCTTCCAAACGGTTAAAAATCTACCTGTCGTAGAGACGGGGCCTGCCGCGTATCTCTCTGCGTCCCCTCGGACCTCGATTTCACCGCATGCTCCACAAAGTCACTTACGTTTTTCCCGCACTCGTCTATAATTCCCCAACTCAAAAAACCATCTCTACCTGCCGTTCGCGAAGCCCCTGATTGTTCTCGCCGCGGCGAAGGAGAACAGCAAATGAAGCTACGCCGACTGGTGGTCTGCCTTCTCTTTTTCTCGACAATCACGCTCACGACGATCGCGGACGCGCAAACCTTCCGCGGCACGATTCTAGGTACGGTCACCGATCCTTCGGGAAACGTAGTCGCCGGAGCAACGGTAAAAGTGCGCAATACGGGCACCGGCCTCGAGCGCACCGCGACCACCTCGGCCGACGGCAGCTACGCCATTCCCGAACTCCCCATCGGCATGTATTCCGTCACCGTCTCCCAAAGCGGATTCCAGACCTCTGTCACGAATGATGTCGAAGTCAACGTCGCCACCGAGCGCCGCGTCGATGTCCAGCTGAAAGTCGGCCAGGTGAGCGAGACCGTCCAAGTCTCCGGCGAAGAACTCCCGCTCATCGAAACCACCACCAACGATCTTGGCGGCGTCCTCACCAGCCGGACGGTGGAAGATCTCCCGGTGAACGGCCGCGACTACACCAAGCTCATCTTCCTTAACCCCGGCGTCGCCGGCTCGCCCGATCAAATCACCGATTCCCCCGGCTCCTATGGCGAGTTTTCCATGAACGGCGCCCGAGGCCGCTCCAACAATTACATGCTCGACGGTACCGACATGAACGACGGCTACCGCAACGACCCCGCCATCAATGAAGGCGGCGTCTTCGCTGTCCCGTCCGCCATCCTGCCCATCGGCGCCATCGCCGAAATTGCCGTGAAATCCAACTTTCTTCCGGAATATGGCCGCAACGCCGGCGCCATCGTCAACATCGTTACCAAGAGCGGCGCCAACGACGTGCACGGCCAGTTGTTCGAATATTTCCGTAACGACGCGCTCGACGCCCGCAATTTCTTTAACAGCAGCAGCGCACGCGCTCCGTTTCACAACAACCAGTTCGGCGGCGAGATCGGTGGCCCGATCATCAAAAACCGGACATTTTACTTTTTCGATTATGAAGGCCAGCGCGAAAACGTCGGCACCGTCACCCTGGCGTGCGTGCCCGATCCCGCCCAGATCGCAGCCGACATTGAGGCCAATGGACCCCCAAACCCTGTGACCCAGGCCATGCTGGCGTTCTGGCCCGCGCCAAACATTCCGGGAACCTTCGGAACTCCAGGTCCGGGAGAAGACGTAGGCTGTCCGAGTGGTCCCAATACCTCGCTCATCACTCCGTCGTCAAACAACCTCAGCAGCCTCATCGCAAAGATCGATCACAGCGTCAGCGCCACCAATACTTTGACCGGCCGCTATTTCTTCGGCGACAGCACCCAGGCATTTCCGCTGGCCCTGACGGGCAGCGGCGGCCAGCTCCCCGGCTTCAACACCGTTACGCCCACTCGCGTGCAGATGGCGGCCATCTCTGACGTTCAAACATTTGGCACGCTCGTAAACGAAATTCGCTACGGCTGGAACCGCTTCTCGGAAGGTTTCTTTCCCCAGGACCAGTCCTTCCATCCCAGCTCAATCGGGCTGTGCGCCGCCAGCGATACCGCCGATTGCCAGGGAACCGGCGTGCACGATTCCGGTCTGCCCATCATCCTCGTCTCGGTCACGCCCAGCGGAGCGAGCAGCTTCTTCTCGCAGCTCGGCACAACGTCGGGCGACCCGCGCGCCCGCCACGACACCAACACCCACTTTGTCGAAGACGTGGCCTGGAAGAAGGGCCGGCACGACCTGAAGGCGGGCTTCGAATTCCGCCGCACTTCGATTCAGCAATATTTCGACAAATACTTCCGCGGCCGGCTCAAATTCCCCGACCTGAGCACCTTCCTCGAAGGCGATCCCTCCTCGGGTCTTCAGTATTCCGGAGATTCGCTGCGCCACACCTCCGAGAACAGCTTCGGTCTTTATATTCAGGACGGCTTTCGCCTGAATTCCCGCGTAAGCATTAACTACGGTCTGCGCTGGGACTACTACGGCGTGGTCAAAGAGAAGAACAACCTGTTCGCCAATTTTCTGGTCTCCAGCTTCGACCCGGTATCCGACACCGGCACCGGTACGTACACCCAAGTAGGTACAAACGGACTGAGCCGTTTGTATAACCCGGACTACAAAAACTTCTCGCCGCGCGCCAGCATTGCGTGGGACGTAACGGGCAGGAGCAAAACGGTAGTTCGCGCCGGAGCAGGCCTGTTTTATGACGCCTTTTCGCAGGATATGTTCCTCGGCCACCTGCCCTTCTCCGCCTACTACGCGCCCGGCCCAGCCTATGGAAATTTCGGCGGATCGAATGCCATCACCGGCGCCGCCCTCAACGTCTCGACCATTACCGCCGGTCAGCCCGTCTACGGCGCGTCCGATTGCACCAGCCAGGAGTGCGATATCTTCGGCGTCGATCCTCACATCAAGACGCCCTACATGGAAAACTACAACATCAACATCGAGCAGCAGATCGGCAGCAAGACCGTTCTCCAGGTTGGCTATGTGGGATCGCAAGGCCACCGCCTGTTTCGCTTCTACGACCTCAATCAGCCGACCAGCGCAGCCGTAACCGCGGCGGATTGCCCATTTGGAATCGCCACCTGCGCGAGCACTGGAAGCATTCAGGACTTCGGTGTGCCTCGTCCCTTCGGCGATGCCGGTGTAGGCGCCTACTATATTTATCAGGAGAATTCGACCGCCAAGTCGAACTACAACTCGCTCCAGGTCAGTTACAAAATCAACGGGTGGCACGGAATTACTTCCGCGGTCAACTACGTCTATTCCAAGTCGCTCGACACCGCCAGCGACCTCGAAGACTTCGTTCCGAACGCCGCTCAACCACAGGACAGCAATAGTCCGAATCGCGAATATGGCCCATCAAACTTCAACGTGCCGAACCGCTTTACCTGGGTATTCGCCTACGAGTTCCCGCATCAGGGTGGAGACATGCAGCGTTTGAAAAATGGTTGGGGCATCGAAAGCACTTTGACTCTGCAAAGCGGCCAGCCCTTCGAATTTGCCTACAACTGCGAGGATGACTACAGCGGCGGCGCCGAATGTTTCGACCGCCCCGACGTGGTCGGGCCAATCACCTACCACAAGAGCACGCCCTCCGATTACATTGACCTGACCTCGTTCGCTATGCCCTGTCTGATTACGACTGCCGCCGATATGGCGCCCAGCGGTTACGCCTCCGATTGCGTGCCCGGAACCCGCCACTACGGCGATCTCGGCCGTAACGCGCTGGTTGGACCGACATACAAGCAATGGGACTTTGCAATCTACAAAGACACGGCCATCACTGAGCGCGTGAAGGCGCAATTTCGCGCCGAGTTCTTCAACATCCTCAACCACCCAAATTTTGCCAACCCAGTTCTGCCAAATTTCATCGCCGACCCGGCAAGTAATCTGTCTGCCAGCTGCGGCTGCGGTTTCCAGCCAGTGAGTGTCGGTAGCAACTTCCGCGAGGTCGGCAACGGCGGCTACAGTATCGGCGCCACCGGCGATGTAGGCATCGGCAACCCATTTCTCGGAGGCGGAGGCCCGCGCGGAATTGAGTTGGCCCTAAAATTCAGTTTCTAGAGGTTTCGGGTGAAGGATGAAGGTACAGACCTTTCCGAATTTAATTGACTTAAAGAAAAAAACCGACGAATCATATTTCTTGCACACCTGAAAGGTGGCTCTGCAAGGCACGCTCGGGAAAGGCTCCTGCTGAGATATGGGCTTAACTTATTGGTTCTTAAAGACTTTACATGTAACTCCTTATTAGTAAAAGACTTGGCACGAAAATATCGCCAGGTCTTTGATTCTAAAAGACCGCGCAGGGGAGGGGGTATTACTCAACTGATTAACACCGACAGCACCGAGCCCAGGGGAAAGTCCACCGAAGAACGCCGTCGTCAGTCCCGAACCGCTGTTCAATTGCCGGTCAAGGTTCGCGCCCAAGAAGGAGATCTCGCCGAGCACTCCGGCCTGACCCGGGATCTGACCTCATCGGGGATCTTCCTCTACACCAACTCGGCCATCGAGCCCGGCGCAAAGCTGGAACTAGTCCTCATGCTCCCTCCCAACCTCGGGTTAGGTCCGGGAGGTTGGACCATGTGCAATGCGACCGTAGTCCGAATCGAGCAATCGGATGGAAAAGGAATCGGCGTAGCGGCGACACTGGACCGGATCGAACGCCTTCCCGAACTGATATAGATGGGGCTCATTTAGCGCGAGCAAGTCAAAAGAAAAGGCGAGTTGAAAAACAGATTCAGAGCTGTTTTGCTGGCAGCGAAGGACGAACAGCGAACGACCATCGGCGAACAGCGAGGTTTTCTCAAATTGAGCGCAATCGAAAATAAATTGCTTATTTTCACAAAAACGCTTCCCATGCCCAAAAGTTGGTGCAATAATTCCCGCCTTGAACGCAGTCAAGCATTTGATCAACTTTCCGGGTAGGAACGCAGAATGTGGATTGAAAAACTCGCCCATGGCGTTTTGGAACTGGACACGCCGATTGGGCCTCGCTACTTGCAACCGAATTTTCTGGAGCGCGCGCTGCTGACGTGGACCTTCCGCAATTTCCCCTCGCTTCCGCAGGAAGTGCTTCATAGGAGCGAGCGTCGCCTGATCGATCGTCTCTGGAATGAAAACCGCTTCGTCTCCCTTTCGGCAGTGGGCGCAAACGAGAGGCCAATCATAGGGAGAGTAGAACGGCGAGCGATGGCCAGAATAGAAGTCATTGCAGAACGCAAGCCAGTTGGCAGCGCCGAGCGGACGCTTACCGACAACGGAAGGGAAGCCATCTCGGCATAAGTCGCAGATCACATACCGCACACCGCAATCCGACCCGCCGCAGCGCCGATGGTATAATCAAAAATTCTCGCCGAAGCTTCTTCTCCGCGGGCGCGTAGCTCAATTGGCAGAGCAACTGACTCTTAATCAGTAGGTTGTAGGTTCGATTCCTACCGCGCTCACCATCTTTTCAATCACTTACAGGGGTTGGTGTTTTAGGTGTGCCGTAAACTGTGCCGTAACTCAATCCGGCTACGCCCGTTTCTCAACTGCTTCGCCCTGATCGAGCGCTGCGCGCACGATCTCTAGTTCTGGATGCTGATACTGTATGGCAGTCTTCACATTCTTGTGTCCCATGGTTCTCATGACGGCAGCCAAGTTTCCGGTTCTCTTCAGAATCCGGGTGCCGTAATCATGCTGCCGACAATAGAGGACAAGATCTTCGGGAAGCCCAGCTTTGACCCTGGCTTCGCGAAATCTCTTCGCCCTTGTAGTGAGGTGAGAAGACTCAGCGCGTCTCGATGGGAAGACCCATCCTTCGCGCTTTTCGCCGCACCGCTGTTTAAGAATGTCAAAGACGCGATTGCCCATCGGCACGCGTCTCCTTCCTCCTTCCGTCTTGCTGTCCGGCACCGAAGATTACGCGGGTTTTCCAAATGCAGGTTCTCGATGCGCATCCGGTAAAGCTCTCTTCCGTTCCGCATGCCGGTATCGCGCATCAAGATGATGGATCCGCGAGGTACTCTTTCGTGAGCTTCGCGGCAGCGACCAGATGAACTCTGGTAGCCACACCAAGTACGGATACCGCTATGACGTCTCCACTACTTGTCCGGAAAACCTCAACAATCTGAGCGGGGTGCCGACCGTCAAACCTGCACAAGCAGGCTGAATAGAGCAGCTCGGAAGATCATAAAGATAAATTGCGAGCGGCCCAGGGCAGTTAACAATGGAGGAACGACTGTGCTTTCCCAAACTGTGCAATAGCGACCAGTTTTTCAATAACGGCACTGTCATATTTGAGCTGGGACTTCATTTAACGGTCCAACCATAATGGCGAAGCGCCGAGGAGACTAGAGATGTCTGTAGAAAATTCAGTTGTCGCGATTTATCACACTCATTCGGATGCCGATCGAGCGGTGAAAGAACTTCAGCGTGGCGGAGTCGACATGCACAAGTTATCCATCGTCGGCAAGGGCTACCACACAGATGAGCAAGTGGTCGGCTACTACAATACCGGCGACCGCATGAAATATTGGGGCAAGGTTGGCGCATTCTGGGGAGGCTTTTGGGGGCTTTTGTTCGGATCTGCTCTCTTCATGATTCCTGGTCTTGGCCCAATTTTAGTGGCCGGACCTCTGGTGGCCTGGATCATCGCAGGATTGGAAGGTGCCGTAGAGGTAGGAGCCTTGGGTGTTTTGGGAGCCGGTCTCTTCAGCATAGGCATCCCCAAAGACAGCATTGTGAAGTACCAAACGGCGCTCACCACAGATCAGTTTCTGCTGATCGCCCATGGGACGGCCGCAGAAGTCGCCAAGGCTAAGGAGATCATCGAAAGCACAAATCCTGTCCACTCCGCCGTGCATACCGCGGAACCTGTGGCCGCGTAGTACCCAGCGCTGCAGGGATGCGGTGGCGCGTTCAGCGAGGTCAGAACCTAACGAGGCAAGAATCATGGTTGCAGATAATCGGCGCGACAACGAGCGCGACGAAGAGGTACGTGAAACGAACTCGGCCGGGCAGTCCGGCGACATTCAGGGCATGTCGCGCCCGGCCGGCGCGGATTCCGAGAGCGTAGAAGAATTAGTAGAAGAAGGAAACGCTTTTGAAGCCTCCATCGTCGATGGTGTGGAGAACGCCAAAGATCCGGATGTCTCAGAGGTCACGACCCGCCAAGTTCCGGAGGACGATGTTCCGGAAGAGTATAGGAACGCCGACTAGCGCGCTTGCCTAGGGCACGCCCGGCTGCTGGCTAAAAGCTGATGGAGGCCGCGCCTTAATTGGGAAGCGGTGAAGGACACGTGCGACAAGCACATTCAAACTAACCAGGAGAACCGTCATGTCACAGAGACCACACGAGCGAGCTGCAGAACTCCACAACCTTGCGGCTCACGCGCACGCGGTTGCGGCCGTCGCCCATGGCAAGGAGGATCAGTTGGTCGCTCACGAACTCAGCAAGCAGGCGCACGAGTATTCCATGAAGGTTCACCATCTCACCCAGGAGTTGAGCCAGAAAACAGCACAGGTTCAAGGCTCGGAAACTCCGGCTCAGAAAATACCGTGAAGTGGCCTTTCATGGTGACGCTGTTCCGTAACTACGGATGTTTCTCACGGAGATCAGCATGACTCTGCACAACACCGAACACCCGCATCCCAACCGAGAGAGTCACCATAGCCATCACGGCGACATCCCTTACTGGCGGCGCGCGCATCACGATTGGCGAGTCTGGTTCGGCCTCATTGCTATCCTCATTGCCATCACCATCTACATCGGAACCAACGACTTGTCGATGGTGCCTTCCGGGCGCCAGAAGCAGGTGCCGGCGGGCAGCCGAGTTCCATGAACTTAGCCGCTCTGGTGATCTCAACTCTGACGATCAAAGCTCTGGCGATGATGGCGCAACGGCCGAACGGCGATGTACGAGCGTGAGAAAAATCCTTGATCAAAATGATCAGGCAGGAGATCAGCATGCAAATCCAAGTCAATACGGACCACACAATCGAAGGTCACGAGGCGCTCGCCGATAAGATCAGGGGCGTAGTGGAGAGTGCCCTCGGCCGAATGAGCGATCACATCACGCGGGTAGAGGTCCACCTCACCGACGAGCGCGGCCCGAAGAGCGGCAAGAATGACAAACGTTGCATGATGGAGGCGCGCCTCAAAGACCGCCAGCCCATCGCGGTCACCGACGAGGCGACGACCGTGGAACTTGCCGTCGACGGCGCCGCAGATAAGTTGGCCAGATTGATCGAACATACCCTCGGCAAATTGCACGATCAACGGACGCACAGGACTGATCCGCCTCTTCCCGAGCCGAGATTCTCAGATCCGTCATGATCGACACCACCGCAAGCCTGGCTGTCGACGACCGGGATGGAGCACTGAATCAAGCCCTGGTCTATCCTCTGCGATTCGAACCGATCTATCAGTATCGGCTGTGGGGCGGCCGGCACTTGGCCAGGTTGCTCGCCGCACCTCTGCCCAGTGGCCCTATTGGCGAAGCTTGGCTGCTCAGCGACCGCGAGGACCATCAGAGCCGCGTCGCCGAGGGGCCGCTCAAGGGGCAGACCATCGGTCAATTGCTGCGGCAGTTCCCGAAGGAAATAATGGGAAAGCTGGCCGGGCGTTTCCGCCGATTCCCGCTGTTGCTGAAGTTCCTCGATGTACATGAAATGCTTTCGGTCCAGGTGCATCCCACAAAAGCGAATGCGAATCTGCTGCCCGCGGGCGAGACACCGAAGACCGAAGCATGGGTTGTGCTGGAGGCGGGGACAGAAAGCCGTATCTACGCGGGCCTGAAGCCGGATACTACGGAAGGCGATCTGCGGCGCGCGCTCACCAACGGCACGGTCGCGGACCACCTCGCATGTTTAACTCCGAAGCCGGGCGACGCCGTTTTCCTCCGCGCAGGCACGGTTCACTCTCTGGGCGGCGACCTTGTGGTGTTCGAGATTCAACAAAATAGCGACGTGACGTTTCGCCTGTATGACTGGGACCACATTGATCCGACGACAGGAAAGCCAAGGGCGCTACAAGTCGATAAGGCTATGGCCTGCATTGATTTTTCTGAAGGTCCAGTCGCTCGGGTGACGCCCAAGGTCGAGACGACGACTCCGGTCGACCGCGAGAGACTTTTTCATTGTGAACATTTCTGGTTGTGGCGCCTGCGCGGACAGTCTCCGTTCACCGTCGGCGCGGCGGATTTGCCGCGTGTGCTGGTATGCCTCGAGGGCGCGGGGCTGGTCGAACACGGCGGGGCCACGTACGCGGTCGGAAGAGGCGACGTATTCCTCTTACCTGCGGCGATCGGTAAATGTGTTTTTCGGCCGCGTAATTCGGTGAACTTGCTGGAAATCTCGATGCCGGATTGAGATCTCGAGAATTTAGAAGGTGGAAGCATAGTGAAAAAGCTGATTGTATTCGATCTCGACGGAACACTTGCCGACAGTAAATCATCTGTCGATCCCGAAATGTCAGGGCTACTGCACGACCTTCTAGCGATCGTCAAAGTGGCGGTGATTTCCGGCGGCGGTTGGCCGCAGTTTGAAAAGCAACTGGTTTCGAATCTGCCCCACGACAAACGCCTGGCCGATCTGTCTCTCCTTCCTACCTGTGGCACAAAGTTCTACCGCTACGACTCGGCGGCTTGGAAAAAGATCTATTCGGAAGACTTCAATGCGGATCAAAGACACAAGATCCTCGGTTCCCTCAAGAAGGCGATCGGAGTTGCGGACTTCAAGATCGAAAAGCTCTGGGGAGAGCAAATCGAAGACCGTGGAAGCCAGATAACATTTTCTGCCTTAGGTCAGCAGGCTCCCTTGGAAGCAAAGGAAAAATGGGATCCCGATTTCGCCAAGCGGAAGAAGATCAAAGCGATTCTTGACACTTTCATTCCCGAGTTTTCTGTCCGAATCGGGGGATCGACATCCATCGACATCACCAAGCCCGGCATAGACAAGGCCTACGGCATCAGAAAACTTCGCGACCTGCTCGGTATTTCGATAAAAGAGATGATTTATGTCGGCGATGCCTTGTATGTGGGCGGCAATGACTACCCTGCCGAGACAGCGGGAGTCGATTGCATTCCGGTTAAGGATCCCCACGAAACCAAGCGGGTTATCCAAACCATCATCGCGTGTTTAGCGGTCGGTAGCCAGGCGGCGTGAAGTTATGGCAATCGTAGAAAAGGATTTGACAACCGGACTTAAGCTGCAACGGCTGGGAATTCTAATGGAGCCGGAGCCTGGAAATCCTCAGGAGGTCGAAGGGGTCCTGAATCCGGCTGCCGCTCGTGGTCCCGACGGTGAGCTTTATTTGTTTCCGCGGCTGGTTGCGCGTGGAAATTATTCGCGTATCGGCATTGCGCGAGTGCGTTTCAATGAAGCCGGCGATCCTTCCGGCGTCGAGCGGCTCGGCATCGCGCTGGAACCGGAAGCGGATTATGAGCGCCGGCCCGATGGCGGTGGTGGCTGCGAAGATCCTCGCATCACCTTCGTGGAACCGCTCCACAGCTACATGATGACTTACACGGCTTTTTCCCCTGAAGGCCCGCGAATCGCCCTCGCTTTGTCGAAGGACCTGTTGCACTGGAATCGTCTCGGGCTCGCGACCTTCGGCCCTTATCATGGTATCGAATGCGGAGACGTGGATGACAAGGACGCCAGTCTCTTCCCGGCTGCTATTCCTAATCCATCCGGACACCTGGAGTTGGCCATCCTGCACCGGCCGCTGTTTCCCGGCACTCGTCCGGAGCAAACGGTTCACCATCCCGCGGCACGTAAAGTTGATCTCGATCGGGAGAGCATCTGGATCTCCTACTGCGTAATGTCCTTGGAATCACGTGAATCGAATCGTCTCGGTCGGTTCATGTCTCATCATCGGCTGGCGACCCCAGTATCACCCTGGGAGCGCCTCAAGATCGGTGGCGGCACTCCGCCAATCCTGACTCGGCACGGCTGGCTGATCGTTTACCACGGCGTCAGTGAGCTGAAGAATCCGAACAGCGACAAGCACCAGCTGTGCTACTCTGCCGGCGTGATGGTCCTCTCGAAAGAGCATCCGCAGGACATCCTCTATCGTTCGGTAGAGCCGGTGCTGAAGCCGACGCTGCCGCAGGAATGCAGTGGGACCGTCGCCCACGTCGTGTTCCCGACCGGTATCGACCGGCGCGACGATCTGGGCTTACCCAATCGCTTCGATGTTTATTATGGGATGGCTGATAGCCGGATTGGTGTCGCGCGTCTTGACATGCCGGATGAGTTGCCGCCTGGAGGGCTTGCCGACTCGCCGGAAGCAAAAGTGTAACGCGACTGGCTCATGAATCAATTCTCCCCTTTTCCAGCGAGGCCGAGGATCTGGCAAACCGTCTTGGCTATTATTTGCTCTTCGTCCGTGTGAATGACGCGGACCACAACTCGGCTGGACGCGGCGGAAATCACGCCCGCGTTCGCCGCGTTTTGCTTTTCATCGAGTTCGATTCCAAGAAATCTTAACCCGTCGCAAATCCGAGCGCGGACTGCGGGTGCATTCTCTCCGATACCTCCGGCGAACACCAGTGTCTCGATTCCGCCCAAAGCCGCCGCGAATGAACCAATCCATTTCTTGACCTGGTAGCAGAACAGAGCGATCGCTTCGGCGGCCCGCACATCTTGCGTCTCGCGCTTTAGCAAGTCGCGCATGTCGGAACTGGTTTCGGATATCCCGAGCAGCCC
>JBAQJF010000055.1:0-2536 GCA_049300195.1 Terriglobales bacterium | reverse complement strand
ATTCAGAGCCTGCGTGAGAACCCAGACCTTTGTGCGGGAGCCGGGGCGCACCACAGATCCCTCGGCTACGCTCGGAGGTTGTGACTTTTTTGGTGCGCTTTGTGGGATAAATGGTGTTGTTGGCGGGTTGAGGTAGTAAGAAGAGGTATGGGCGACATCGGGAGCGAAGTAGGTCAGAAAGGTGCGGTTCGTCTGCGCAGGCCGGAACGTCGTCAGCTGGCGATGGTAGTGCAGTGTGCCGATGATCTAGTGAGAGCGCTGCATCCTGTGCGCACAGTGATGGCGTTGGTGGAGAAGCTGGACGTGAGTGGTTTTTATGAGCCGATCCGAGCTCGTGAGGGGATAGCGGGCCGAGATGCAACCGACCCCCGTCTGCTGGTGGGTTTATGGCTGTACGGTTGTGTGCGAGGCATAGGTTCGGCCCGGGAACTGGCGCGTCGCTGCGAAGAAAGTGCGCCGTTTCGCTGGATGTGCGGCGGTGTAAGCGTAAATCATCACCTGTTGAGTGACTTCCGTTGCGATCACGCAGACGCCTTGGACGCCCTTTTTACCCAGGTGTTAGTGACGTTGGTGGACAAGAAGCTAGTGCGTGTGAGCCGCATCAGCCAGGATGGAGTGCGGATTCGCGTCAGCGCCGGGAGCAGCAGTTTTCGCCGGGAAGAACGCTTGCAGCAGCTGTTGGTACAAGCCCAGCAGCAAGTGTTGGAGTTGCGTAGGCAGCTGGAATCGCCGGCACAGTCGGCTGCTGTGACGGCACGGCAGAGGGCGGCGCGTACACGAGCGGCGGCGTCGCGACAGCAGCGGTTGGAGCAGGCGATAGCACAGTTGCCGGAGCTGAAGAAGAAGCAGGCGGAGGCGGCCAAGAGAGCAGGGCAAGGCAAGTGTGGGGACCAGATCCGAGCCCGGCAGCCGCGGGTAAGCACCACGGATGCGGACATGCGGGTGATGAAGATGGCTAACGGCGGTTACAACCCGGCGGCAAATGTGCAGTTGGCCACCGACACCGAGAGTCGTGCCATCTTGGGGGTGGATGTTTGTAACGAATCTTCCGATTCGGCTGGGTTGAGCGAGCCGATGCGAGAGCAAGTGGAACAACGGACTGGTGGCAAAGTGGAGCAGCAGCTGATCGACGGCGGCTACTTGCGCATGGAGGACGTCGTGCAGGCCCACGAGCAGGAGGTGGAGTTGTTTGTGCCTCCCAAACCGGCCAGAAACCCCCAGAACCGAGGTCACGAGTTAAAACCCAAGCCGAACGATTCGGAAGCGATCCGGGCATGGAAACAACGCATGGAAAGCGATGAGGGCAAGAAGATCTACCGACAAAGGGCCGCCACCAGCGAGACCGTAAATGCTGAATTACGAACCTATCGCGGGCTGACGCCGTTGACCGTACGGGGCCTCAACAAAATCAAATGCGTGGCGCTGTGGTGCGCCTTGGCTTACAACCTAACCCACTTCAGCAAGGCCCTTCTCAGCTAAAACCGCGCTCAGCGGCAAAACAGCAAAGATCCAACACCGTCCAACCGTGAACAATCCCACCCGGGCCCGATTGCCGCTTAGCAAGCCAACCACAGCAAAACAGGCGTCGATCCGCTTGCCCTAGCCACTAAACGGAATTAACTCACAAGCTCTCAGGATGACGTTTTTGTGGCGAGTTGGAGATCCAAACAATCAGCGCCCTTCTTGGCAAATATATTGGCGTACTCTGTAATGTGATTGGCGCGCTTTGCTGGGCAGCAAGCCTCTCCCAGGTCTAACTTTAGCAATGTTGGACGCGGACGCTTCAGGGGCCGCTGGATGGATGGCGATCCATGAGAGAGAACGGATGAAGACGGAAGTAGTCGCTGTAATCGGCGCAGGTGGCATTGGGATGGCGATTGCGCGCCGCCAGGGTTTCGGCAAACACATCCTGCTCGCGGACTTCAATGAGAAGCTGTTGGCTGCTGCTCAAAAAGACCTGGAGGCCACAAGCTAAAAGGTCTCCTCGCTGAAGGTCGATGTATCCTCACGCGAGTCTGTGCGTGCTCTTGCCGATAAGGCCGCTTCGCTCGGGAGCGTGCTATGAGGATGCCAGCTCCTTTGCGCGAGCCTTTCGAGCCTGGGAGGGGATGCCGCCCCGCGACTGGCGCGAGGCGCAAAAGGCGGCGGGCTCCTCAGGCGCTTTAAAACCCAACTAAGTTCCATCGAGCAACTTGTGGAGTACTCATGGCAATCAGTGAAACAGCGCGCAGAAATCACGAAGAGCTTTTCCCCGGACACAACGCGTTTCGTTGAAATGATTCCAAGGCGTGGATACCGCTTTATCGCTCCGGTTGGGACGCTTCCTGAGGCGCAGACCGGCGGAATAACCGTAGCGCAAAATACCGTCGCAAGCCCGGAAACTGAAAAAGTTCGATCTCGGACGAAGCAGCGGTGAAAGCCTATGCGGCAGCAGCCGGGCCGGCTCTTGAGAGTCTCGGCGGACGCCTTCTGACTCGGTCCGCTAGCCAGGTTCAGCCCCACGAAGCCGGGTTGCCGCAACGAGCGGTCCTGGTAG
>JBAQJF010000054.1:0-15906 GCA_049300195.1 Terriglobales bacterium | reverse complement strand
GCCTCTTGCTGCGCAGCATCGCGAAAGAGGATGTGGAGCGCGGCATGGTGCTGGCGAAGGGCGGGTCGATTACTCCGCACACCAAGTTCAAGGCTGAGGTTTACATTCTGACGAAGGAAGAAGGCGGTCGGCACACGCCGTTCTTCAAGGGATATCGGCCGCAGTTTTACCTGCGAACGACGGACGTGACGGGCGTAGCGGAGTTGCCGGCAGGTACGGAGATGGTGATGCCGGGCGACAATGTCAGTCTGACGATTGAACTGATCACTCCGGTCGCGATGGAGAAGGGCTTGCGGTTTGCGATCCGCGAAGGCGGCCACACGGTAGGCGCCGGAACGATCGCGGAGATTGTGCAGTAGGGGTAAGAGGTCAGATTGCAGATGTAAAAGCAAAAGCGGCTTGCTTCTTGCCGCCAGTTCTTTCTTCCCGGACTTCGGAATGAAGGCAGCCGGGAGGGGCAAAGAGAGAGTGACACAGTGAGTGGACAAGAGAGAATTCGAATCCGGCTGAAAGCTTACGACTATCGCATCCTGGATCAGTCGACGGGCGAGATCGTGGAAACGGCCAAACGCACGGGCGCGCAGATTGCCGGCCCGATTCCGCTGCCCACGATGAAGAACAAATACTGCGTGCTGCGTTCGCCGCACGTGGACAAGAAGTCGCGGGAAGCGTTCGAGATCCGCACCCATAAGCGTCTGCTCGATATCCTCGAGCCGACGCAGCAGACGGTCGACGCGCTGATGAAGCTCGATCTGCCGGCCGGTGTGGATGTGGAGATTAAGGCGTTCGGGAAAGAACATAAGTAGCTGTTAGCTCTCAGCCGTCAGTAAAGGCGCGGTAGTTGAGAGTTGGCGAGCCCCAGCCAATAGACGGCATTCAATAATGCCGGGCCATGCTGGGAACGGAGACGGAAATGGCAAAGGTTGCAGGAATTCTGGGTAAGAAGGTCGGCATGACGCAGCTCTTCGATTCGAAGGGCGATGTGCGGCCGGCCACGGTGTTGAAGGCTGGACCATGCGTGGTCACGCAGCACAAGACCAGCACCAAGGATGGATACGTTTCGGCGCAAATCGGGCTGGTTGAGTTCGTAAAAGAAAAGAAGCTGACCAAGGCGATGCGGGGACACTTTGCCAAGCACAACCTTCCGCCGGTGAGGTTTATGCGGGAAGTAATGATTGAGGTTGAAGGGCCGAACGAAGACCCGACCAATGCCGCCGTCAAAGTTGGCGACCGCGTGCTGGTGGATATTTTCGAGGGCGAACGCTTTGTCGATGTGGTTGGAACGAGTAAAGGGCATGGATTTCAGGGCGTGGTGAAACGGCATCACTTTGCCGGCGGCGCAAAATCGCACGGTTCGATGTTTCAGATTACGGGTTCGATCGGCTCGTCGGCATTTCCGTCGCGCGTGTTTAAAGGCATGCGCATGTCGGGACACATGGGCAACGCGCGCATCACGACGCGTAACCTGCGGATTCTGGGCGTCGACAAAGATGAGAACCTGCTGGTGGTCGAGGGCAGCGTGCCCGGTCCGAATGGCGGATACATCGTCATTAATAAGGCTAAGAAACCGCCGAGAGAGCGCCGCGGGTTCGCGGGCTCGGCGACGGTCGATCCGTTGAAGGCGGCGAAGAGAGCGGCGAAGAAGGGCTAGTTCGGTCATTAGTTATTGGCCGTCAGTTGGCGAGCAGTTGAGTCAGGTAAAGACGAGAGAGATATGGCAACTATCGATGTCCACAATTTGAGCGGAGCCAAGGTTGGAACGATTGACCTGGCCGACGAGGTTTTCGGCGCGGTTAATGAAGACCTGCTCTGGGAAGCGGTCAAGCAGTATCGGGCCGCTGGCCGCGCGGGCACGCATGCCACCAAGGTTCGCGGAAGCGTTTCCGGTTCGGGCAAGAAGCTCTGGAAACAGAAGGGCACAGGGCGGGCGCGTATTGGCTCGGTCCGGTCGCCAATCTGGCGGCACGGCGGGACGGTGCATGGACCGCAACCACGCTCCTACGACTACGCCTTCCCGAAGAAAAAACTTCTGGGCGCGCTGCGTTCGGCGCTGGCTGCGAAGTTTGCCGACGGCAAGCTCATGGTCGTGAATGCGTTTGACGTGAAAGAGCCGAAGACCAAAGCGTTTGCCGAGTCACTCGGCAAGCTGAAAGTCGATGGGACGACGCTGCTGGTCGAAGTTTCGGGTGCGGAAAACAAGAATCTGGAACTCAGCTCGCGCAATATCGACGGCCTCGAACTTGTGCGCGGCAACGAAGTGCATCCGTACCACCTGATGCGCTACACGCACATCATCTTCGCGCAGCCGGCGCTCGAGAAGTTGCAGGACTCGCTGCGCAAGACAGCCTCGCGGCGCGACCATGTGGCCGAGCCCGAGCCGGAAAAAAAGAAAAAGCCGGCGGCCCGCGCGCGTAAAGCGAAGACCGAGGTGGCCTAGGGGCTAACAGATATGAAAAGCGCGTATCAGATCATTCGCAAGCCGGTCATCACCGAAAAAGGTTTGGGGATTAAAGAGACCCAGAACACGCTGGTGTTTCAGGTTGCTCCCAAGGCGACGAAGACGGAGATCAAGCAGGCTGTGCAGACGATTTTCAAAGTGAAAGTCGCGTCCGTGCGCACGGCGAATTATCCGGGCAAAGAGCGGCGTCGCGGCAAGTTCGCCGGCTACCGTCCGGACTGGAAAAAAGCGTATGTGCGGTTGAGGTCCGGCGAGAAGATGCCGGAGTACGCGCAGAATTTGTAAGGAAGCTATCAGCTATCAGCTGTCAGCTGTCAGTAAAACCGACAGCCGAATTAACTGAGAGCTGAGGGCTGAAAGCTGAGAGCTCTATGCCGATTAAGACATACCGACCGACAACCCAGACGCTGCGCTATCGCACGCACCTGACGACCGACGACATTACTTCGTCGAAGCCGCATAAGCCGCTGGTTGAGGGCAAGATCCGCACCGGCGGCCGCCGCAATTCGGGCGACACCACGATGCGCTTCATCGGCGGCGGCAACAAGCGCAAGCTGCGTACGATTGATTTCAAGCGCGACAAGCACGGCATTCCGGCAACGGTGATCACGATCGAGTACGATCCGGGCCGCTCGGCGCGCATTGCGCTCTTGAGCTACGCGGATGGCGAGAAGCGCTACATCGTGCAGCCCGACGGATTGAAGGTTGGGCAAAAAATTATCAGCGGTCCCGACGCGGACATTCTAGTTGGCAATGCGCTGCCTCTGCGAAATATTCCGCCCGGCACGACGATTCACAATCTCGAGCTGAAACCGGGCAAAGGCGCGCAGATGGTGCGCTCGGCGGGCGGTTCGGCGCAGTTGGTCGCGAAAGAAGGCGACTACGGACTGGTGAAACTGCCTTCCGGAGAAACGCGCAAAGTGTTGCTTGATTGTTTAGCGACCATCGGGCAGGTGGGAAACACGGATCACGAAAACGTGACCTGGGGCAAGGCGGGACGGACGCGCTGGGTGGGAAAACGTCCGCATAACCGCGGCGTTTCGATGAACCCGGTCGACCATCCGCATGGCGGTGGCGAAGGCAAGACCTCTGGCGGACGGCATCCGGTAACGCCGTGGGGACAGCCGACGCGTGGATTCAAGACGCGCAACAACAAGCGGACCGATGCGTTCATCGTGAGCAGACGGAAGAAGAGCTAAGGAAGTCGCGAGTCTCGAGTAAGGGGAGCCGCGAGCAATGCGATCTCAGCTCTTAAGAGCTGAGAGCTGAAAGCTGAGAGCTGAATTTATGGCACGTTCGACGAAAAAAGGGCCGTTCATTGACGCGCATCTCGCGACCAAGATCGAAGGCATGAATGCGCGTAACGAGAAGAAGGTGCTGCGTACGTGGTCGCGGCGCTCCACGATTATTCCGGAGATGGTCGGACACACAATTGCGGTACACAACGGAAGAAAGTTTATTCCGGTGTATGTGACCGAGAACATGGTCGGACACAAGCTGGGCGAGTTCAGCTTTACCCGCCAGTTCAAGGGGCATTCGATGAAAGCGCCCACTGAAGCGGCCGCAAGGCCAGCGGGCGTGCCGGGCGGACCGGGAGCGATTACGCCGTCGGCGCCGAAGGCGTAAGGGTAGAGACGGGGCCTGCCCTGTCTGACGTGCGGCGCGAACGACGCTGCAAAAAAAGAGATGCGGTCAGCCGCCCCTCTACTGGAAAGAGATTATGGAATTTCGAGCGGAAGCACGATTTATGCGAGTCTCGCCGCAGAAGGCGCGGCTGGTGCTCAATCTGATTCGCGGGCAGCGCGCCGAAGCGGCGCGCAATACGCTTGCTTTCACGAAGAAGCGGGTCGCGGCCACGATCGGCAAGCTGTTGCAGTCGGCCATCGACAACGCGAATTTTCTGAGCACCGAAAAGGGTTTGGATGTCGATCTCGACAACCTGTATGTGAAGCACGTGGCCGCCAACGATGGCCCGCGCATGAAGCGAATTCGTCCGGCGCCGATGGGCCGTGCCTATCACTACGTGCGGCGCATCTCGCACCTCGAGATCGTGCTGGCGGAGCGGAACAAGAACGGCGCGGAGATCGCGCACACGGTAGGCGCAGAGACGAAGACGGCGTCTCCAGCGAAGCCCAGACCAAAGACCAAGGCGAAAGCGAAAGCGCCGGCCAAGGCAAAGAAGAAAGCAGCCGGGAAAAAAGCGGCGGCCAAGAAATAGAGCGCCGTTTGCTGTTCGCCGTTCGCTGTTCGCAAAGGCGGACTGCAAAAGCGAATAGCGATCAGCGAACGACGAGAAGTTTTAGGAGCAACGATGGGACAGAAGGTACATCCTTACGGATTTCGGCTGGGCTATACCAAGCCATGGAAGTCACGCTGGTTCGTCGAGCGCGACTACGACAAGCTGCTGCTCGAAGACGTCAAGCTGAAGGCGGAGCTGAAGGACAAGCTCAAGTCGGCGGGCGTCAGCTCGGTTGAGATCGAGCGTCCGGGCAACAAGCTGCGCATCATTATTAAGACGGCGCGGCCGGGCATCATCATCGGGCGCAAGGGCGCGGAAATCGACAAGCTCAAGCAGGAGCTCCAGAAGCGCACGGCGCGCGAGGTGCACGTCGACATTCAGGAAGTGCACAAGCCTGAACTGGACGCGCAGCTGGTTTCGGAATCGATCGCGCTCCAGCTGGAAAAGCGTGTGGGCTTCCGGCGGGCGATGCGAAAGTCGGTCGACTCGGCGCTGCGCTTCGGATGCAAGGGCATCAAGGTTCGCGTCAGCGGGCGGCTGAACGGCAATGAAATCGCGCGTTCGGAGTGGTATCTGCAAGGCCGTTTGCCGTTGCACACGCTCCGCGCCGACATCGATTACGGCTTTACCGAAGCGCGCACCACCTACGGAGTGATCGGCGTGAAGTGCTGGGTTTACAAAGGCGAGATCCTGCCAACGAAGAAGCGCGAAGCGACTCCGGCGCGGGAAGTGACCACGACGGGAGCTTTTTAGCAAAGTAAGAAGTCAGAAGTCAGATTGCAGAAGTAAAAACCTGCGGCGCAAGAGTTCTTGCTGAGAACTGACAACTGAGAACTGAGAACTGACTTATGTTGATGCCGAAGAAAGTTAAGTACCGCAAGCAGCAACGCGGGCGCATGACCGGGAAAGCCTGGAAGGGGTCGGAGCTGGCTTTTGGGCAATACGGGCTCAAGGTGCTTGAGCCGGGCTGGATCACCGACCGCCAGATCGAGGCGAGCCGCGTGGCGATGACGCGTTTTGTGAAGCGCGGCGGCAAGATCTGGATTCGTTTGTTTCCGGATAAGCCGGTCACGAAGAAGCCCGCCGAAACCCGTATGGGCAAGGGCAAGGGCGCTCCCGATCACTGGGTCGCGGTCGTGAAGCCGGGCAAGATTCTGTTTGAGATGGAAGGCGTGACCGTGACGGAAGCCAAGGAAGCGATGCGCCTCGCGTCCCACAAGATGCCGCTGCGCACAACCTTTGTGAAACGAGACATGCTGTAGGAATTGCAGAGGTCAGAGTTCAGGTTGCAGATTTTAGAACCAGCGGAGATTTTACTGACAACTGACAACTGGGAACCGGGAACCGATTTTTATGAATGCAGAAAAAATTCGCAACTTGACCGATGTGGAACTGGCGCAGCAGGAGCGGGATCTGGCCGATCAGCTCTTCAAGCTGAAGTTCCAGATGAATATGGGGCAGACCGAGAGCCTGAAGAAGATTCGCGGGCTGCGGCGCGACATCGCGCGCGTCAAGACCGTGCTGCGCGAGCAGGAACTGGCCAAGGACAAAGCCGGCGCGGCGGCGTCGACGGAGAAAAAATAATGGCGGAAACGGCAAGCTCGGTTAATGCGGGCCAGGAAAAAAAGGCCAACCACAAGAATCTGATCGGCACGGTTACGTCGAACAAGATGCAGAAGACGATCGTGGTCGAAGTGACGCGCAAGAAGGCGCATCCGCTCTATAAGCGCGTGATTTCGATCCGCAAGAAGTTTTATGCGCACGACGAAAAGAACGAAGCGAATGTCGGCGACGTAGTCCGCATCGAGGAATCGCGGCCGCTGTCGCGCCTCAAGCGCTGGACGCTGAAAGAGATTGTGCGCAAGACGGCGCTGGTGCCGGAGATTCCGGCCGATGCCGACGTAGTGGCAGGCCGGTAAGCAGATCCGGTAACGGGCAGAAGGAGAAGTGAACATGGCCGTAATGATGAGATCCATGCTCGAGGTCGCCGACAACTCCGGCGCCCGCAAGCTGCAGATGATCATGCCGCTCGGCGGATCGACCGGGCTGCACGCGGGCTTGGGCGACGTGATCACGGCGAGCGTGAAGGAAGCGGCGCCCGATGGGCAGGTGCAGAAGGGCAAGGTCGTGAAGGCGGTGATCGTGCGCACCCGCAAAGAACACCGGAGGCGGGACGGCACTTACATCCGCTTCGACCAGAATGCGGCGGTGCTGATCAACGAAACGGGCGAGCCGGTTGGGACGCGCGTTTTCGGTCCGGTGGCGCGCGAGCTGCGCGAGAAGAAATTTTTGAAGATTGTTTCACTGGCGCCGGAAGTGCTTTAGAAAAGGCGGTCACCGGTGACCGGTCACCAGAGATTGAGGATTCGAAATGGGAACAGCAACGACGAAAGTACATAAGCGAGTGGACATCCGGCGCAACGACACCGTCAAGGTGATGACCGGACGCGACGCGGGAAAAGAGGGACGCGTGCTGCGCGTGTTTCCCGACGAGGGCCGGTTGCTGGTTGAGCACGTGATGACCGTGAAAAAGCATGTGCGGCCGAATCCGCAGCGCAATATCCAGGGGGGCATCGCCGAGCAGGAGCGGGCGATTCCACTGTCGAATGTTGCGCTGATTTGTGGAACTTGCGGCCCGGTGCGGGTCGGCCGTCAGGTGCAGGGAGACCGCAAGGTGCGCGTCTGCAAAAAGTGCGGAGCGACGCTGGACAAATAGATTTTGTAATTGGGAAATTTAGTAATTGAGTAATTTAAGAGCATTTGATTTCAAATTACACAATTACCCGATTACTCAATTACCCAATGCCTCACGAACCGGTGACCACTCCGAAACCGTGATGGAGAAGGCGCAACGAAATGGCAAAAGACGAGCAGAAGCAGGACCAGAAAAAAGGCGAGCAGCAAAAACCCAAGGCCGCGAGGCCAGCCAAGGGCGAAAAGCCGGCCGCCGAAGAAATGAAGGCGGGGCCGGAGGCTCCGCGGCATTCGGCGAAGGAACGGCCGCGGCTGCGCACGCGCTTCGAAAAAGAAGTAGCGGTGTCTCTGGCCAAGGAACTTGAGCTGAAGAATCCAATGGCGGTTCCGCGGCTGCATAAGATCGTCGTCAACATGGGCGTGGGCGAAGCGACCCAGAACGCCAAGCTCATGGATCCGGCTTCGAACGAACTGGGCCAGATTACCGGGCAGAAGCCGGTCATCACCAAGGCGAAGAAGTCGATTGCCGCCTTCAAGGTTCGCGAAGGCATGCCGATCGGCGCGATGGTGACGCTGCGCGGCGACCGCATGTACGAATTTTTTGATCGTCTGGTAACGATTGTTCTGCCGCGTGTGCGCGATTTTCGAGGAGTTTCGACCAAGTCGTTCGACGGGCGCGGCAACTATACGCTCGGTCTGCACGACCAGTTGATTTTTCCGGAGATCGATTACGCGAAGGTCGACAAACTGAAAGGCATGAACGTGACGATCGTGACCACCGCGCGTTCCGACGATCAGGCGCGGAGCTTGCTGAAGCATCTGGGAATGCCGTTCCGGGCCTGAGGGGCGGATGTTGGTCCGACCGCGAAGGCGGGTTAACTGAGAGCTGACAGCTGACAGCTGACAGCAGGAATTTAGGAGCTAGAAGCTAAGTGGCAACTACAGCAAAACGAGTCAAGGATGGCGCGGAAAGCAAGACGAAACCGCGCAACAGGAAACTCCCGAAGTTTTCGTCGCGCAAGCACAACCGCTGCAAGATCTGCGGGCGTCCGCGCGCTTATCTCCGCAAGTTCGGCCTGTGCCGGCTGTGCTTCCGGGGCCTGGCGTTGCGGGGCGAGATTCCTGGAGTTTCGAAGTCGTCGTGGTAGAGGGACCGCTGTTCGCTTATCGCGGTTCGCGTTCGCGAAGCTGTAGGAAAAGACGGTTTTGCGAATGGCGAACGACGAATAGCGAACGACGGAAGTAAGTAAGCTGCTGCAGGTTCTCCGCAGAAACGCGGAGCGAACGGGCGGCTCGAGGAGAAGCAAACGATGAGGTTGACCGATCCGGTCGCAGACATGCTGTCGCGCATTCGCAATGCGATTCGCGCACGTCACCAGAAAGTCGATATTCCGGCTTCGAAGCTGAAGACGGAAATTGCCCGCATTCTTAAAGAAGAGGGCTATATCGCGAACTTCAAGCCGGCCGAAGAAGAGGGCCACAAGGTCGTGCGCGTCTACCTGAAATACGGCAATAACAATGAAGCCGTGATTTCAAACATCGCGCGCGTGTCGCGCCCGGGCTGCCGCGTCTACGTGCGCCGCACCGAGATTCCGCGCGTCCTCGGCGGCCTCGGCATCAATATCCTGACCACGCCCAAAGGCGTGATGACGGGACGCCAGGCTCGCAAGCAAGGCCTGGGCGGCGAGTTGTTGTGCGAAGTTTGGTAGTACAGCCGTCAGCGATCAGCCGTCAGCCCTCGGTAAGATCAATGGCTGAAACTGAGAGCTGAAAACTGAGAGCTGAGAGCTTATTTATGTCACGAATTGGAAAAAAGCCGATCGAGATTCCCAAGGGCGTCACGGTCAAATTTGAAGGCAACACGGTGCTGGTGCAGGGGCCGAAGGGCAAGCTGGATACGCCACTTCCCGCCGGCATCAAGATGGAACAGAAGGACGGCAACCTGCTGGCGATTCGCGAAAACGACTCGCAGGCCGCTGTCCATGGGCTGGCGCGCGCGCTCGTCAACAACGCGGTCGAAGGCGTGACCAAAGGCTGGACGCGCGACCTCGAAATTGTCGGCATCGGCTATCGCGCCGAGATGAAGGGTAAGGGAATGGTGGTATTCAGTCTGGGCTATTCGCATCCGATTGAATACCCGCTGCCGACCGGCGTCGATGCGGCGGTCGATCCCAAGCAGACCAAGATAAGTCTGACGGGCATCGATCGCCAGAAAGTCGGACAGGTTGCGGCCGAGATGCGTTCCTTGCGTCCGCCCGATCCCTACAAGAACAAGGGCGTTCGCTACGCCGGCGAGAGGTTGAAGAAGAAAGTAGGCAAGACGGGAGCGAAATAAACGAATTTGTAATTGGTGATTTGTAATTTGCAATTTAAGAGTCTTGGTTTTCAATTGCCAATTACAAATTACCAATTACAAATGATTGAGGGTTTCACAATGCTGAGAATTGCTTCGAAAAATCATACGCGGCAGCGGGTCCACGACCGCATCCGCAAGAAGATGACCGGCACGGCGGAGCGTCCGCGGCTTAACGTGTACCGCTCGCTGAATCATATTTATGTGCAGGTGATCGACGACCTCCAGGGCGTGACCCTCGCGGCGGCTTCGACTGCGGAAGGCAAAAAGGGCGACCGCGTCACCGGTGGCAACGTGGCCTCGGCCAAGTCGGTCGGCAAGAAGATCGCGGAGCTCGCCAAGCAGAAGGGCATCACCAAAGTGGTGTTCGATCGCGGCGGCTACATTTACCACGGACGCATCAAGGCCATTGCCGATGCGGCGCGGGAAGCGGGACTTCAGTTTTAGATTTCGTAATTGGGTAATCGGGTAATTGTGTAATTTGAAAATCGTACAGGTTCAGAAATTACACAATTACCGATTACAAGATTACAAAATGGAAATGAGATTCAAGAATGCCAAGAGTTACAAAGAAACTCGATGCGGGTTCGTTTCAGTTGAAAGACCAGGTCGTCTCGATCAACCGTGTGACCAAGGTCGTCAAGGGTGGCAAGAACCTGTCTTTTGCGGCGCTGGTTGTCATCGGCGACCCGAGCGCGGGCGTGGTCGGCTACGGTTCGGGCAAAGCGAAAGAAGTTCCACAAGCCATTCGCAAAGGGATCGAGTCCGCCAAGAAGAACCTCATGCGAATCAATCTGACCCAGACGACCATTCCGCACATATCGCTCGGCCGGTATGGCTCGGGCAGAGTGCTGCTCAAGCCCGCTCCGGAAGGCACGGGTGTTATCGCGGGCGGCGCGGTTCGCGCCGTGATGACTTCGGCGGGCGTGCAGAACGTGCTGACGAAGTCGATCGGCACGACCAATCCGCATAACGTCATCAAAGCGACTTTCGACGCGCTCAAGAAACTGAAGAACAGGGAAGCGGTCGCGGCGCTGCGGGGCAAGGCAGTTCAGGAGCTTTAGGAAGCGATTTGTAATTGGCGATTTGTAATTTGTAATTTGGGAGCTTGGAGTTTTGACAATTGCCAGTTACAAATTGCCAATTACAAATGTTTCGACCTAGGGAAGTGTGTAAATGACGACAAAAACATCGAAATCATCGGACGGCACGATCCAGATCAAGCAGGTACGGTCGGCGATCTGCTCTCCCATCAAGCACAAAAGAGTGATCAAAGGGCTGGGCTTTACCCGGCTGAACCAGGTGATCGAGCGGCCAAACACGTCCGCCATCCGTGGCATGGTCAAGAAGGTGCCGCACTTGGTGGAGATTGTAGATTAGGTCACAGTTGACAGGTCACGGGCCGCTGGGGATTCCGGTGACCGGTGACCGGTGACCGGTAAGCCAGGACTTATTTATGAATCTTTCGACCATCAAGGCGCCTCGCAAGGCGAGCGAAAAACGCAAACGTGTGGGCCGCGGCATGGGTTCGGGCATGGGCAAAACCTCGACCCGCGGGCACAAGGGACAATGGTCGCGCTCCGGCGCGCGCCTGATCCGTGGTTTTGAAGGCGGGCAGATGCCGCTCCATCGCCGTATTCCCAAACGCGGTTTCACCAACATTTTCCGCGAGGAATATGACGTCGTGAACGTCGATCGCCTGGGCTCGCTCGGCGTCACCGAAATCACCATCGACGTCCTCAAAAAGGCCGGCATGGTCGACGGCAAGGCCCCGGTCAAAATTCTCGGCAACGGCGAGCTGAAATCGGCCATCACCATTCACGCTCACAAATTTTCCAAGTCCGCGCAGGACAAGATCACCAAGGCGGGCGGCAAGTTTGAGGTCTTGCAGTAATGCTTGAAAAGCTGTCGAACATATTCCGGGTTCCCGATCTACGCAAGCGCGTGCTCTTCACGCTCGGTCTGCTGGCGGTGTACCGCATCGGCGGGCACATTCCTACCCCCGGCATCAACAGCGACAAGCTGGCGCAGTTCTTTGAGGCGAACCGCGGCTCCGTGCTCGGTTTTGTCGACCTGTTCAGCGGCGGCAACCTGCGCCGCTTGACCATCTTCGCCCTCGGCATCATGCCGTACATCACGGCCTCCATCATTTTGCAGTTGCTCACGGTGGTTTATGAGCCGCTCGCGAAGCTGCAAAAAGAAGGCGAGATGGGCCGCAAGAAGATCACCCAGTGGACGCGCTACCTGACATTCGCGCTCAGTGCCGTGCAGTCGTTCGGCATCGCCATCAGCCTCGAAAAAGCTGGCGACTTCGTCAACACACCCGGCCCGGCATTCGTGCTGATGACCATGCTCACCCTGACCACCGGCTCCGTCTTCATCATGTGGCTGGGCGAACAGATTACCGAACGCGGCATTGGCAACGGCATGTCTCTGCTGATCTTTGCCGGCATCGTGGTCGGCCTGCCGCGCGGCATCGCAGATCTCTACGACAAAGCCAGCACCGCCGCCTGGGGAGCCTTCACCGCTCCGGCCATGATTATCCTGATCATTCTGATGATCGCGGTCGTGGCCTTCATCGTGTACGTCGAACGCAGCGAGCGTCGCATTCCCGTGCAATATGCCAAGCGCGTGGTGGGACGAAAAGTGATGGGCGGGCAGTCGACGCACCTGCCCTTGCGCGTCAATGCCGGCGGCGTCATGCCGGTTATCTTCGCCTCCTCAATCCTCGCTCTCCCGCAGATGATGGGCGCGGCCTTCAAGAACAACAAAATCATCGGGCCGATCCTCGACGCCATGCGCTGGGGTGAACCTCTCTACACCTTGCTCTACGCCCTGGGCATCGTTTTTTTTGCCTACTTCTACATTTCGATCGTGTTCAACCCGAACGAGGTGGCCGACAACATGCGGAAGTGGGGCGGATTTATTCCCGGCATTCGTCCCGGCAAGCGCACGTCCGACTTCATCAACGATGTGCTCACGCGCATCACGCTGGTGGGCGCGCTCTATCTGATTCTGATTTCGCTCATCCCCGAGTGGATGATCGCCGGCATCAAGCTGAACCATCTGTGGCTGTTTGGCCGGTTTTTTGAAAACATGCCGACCTGGGTCACGAATGGCCTGGGCGTGAACTTCTATTTCGGTGGAACGTCGCTCTTGATCGTGGTCGGCGTGGCCATGGATACGGTGACGCAGATCGAAGCGCAACTCATCATGCGCCACTACGACGGATTCACGCCCAAGAGCGGACGTTTACGCGGACGCCGCTGGTAGGTATTGGATAGGGCGCGGGGGCCGATTTGAATGGCAGACAACACCGCGCACATCGGCCCCGTGCTTCTTCTCGGCCCCCCGGGGGCCGGTAAGGGCACGCAGGCCAGGCAGATCGTCGAACGCTACGGCATTCCGCAGATCTCGACCGGCGAGTTGCTGCGGGAGCACGTGGCGCGCGGGACCGAGCTAGGACGCGAAGCCAAAGCGATCATGGATCGCGGCTATCTGGTTCCGGACGACCTGATGTATGGAATTGTCGCCGGACGGCTGCATGAACCCGATTGCCGGCGCGGATTTGTATTGGATGGCTTTCCCAGGACAGCTGCCCAGGCGGGATGGCTCGATGCCTTCCTCCGAAAAGAGTTCTTTGAAAATGAGGTTCGTGACCTGACAGGTTCGTACAAGGCGGGCGCGTGCGCGCCAGTTGTGATCCAGTTGGCGGTCGATTATACTCAATTACTGCTGCGGATTACCGGACGGCGTACCTGTCCCACCGATGGACGTGTCTATAACATCCACTTCCAGCCACCTAAGGTAGACGAGCTGTGTGACGTCGATGGCACCCCGCTGATCACCCGCAATGACGACCGCGAAGAAGTAGTGCGGGAACGTCTGAGCGTATATCAAGAGCAGACGGGTCCCGTCGTAGAGTATTACCGGGGGCAGGGCCAGTTCGTGACCGTGAATGCGGATTTGCCGATTGCGCAAGTGACGGCTGAGATTTTCGGCGTGATCGATGCCCGCAACGAGTGTCAGTGACGCGAGTCAGTAATAAATGCCTTCAGGAGAAGACAAGATCGTCCGCAAATCGCCATCCGAGATCGAGCAGATGCGGCACAGCGGACACATCGTCCGCCAGGTACTCAACCATTTGAAGGCATTGGTTGCGCCGGGCGTGACGACCATGGACCTCGAGAAAGCCGCGGATAAGATGATCGCGGACCTCGGCGCAAAGCCGGCCTTCAAGGGATATTACGATTATCCCTGTGTGCTTTGCACCTCGGTGAACGAGGAGATTGTGCACGGCATTCCGTCGGAAAAGCGGGCGCTCAAAACGGGCGACATTGTTTCGATCGACTGTGGAGTGGTCTTCGACGGCTATTATGGAGACGCCGCCATCACCGTACCGGTCGGAGACGAGTTAGCCGCGGAACTGAAAAAGCTTCTCGAAGTGACGGAAGCATCGCTCTACAAAGGCATCGAGCAGGCAAAGATTGGCAACACGATTGGCCATGTAGGATCGGCCATCCAGAAGCACGTAGAGGCGGCCGGATTCAGTATCGTGCGCGACTTTGTAGGGCACGGCATCGGTACGAAATTGCACGAGCCGCCGCAGATTCCGAACTTCGGCAAGAAAGGTCAGGGCGCCGAGCTTTCCGAAGGCATGGTGCTGGCGATCGAGCCGATGGTGAATTCGGGCGGTCCGGGCACGAGGGTGTTGAGCGATAAATGGACGGCCGTGACGCTCGACGGCAGCTACAGCGCGCACTTTGAGCACTGCGTAGCGGTCACGAAACAAGGCCCGATGATTTTGACGAGTTAGCCGTCAGTTACTACCGTCAGCCATCAGTAAAGGCGAGATGGTTTTGAACTGCGAGCTGAGAGCTGGAAGCTGGTTTTGGGAGGTCGATGAGTAAAGAGGACGCGATTGAAGTGATGGCCACGGTGATCGAGCCGTTGCCGAACGCCATGTTCAAGGTGGAACTTGAAAACAAGCACCAGGTGCTGGCGCACGTTTCCGGCAAGATGAGAAAGAATTTCATCCGCATTCTGCCGGGCGATAAAGTCGCAGTCGAACTTTCCCCGTACGACCTGAACCGCGGACGGATTGTGTACCGCTACAAATAGATTTTCGATTTGTCATCCCAAGCGAAGCGAGGGATCCGCAGTTGCAGTTACTGAGAACTGGCAACTGAGAACTGAGAATTGGTTTATGAAAGTAAGAGCATCGGTAAAGAAAATTTGTGACAAGTGCAAGGTCATCCACCGCAAAGGCGTGGTGCGGGTGATCTGCGAGAATTCAAAGCATAAGCAACGGCAGGGCTAGGAACGTAGCTGTTTTTGGCGGTTGAATTTACTGACGGCTGACGGCTGATCGCTGACGGCTGGTTTCAAGAGAGGGATCATGGCACGTATTGCAGGCGTCGATCTTCCGCGCAACAAGCACACGATCATCGCGCTCACTTACATCTACGGAATCGGTAACTCGCGCGCCGCGCGCATTCTGAAGGCGGCCAACGTCGAGGCGAACAAGAAAGTTCAGGACCTCGCCGAAGACGAGGTCAACCGCATCCGCCAGGTGATCGAAGGCGAAGGCGGCGTCGAGGGCGATTTGCGCAAGGACGTTTCGATGAACATTAAGCGCCTCATCGAAATCGGCTCGTATCGCGGATTCCGTCATCGCCGCAATCTGCCGGTTCGCGGACAGCGCACGCACACCAACGCCCGCACCCGCAAAGGTCCGCGCAAAGGAACGGTAGCGCAGAAGAAGAAGTCGGCGGCAAAGACATAGAAAAATCAGGTGACAGGTCACAGGTGTCAGGTCTCAGCAAGACACCCAGTGACCTGTGACCCGTGACCTGAGACCAAACTTATGGCAAAACCAGCAGCCGCGGGCGGCGCAGCAGCCGCTCCCGAGAAAAAAGGCAAGACCAAGAAGTTCAAAAAGAAAGAGCGCAAGCACGTCCCGCACGGACTCGTGCACGTGCAGGCCTCTTTCAACAATACGATCGTTACGATCACCGACATGACGGGCAACGTGCTGTCGTGGAAGAGTTCGGGCTCGCTCGGCTTCCGCGGATCGCGTAAAGGTACGCCCTTCGCCGCTCAGCAAGCCGCCATGAACGCCGCCAACATGGCGCGCGATCACGGCGTCCGCAGCGTCGACGT
>JBAQJF010000053.1:0-1585 GCA_049300195.1 Terriglobales bacterium | reverse complement strand
GCAAATAAGCGATCCACCAGTTGCGGCGTATCGAGAATGGATTTCAGCAGCATGAGGCACTTGCGCGAGTCGTCGTGCTCGGCCAGTTTCAGCAGGGCCTGGCTGACTTGAGGATCGCGCGAGAAACGCTCGGCTCCACTGATGAGCCACAGATCGAGCTGATCCTCATTGACGCGCGCGTTGGAGATGAGCTCGGTATGAAAGCCTTCGGGATCGTCTACGAGATATCCCGGATGGACGCCGAAAAATTTCGCGAGCAGCATGCGCGTCGAGTTGGTGAGATGCGGGCGCGCGCCACTTTCGATCTGTGAAATATAGGACTGGCTGAGCGAGCGCTTCTGCTCGCGAGCGATAGCACGGACAACTTCCTGCTGAGTCATTTCGCGGCTGAGGCCGCGCAGGGTGCCTTCGACCAGGCGGAGGTAACGGAGTTTCTCGCCGAGCTTCATATCGCAATCTGCAATTATAATATCACGGATTGCGATATGGTCAAGAGGCTCGTGAGATTTTCTCGCGTAATTCGCAGTTGAAACCTCTGGAAGCGCAACTTTCTCATAGGAATGGGAAACTCTGAAACCGGGGCGCTCAATCGGCTACCTGTCAGAGCTGGATTCGCCCGGACGGCCCGGCTATCAATAACATTCTTTTACAAAAACCCCGATGATTGAGAACAAAGGGCTACGTCTGAATTCTTAAGTTGATCCTGTCGGGGAGGGATGTCCCTTTCATTTATGAGGTGCTAGGCTTTAGAAGGAGATGCCGATGCGGCGTTTAGCAGTCTTTTTGTGCGTATGCGTGCCGATGTTCGCCCACGACATCATCACGACCAAGGTCACGTGGGACCGGGAGATTTCGCGGCTGATCTTCGACCGGTGCACATCCTGCCATCGGGATGGAGGATCTGCTTTTTCTTTAACCACTTACGACGAAGCGAGGCCCTGGGCAAAGGCTATCAAGGAGGAGGCGCTGGAGCGCCGGATGCCTCCTTTTGGCGCGGTAAAGGGATTTTCCGATCTGCGCAACGACCGAGCGCTGACCCAGGAACAGCTAGAGATCATTTCGGATTGGGTGGAAGGCGGCGCGCCCGAAGGTGACGCAGCGCTGTTGCCCAAGGATGTGAATCTGAATCCGCCGAAGCCGACCGAAGTCGCGTTGGGCGCCGAGTTGGTAGTGGATGGGAACAAGACTTTGCAGCAGCCGATGACGGTGGCGGCGATCCGGCCGAAAACGCTGGCACAGGGAGCCTCCATCCGCGTGGTGGCGCAGCGGCCGGACGGGGCGATTATTCCGCTGCTGTGGATTTATCAATATAATCCGAAGTTTGAACAAACCTATTATTTCCGGCTCCCGTTGAAGTTTCCGGCGGGAACAAAAATACTGACTTCCACAACCGCCGGGTCGGTGGCGCTGCTGGCGCCCGCTCCGGGACAGAAGCTGAAAGCTGGGTTTTGATTCCTATGCAACCTCCAAGCAGACGGACTTTTCTAGCGTTGTCGATGATTCTCCCGGTGGCGGCGCAAACTCCCGCGCAGGAAAAGCGGCTCGACGTGCAATTCGCCGAGCCGCCTACGCCCGCGGGCCAAGG
>JBAQJF010000052.1:0-44920 GCA_049300195.1 Terriglobales bacterium | reverse complement strand
CAACTCTCTCTTGAAGGAGATCGATATCCCGGCCCAGCGCCTTTCCACTGTCGAGCGCTGGACCCAACCCAACTGTAAAGGATGTCCTGATAACACTGTGTAAAGGATCTCATGAGACTGGACAGGTGAACCGCTGCGCCACCCAAAAGCAAATGCAACAACGGTGCATCGCTTTGCCGCCTGAAAGCCAAGGTGAACCGCTGCGCTACCAAAAAGCCGAGGCGAACCGCTGCGCCACCCAAAAGCAGCGGTGAACCGATGTGCCACTCGAAACCTAGAGACTTGCGGTGGGGCTTGACGCCGCACCTTTTCAAGGAAAGATCGAAGGCTGACTTTTTCCGCAAACTGTGACGCCATTTCCTGTCGCTGTCCTGAACACTGTTTGAACATCTGTAACGCTGAGTTCGGTCCAAACTCCACGGTGGATGTGGCGAATGGGCAATTTGGCGGGTGTACGTTCGGCAGGTTCGAGAGGCACTCCTGAGAGATGTTTATCGGCAGGCTCCCGCGATACTTTAGGAAAGAGGCTCGCGGCGCTGTCTGCTGCGCGAGTCTCGACCAGCAGGTCTTGCTAGACAGGTCTCGCTAGACAACTTTCGCCAAACAAGTCTCGGCAAACCGAGGAGAACAAATGTCCGCTTCCCCCAGCCTCAGCGTACGGCGTAGTTCGAGAATCTCGGCCAAAGTTCCCGTCCGCGTTACCAGCCTGCAACCCAACGCACAGTTCTCTGAGATCTGCGAGACATTGGTTGTCAGCGCGCACGGTTGCGCGCTTCGCCTCCCTGTGAAGCTCGATACCGGAAGCGCCGTCCGACTGCACCGGCGCGGAGGACGTCAGGTTACAGCTTACGTGGTCTTCTGCCAGCCGATGGGGCCGAATGGGCAGAGCTTCCGGCTGGGCGCACAGCTGGAACGGCCGGAGAACATCTGGGGACTGGAGTCTTTCCCGGACGACTGGAAGGTAATCGAGATGCCTGTTCCCGCCGGGCAACGGGTTCTCGAGGCTGAGTTCGACGGCATGTCGGATGACATTTTGGACGAATCACCCGCTAAATCCGTCGTTGTGCATCAATCGGTTCATCCATCGGTTCATCCATCGGCTCACCCATCGGTGCACCAATTGCAAACTCCTGCGCGAGCCACGCGAGAGATTCTCGACAAGATCGAGGAAAAACTTTCCGAAGAGCGCTTGCGTGGCGTGCTCGCCAAATTCGTCGAGCCCTTGCAGATGGAAGTTGCAGAACTGCGCGAAAAACTGACCTCCACTGCCCGACGCAACCGCTTCGAAGTGTCGCTCGGATATATTCCTCCCGAGCTTGAGGAGAAGCTGTGGGAACGGCTGCGGCAAGATGTTGGGAAGCGGGTGCTGGAGCAGACGCGGGAGCAGTCGGCCGAGATTCTAGGATCGGCAAAAATAACCATCGAGCAAATGATCAGCGCGGAGTCCACCGACTTTCGGCAGAGGCTTGGCGCCGAACTGCACGCCGTGGAAAAACGGGCGCAGGAATTGGCAACGGAACTCACCATCAGGGGACAACAGGAGGCACGCGGCGGGATCGAGAAATTGCAGCGGCGGGCTTTGGAGGTCGGGGCGCACCTCGAACGACAAAGCGAAAAACTTTTGGGTTCGCTGCAAGGGCAACTGGCAGAGTCACACCTGGCTCACCGCGGTGAGATTGAGCAGATGCAGGCCGACGTGGCGGCGAAAGCGGCGCAACTTCACTCCGAAGTATCTGAACTGGGCGCACGGATTGGAGCGCTGAACGAATCCGTGCGGCGGCTTGAGTCGGAACTGGACGCGCATCTGGTACGGGTCGCGGGCGAAATCGTCACCGGCGCGGAAGGTCAAATCGAAAGCGCCGTGGCTTTGGCACTCAAGAACCTGCAAGCGCGCGGCTCGAATGAAATCGAAACGAGTGTCGGCGAGATGTGCAGCCATTTGCGAACCATCCAGAACCGGATTGAGAATTCATTTGTGGGCTCGGTGACAGCGCAGGGAGAGGAAGCTGTGCAGTCGATCACGCTGCGATTGGAGGAGCTGGCGGAGAAATCTACGAGGAGTTGGCGAGTTGCGCTGGCTAGGGATTTGAGTTCGGTGGCGGAGGCGCTGGGGCGGGAACTGCGGCGGGAAGTCGGATGCGAACGTGGGCCAAGCTAGTTGAATATAGCAATGTTTCAACATCTTACCCTGTGTTCGTGGATCAGTGCTATGGTGACGATCAGACAGCCGCTTGAATTACCACAGCGACAATCCGCACGGGAAGATCGCGCACAGGAACGGCCAACGTGGAATGAGTTGGCAGGTGAGGGCGCTTGCTGTCTTGATCGCAGCGCTTGGGCTCATCTTGAATGATGCGACTGATGGTTGGGCCGAACCAGTCGCATGGGCTGTTGTTGCGCTGGTTTTACCTATTTTCATGCGCCAATTCCGCGAGTTCTGGGGACAGAGCCGGTTTTGGATAACGGTGTCGCTGATGGCGATTATTCAGATACCTTTGGTAATTGCTGTACGACTCCCGATGCATCACGGGAGACCCTATTATTCGCTTGCGTTTGTAATTATTGATGGCTTGGTCGTGTGCTTCGTGATTTTGTTTGTGTGCTCAAAATCGGACACGAAGGGGTACTAGAATAAGTCGTCGATCTCGGCAGGACTATCCAGTTAACGACCGCGGCGACAAATTGGCGCACTTTTCGAATTTGGACGGTTATGAACTCAGTGGTCGCGCTGGGCTTGGGGATGGCTTCGCCGCGTTCGCGCACAGCTTCCAGGTGAAATTCGATGGCTTCGCGGATGAGGTCCTTCGCTTCTTTGATTGTTCTTCCGGCTACGCCGAGGCCGGGAAGGTCAGGAGCATAAGCCCCCCAGCCGTTTGAAGATCTTTCGTAGACGACCAGATATTTCATTTCCATCCTGCCCGCTTGAGGATATTGTTCAACGTTCCCGCTAACGATTTCACGTCGCGTCTTCCTCCCAAGCGTCTAGTGCTCCGCCAGCGCCCGGTGCACCATATAAATCGCGATCGCACCCTCTCCGACGGCTGAGGCTACGCGCTTCACATTGCCGGCGCGAACATCGCCGACGGCGAATACGGAAGGAAGACTGGTCTCGAACATCTGCGGCGGACGAGTCAGCGTCCAGGCGGGCGATGAGTCTCCGTTGCGCGGCATGGTGATGTCGCGACCGGTGAGGATGAAACCCTTTTCGTCCATCGCGACGCAGCCTTGCAGCCATTCGGTGCGCGGCGAGGCTCCGGTCATGAGGAAGACGTGACAGATGTCGCGGGTTGAGGTCTCGCCCGTCTTCTTGTCACGCCAAACAACGCGCTTGAGTTCGCCATTCTCGCCGTTATCACTCTCCATGGCGACGATTTCCGTGTTGCAGACGAGTTCGATCTTGGGATTTTCCATGATGCGCTGGATCAGATAGCGCGACATGGTTTCGGCGAGGCCGTCGCGGCGCACGCACATGTAGACTTTGCGCGCGGTTTGCGCCAGATAGATGGCGGCTTGTCCGGCGGAGTTCGCTCCTCCCACTACCACCACGTCGGCGCCCTCGCACAGCTGAGATTCCATGTAAGTGGCGCAGTAGTAGACGCCGCGACCTTCGAACTGCTTGAGGTTCGGGATCTGCGGCTTGTTGTATTGCGCTCCGGTGGAGATGACGATGGAGCGGGTGGGGAGTTCTTCGCCGGTGTCGAGAATGATCTTATAGGGCCGCTCGTCACAGTTGAGGCGCGCTACGCTGTGGCCGATCATCATCTTCGCGCCGAATTTTTGTGCCTGCGCGAGCGCTCGATTGGAAAGCTCCTGGCCGGAAACTCCGGTGGGAAAGCCTAAATAATTTTCGATCTTCGAACTGGAACCGGCTTGGCCACCGGGAGATTCGGCTTCGATCACGAGCGCGTCGAGACCTTCCGACGCGGCATAGACGGCGGCTGCCAGACCCGACGGGCCGGCACCGACGATGATGACGTCGCGCTCCTGCTGGTTGTCGATGCTTACATTGAAGCCGATGCAGTCGGCCAGATGTTGGATCGTGGGATTGCGAAAGACGTTGCCACCCTTGCAGATGATGACGGGGACCTCGGAGGCCTGGACGTTAAAACGGTCGAGCAAGGCCTGAGAACCTTTGTCGGTGTCGAGATCGACGTAGGTGTAGGGATAGGCGTTGCGGCCAAGGAACTCGCGGATGCGGAGCGTGCCTGCGGAATGGCGGGAGCCGAGGAGAATCAGGTTGCCGAGACCGCCGGAGATGAGCGCGAGGCGGCGCAGGATGAAGGCGCGCATGAAGATTTCGCTCAGCTCGGCGTCTTTGGCGACGAGCGAGCGCAGGCCGTCGGGGCTGACTTCGAGAAATTCCCCGGCCTCGGTGATGCGGCCGCGCACCAGACAGCGCGCGCCGGAGATCATGGTCATCTCACCGGTAAAGCCACCGGCAATGTGACTGACGACGGCCTTCTCGCCGTCAAGTCCGGGCTGCACGATTTCCATTGCGCCCGAAAGAATGACGAAGAATGGGACCTGCGTGTCGCCGGGCTCGAATAAAATTTCACCCGGTTTGACCTTACGCACATGGCCGACGGGACGGATGCGGTGGATTTGCGCTTCCGTCAGGGTGGGAAAAATCTGGGTGTTGGGATCGAGAATGCTGGGTACCGGCCATGTGGACATATGTTTTCCCCGCTGGATCGGCTGGATGAATAAAGAAAGTATAGATGTTGCGGGGAGAGGTTTGGTTTCGCGGGCGGCAGATCGATCGTCTTACGCTTCCTCAAAGCCTGTAACCGGGGAGGACGCTGAGTTCTCGCGGAGTTCGCGGAGAACGGTCTTATCCGGTGATGGAACGGAGCTCGTCAAAGAAAGTTGGATAAGAAACGCCTGCCGCATCGGCGCCGTGAATCAGGGTTTCGCCCTCGGCGCGCAGAGCGGCTACGGCGAATGCCATGGCGATGCGGTGATCGCCGAAGGAATCGACCTCTGCGCCGTGCAGCTTCTGGCGGCCGGGGATGCGCAGGCCGTCGGGGCGCTCTTCGACTTCGGCGCCCATCTTGCGCAGGTTGGTGGCGACGGCGGCTATGCGGTCGGATTCTTTTACGCGGAGTTCTTTGGCGTCGCGGACTTCGAGACCCTTTTCGGAGTAGGGGGCGGCGGCGGCGAGGACAGGAATTTCGTCGATGAGAGCAGCGGTGTCGGCGCCGGCGATGAGGCCGCCTTTCCAATCGCCGCCGCGTGCTTCGAGGCTGCCTACTAATTCGCCATGCTGCTGCTCGATCTGGCCGACTGTAATTTTCAATCCCATTTGAATCAGAATGTCGAGCAGGCGGGCGCGGGTGGGGTTCATGAGAATGCCGGGGAGTGAAACCTGGGAGCCGGGAAAAAGTGCGGCCGCGCACAGAAAGAAGGCCGCGCTCGACAGATCTCCGGGAACGTGGGCTTCGATGGCGGTGAGCGGCTGGTCTCCGCGAATGCGGGCGACGTTGCCGTGGCGCTCAACCTCCGCGCCGAAGGCTTTCAGGGCCAGTTCGCCGTGGTCGCGGGTGCGGATTGGCTCGTCGACCACCGTCTCGCCATTCGCGAACAGCCCGGCGAACAGAACGCATGACTTTACCTGGGCGCTGGCGACTTCGGGCTTGTAGTGAATCGCTGTGAGGTGGCCGCCTTGAATTTTCAGCGGTGGGCGGCCGGCATCGCTGGAAGAAATTCTTGCTCCCATGTCCGAGAGCGGCTTGATGATGCGCGCCATGGGCCGGCGCGAGAGGGATTCATCGCCGAATAATTCGCTCGCGAGCGGCTGGCCGGCGAGGATGCCGCTGAGCATGCGCATGGTCGAACCGGAGTTGCCGCAGTCGAGCGGCGCGCTTGGCGCGAGGAGCTTCGGGCCGACGCCGGTTACTTCGAAGGCGCCGTCGTCGGCACGTTTTGATTGAGCACCGAGTTGGACTACGCAAGCGAGGGTGCTGGCGCAATCGCGCGCGGCGGAAAAATTGTGGAAGCGGCTTGTTCCGCGGGCAAGGGCTGCCAGCATCGCGTAACGGTGGGAGATGGATTTGTCGCCCGGAATACGGACTACTCCCTGGATAGCGCGAGCTGGACGGACGGTGGCCGTGGTGGCGGACATGAGCTTCTTATAGTAAAGGAGCGCTACGGATGTGTGGGTGAATCAGTCCTGTCGGCGGGCATGCCGCGGTCTTTACAATTTCTGGCAATTGCCTGCTACATTGGCTGCATCAAACCTTAGAACTGGAATCCACGGAAGCGATCAGGGCGCAGCGTGGGCTGTCGAACATCGTGGCAGCGTATGTTCGTATTCGCGTCGGAAGGGTGACTTCTGTGTCTTGGACGCGAGCAAGGAAGAGGATAGAGTCGAGCCATTCATGGTTGTTCCGTTGAAGTCAGCACTCACCATTCTCGCTGTAGCGGTTGCATGCAGCGGCGCGCCGGTTTTTGCACAGAACATTTCGGCCGCGGGGAGCGATCAGCCGATGGAGCAGAAGAATCCGAGCGCTGCTTCGGCCGGCGATGCCGCCCACCCATCTCCCGGGTACATCACGGGCACGATCGTCGATCAAAGCGGAGCGGTCGTGGCCGGAGCGCAGGTTACACTCACCGGCGGAGGTCAGAGTCAGCAGGCTGTGTCGGGCTCCGACGGTCAATTCTTCTTTCCGAATGTCGCTCCGGGAGAGTTCCGGCTTGCCATCACGTCGGCAGGCTTCGCTACACAAGCATTTTCGGGAACGCTGCATCCAGGCGAAATCGAGACCTTGCCGCAGATCGCGATGAACGTGGCGGACGCGCGCGTAGAGGTGCAAGTCGGGCTCACGCAGGTCGAGGTGGCGGAAGAAGAAGTCAAGTTTGAAGAGAAGCAACGCGTACTCGGAGTTATTCCGAATTTTTATGTCAGCTATGTTCCGGATGCGGCTCCGCTGGACGCGAAGCAGAAATTCAAACTGGCTTTCCGGTCGATGATCGATCCGTTTACCTTTGTGGTGGTTGCCGGGACAGCGGGGGTGGAACAGGCGCAAAATCACTTCGCCGGGTATGGACAGGGCGCGCAAGGTTATGCGAAACGTTTTGCCGCGAGCTTTGGCGATGCCACGACGGGTACCCTGATCGGGGCCGCGATCTTCCCAGTGCTGTTAAGGCAGGATCCGCGTTACTTCTACAAAGGAACGGGGAGCGTGCCGTCACGGGCGGCCTATGCGATCGCGAACGCGTTCATCTGCAAGGGTGACAACGGGCGCTGGCAGCCGAATTACTCGAACGTTCTCGGGAGCCTGGCGGCGGGCGGCATTTCGAACCTTTACTATCCGGAGCAGGATCGCAATGGCGCGGGCCTGACGTTTGAAAATGGCGCGATCGGCATCGGAGCGACGGCTATCTCCAATTTGTTTCAGGAATTCATCGTCAAGAAGCTGACGCCGCGGTTGAATCGGCAGCCGGGTGGGCACTGATTAGCCTTCGCCCTCAGCGGCTGAAGCCGGGTTGAGGCGGAGCAGTTATCGCAGCGCTGAAGCGCAGCGCCACCCAAAATCAGCGCGTACTAGATCATTGGCCCAATTCGACGGTACGCAGAAAACGCGGGGCTTTGCGAGCCTTGGTGGCCTGCTCAAACGCGAAGGCAAGCTTGATGAGCGTCGGCTCGCTCCAGGCGCGGCCGAAGAATGAGGTGCCGACCGGCAATCCAAAGATAGAACCAGCTGTCACGTTGACGTTGGGGTAGCCGGAAACCGCGGCGGCGTTCGAACTGCCTCCGGCCGCGTGGTCGCCGTTGATCAGATCGGTGAGCCATGCTGGACCGCCGGTGGGCGCGACGATGGCGTCGAGTTGATGTTTGTCCATGAGCGCGTCGATGCCTTCGGTGCGGGCGAGCCGGCGATTGTTCGCTAGCGCGTCGATATATTCCTTCTCGGTCAGGGGTCCTTTTGCTTCCGCTTTAATGAATAGATCCTGTCCGAAGTACAGCATCTCCTTGTCGCGGTTGCGCTCGTTGAATTCGATGATGTCTTTGAGGGTGCGAACCGGCGCGCCGGGGCCGAGCCGGGCGAGGTAGGCATTCAGGTCGGCCTTCAACTCATATAGAAAAACTTCCAGCTCGGTGTCGTCGAATTTGCCGAAGGTTGCGATATCGGCGGGATCGACTAGCGTCGCGCCTTGCTTGCGCATGACATCGAGCGACTGCTCCATGAGCGCGTCTACGGCATCGTTGAACCCGAAATATTTTCGGGCTACACCGATGCGTGCGCCTTTTAGTCCGGCGGGATCGCAATATTGCGCGTAGTCGGTTTGCGATTTGCCCGCGCTGGCGGCGGTTGCATCATCGTCGGGATCGACGCCTGCGAGAACGCCAAGAAGGATGGCAGCGTCGCGGACGGTGCGGCACATGGGGCCGGGAGTATCTTGCGAGTGGGAAATTGGAATGATGCCGGCGCGGCTGATCAGGCCAACCGTCGGCTTGATACCGACGAGCCCGTTCGACGATGACGGACAGACAATCGAGCCGTCGGTTTCCGTGCCGATGCCGACTGCCGCGAGGTTCGCGGAGATGCCGGCGCCGGTGCCGGAACTCGAGCCGCAGGGATTTCGGTCGAGCGCGTAAGGATTTTTGGTGAGTCCGCCGCGGCCGCTCCAGCCGCTGGTGGAGTGGCTGGAGCGAATGTTTGCCCACTCGCTCAAGTTAGTTTTGCCGAGGATGACTGCGCCGGCGGCGCGCAGCTTTTGCGCCACGAAAGAATCTTTCGGAACTTTCGCACCGACGAGCGCCAGCGAACCGGCAGTCGTCATCATGCGGTCCGCGGTTGCGATGTTGTCTTTAATGAGCACGGGAATACCGTGCATTGGTCCGCGCAGCTTTCCTGTTTTGCTTTCCTTGTCGAGATCGTCGGCGATCGAGAGAGCGTCGGGATTCATTTCGATGACGCTGTTGAGGACAGGACGGCCGCTGTCGGTGCGCATGTCGAGGTCGGAAACGCGCACCCAATACTTCTCGACCAGGAGGCGCGCGCTGAACTTGCCGGATTTGATGCCATCCTGCAATTCGCTCAGCGTGATTTCGTCGAGGTCGGATGGCTTGGGTTCGTAAGCGACATCTTTTGTGGTCGCTCCCGATAGCTCGCGCGCGGCCCCTAGAGCGGGGTAGGCAGGCGTTAGCGCCGCGGCAGTTCCGCCGAGCGCGGCGGCTTGAAGGAACGAACGGCGACTGGGGTTCCGTGACAAGTTAGTGCGCTCGCGCGTGGCCAGCGGTCTGGGAGAGAATTTCCTGCGGAACTTCGCGCAGCGTGACGCAGAATTCGAACATCGGCGTTTGCGTGCCGCGACCCCAGCGGTTGACTTCCCAATGGGCGCGAATTGACTTGACTTCGGGCTTGGCCGAGACATCGACCAGCAGCGGGTATTCTCCGCGATAAAACTTCTGCGGAAAGGCCGCGAGCGGCTTGGAATCAAAGGTCGTGCCGTCGGCGGAGCCATGAACGCTGACGTCGAGCGCCTCCTGCTCGATGATGTCGGTAATCGCCAGATTCAACAGAAAGACGCGAGTCGAACCCGAGGTGAGGTCGACCGCGGGACCGTCGCCTTTGGCTGTGGCAACAGTTTTTTCCAGGACGAGGAAAGCTTCAATCATGACGAGGGGATTTTAGCAGATTGGCTATTCGCCGTTCGTCGTTCGCTATTCGCCCTTCGCGGATCGGTGGGACCGTCGAGCGTTCAGCTCAACGGGACGAAATCCAGGAACTGCCGCAGCAGGGGCGCGACCGCTTCTGGCCGCTCCCAGGGCGCGTAGTGTCCGGCTTTCGGAATCATCTTTAATCGGCTGCCCGGAATACCTTGGCGCATCAGTTCGCCATCGGCTGCGGTTGAGAGCAGGTCCTCTTCTCCCAAAACAATCAGAGTCGGCAGGTTGATGTATTTAAGGTCGGGAACTGAGTCGGGTCGCTCTCCCATCCCACGCAATACAAGACTTATGTCCTCGGGCGACATCTTGCGCATCATTTGCAGAGCGCCTTCGACCAGGTCCGGGCGCGATGAAATCGTGGTTGCGCCGAGCAGCTTGGGAACCATGTTTTTCAAAAACTGTTCAGTTCCCCGCTCCAGCACGGCATCGGCGTTCTTCAAGCGGTTGGAGCGCGCTTCGGCGGTATCGGGCTGAGGGCGCGTGTCACAGAGTGCCAGTGCCGAGACTCGCGAACGAAAGCGGCGCAGAAACTCAAACACGATGTAGCCGCCGATGGAGCACACGATGAACGCAGCCTTGCCCACTCCAGCGGCATCCATGATGCGAGCGATATCGGCGGCGTGTTTTGCCATGACAGCCGGGCCGTGGCCAATTTCGGATTCACCGTGTCCACGGAGGTCGGGAAGGATGAGCCGGTAGCGCGATTGCAGAGCGGGGATGACGGGTAGCCAGAACTCGTGATGCGCGGGAAAGGGGTGAAGAAGGATTACGGGAGGCCCATCGCCCTGAATATCGTAGAAGATTTCGGCGTCATCGCTGCGCAGGCTGTGCATTGCGATTCAGGGTATCAAACTTCAGCTCTCAGCCATCAGCCGTCAGTTGTTGGTGACACTTTTTACGGTTCGTTCAGCGATTTCCGCGCACCCCTGACCGCTCTCGGATCTCAACTCAAGACGGTTTGCTGAGACTGAAGTACTACCGGCAGCGAAGCGGGCTCCTCGGGAATGACGATCCAGGCGAGAATGTAGGCAATAATGCCCGGGAAACATCCTGACGCGAACGTCAGAAAAACCCACAAGATGCGGACGAGCGAAGTATCCAGATCGAGATGCTGAGCGAGTCCGGCGCAGACGCCGGCAATCTTGCGGTCGATACGCGGGCGCATCAGCCTGGAGGGACAATGCGGATGCGCGATGGCGCGTCCACAGTGGGAGCAATAGCGGGCTTGATCGGAGATCATCGTCCCGCAGGCGTTGCAGTACATTGTGCCGGAGTCCATGGCTCACCCCCTTACTTGATTATACGAGGGAGACGGCGGAAATGTTCCTGTGCTCCAGGAGCGCAACCGCGAGTTTGATCGCACCCAACCACTACTCCCGATACGCTTCCTTCATCCGCTTGCGAGCTTTGTCCGCTACTGCATTGCCCGAATCCACTGCCAGCACTGCCTGATATTTTTTCAACGCCAGTTCGCGTCTCTGGATCTGATCGTACATCTCCCCTGCCCCAAGATTGGCTTTCTGCAACAACTCAGGGTCGGCGCCGTTTACCTCGGCAACCTGTTCGTAGGCAGAGGCCGCGGCGGCATATTTCTTCTCGGCGCGCAGGGTATCGCCCAGCGCCACGCCCGCCAATTCGTAGTGAAGGCTACCGTATTTCCCCTCACGTCCGTTTTGCCAGACGCGGCGATATTCATTCTCGGCCGCGTCGAGCTTGCCGGACGCTCGCAGCAGATTTCCCTCTTCAATCGGCAGAAGGTAATTGCGCGGGAAGCGGGGAGCGAGCGCAGTTGCAATCGCAAGCGCGTCGTCGTAGCGATGCTCGCGCCGCAAAAAAACGAGTAACACCATACCGGCATCGACGCTGGTTTCGCCGTTGGCGCGGTACGCATCATACAAATATTGAATGCCCTTTTGCTTGTCGCCGCTGAGGCCGACGAGAGCGACCGCAACCTTGACCGTAAACGACAGGCTGCCCATCACGTAATTGTGAGTGCCCACGACTAGTTTGGCGTCGGTGTAGTTGGGATCGAGTTCGAGCACGCGCTCGTGATCGCGCCGGGCGCCCACGGCGTTGCGTAGGGCGGAAAACCAGGCGCGCTCGATGAGGCCGGTGTAAAGCGCGAACTGCGCGCGGGTCACGCCGCGGGCGTAGAGCATATCGATGTTATTGGGGTTGCGGCTGAGTTCGGCATCTTCGATCTTTTCGGCCTGCTGGACGAGTTGCTTGATGCGCTCTTTCTGGGCGGGGTCGGCGGGGCGATGGGCTAGCCCGATAAAGCTGTCGCTGGTGTACTCGCCGGTGTTGATGGCGCCCATGCGATAGAGTTCACGGACCAGCAGCGCGGAGAGCAGATGGTTGAGGGCAAATGGGTCGTTCGGATGGCGGGCGACGATCGTCTCAAAATCACGGATCGCGGCGTCGTGGTCGAGGTTATAGAAGTGTTCGACGGCAGCATGGCTCAGCGGGTCGGAGAAACGGATTGTTTCCGTGGCGGCCGCCGGGGCCAGGATTACGAGCGTTATCAGACTTAGCAGCGCAGTCACTAACCGGGCAAATCTTGGCCGGATGTCAGCGAGCGGGACGCGAAACCAGAGTAAGGGGGAAAGCAAGCAAGTCTAGTTTAACTGATCGAGCCCAGGTGCTACGTAACGAAGCGGGAGTGCTATGTACACGGAAGTTCCAACTTGGGCAAGGTTACCTGCGAGCAGATGAACTTAGGGTGGAACCAAGCCGGATACGTCCGCCGCAGGGTGAAGTTGTGCAAAATAGAGAGGAAATTCGGGGTTATCGCGTAATTCTTGCCCTCTCGATGGCCGCCTTCCCCCTTTGGCGAGCCTGTAACTGCTGTCTTTGTAATCAGTGGTTTTGGTGATCCGCTTGCGAACAAAAAGCGGATACAAGAGGAAGTCTGGCATGGCGGAAGCACTGGATCAGGCTCAACACGAGTTTTGGCGGCCACCCGTGAAAGCATCCGAGGTGGTCGTGGGCTCGGCTCAAAGTCAAACCGAAGACCGGAGCGAGGCCTGCCATGATTGCGGGACTGAGTTTATTGTCGGCTCGCGCTTTTGCCATAGTTGCGGCGCCGGCCGTCCAGAATCGAGAATGGCCCGAACCGGCCAGCTCAAGGCACTTGAGATTCCCGGCCTGATTGAACTTGCGGCGCTCGGCAAACGCTTCGGCCTCTCGAAGGCAACGTTGGCCGCGTTTCTTTTTGGCATGCTCTGCCTGGTGGGAGCGCTCTCGGTCAGCATTGTCTTTACCGCGCGAACGACGCTGGATTGGCAGGCGATCCAGATGTGGCGGATCGAATGGCTGCTGGCTGCCATCGCCAGCTTCGGGGCGGGCTGCTTGCTGAAGAAATCCGCGTAACGAATTTCTCCTTACAACTTTAATTGCGCGAGTGTACCGGTTCGTGCTCAGGCACGGCCTGGGCGGTCCTGCGCTGCTGCGTCATGCGGTAAAGGTGATGGAGCGGCCCCGCACCTTGGCCAAGCGGCTGGGCATTGGCAATTGCGGCGGAGACGTAGGCTTTTGAGAGCAGCACAGCCTCGGGCAATCCGCGACCGTGGGCCAGATGGCAGGCGAGCGCGGTGGCGAAGGCGCATCCAGTTCCGTGGGTCGAGGTGGAGCGCTGACGCTCGGCCTTGAAGACTTCATGCTCGATTCCGCGTGCGGTTGTGAAGCTGAGCAGGTCGACGGCTTTATCGAGGTGGCCGCCGGTTACTACTACATTCGTGGCTCCGAGGATATGAAGGCGTCGAGCAGCCTCCCGCATCGCTTCGACCGAGGCTCCCACACTCCCGACCGCTGTAGTCCCAGAGGACCCGGCCGACGCCGAGGCGCTGTTGGTGAGCACCACGTCGGCCAGGGCAGAGGCCTCATCGAGGTTGGGGGTGACCACCTCGGCGAGCGGAAAGAGGCGCTCAACCATCAGCTTTGTTCCAGCGGAATCAAGCAGATCGGTCCCAGAAGTCGACCTCAGGATTGGGTCCAGCACGACATGAGGCGGCTTAGCCTTATGCAGGAAATCGGCTACCGTCCGGACGACTGCCTCGGTAGCCAACATACCGACGTGGACTGCTTGAATGTCGAAGTCGGATGCCAGTTCCCGCAGGGTATCGGCGATGAGTGTTGCATCAACGGACTCCGACCGGCGCACCCCTTGGGTAGATTGGACAGTCAGCGCCGTAATGCACGCCAGGCCGTAACACTCGTGGGCGGCTATGGTCTTTATATCGGCGGTTATTCCCGCCCCGGACGAGGGATCAAAGCCCGCAATCGTCAGAACAACTGGGGGTGGGGAGGGCACCGAGCTACTCTAACTGAAAGATGCGGCGAGAGGAACGCCACTTTCAGGCGTGTCCGTAATGATGGTAAGGGGTCCTGGGCGGGGTCCGCCATTTTTCCGAATCCAAGCTTTGCGACGGGCCGCTCTTAGGCAAACCTCGTATTTGGCGGGTTTTGACTAAACGTCCTGTCGGGCGGGCCGTCCGGCGGATGAGCGCACTAGAAACAGTGCAATCGTTAACCGATCAGTTAATGATTGAGTCGGTAAATCGCTTGTTTTCAATGCATTAGATGTATCGCATCGATAAGTCATTAATTCTAAAATGGATATAAGAATTAATACACCCTCCTCTTTCTACTGATTAACCATTTGATCAACAGAAGCCCGCCCCTGCTTTCAATCACATAGCCGGTAAAACTCGTTGTTTCATCGGGCTAAGCCATTGATTAATTACCATTTAGTTAATTCCATTAGGGATTTTTCTGATTGACTTAAGCCCTTCATCCCCGTAGCATCACACAATCGTTTGGTAAAGGAGCGAACGACCAAAAAACGACTTTCAAACGGAGGTAACTGAATGCGACGACGTATAGCCGAAGGGCTGGCAGTGCTTTTGTCGGTAGCCAGTCTGGGGGCAGGAGCCGCATCCGGGCCAAGCCTGGAAGCCGCCAAGGTCACCAAAACTCAGGTTACTGCACAGACCAGCGGACACACAACCAAGAAAGCCAAGAAGGCACCAGCCTACCAAGTAGGCACCGCGTCCTGGTATGGAGAGTATTTCCAGGGCAAGCAAACTGCCAGTGGTGAACCCTACGATATGCGCGATTTCACAGCCGCCCATCCCACGCTGCCCCTCGGAACGTTCGTCAAAGTTACGAACCTGAGGAACGGTAAAGTCGTGGTGGTGCGGATCAATGATCGAGGTCCTGTAGTGGATGGCCGGATCATTGACCTGTCTTACAATTCCGCGCGGGCTTTGGGATTCGAACAGCGCGGTTTGCAGAGAGTCCGTTTGGACATCTTTCACCCTGCAACCGTTGCTGAGCTTCAACCCGTAGCCAACCTCAACTAAAACCGATAAACTCGCAGGCAATGGTCGAACAAATTGACCCGCGCCAGCGATTAATCATTGCTCTGGATGTATCGACCGGCGAGGCCGCCCGCAAGATCGTGGCGGCCGTCGGTGATTCCGCCTTGGCCTACAAGATCGGAATGCAGCTCTATACTGCCGAAGGGCCTCCTATCGTTCGAGAGCTGGTCGGCTCCGGCCGGCACGTCTTTCTCGACCTGAAATATCACGACATTCCCAACACTGTCGGCTCAGCCGTGCGCGAGGCGGCACAGCTTGGCGTGAGTATGTTGACTGTGCACGCAGAGGGCGGCAGCAAGATGCTGCGCGCCGCCACGGACGCCGCTCAGGCTATCAACCCGAAGTTACTCGTCCTGGCGGTGACGGTGCTGACCAGCCTCAATGATGCCGATCTTGGAGCGCTCGGAGTGCGGGGAGGCGTCTCCGATCAGGTTCTGCGCCTGGCCGCGCTCGCGATGGCAAATGGCTGCAAGGGGATTGTGGCGTCGGCCCACGAGTGCGAAGCGCTGCGTGAAGAATTTGGACACGAATTCGTGATCGTGACGCCGGGCGTGCGTCCGGCGGGCAGCGGCCACGACGATCAAGCGCGGGTGGTGACCCCCGCGGAAGCGATTGCAGCAGGAGCTTCATACATCGTCGTCGGGCGCCCGATCACGGAGGCTCGCGATCCGGCAGCGGAGGCCCGCGCCATCCTGGGTCAGATGGCGGCGTAGATTCATGTGGGGCGGGCGCGACACAACCTAATCCGCTACCATCCGCACTGTATCTTGCTCACCTCATTTGCCTGATGCGCTATTGACGCGGCATCCTCCCGGTCTGAACGGCCATCGGAAGGCACTGCAAAACTCGACGTGCGTCTGGATGGCAGCTAGGACGAAACCGGGCGCCGAAGGAGAAAAAGATGAAGATGAGAATTGCCAGTACAGTTCTTTTCTGCCTGCTTTTCGCGGCGTTCGCCTACGCATCGCCTCGACCGCAGGATGAGCCCAAGTCGAAAGAAGCCACTCCGGCAGTGGATCGCCAGGAGAAGCCTGAGACCAAGCCGGAGACACAGGAACAAGAACCAGACGAGATGAAGTCCGAGAAAAACGATCAGCAAAAGCAGGAGAACAAGGACGCGAAGGAACAGGAGAAGGAAAACAAAGACCGGGAAAAACAGGAGCAAAAGGAAGACAAGAAATCCGGCAAGGAAATGGGAAACATGCGCGGAGCGAACGAGGCGCACGCACGGCCGGCCGGCAAAAGCGGCCACATTCCTGACGACAAGTTCCGCTCCAACTTCGGACGCGGCCACACCTTCCACGTCAGCCGGCCGGTTATCGTGAATAACCAGCCGACCTTCAACTACGGCGGCTATTCGTTCATCATGGTCGATCCCTGGCCGGTGGGCTGGGCTTATACAGACGACTGCTACATCGACTACATCGACGGCGAATATTTCCTCTTTGACCTCCTTCACCCGGGCGTGCGCGTCGCGCTGTTCGTATCGATGTGAGGGAAGTAGGCCGCCGGCGATTCGGCGACTGAGACAAGAGGCATTGCATCATTCGGTCATTGTGTCCATCGCGACTGGAAGTCGATGGACCGGGGAATTGACGGAAATGATGCAATGCCTCAATGTTGCAATCTTCTAAAGCTTCTCGAAAAACTCGCACGCCGAGCAGGAAATGTAAATACCGCCCGGCACGCCGCGCTCGCGATCCTTCATGCGCTTCACAATGCGTGTATCCTTGCCGCACTTCGGGCAAGCGGTTGACTTCGTGGTATCCATGACCTTCTTGCGGTCAGCCGTCTTTGCGATCTTCGCCATGCAACTTCTCCTGACAGGAATGTGCCGCCGACCGGAGGGCTGCGGGTCTACCTGGTAATTGGGAGTATCGAGGAATGCCGGGCACAGGTTCGAAACAAGAGTACGATCAGCCCAGCAAGGTTAATCCAAGCAGAATTACTCGCCAAATGAATTTTACACGACCGGCGCAAATAAAAGCGGGGCTGCTCATGCAGCCCCGCCGGAAAAACGACAGCCTTCAGGCTACTTGCCCGTGCCCGTCAGACTTATGGCCTGCGGGCTGTCCGGAGCGTTGTCGGTAAAGTTCACGGATCCGGTCCGTGCACCAACCTGTGTGGGTGAGAAGCTGACCCTGATCAAGCAAGTTGCGCCTGGGGCGAGGTTCGTTCCGTTCACACAAGGCGTTTTCTTCTTGGTCTGGACCACCGGCACCAGCCCAAAGTCTCCCGACGTGGTGATCGACGAGATCGTAAGCGTGGCATCGCCAGTATTGGTGATGGTCACTTTCTTTTGGCCTTTGGTGGTGCCCACCGGGACTTTGCCCCACTTCAGGGAAGCCGGAGTAAAGCTGATGGCCGGCCCGCCTCCGGTGCCACCGCAGCCGGGGAAGGACCACGATGCGATGCGCGTATGCCAGTTGAAGGTGCCGGTGACTGCCTCGTACTGAGCCACATACCAGAAGGTGCAGTCGTCGGTCGGATCAACCTGGAGGGCGCTATAGTCACCCCAACGCGACAGGCCGCTGCCCTCCGATCCGCCGCCCTCAACGATGCTGATCTCGCTCTCCAGACTGCCTGCCGGATCGCTGGGCACGCGGCCCGCAAAGCGATTGGCGGGATGGATCGTGCTGCTGGAAGCGCTGTAGCCAATGGCAATGTCGCCGCTCTTGTCTTCCGCCGCGCTGGCCATCCAGCGATACGATGCATCGGGAGCATAGGTCCCTGACTGATTGAGAGTCACCGCGCCCGCCGGGTCGTAGAGTTCATACCAACGAACGCCTACCTGGCTCCCGGTTACGATGACGGAATCGTTCACTAATGCCCGGTCATGATCGGCGAAATGGCGGACGGGGAAACGATACATGGTGAGATCGCCGAGGGCGTCAAGCCGCTCCGTGGTCCCACTCTGCGGAACGCAACTGCTGTGGCAGGCTTCGGTGAAGCTCGGGACGGTAATTTTGGTAGCTGCGGACATGGTTGCTGTTCCGGAGGCAAAGTTGAGCGTAAGCGTGCGCAGGTAGAGCTGGTTTGGACCCTGCGGGTGGATGAAAAGCCCAGGGGTGCCATCGGCTGGCGGTGTGGGACCATCCATATCGGATGGCAGATAGCTGAACTCGCTGCTTGGAGTCATCTGGCAGAGCTCGGCTGCGGAGGCGTTGCCGGCCAGCATCTTGGTACGGTCCAAACCGCAAAGGTCCGAACCGCCGAAGCTCGAAAAGTTGATGAAGATGTCATAGGTCGCCAGGTACGCACTGTTGCTGGCGGTGGCCCATGTGCCCAGTTTCGGGTAGTCGTTGAGGTTGGCTCCGAACGAGTAGCCGTAGAGGTAATACGCGCCGGTTGGATCGTTGGTCTTGGAGACCGCGATGCATTCCGAGGTAGTGCTGCCGGAACCGATCATGCTGAGGAGCCAGCGGTCGGCCGCGCGATCATACAGCACGACAGGATCGCCGTATGTGCTGGTAGAACAATCCCCTGGGAGACCGGCGAATATGTTCTGGATATTGGTCGGGCCGGCAATCGTCCCGCCGGTCTTGTTGAAAACCTGGAACAACACGTTCACGACCTCAACGATCTGATTAGGACCAACCGCCATGTTGGAGTCCGAAGGAGCGTAACCATTCGAGGCGATGCCATCAAAGTCGAGGCCAACGGTGACATCAAGATTCCGCCCCGCTTCCTTCTGCCAAACCGGGTCCTCCGTCTGGTAGGGACCTTGCTGCAACTTGTTGGGATTTGACCGCGGTTCCGGCATCTGCTGAAACGGGAACATCGAAAATTCGACCGGCATGTCGGCCACCGGCTGCGAAACGCCGAAAGTTGGGTAAGTCGCGATCGTATTGTTCTTGTTGGTTTTGGCGAAGGCTAGCGTGGTTAGCGCCAAGCCACAGAGAATAAGACTTCGAATCACTACTCCGAGACGAACCATTGGCTTTTCCTCGTGAAGTATTTTTTGCTCTTGAAATTTCTTTTTCGCAGCTACTCGCATTCCTGACCCTGCACTTCGCAGCGCCGCGTTGGACGCAGCAATCTGCGACCTTGAATCCGAGTAAATAGCTTGCTTGTTGTAATGCGCGCCGGTAAACCGTCGAGAGGGGACCAACAAGAACGGCGTACTACTACCGCGTATAGTCTTATACCGCGTTGCCGGGGTGGAAAGCACGAAGAATCAGGGAGGACACAGCTTTTTTACAAAAAGATGAACTTGTTTGCACAAGAAGAGTAAAAGAGCGGGATAAGGCAGTGTTGCAGAGCAAGACTGGCCTGGAGAATGAGGCAGCCTGGCCGCTCGATCGGCTGACTTAAGACAACGCTTACAATGAGGTTGGATTAAGTCGTCTATTGCGTTTAAAGCGGATGGAGCGCGGAGCGATCGTGAGCCGGACCAGTCAGCCTCTAGCAGACCAAATCGCAGTCGTCACCGGAGCAGGACGCGGCATTGGCGCGGCCATCGCCCTCAAACTCGCTGCGATGGGAGCGCGCGCCATTCTCTGCGGGCGAAGGCCGGCTGGGCTCGAAAAAACCGCGGCTGCTATTCAAGAGAGCGGTGGCCGGAGCGCAATCATCGAATGCGACGTCACTGATGTGGGCTCGGTCGAATCGGTCGCCGAACGCGTGGGCGGCGATTTCGGCCGCCTCGACATTCTTGTCAACAATGCGGGCATTATGGGTCAGCAGGGTCCACTTCATGAGCTTGCGCCCCAGAGCTGGGACAGCATCATCAACACAAATTTGCGCGGCGTTTACTACATGATTCGCGCTTGCGCGCCTCTCATGATCGGGGCACGCAGCGGCCACATCATCAACATCTCGTCGCTCGCGGGAAAGAATGCCTTGCCGAATGGCGCCGCTTACGCTGCATCGAAGTGGGGACTGAACGGGTTGAGCTATTCGGTGGCGGAAGAACTGCGCGCGCACAACGTCCGCGTGTCGGTGATCTGCCCGGGATCGGTGAATACCGAGTTCGGCCCGCACACCGGCAAAAATGCGGAAAGGATGCTGCAAGCGAGCGACGTGGCGCACGCCGTCGCCATGATCGTGACGCAGGCGCCGCAATCGTTCGCCAGCGAAATTCTGCTGCGGCCTACGCAGAAACCATAGCCAGCTGATCCGTACAAATTTGTGATCCCGAGCGGAGCGAAGGACCTGCTGGTCCGCCTACTTCTTAAATAAATTCTCAAACGCCTGGCGCGCGTCGTTGGGCCGCTGCGCCGGCTTGCTCGAAGTCTCTTTCTCGAGGCGGACGCGGATCGAGAAAAACTTGCAGTCATTGCGTTTGTCTTTCGGAGAAATTCTCACCGGGATCGGCTGGTTGCACTCGAACCGGCTCGAGGGATCGAAGTGCTCGCATTGTTTGCAGGAGTGCAGATCAGATGCGCATTTCGGACATTGCCCGAGCGGCTCGCTCACATTCTGCAACAACGCCCCACACTCCGCGCAACGTGAGACCGTCCGCGTCCCTGGCATATTGAGAGGCCGTGGGCCAAATGTGTTGTCTCGCTTGACGGCGGCCGGCCTTTCGGACTTGTCAGTATTTTTCTGCGGAGCGCTCCCCGAATCCTGGTATCCGCGCTGCCGGTATTTGCGATCGGACAAAACGCCTCCTCGAAACGCCTCATTCTGCGCTATTGCCGCGCCCCGCACAAGGACTTCTTTTCGATGTTTACCGTGATTGCGGCACAACCCGCTTTGCCGGCGAGTCATCTATCCTTTGCTGACGCGAGATGAATTGTCTTTCATATATCGCGGTGCTACCATCGCAACAGAGAGTAACGGTATAGGAGGCAATTATGGCGGATCGTGACGGCAGCAGTTTCCTTTGGTTTCTAGCGGGTCTCGGCGTTGGAGCGGTAGTCGGCGTGCTGTATGCTCCGAAGGCGGGCGATGAGATGCGCGAGACGATTCGCGGCAAAGCGCAGGAAAGCGCGGACATGGCTCGTCATCAGGCGCGCCGCGCGCGCGAACAGGCCAATGACTGGATGGACCGCGGACGCGATGTAGTCAATCAGCAGAAAGAGCAGTTCCGCAACGCCTACGAAGCCGGACGTCAGGCGTATAACGAGACGACCTCCCCGGCCGAGACCGCCGAGCCCACTAAAAATCGATAGTAATTGCGTGCAATGTCAGCTCTGAGGAGCAACCGATGAACGACACTTATCTAACAGTGTTTATCGCCGTGACCGCGGGAGCGGTCTTGTTGCAGGCAATGATCCTGGTGGCGCTTTACGTCTCCGTCCGCAAGAGCACGGCGAGGATGGATGCCCTCGCCACCGAACTCAAAGAGAAGGCCATTCCTACGATGGAGACGGTTCAGAGTTTCATCGTGGAGGTGCGTCCGAAAATCGAGACTATTTCTGGGAACGTTTCCGATTCCACGACGCTGATCAAGAATCAACTCGAGCGACTGGATGCCACGCTTACAGACGTGATGGACAGGACGCGTCTCCAGGTGATTCGCGCCGACGAACTTCTGAGCCGCACCATGGATAAGGTCGAAGAGACGAGCGAAATTGTACACAAGACCGTCGTCTCACCTCTGCGCCAGGTGAGCGGCGTGATGAACGCGATCTATACGGGAGTGGAAGTATTCCTCGGCAACAAGCGCCGCGGCGGAAAGAACGGCATGGGCGTGCCGCAAGACGAGATGTTTATTTGAACCATCTGGTAATTGTGTAATCGGGTAATTGCGTAATTTAAGAACCTCATGCCTTGAGGGTTTCAAATTACTCAATTACGAAATTACCCGATTACGAAATCTATTTCTCATCCCCGCTCTCAGCGCCATCAACGACGCGGCTCATGGCATCCGGCACGAAGATCGAGGGCACCCTCTGCTCGGCCGCCAGTTTCTGGAAATTCCCGATGTCCACTTTCCGCACATCGTTCCATTGCGCCAGCAGTTCACCGGTCTGCTTGGTCAGCTTGTCGAATTGTTCATACTCCGCCGCTGTGGGCGCAGCATCGGCCGCCCCGGAAACAGCCATCGAAAGGAAAGCCAGCTTCCCGTCAATGCCCGGCGCATACGCCAGTGAATCCTCGCTGGCGCTGATCTTAAGATCGATCAATGGAGCGCGTACCGCAATCAATTTGGCGTCGAGCGCGTTTACGCCGTCCAGAAGGGCTTTCGACGAATCCGGGCCCACGCGCCGCTTCAGGCCATCCAACTGATCGCGGACGTCTTGAATTTCATTCACGGCATCGTAGACACGATTCAGTTGTGCGCGCAGATCCATCTCCAGTTTGAATTGTTTTTCCAGATCGGCCTGCGACACCGTGACGCGCGGATCGATCTTCACCTCGAATGGCTCCGTCTCGCTCTTGCCGTTGGCCGTCAGGCGAACCTGATATTTTCCCGGGACCGCGAGCGGACCGCGCGCTCCGTCGCCATACTCCCACAGGTAATAGCCGGGCACGCGATGAGCATCTTCGTAATGCAAATCCCAAACGAAGCGGTTTAACCCGTCTTCCACCTTGATTTGCTTATCCGGTTTTTTGTCATCCGGATCGAGCGGCTCATCGAGCGGATCTTTGCGCTTGCTCGAATAACTGCGAACCACGTTTCCGGCGTCATCCAGGATGTCGATTTTCACTTCGTCCTTGGGCGCCTTTTTGACGTAGTAATAAATGACCGCGCCGTTGGGCGGATTTTTCCCGTTGAAGACGAGGCGCGCCGGGGGAGGCTCATCCGCTCCCGCCGTGTGCAGGCGATAGGCGACGGCGGGTGAATAAAGATGCATGTCCTCGTTGGCGATCGAATCGGCGTACTGCCGAAGCGGGGTCAGGTCATCCAGAATCCAGAACGAACGGCCATGCGTGGCTACCACCAGATCATTATTCTTGACGACCAGATCGTGCACCGGCACATTCGGCAAATTCAATTCCAAGCTGCGCCAGTTCGCGCCATCATCGAAGGAAACAAAGATGCCGCGCTCAGTGCCTGCGTAGAGCAAGCCCTTGCGCTTCGGATCCTCGCGTACCGCCCGCGCGAATGCACCATCTGGAATGCCCTTCCCAATGCGGGTCCAGGTCGCGCCATAGTCCGCCGTCTTATAGATGTAGACGCCCAGATCATCATTCTCATGCCGGTCGAAGGCGACGTAGGCCGTTCCCGCGTCGAACGGAGAAGCGTCAATCAAGCTCACGCGGCTCCATTCCGGCACAGCCTTCGGCGTGACGTTCGTCCAATTCTTCCCTTCATCGCGGGTAATCTGAATCAGGCCGTCATCGGTGCCCGCCCAGATCAGGCCTTTCGCGACCGGCGATGGCGCGATCGAAAACACGGTGTCGTAATACTCGGTTCCAGTATCGTCAATCGTCACTGGGCCGCCCGACGGCTGCTGCTTCGATTTGTCATTGCGCGTCAGGTCCGGACTGATCGCCTCCCAGTGCTTTCCGCCGTCGGTAGTTTTAAAAACGCGTTCGCCGCCGTAATAGAGCGTGTTCGGGTCGAGGGGCGAAATCACGAGCGGGGCGGTCCACTGGAAACGGTGAGTGAGCTTAGCCGCGCCCGCGCCATCTCCGAGTTCCGGTGAGACCGCGATGTTCTGTACCTGATCGGTGCGCCGGTCAAAGCGAGTGAGATTACCCTGGTAGTCGCCCGCGTAAACAATATTGGGGTCGGTGGGATAGGGCGCGATGTAGCCCGCTTCGCCGCCGCCTACTTCATACCAATTATCGCGGCCAATCGCACCATCGTCGCTGCGGCTCGCAATCGCGACGCTTGAATTGTCCTGCTGCGATCCGTAGACGTAGTAGGGCGTGCGGGTGTCGGTGATCACGTGATAGAACTGCGCGGTCGGCTGATTGTCCTGGCGCGTCCACGATTTTCCGCCGTCGACGGTCACCGTCACGCCGCCGTCGTTCGAGGCAATCATGCGATTCGTATTTTTGGGGTCGATCCAGAGGCCGTGATTGTCCCCGTGCGGAACCTTGACCTTATTAAAGGTGTGCCCGCCATCGGTCGACTTGAAGAACTCCACATCCGCGACATAAACCGTGTCGGCATCCTTGGGATCGGCAAAGACGTGCATGTAATACCACGCGCGCTGGGTAAGGCTGTGGTTGCCATTCACCAGTTCCCAAGTTTCGCCGCCATCGTCCGAGCGATAAAGGCCACCATCATCCTTGGCTTCGATGATCGCGTACACGCGGTCGGAATTGGCCGCCACGGCTACACCCACTCGCCCGTAGGGGCCCTTGGGAAGTCCGTGTTCTTCAAGATGCTTCCAGGTCGTGCCGCCGTCGTTAGAACGGTAGAGTCCGCTGCCTGGGCCGCCGCTGTCGAGCGTCCACGGCATTCGGCGCACCTGCCACAGGGCGGCAAACAAAATATTTGGATTGTGCGGATCGAAGGCTACATCGACTGCGCCGGTGTTCTCGTCCTTATAAAGGACCTTCTCCCATGTCTTCCCGCCGTCGGTCGTACGAAAAACTCCGCGCTCCACGTTCGGGCCATAAGGATGTCCAAGTGCCGCGACAAAGGCAATATCCGCGTTGCGCGGATTCACTATTACCTTCCCAATCGCGCGCGAATCCTTGAGCCCCACATTTTTCCACGTCTTCCCAGCATCGATTGACTTCCAAACGCCATCGCCCTGGGCGATGTTTCCGCGCAGGCAAGCTTCGCCGGTGCCCACGTAAACCACGTTGGGATCGGAGGTGGCGACGGCCAAACTCCCGATCGCGGGCGAACCGTCGCGATCAAAAACCGAAGTCCAGGTGTTCGCGCCGTCGGTCGACTTCCACACGCCGCCACCGGTCGCGCCGAAATAATAAGTCGTCGGATCGCCCGGAATGCCCGCCGCAGTCAGCGACCGTCCGCCGCGAAATGGCCCGATATTGCGATATTTCATCCCGCGAAACTGCGGATCGCCTTCCTCTTTTTCTTTCTCATTCTCCGTCTTCGCCGCGGGCTCGTTCGCAACCGGAGGTTCCTTCTGCAAGGTATCGAGCTTGCGGGTTCGCTCTTTTTGCTGCGCGAAGGTGAACGGAATTAGAAATAAAACGAGCAGCGCAAGCGAGGCGCCGCGTACGAGAAGTCGCTGATTCATGAGAGTCGTGTTCCCCAAATCGGATTCGAGTTTCACTTTATGGTACTGCCACAGACGCAAAAGGTAAAACCGGTTGGAGCCGGAAGTTGGGGTTGGAATACGGGTCACGGGTCACAGGTCGCAGGTCGCAGGGCAAAGAGATACGAGTTTTGCTAACCGGTGACCTCTGCCTACAAACTTCGAACCTCAACTTCAATCCGCTGAGCGCTAGCCGCTAGCCGCTGACCGCTAACCGCTCACCGCTAACCTGTGACGTGTGACGTGCGCAGAATCCGCATAGTCAACATGCCAGGCAAGAAACGCTGATGGAGTTCCGTGCCCTCAGCCTAGAATGTTTCAAACATTTCTACGATTTTTTGTTCGAAACAGAATGCTTCGAGAATGAAACGGCAATTCACAACCAACGAAGTCATCGCGCTTACCGGAATCACCGGCCGCCAGTTGCAATGGTGGGACGAGCGCGGCCTGGTTAGGCCCGACCGCCAGGGCCATCGCCGCATCTACTCCTGGGATCAGCTTGTGACTGTAGCGGTGATTTCTCAGCTCCGGCGCCGCGGGTTCTCGCTGCAACGCATGCGCAAGGTGATCGCTTTTTTGGAACGCGAGTTCGGTACGAGCCTGGCTGCCACGGTTCGCGCCGCATCCGAGTATCACCTGCTCACCGACGGTACGCATCTTTACCTGCGCACCTCCGCGCGCCAAGTGGTCGATCTGATCAAGAATTCGTCGCAGCCCATGTTCGATATCTGTTTGAGCGACGAAGTACGCAGAGTCCGAGCGGCGATGGTTCGAGGACAAACTGTATCGGCGAAGAGATTTTCGAAAAATATGAAGCCCGGGACTCTCAAGAAGAGTTCGGCATCGGAGCGGCTTCGGCCTCTAAGGCGAGCACGGAGAGCGTGAACACCAGCTTGGAATGCAAATCGGAGGCATGATGATCGGCGAACTCAGCATCATCAACGAGTGGATTCCTGAGCAGATGGAACCGGGCACGGTCTTCGTGCTCGAAAACGCGGGCGAAGTGGGCGAAAAAGAAGATCCCTACTGGGCGGTGCTCTCGTGCCCGGTGTGCGGCACCCTGGGCCTGATTACGCGCAAACAAATGGCGGGGCTTCTACCCACAATCTGCGGCTCGGCGGAATGCTCGGCGCAGTTCTTCATCAAAGACGAGGTGATTACTCCACGGAAGCCGTTCTAGATTAGTCGGGGAAGGCAGCTCAAATCGAGGGCCGCCGATGTCACCTACTTCTTATACCGCCGCACCAGCGCCTCATACCGCGCATCCCCGCGCAAGGACGCAAAGTATGGGCTCGACTCCAGGGCACCGAAATCGTGAAATCCGTGGTCGAAGGTTTTCTCCAGCGCGGTCAGCGCTTTTTCCTTGTCGCCTCTCGCCGCGTACGCCGCACTCAGCCAGAAATAATTTACAGCCGCCGGCGTCATAGTCTTTTCGAGTGCCGCAATCGCTTGGTCGTAGTCTCCCTGTGCGAGGTAGGCTTGCCCCAAACCCATACCCGCCAGAGTGGCATTCGGATTCACATCCTCCTCATACTGGAAAGTAGTGATCGCCTCCGCGTATCGCTTTTGCAGAATGAGTGCGCGGCCGAGATGATAGTAGGCAGGGTATAACGTGGGCCGCAAACGTATCGCTTCCCGTGCGGCCTTTTCTGCACCGTCGGCATCCGGCGGTTGGATATAACCGAGCCCCCAGGCAAGCAAATCCCACGCATGCGCATTGTCGGCATTTAACTCGATCGCAGTTCGAAACTCTGCGACCGCGCCTGCCGGATCATACTTGTCCATCAAGACAGTTCCCATTGCCAAGTGGGTCTCGGGCAACCGTGGGTCGATGGCGAGCGCTCGCCGGGCAAGCTCCTCGGCACGCCGCAAACGAGCTGGATCAGAGTCGAGATTGCGATAAATTTGCCCATCTACCCACGCCAGTCCCGCCAGGGCCAGCGGATAATTCGCATCGAACTTGAGAGCCTCTTCATAGGCTTGACGCGCCGCCGCCAGCTTCTCCGGTTGATCCGGATACTTGATGAACGCCTCGCCCCGTAGATAAGCATCGTAGGCCTGCGGATTTCCCGTATAGCGATGCTGAATCGCCTCCTGCTCCTGTGGGCTGAGCTTCAGGTTCAGCGATTGCGCAATCTTCAGGGCAGCTTGCTCCTGGAGTGAAAAGACATCTTTCATTTCGCCGACGAAGTCGTCAGCCCACACCTGGAAGCCGCTGGTCGAGTCGATCAGTTGCACATTGATTCGCACCTGATCGCCGGCTTTGCGCACACTTCCCTCGAGCAAGTAGCGCACTCCGAGTGCTTTGCCGATCTCGGCCGCGCTTTTGTCCGCTATTTTCAGAGCAGCCACTGAAGAATGCGAGGCCACATTGATGGCCTCGATTTTCGCCAGCTTGGTCGTGATCTCATCGGTCATGCCATCGCTGAAGTAAGCGCTGTCCGGTTCGGCACTCAGGTTCTGGAGCGGAAGAACCGCGACCGAAGGCTTCCCGGCCGCTGGCCCAGACTGCGCCGTAGAATGCTGCTTCATATACCACTCCGACGCTCCCACGGCGAGCGCCAAACCGAGCAGCCCTGCAATCACCAGGGAAGCCGTGCGCTTCGATCCTGTTTTCGAATCAGGCTTCGCTCGGGCCTCTCCCGAGACGGCAGAGGCGCGGCCCGACTCGGTGCCGCGCTGAATTCGCTTGAGGTCCGCGCGCACCTCAGCCGCCGACTGATAGCGCAATGAACGATCCTTTTCCAATGCCTTCTCAACCACGCGCTCAAACTCCGCGGGCAGCGCAAGATTCAGCCGCAGGGCGGGAGGCACCTCGCGGTTCATGATGGCGTCGAAAATTACTCCCGTGCTCGCGCCGCGAAAAGGCAACACGCCGGTCGCCATTTCGTAGAGCACGACTCCAAACGAAAATAAATCGGTGCGCGCGTCCAGTTCCTTTGCTCGAATCTGTTCGGGCGACATGTAGGAAACGGTGCCAAGCGTGGAGCCGGGACTGGTGAGATGCTGCTCGTCAACTGCGGTCATCGTGTCCGCCGAAGAGACTTTGCTTGCAGAACCGCCGCCTGGCGCCCCTTTCGCCAGTCCAAAGTCCAACACCTTGGCGTGACCGCGTTTGGTCACAAAAATGTTCGCGGGCTTAATGTCGCGATGCACAATCCCCTGCGAATGCGCGGCATCGAGCCCGTCGGCAATCTGAATTCCGATCGACAGCACCTGTTCGTTATCGAGTGGCTTGCCTGAAATCAGATGCTTCAGAGTCACGCCATCCAGAAACTCCATGGCAATGAATGATTGATCTCCGTGCCGGCCGATTTCGTAAATCGTACAAATGTTGGGATGATTGAGGGCGGACGCCGCCCGGGCCTCCCGCCGAAAGCGCTCCAGGGCCTGCGGGTCGCGCGATACATCCTCGGGCAGAAACTTGAGCGCCACGAAGCGGCCAAGCTCGGTGTCTTCCGCTTTGTAGACGACGCCCATTCCGCCGCCGCCCAGCTTCTCGATAATTCGGTAGTGGGATATGGTTTCGCCGATCACAGGATGCCTTGCGCTCGCGCAAATAGAGAATGAACGCGATTCGAGACGCTCCATCTTAAAGAGCGGTCATGCGTGCGTCAACGAAATTGGCCGCTGTGCTATGTTTGTCCGATGCCAACCGCCCTCATTACCGGAACCAGTACAGGAATCGGCCTCGAAACCGCGCTCTATTTTGCGCGCAATGGCTACCGCGTTTTTGCCGGAGCGCGCAAGCCCGAAGCTGTCGAGCGCCATCCGAATATCGTGCCCGTGAAGCTCGACGTAGATCAGGATGCCAGCGTGCGCGAATGCATCGATGCGGTCCTGCCCGAGGCTGGCGCAATCGACGTGCTTGTGAACAACGCGGGAGTGGGCATGGCGGCCGCCATCGAAATGTTCCCATTCGACCGGGCGCGCGCCATGTTTGAAACGAATTTCTGGGGAGCAATCCGCATGATGCAAGCGCTCCTTCCGTTGATGAGGGCGCGCCGCAGCGGCACCATCGTGAACGTCACGTCGTTGATGGGCCACGTCACTCTGCCCTGCCACGGATTTTATGCCGCCACCAAATTCGCGCTCGCAGCCGTGAGCGAGGCGCTGGCCATCGAATCGAAGCCGCTAGGGATCAAAGTCGCGATCATCGAACCGGGCGTCATTCTCACTCCGATCTGGAACAAAGCCGAATCGCTGATGCCCGAGAATCAGCCTTACCAGCAAGGGATGGGCCGGCTCATGCGCATCTTCAACGCGCAACTTGAGGGAGGCACCTTGCCCATCATCGTCGCGCGCGCAATTTACGATGTGGTGCAGGAAGGTGCGACGAAGCTACGTTATCCAGTTGGCCCCGATGCCGACGCCGTAGCGGCCGCGCGCGACCGCATGTCAGCCGGAGAGTGGATGTCGCTAATGACGGAAGAAGATGAAGATAAGTTCGTAGCAAAGGCCGAAGTGGCCTTCGGCGCCGACCTTATGAATCCGCCGTCGCTGAATCAAAGGTTGAACCAAGGACTAAACAAAGGAACGAGCGCAGCCTAGCGACGCCAGTCAACTTCTTTCCCACGGATTGCGCCGATGAACACGGATTTCAAGAAACGCGAATTAAGTCCTATCCGCGTAAGTCCGTATTGATCAGCGGAGAGGAATTCTTTCTATCGCCGCTCCCGTGCCGCCAGCCGCACCGGAATCTGCTCCACGATCTCGATATCAAATCCCTCGAGCGCCGCCACGCGCCTCGGATGGTTGGTCAGCAGCCGGATGCGCTTCAGATTCAAATCCGACAGAATCTGCGCTCCCAGTCCAATCTCGCGCTGCGTCTTGCGCTCGCTATCGGGCAAAGTCGGCATCCGCCGCTCGCGATGAAACGTCAGGAATGACTGTTCCCCAATTTTCTCTGCGGAAAATCCACGCGAGGACTGGTGAAGATAAATCAGCGCCCCGCGATCCTCGGCCGCAATTGTTTCGAGTGAGGCCTCAAGGGTCTGATTGCATTCGCATCCGGTGGCGCCAAAAACGTCGCCCAACAGACAATGCGCATGCATGCGCACCAGCACCGGCGTGTTCGAGTCGCTAATGTCGCCGCGAATGAGCGCGATGTGCGAATCGCCGCCATCCACCTCGCTCTCATAGGCGATCAGCCGGAACTCTCCGTGCTTGGTCTCCACCATCGCCTCGCCCACGCGATGTACATACCGCTCATGCTGCATGCGATAGCGGATCAGTTCTGCCACGGTCAGCATCTTCATGTTGTGTACCGTGCAGAATTCGATCAGGTCGGGCACGCGCGCCATGGTGCCGTCATCTTTCATAATTTCGCAGATGATCCCGGCTGGAACCATACCTGCCAGGCGCGCCAAATCGACTGAAGCCTCGGTCTGCCCGGCCCGCACCAGCACTCCTCCCTTGCGTGCGCGCAGGGGAAACACATGGCCCGGCCGCGCCAAATCCGATGGCCGCGTCGCCGGATCAATCGCTACCTGAATGGTATGGCAGCGATCGTAGGCGGAGATTCCCGTCGTCACGCCTTCGCGCGCGTCAATCGCCTCGCAAAACGCCGTCCCATACTGTGAAGTATTCTCGGCCGTCATGTTGCCGATGCGAAGATGGTCAAGCCGCTCTTCGGTCATGGTCAGGCAGACGAGGCCCCGGCCATACTTCGCCATAAAGTTGATGGCCTCAGGCGAGACGGACTCGGCGGCCAGCGTAAGGTCGCCTTCGTTTTCGCGATCTTCGTCGTCAACCACTACAATCATCCGCCCGTCGCGAATCTCGCGGATGGCAGCCGGTACGTCGGTGAAGGGTGAGTGAGGAGACATATTGTTTCCAATTGTAGCGCTGGTCTGGTAGTGTCTACGTCCCGGGGCCTTTAAGCTCTTACAATAAAAAAGGGTCGCCCTGGGCGACCCTTCCGTCGAATCGACTACGCCGGGTTACAGCGTAGACTCAATCTCAAATCCCCAGGCCTCAAGCAATGGCTCCGGGATGTACTTCGAGTTCTTGTTGCGGCGCGCCCACTCGCGCAGCCGCGTCGACCGCAAATACTGGTCCGGAGACAGCTTGTATTCATGCACAACCTGCTCGAACTCAGTAATCGTCGGGGTTACGGGCCCGATAGGCTCCGGCTTTCCCCAGTTGGGGTTTCCGCGTCGCTTTGCCATGAAGAATGTATCCTCGTATCAGTGAAATGACGACTTTTACTCTAGAACCTACTGAGTTTGATTCCTAAAAGCCCCGAGGAGATTCACAGGAAAGAAGAAATGCGGGCTCGAACCAGCATCCTCGGCACCTCTGGAAGCTATTGATAATATTGGGTTTTCCTCGATTAGTCAATAGGAAAATGAGTACTCTTCAACACCTCCAGCCATCCCCTTTGTAAACAGCCACTTGCAGCTCTTCACTCTGGCACGAAAGTGGGGTTCCTCGGCGACCGGTCATGAGCCTTTTCCTGATCGATACATCGGAAAGAACGCCTAAGACCTCCAATCTTGCCCAGTAAAAATTCTTGTTCGGCGCCCTACCATCCCACGCACTAGCTCCCAGGTGGTTACTCGCGTAATCGCAGGCCGCCAATCCACATTGACCCTGCTATGTCAGAGACATAGAGTCGAACGAAGGGGGAGTGCTCCGCTCTTTGGCTGGCTAAACTCTGAAGACTGGAGGCGCACGAAGCTCCCGTAGACGGACAGTCCGCCGGGCACCGATTGGAAGGGTGCCAGAGAAATGAATCTCAAGTCTTTATTACTGAGTTCGGACGAAAAAACCGTGCGCGTTCTGCGCCGCGTGCTCAGTGACCTTGAAATCAGCGTCGACCATTGCACCGAATCCGACGCCGCCGTGCGCCGCATCACCCGCCAGCGCTTCGAAGCCATCATCGTCGATTGCGCGGGGCGTGAAGACGCCGGCGAAGTTCTGCGCGCGGTTAAGGCCGCGCCGGTCAACAAGCGCGCCCTGTCCATCGTTCTCGTCGACAATAACGTTGGACTCAAAGGCGGATTTGAAATGGGAGCCCATTTCGTGCTTCATAAGCCGTTGGCCGTGGAGCGGGCCAAGGGCAGTTTTCGAGCGGTTCGGGCGTTGATGAAGAGCGAGCGCCGCCTCCAGATGCGGGTTCCGATCGAGGTACCGGTTGTGTGTATCGGCGCCTCGCGCTACGCTGCCCACACCGTCGACCTATGCGAAGGCGGGATGGCAATACAGTTCACGGGACGAAAAGCTAAAGAGAATTCGATGCGCTTCTCGTTCGAACTCCCGGCTGCTAACGACAAAAAGGTTCACGAGAAATTCGAACTCGCCGGCGAACTGGCCTGGGAGGGCAACGAATATCGCGCCGGCGTCCGCTTCAAAGATGTCAGCGACAGCCAGCGCACCGCGCTTCGAAAATGGCTAACCAGCCATCTGCCCGAGAATGAACCGGATGATCCGCCAGTTCCCTGCCAGCTAAAGGATCTCAGCGGCGGAGCCTGCTACCTCATCACCAGTTCGCCATTTCCAAAGTTCAGTCGCGTCATTCTTTCCGTGCCGAACACCACTCCCGCCGTCCGCGCGGGCGGCGTTGTGCGGCTTGCGCATCCTGAATTCGGTATGGGCGTCGAGTTTCTGCAGTCAACGCCCGAGCAGAAAGACGAAGCGCGCCGGATTGTTGAAACCCTGCGCAAGGGCGTCGAGACCCTTCAGGTACACGTCGAACCCAACGGACTCGAAACCGGACATGAAGAAAAGCCCCGAGCCGCGCACTCGCCCGCCGAAGATGCGCTCATCCATCTTTTCCGCCAGCAGGCACGGGCCTCGGTGGAAGTCTTCCTCGAACGGCTCGAGCAGCGCCAACCCCAGGAATCGCGTTAATCCTCTCTTTTTCGACTACCCGAAATACTCGCGTACCGGCGGCATGAACGCAGAGGAGTGCTCATGTTAGGGTGCCCGTTTCTCGAAAATCATGAGAAACGGGCACCCTTAATCTCTAGTAAACGTCTCTATTTTAGTGACCCATGACGGCCGCGGTCTCTAGCTTGGTCGATTTCTTCCTGGCGAGTTCCATCTCCAATTTTCCCTGGAGCAGCTCCCATCCCGTTTCCTGACCGGGCGTCCAGATCCTGGCCAAGAAGTATTCGCCGCCGTAGCGGTGGAAAATGAAGTGCGCCTTTTCTGGCGTCACCGTCTCCTGCGCGGGGAGGGCCAGAAATATGGTTGACACGCTGCCGTCGTTGTTGCGAATCCTCAGGCGGCCATTGGCGATGCGCTCGATCGTATAGTCCCCCGCTTTCAGCAGATCGTTCTCGACCACAAAGTTAAAGGGAACCGTTACCTTCATCTGACCCGAGTGCTGCGCGAAGGTCGGAACCGTCAACGCCAGCACCACAATCATCCCTGTCATCAAGCTTGCCAGATTCTTTTTCATAACTTCTCCTTGTTGTTGTGGCGACCTTGGTCGCGCTCACATATGCATTCAGCGGCAGGTCAGAAGGAATGAAAATGCTCTGGAGGTGAGACGGGGGCGATCTGCGGGTGACCATGAAAACAATTGAAAGCGCGGTACTTAGACCTGCGGGTGACCTGAAGAAAAGCACATCCCGCGGGGGCCTGAAATGCCGCGCGGCGTCTAATCACATGGATGATCCAACGGCCACTCGCAGGGAACTCGGGTGAATAGCAAGACGTACCCCTCTACATAACAAGCCTGTGCCGGTTAACATTTCTCTTCAGCCGTGGGATAGAGGTGTTCGCATAAGAGCCGCTATATAGGGAGAAAGGCGAGTGGTAGACTTTCAATGAATCCAGGATTTTGAACTCTGAGTATTCGTGTGCCGATAGAGGAAACCAATCCGGCCAGTCACCTCCTGCGTTTTTCGAGCTTCGAACTCGACCTGCGTGCCGGCGAACTCCGCAAGCATGGCATCAGGATCAAGTTGCAGGATCAGCCATTTCAAGTCCTGGCATTGCTGATTGAAAACCCCGGCGATGTCGTGACGCGGGAGCAACTTCGTGAGCGGCTATGGCCGGCGGACACATTTGTCGACTTCGACCACAGCCTCAATAGCGCGGTTAAAAAATTGCGCCAGGCTTTGAGCGACGATCCCGACGTTCCCCGCTTCATCGAAACCCTGCCGCGCCGGGGCTATCGCTTCATTGCACCGGTCAACAATGGCTCGGAATCGCCCTCACCCACGGATGTGAAGGAAGCGGGCGCGAATGGTATGGACCCGTCGCTGCCTGGGATCCCGGCTCCGCCGGCGGTCATTCGTGGCGGCGGCCGTGCCGGTTATCATTGGAAACTCTGGCTGGCGGGCGCCTTTGGCTTCGTTCTGGCACTTGTACTTGGCTATTGGTTGCATCCGCCGCACCTGACCAAAGCCGGCAACTACGAACCGGTTCGTCTGGTGCCGCTCACCACTTACTCGGGAGAATTCTCGCAAGGTTCGTTCTCGCCCGACGGCAATGAAATCGCATACTCCTGGGAAGGCGATCAGCAAGATGGCACCAACATTTACATCAAGCAGTTGGGAGTTGATAAGCCGCTCCAGATCACTCGCGATTTCGGGTTCAATTTCTTTCCGGCGTGGTCGCCGGACGGCCGCTATATCGCGTTTATGCACCAGAAGCGGGGCGAGGAGCCTGGCATTTTCGTGATGCCCGCGCTCGGCGGACCGCCTCGAAAATTACGCGAGTTCGATCGTCACAAGGAATGCAAGTTCACGCTGAGCTGGTCGATCGACGGCCGTGTTCTCCTCTTTTCTGAACAACCGGCTGCCGGTCAGCCCTGCCAAGTGCAGCAGCTCGCGCTGGAAGATCTCACGATTCGGACGCTGACTTCGCCGCCAGTCCCTTCGACCGGGGATTGGGATGCGCAGTATTCTCCCGATGGGGCGAGTATCGCCTTCATTCGAAACACCAAGGACGTTGAAGACATTTATGTCATGCGCGCGACCGGCGGCCCACCGCGTCGCGTGACCTTCGACAATCGTCTGCTGTCGGGCTTCGCCTGGACTCCCGATGGCAAGGAAATCGTCTTCTCCTCCAACCGCGGCGGCGCAGTCTGGGGCTTGTGGCGAGTCGCCATCGATGGCGGAACGCCGGAACGTCTCTCGGTGGGATCCGAATCCGCTTTCATGCCGACCGTCAGCCTGCGCGGAAATCGCCTCGCGTATGCCAGCGGAGTGTGGAGCGAAAATATCTGGCGCGTTCCGATTGGCGTGGGCCATCATGGAGGCAAACCCGAAGAATTTATTACTTCGGGCGCGAGCGAGGAGGAGGGTCCGCAGTATTCGCCTGACGGAAGACATATCGCGTTTCAGTCCACGCGATCGGGGAATTTTGAAATCTGGCGAGCCGACGCCGATGGCAGCAACATGGTCCAGCTGACCTCTTTCGGAGGCCCGCTCACGGGCACGCCACGCTGGTCGCCGGATGGCAGCCGTATTTCTTTTGACACCCGTCCCGGCCAGCACCCCAACGTTTATGTGGTCAGCGCCGATGGCGGTCCGCCGCGACGATTCGTCAATGACAAAGCCGATGAGGGCGTCGCGAGTTGGTCCCATGACGGAAGATGGATTTATTACGCGTCCAATCGCACTGGGGAATGGCAGGTTTGGAAGCGAACTGTCGATGGTGGTGGACAGCCGGTGCAGGTCACGAAAAATGGTGGGTTCGCGCCGCTTGAAGCGCCCGATGGCAAATCTATTTACTACACCAAATTCGACGACCACGGCGCTTGGCAGGTTCCAGTCGTAGGCGGCGAAGAAGTCAAAATACTCCAGGACGAACCTTTTAGAGGCTACTGGGGGTATTTCGCGGTAGGCCATGGCGGCTTGTACTTCGTCGGAGATACAGGCACCGGGGGCAAGCAGCAAGCCGGCATCAAGTTCTACGATTACGCGACAAAGAAGATTACGAATATCTGCGATATGGAGAAGGCGCCGTACGAAGGCGCGCCTGGCTTAGCGGTTTCTCCCGATGGCCGCTACATTCTCTATGTACAACTGGACGAAGCCCGCAACAACTTGATGCTGGCGGAAAACTTCAAATAAGGCATCGGGTGATCTAAGACCTTAAGGTCTTAGATCTTCGCACAGCTTTTCTCGGCGCACTCCGCGTCTCGGCGGTGAAAGCCTTTGAACTCATTCCTCTTTCCCGAATTGCTTCAAATCCTCGGGCCCATCGGCGACGGCGACGACTTCCTTTCCTTGCACGAGCTCGCGAACCTTCTCTACCACATCGGGATTCGCAAGCGTCGTGATGTCGCCGGTCGCCATACGATTTGAAATCGATGCGAGGATGCGCCGCATCAGTTTTCCCGACCGCGTCTTGGGCATATCCGGAACGATGTGGATGTGCTTCGGGCGCGCAATCTTGCCGATGATGGTTTCGATCGCCTTGTTGACCTTCTCGATAATCTCCTGGCTCGGGTGAAGCCCCGGCTTTAACGCAATGTAGACCTCGGGCACGCGACCTTTCACATCGTCGACCACCGGCACCACTGCCGCCTCGGCGACTTCGGAGACTGTCAGACAGGCCGACTCGATTTCCTTCGTGCCTAGCCGGTGACCGGCTACGTTGATCACGTCATCGACGCGTCCAAGAATCCGGAAATATCCATCCGGAGCCAGCACCGCGCCATCGGCTGCAAAGTAGGGCCAGTCCTGCCAGCGCTTGCTTTTCGGATCCTTGCAATATTTACGGTAGTACTGGTTGACGAAGCGATCTTTATCTCCCCAGATAGTCTGCATGATGCCGGGCCACGGATTGCGAATAATAATGTTGCCCGCTTTCCCGGTCCCTGCGGCCATCACCTCGCTGTTCTCATCGAGAATCGCGGGATAGATTCCCGGCATTCCTGGGCCCGCGCTGCCCGGCTTCATGGGATCGAGCGCCGGCTTGGTGCTGCACATGAAGCCGCCTGTTTCCGTCTGCCACCACGTATCCACAATCACCGCTTCGCGTTTCCCTACGGTCTCGTAATACCAGCGCCAGACTTCCGGTTCGATTGGCTCTCCCACTGTGGTCATGTGCTTGAAGTGATAGTTGTACTTGGCGGGCTCGTCGGGACCGGTCTTTCGCAACATACGAATCGCCGTCGGAGACGTATGGAAAATGTTCACGTCCAGCCGCTCGGCGATGCGCCAGGGACGGCCGGCATCGGGATAATTCGGGACGCCTTCATAAATCACACTGGTCGCAGCCAGCGACAGCGGGCCGTAAACGATGTACGAATGCCCCGTGATCCAGCCGATATCGGCCATGCACCAATACACATCTTCCGGATGCAGATCCTGAATGTAGTTTGTAGTGCCGGCCGCGTACGCGAGATAGCCACCCGTCCGGTGCTGGCATCCCTTCGGCTTGCCCGTGCTGCCGCTGGTGTACATCAGGAATAGAGGATGCTCCGCATCCACCGGAACCGGCGGCACGATCTGCCCGAGATATTCCGGCAGAATCTCATCGACCCAGAAATCGCGCCCCTTCACAAACGGAGCAGCGGTTGCGCTCTTGCCCGGCTGCCTGCGCCAGACCAGCACCTTCTGAACTTTGTGTCCCTCCTTGGCCGACGTCTCGACCGCAATCTCGGCGGAAGCCTTGTGATCCAGCATTTTGCCGGCGCGGTAATAGCCATCCATCGTGATCAGGACGTTGCTGGTGGAATCGGCGGCGCGAGTGCCGCAAGCCTCCCCGCTGAAGCCCCCAAATACGACGGAGTGAATTACTCCAAGGCGCGCGCAGGCCAGCATGGTGATTGGCAACTCGGGAACCATCGGCATGTGGATGGTCACGCGATCGCCCGCTTTCAATCCGCAAAAATCGCGCAGCAGTGCGGCAAATTCATTCACGCGTACGTACAACTCGCGATAGGTCACCGCAAGTGTCGCATCGCCTTCCGGCTCCGGCACGAAAATCAGCGCTGCCTTATTCTTGTGTCGCTCGAGGTGCCGGTCGATGCAGTTGTATGATGCATTCAGCTTTCCACCTACAAACCATTTCCAGAACGGCGGGTCGTTTGTGTCGAGGGTGGTGTGCCAGTACTGGTCCCAACTCAGCATGTCCGCGTATTCGCGGAAGCACTCCGGAAACTTATCTTCGCTGAAGCGCTTCAGGATATCGGGATCGGACAGATTTGCCTGCCCAACGAATCTCGCCGACGGATAGTAATATTCCTCTTCCCGCCAGTGCACCGCGATTTGCGCTTCGGTGGTCTCGATGACCACATCCCGTTTCGGACGAATTTCAGACATATAGAATTACCTCGTTGACTCATGATCGATGATTAATGATCGATTTTATGATTGTCGAATTTATTGTGACACGCCACCGCGCCAGCGGTTAAGGGTATCGCAGATTGAGCCGCTCACCCGTCAGCAGCCTGGCAAAAGCGGAATCGATGACGATCTCAACTTTGGCCAGATAGAAGTCGACATGATCGCATAATTTGTCTTCGACCATTTCAGGCTGGCTAAAAGAAAACGGTGAGAATTGTACGACGGGAGCTGCCGGCTGCGCCATGGTAGAAACGATTTCATTCGGCCCATGAATCGGTTTGCGCTCTCTGGGGCGGCAGGTAAACTGCTCAAAGGCCAAGATCGCTCAATCCCGGATGATCGTCGGGACGGCGGCCCAGCGGCCAGGAATATTTGCGATCCGATTCCTTGATCGGAAGATCGTTGATACAGGCGAATCTTAATCGCATCAGCCCGTCATCATTGAACTCCCAATTCTCGTTGCCATACGAGCGATACCAGTTTCCAGAATCGTCGTGCCACTCGTAAGCAAAGCGGACGGCGATGCGATTCTCAGTAAAAGCCCAAAGCTCCTTGATCAGCCGGTAGTCGAGTTCCTTCGCCCATTTGCGTGAAAGAAACGCGACGATCTCCTGCCTTCCATTCACGAATTCGGAGCGGTTCCTCCAGCGCGAATCGAGCGCGTAGGCCAGAGCCACTTTTTCGGGATCACGGGAATTCCAGCCATCTTCGGCCAGACGGACCTTCTGAATCGCGGTCTCACGGGTGAATGGAGGCAGCGGCGGACGCGAACTCATGGATGTCTCCTTGGATGGTCGTAATGTATGCAATGCAGCTCTGGAATGGCGCCCGCAGGAAGAAGAAGAAGGGCCTAGACTAAGAAAGAGAGAAGCTCCGGCAGGAGCTTCCCTCTGAAATCACCATCTAGTAACTAAGCAAAGTCGACAACACCTTACTGCGCGGTCTCCGTAAACACCGCTGGGTTGGAGACGCCCGTAACCGTTGCGGTAATCGTCACCGTACCTGCCACTGAGGGCAGGGTGTAGGTTTGCGTGGCAATTCCTTTGCTGTCCGTCAACGCCGGATTCGTTCCGAAGGTTCCGCCCGCGCCGCCATCGGAAAAAGTCACGGACGCACCGGAAACCGGATTTCCATATTGATCGGTGACCAGTACGGTAAGTGGTTGCGGCAACATAGCGCCGGCCGGCGCAGACTGGTTATTGCCCCCATCCACTACCACCGAGGCAGCCGCTCCCGCGACCGAGAACTCCACAAACAGCGCGTTCTTTAGATTTGACGAACTAGCCGTGACGGTGGCCTTGACAGCCTTGGTCGGCAATGTGAAAAACGTGGACGCTAGCCCATTCGAATTGGTGACCACCGATACAGGGTTCAGCGAGCCACCTTGATTGGACGAGAAGTTAACGGTGATGCCCGGCACCGGATTGCCGTTAGCATCCTTAACTTCCGCATTGAGCGGAGCGGGCAGCACAGTCCCGGCCGCGCCCGTCTGTTTTCCTCCGCCATGCGCGATCAGTTTTTGCGGAGGGGCGGCTGTCGCCGTTGCCGTAGCCGTAACGCTGCCAAAGTTCACCGCTGTAGACGTCAGGGTATACACGCCAGTCTTCTTTGGAACGGTATAAGTAGTGCTGGCGGTGCCGTCGGCCGCTGTTACTGCCGACGACGGACTGAATACACCACCCTTGTTCCCATCGCTGAAGGTGATCGTAACCCCGCTGATGGGTTGCCCGTTGTAAGGGTCGGTGGTCGCAATTTGAAGTGGCGCGGGCAGTGGATTCAAGACAGGAGCGCTCTGGTTGTCGCCACCCGCGACTGCCATAATGTGAAACAGCCCAAAAACCTCCAGCGAGGTTTGCGTCCCAACATAAACTCTTCCATGGGCCACGGTTTGCGTCGCAAAGTGCGCGAGCTTGGGAAACTTGTCACGGTCTCCCGATTGGTTGGAAGAATAGAGGAGATTGAGAGATACGGCGTCCAGCGCATCCAGACTATTGCCGCTCAGAACCCACAGAATTCCGTTCGTGTTTCCGTTGGAAGAAACCGAAGGCGCATGGGCCCCAATATACCTTTTCGGAGTTTGCACCAATGGAACCAGCGGAGAAGACCCGCTGGTCACCTGGTAGGCTTGGATGGGCGCGCCATCCGGATAGAAGTACACCATGCCATTCCAGTAAGCTGGCGAACACATGAGTTCTCCGCTGCTGCCCGTGAGGTTGAACTCCTGGAGAATCTGGGTATCCCCAGCGGCGAAGCCTCCCATGTTGTCACGATCCAGCACGTAGACCGTTTTGCTCTTGCCGCTCGCAATCAACATGTGACATGGCGATTGCGAACAGGCCGGCGGTGCGGGATCCTGATCCGGCAGAATCAGCGGACCAACCGAGCTCACATCCTGATCGTGACTGTTCAGATAGGCCACATTCGCAGGACTGAAATATTGGTTGGGCTGCGGATTAGCCCCGCTCTGGTCCTGCGGCGACCACGGTGGAGGAGACAGCTTCAGAACGCTGTTCGAGAAGCTCTGGCCTCCCGACGGCACATCGTAATTGGTGCTCTCGGCGGTTGAAAAGAAGATGTTCCCCGCGGCGTCGCCGGCCAGGCCCGTGCCCGTTTGCCAGATCGAGGTGAGGCCGATGTCGGGCGACGTGTTGAACGCACCCAACTGCTGGAGATAGTTCGCGTCGCCGGGCATTGCGTCATAGGCGAGCACCCAACCCGAATTGCTGTCATTGCATGAGTTCGATCCAAATCCCATGTAGAGCACGCCGTTGAGCAGCAACTCTCCCGGACGATTCTTCTGGTGCAGGCTGGTAAAGTTCTTGAGGGTTCCCTTAATGCTGATGCTGCTCGCCGCCAGTGTTGTTGGCGCGACCAGATCAAGGCCGGTGGTAATGTCAACCGCGTGCAGTTGGTGGTAAACCGTCCCATTGAAAACGCTTTTGGCTACCAGATACATCGTGCCCGGATTGGTGCTGAGATCGATGACAGGCGTGCCTGCAATGCCCTCGTAAAGAAATCCCCCGCCATTTTTGCAAGGCAGATACTGTCCGCTCGCCGGCACACCACCTGGAATTACCTCGCTTTGGTACCAAAGCTGCGTTCCGTCGTCGGCGTCGATCGCGTAGATCGAATCCATTTGCGTAGCAACGTAAATCACATTATGAACCGTGCCCAGATACGGGCCTGCGTTAATAGTCACGTTAGGCACGTATAAAGGCTGGGCAAGCACCTCATAATCCACGGGCACGCTGAACAAGTGGCCAAAATCATTCTTATTTACGTTTCCGGGTGTCAGCAGAGTTTCATTCGTGTTCGAGGCCGAACGCATGTTGTCGCCGCGGCTGGTTAGGAGCGCGGTCCCCGCGAACGCAGACGATGTCAGCGACAGCGCGAGAAGCAACAAAATCGCGGCCGATAAGGAAGCGCCGAACAAGTGCCGGTTACGCTCACAACTCTTAAAACTGCTAGTTTTCATGATCGCCAGAGAAAAGGTGCGCATCCCTGTACCTCCAAACACACTGCCACTGAGTTCGCTTACCTGGGAAAAAGCACGTCGTGGGCCGAGACAACTTGGGCAGAGAACAGATTAACTACGGATTCTACAGGATTTATACCGCCAAGACCCGACCAGAGGCAACCCCACTAAGGTGCTGGACGCAATTTGTTGCACACGTTGAAACCAAGTTTTATCGTTGGAACCTACTATCGGCGATGGTCGCCACCCGCGTATATACGCGCGCCGCCGTTCGTAGGGCTACCTACCCTGGCGCCGTCGCACCGCAACGTCGGCCTCATTGACCGCCAGCTACCGTCGAACATCCGCGAAACCCATCGTCTCTTGGCGGCCAATCCGTTAGTTATCAAAGAAACCATCGCCCTTCTCGGACCGGTTGACAACCCACGCTTCGCGCGAGAGCATAAAACTACTCCGTAACTTTCAACACCTTACGAATCAAGCATGACAAAAGACCTTCTCATCTACGCAATCGCCCTATCCGGGGTGTGGCTGCTGGCCATGCGCCTGCGGTCGGTGAAGGCCCGCCAGGTCTTGTATCTCGTCGCCAGCTGGCTGTTCTACTACAGCTGGGGAGGATGGCTGATCGTCATCCTGATCTTCAGCTCGCTGATGAACTACGTGCTCGGCGAATGGCTGAAGAAGAACATCACCGCTACGCGCCTGTGGGTTGGTCTTCTCGCCAATCTCGCCCTCCTCTGCACCTTCAAATATCTGCCCTTGCTGGGAGAGGCTGCGTCGGATGGTTCTCCGCTGGGCGCGCTCAAGCGCATTATCTTCCCCATTGGTGTGTCTTTCTGGACCTTCGAAGCCCTGAGCTATCTCCTCGAACTCTACCGCGAAGAAAATTTGGATCCGACCCTGGTTGAGTTTTGCCTCTTCATGTCATTTTGGCCGACGGTGATCGAAGGCCCAATCTGTCGCATGTCCAGCCTGCTGCCGCAATTCCGGCAAGAGTGGTCGGTGAATGAAGAGGATATTAGAACTGGCATGCGTAGAGTTGCGATCGGCATCATGATGGCGGGCCTCGGCCTCCTCATGGCCGGGGGCCTGCATGCCGGCGCAGGCGTAGACGCGCTCTTTGGAAACACCAGGGCGCACTTCACCGGCGTCGATGTCTGGTTCCTCATCATCGGCTACGGATTCGAGCTCTTCTTCAGCTTCGCCGGATGGTCGCACCTGATGATCGGCGCGGCCCGCCTCTTCGGCATTCAACTCCAGGAAAACTTCAACCGTCCCTATCTCTCGACCACCCCGTCTATGTTCTGGACACGCTGGCACATGTCACTCTCCTTCTGGATTCGCGACTTTCTCTTTCTGCCGCTGGCGACCATCCGACGCGAAGCCTGGTGGAGGAACCTTTCGCTGGTCATCGCGATGTTCGTATTCGGCTTGTGGCACGGCGGCAATGTTCTGTACATGATGTGGGGCGTCTACCACGGCATTCTGATGGTCCTGCACCGGCAGTGGCAGGAGTTCCGCAAACGCGTTGGATTCGAATGGGCGGGATTGTTTCCAACGCTGATCTCGTGGGCCATCACATTTTCCGCAGTCTCTATCGGCTACATTTTCTTCAACGCGAAAAGCTTGAAACAAGCCATCGGCATGCTGAAGGCGATCGCCGCGCCGCACACGTATCGGCACCTGACGCTGGATCACAGTTTTTGTCTTATGACTTTCCTTTTGTCGGCGGGGTATTTCGCGGTGATCGGCGCCAGCATGCTTTTGGATCGCCTGGCAGAGCGCGCCCAAGAACAAACCAGCGGTGGCAAACCAGGCTGGCTCACCAGCATGCTCGGAACGCTAGCCGCCGAGCGATGGGTATGGATCACGCCCGTAGTGGTGGTCGCGGCGCTCTACCTGAGCGTAATGTTCCAACCCGGCCACGCCGAAACCGGCCCGGTGATGTACGCCCTCTTCTAGACACTGGAACCAGGACTCGGCGAGAGCGTAGCGCCGGTTACGCCCGGTTTTTGGGATGAAAACCCGCTATGCTAGCATTCAAGGCAGCCCCATCAACCAAAGCCAAGAAGCGAGGCCTAGCCGTTTGTGCCATTAACCGAATCCCCGACCGAGGCAGGCGACACTCCCGCCTCCACTGAAAAAGTGACCACGCAATACTGGCCTCTCATAAAGCATTTCGCGGTCCGCATCTGCGTAGCAGTAACGCTCGCGGTCCTGCTGCTGGTGGCCGTGGAATTCTACTCATATCTCCGCTTTCACCCGAACGTAAATGCCCTGGAGCTAGCCGCCAAGCTGGAGATCGACCAAAACGAAAATCCCGCCGAGCGCGAATATTGGTCAGAATTTAAGAAGGCGAATAAGGTCACCTATCATGCCTGGGTTTTGTGGCGTCGAAAGCCATTCCAAGGCGAGATGATCTCGATCGACCAGAACGGCGTCCGCCGCACGCTCAACACCCACTGCGACGATAAAAACGCGTTCACCATCTGGATGTTCGGCGACTCAGTCATGTGGGGCGCCGGCGCGCCCGATAAAGACACCATTCCCTCCTACATCGCCGCGGACTATGAGAAGGCAGGCACGCCAGTCTGCATCGTGAACTACGCTGAAAAAGGCTACGCCAACACGCAGGAAGTAATCGCCCTCATGGAAGAACTAAAGCACGCGAAGCGCAAGCCCGATGAAGTGCTCTTCTACGACGGAGGCACGGAAGCCTTCGTCGCTTATCAAAGCGGCCTGGTCGACGTGCACAGCAACTATCTTTCGTTCAAGAATTTTCTCGACAACTGGGGAGCCTACGAGAAGGCGGGCTTCTCCTACTTCAGCCAGACGAATACGGCCCGTTTCCTCAAAAAGATGGGAGAACGCGCAGAGGCAAGCGGCAAAGACAAAACGAAGAACGCAAAAGCCAGCCCGACCCTGGATGTCGCAACCGCCTCAAAAGAAATCGTAGAAAATTATTCGCAAAATATGGACTTCGTAAATCTGATGGCGAAGCAATATAACTTCCGACCGGTATTTGCCTGGTATCCGAATATGGCAGTCGGCCACAAAGA
>JBAQJF010000051.1:0-2311 GCA_049300195.1 Terriglobales bacterium | reverse complement strand
AGTAATGTCGCCCGAACGACTGAGCACTTCAAGATCGACCGGTCCGCTAACCTGAAAGGAACGATCAAACGTTCCCGCAACGGAAGCAAAATCCGGCACCGCGAGCACCAGCAATACCGCAGACATTAGCATCCCGCGAGAAACATTCCTGTTCATGAATCGCGCCTCCATAAGTGGCAAATCAAAACAATTTTTCCGGAAAAGCTAGGAGCTAAAAGCCAAGAGCCAGAAGCTGCACTACTGCAATACCACCTGATCGCCTTCCTTCAACCCTTTCAGCAATTCCGTCTTCGCGCCGTTCGAGATGCCGATGACCACCGCAACCTTCCGCTCCCCGTCCTTCGCCTTCCGATCGGGAATCTCGACCGACGCATTCTTATCCTTGTCATAAATGATCGCGCCTTCGGGAATCTGGAGGACGTTTTTATGCTCATCCAGAATGATCTCGGCATTGGCCGTCATCATCGCCTTCAGCATGCCTTCGGGGTTGTTGATCGAGACCCGCACTTCGAACGTCGTCACGTTATCTTTCTCGACTCCCATGGGTGAAATCTTCGTCACCTTGCCGGTGAATGTCTTGTCCTTGAACGACTCCACTTTGATCCGCGCCGGCTGTCCCAGGTACACCTTGCCGATATCGCTCTCGTCGACTTTGCCTTTGACGTAAACCTCGCTGGTATCGCCCAGCGTCATCACCAGCGTGGCGGTCGATCCCAACACCAGAATCGAACTCACCGCATCGCCAATTTCCACGTCGCGCGAGAGCACGATGCCGTCCAACGGAGACTCAATAATGGTGTAACTAAGCTGCTCTTCCAGTTGCTTCAGGTTGGCGCGGTCTTGCGAAACCTGCCCCTGCGCTTGCCCAATCTTCGCCTGCAAGACCTGCAACTGCGCCTTGGCGACGTTCTGCTTATTGAGGGCCATTTCGTAGTTCTTCTGCGCGTCGTCGAGCGCCGAGGCGGAAACCACTCCCTCTTTCGCCATGCCCTGCGAGCGTTCAAAAGCACGCTTCAGGAGCGGCACATCCGGACTTTCGGCATCGACTCGAGCACGCACCAGATCGGCGCGCGACCCGTTCAAACTCGCTTCCGAGGCTTCGAGCTGTGCTCGAGCCTGGTCCACCCGCGCCTGAATTTCATCCTTGTCGAGTTCGGCCAGAATCTCTCCCTTTTTTACGTGGTCGCCGTAGTCGACGTACAGCTTCTTCACGATACCGCTGGCCTTCGACTTGACCTCAACCTTCGTGATCGGCTCAATCTTGCCAGTCGCCACCACGGACTTCGCCAGGTCGCCGCGCTCTACCTTGGCTAGTTTCGACGGATCAATCTTGGTGCCGCCTGTGGACGCGATCACCACTCCCGTCACTACCAAAGCCACAAACGCCACCGCCACAGAAGTCCAGATAATGATTCTTCTGCGCCGCTTCTTCACCTTGCCGTTGCCATTACCGTTCACGACTGCCTCCCGCCGAGATTGAAACCGTAAAAGTGGCATTCACTTCTTATTACGGTACGATGCGCGAAATAGTTCCCCTTAAGATTTCATGCTTTCCCCACCTTATTTAGACCGATACATCCCGAAAAGGATAGCGATCGGTAGAAAGGAATATAAGGTTATGGATTAATTGTACCGCCGCTATCAGTATGCGAAAGCGGGACTTCGCGGCCATGAGCGGAATGCCGGAGCTTTCCTTCGTGGAAGTGCCCTTCGTGGTTATCGATTTCGTACTGCACGGTCCGCCCAACCCCGCCGACCCTGCCTCAAAATGCTAAAATCAGCATTCCATGATTGCATTGGTGCTCCTGCGGGTGTTTGTCATCCTGCTTCTGGTGGCGGCCAATGCGTTTTTTGCGGCCGCCGAATTCGCCCTGGTCAGCGTGCGCGAAACGCGCATTCTCCAGATGATCGAAGCCCGCCGCGTCGGTGCCCGCATTGTCCTCAAGCTGCACCAGCAACTCCCCCGCGTAGTTAACGGCGTTCAACTGGGAATCACCGTCGCCAGCCTTGCTCTAGGCTGGCTAGGCGAGCCGGTGCTGGCTCACCTGGTCGAAGACTGGATCGGCCACATCCCCCACGCCGTTCTCTACGCGCACGGCGTCGCGGTCGCCATTGCTTTTACGCTCATCACCACCCTGCACGTGACGCTCGGCGAATTAGTCCCCAAGTCGCTGGCCCTCCAGCGAGCCGAGCGCGTGGCCCTCGCAGTAGCCGCGCCTATGGATTTCTTCCTGACCGTCACCGGCCCGCTCACGGTTCTAATGAGCCGAGCCGCGGGCTTCGTGCTGCGGTCCTTCGGCACCAACGAAAT
>JBAQJF010000050.1:0-1552 GCA_049300195.1 Terriglobales bacterium | reverse complement strand
CGAAAGCAGCGCTGCTCAGCAGGACGATGCAGACCAGGAGGAGAATGCTTCGAGAATCTCGCTTCATAAGGCTCATGCTCTCAAACCACCGCGATTCATGCAACCTGTCAGCCGCGCTTAACCCGGCGCAATCGTAGATTGCCGCTTTCCCGAAAGTCGGAAAGCCGGGGAGAGGAACATGTGAAAAATTTGACTTTCGGAAAGTAACGAATTCGTATGCGAGAAAACTTTGCGATTAACTTTCCTGGCCTGCTCTTGCTGACCATGGCTGGTGCAGCCGGTCTCTATCTAACCAAAGAAGCCGCCGGAGCTGTGGTGGAAACACGGAAGGCTCGCAGAGATTGCGCCATCTCGTACCTGCTTGATCTGAACGCTCACGGTTGAATGCCGATTTTTTGCATAATTGCCCACGGTGATCGACATTTGGCGGCTGGCCCAGGCTTTTTCTTCTCGCGCGGACTACAACGTTGTTTGCAAGGGCGGGACGCGATGCTATCTATGCTGCTGGGTTGGCTTGGTTCTCACGTACGGGCTCGCTCGGCACGATGAGAGAACGTGGTATAAGCAGCATCGGTTCCCGCCCTTGCCAAAATCGCAAGGACGGGGCACCCACAGATCCGGAACACGAAGACAAAATCGATCAGAAAGCATGGGCCACCACCACGAGCCCCACAGACTAGTTCGTGTAGAAGCGGTGCTTATCGATTTTCAAAGCGCGGATCTTGGAATCCAGGGTTGAGGGTGGCATGCCGAGCTTGGCAGCCGCACCCGCAGGACCAGAAATTCGGCCTTTGCATTCGGCTAGTGCCATCTCGATGAGCTCTTTTTCCTGCGAAGTCATCTCTTGTGCCAACGGCCGGCTGGAGCGCTGCGCGGTCGATAGCCAACTGTCGTCGACCGAGAAGTTCTCAGAGTCGCACAGAATTACGGAACGCTCGATGACGTTCTGCAATTCACGAATGTTACCCGGCCAGGGATAAGATTGCAGACGGTCCAGGCTCTTTTTTTCGATGTTCCGGATACGCTTTCCGGTCTTGTGGGCATAGCGATCGATAAAGTATTCGACCAGCAGGCGGATGTCTTCCTTGCGATCGCGCAGCGCGGGAACCTCCAGAGGAAACACATTAATGCGGTAGTACAGGTCGGCGCGAAACGTGCCGGCTTCAATGCACGCAGGCAGGTCCCGATGCGTGGCCACAATGACTCGCACGTTGGCGCGAATTGTCTGATTGCCGCCGACGCGCTGAAATTCCCTCTCCTGGAGAACGCGCAGGAGGGCGACCTGGGTCTCGGCGGGAAGCTCTCCGATTTCATCGAGGAACAACGTGCCTCCTTCGGCCAGCTCGAAGCGCCCGAGGCGGCGCTGTAGAGCGCCGGTGAATGCGCCTTTTTCGTGTCCAAACAGTTCGGACCCGATCAGGTCGAGGGGGATGGCGGCGCAGTTGACGCTCACAAATGGGCGATTCGCGCGATCAGAGCGCTTGTGGATCGCGCGGGCAATCAACTCTTTGCCGGTACCAGTTTCACCTGTGATCAGAACCGTGGAGTCCGT
>JBAQJF010000049.1:0-4776 GCA_049300195.1 Terriglobales bacterium | reverse complement strand
AAGAAAGACCCGCGTTATACTTTCCGCGCTGATGTGGCCCACCCGCCACCACGCTCCTGTTACCCGAGGAGTACTGACATGTTGGATTTTGAACACTGGAAGCGTGAGTTCCGGGCGACCCATCCGGCGCACACGTGCGTAGATCGTCCGCGGGTTTATTGCGAGGCATGTAGAGCCACGTTGGTCTCCGCTCCTCCCGCTCCCCTTGAAGTATCCATCCCGGCCCCGAGTGAACATTCTCCGGTCTCGCCCAATCCATCACCGTCGAGTGTTCTCCCCCAAATGTCGCACGAGGACTCCGAGCTTGTCCCTAACGTCGATTTTCTCACCAACCTCCCGATCTTCAATTCAGCATTCCTGCGGGAACTCGAGGCCGCGAAACAAGCCAAGACGATTGCCTTCATTCAGGCGGATCTGGACAAGTTCCACGCACTAAACATCGCCCACGGACACGAAGTGGGCAACGAACTCCTCAGAGAGATCGGAGACATCTTTCGGAGGTCGTGCCGCCCGCTGGGCAATCGGTGTGTTGGGCCATGTCGGTTCGGAGGCGAGTCGTTCGCGTTTGCTCTTCTCGGCATGGACGAAGCCGCCACTGGACTCGCAGAGGGAATAAGAGAGTGGATTGCCAGTCTGCAACCGAGCGTCACGGCTCGGTTCGTCGTGGTGACGGGAGTCTCTGACATCGTAGACATGTTGAGGCTTGCCCACTCTGTTCTCTACCCGCATCCCGATCTAAAGGGGCCCAACAGCGTGAGTTATCGCTCAAAGCGGGAGTTCCCTGACAACAAGAAACCTTACGTCTACTGGGACGAAGAGGACTTCCGAAATCGCTAGAAGTACGGGCGGGTGCGTCCCTTCAGCGCCGAAGGTGCCTTCGGCTGCGACTGCGCGCCCGCCTGATTTTTGCACTATTTGGCGGTGTCCGCCGTCACCGCCTCTGACTTCTTGGCGGCGTTATTGTTTCGCGGTGCGGCAAAACTTCCATCGCTACTACGGCGCCGGTGATCTTCATTTCATCACTTGCAGTTGCTATCGCCGACAGCCGCTGCTCGGCACTCCGCAGCGCCGTGATCTGTTTCTCGAAGTTCTGGAGCGGGTGCGAAAGCGCTATGTGTTCGTTGTCGTCGGATATGTCGTTATGCCCGAGCACATTCATCTGCTGATCAGCGAGCCGCAGGAGAAGAATCCTTCGACTGTGATGCAGGCTCTCAAACTCGGCTTTGCGCGGCGCGTTCTGGCTGAGCAAGGGCGGCGCAGCGATCCGTCGCAGGCCGGTCTCTTCGGTCAGGGGCCGCAACATGTTTGGCAGAAACGCTTTTATGATTTTAACGTCTGGACGGCGGGCAAGCGGGCGGAGAAGTTGCGCTACATGCACTGCAATCCCGTGGAGCGCGGACTGGTGGAGTCGCCGGAGCAGTGGGGCTGGAGCAGCTTTCGGGCCTATTTCCTGGGAGAAGCTGGACCGGTAGTGGTGAACAAGTGGGATGTCCTCAAGATGAAAGTTCGGGTGCCGGCTGCGTAACTGCGAAATGCTGCGGGCGGCGCGGATGGGCCACTTCTCGAACAGCGCGAGAAGTGGCGCACCCCTGAGTTCTTTTGTGTCAGCGTTCAAAAGCAAGGCCCGCGTCATACTTTCCGCGCTGATGTGGCCCACCCGCCGTAACAGCGGAATGCTGCGGGCGACGCGGATGGGCCACTTCTCGAAATGCGCGAGAAGTGGCGCACCCCTGAGTTCTTTTGTGTCAGCGTTCAAAAGCAAGGCCCGCGTCATACTTTCCGCGCTGATGTGGCCCACCCGCCAATTATTGATAGATTCGGCGGCGACGGAATCCTATCCACTTCCCGCCTACGGGCCTTCTTCCTGATAGGCCTCGATCGCGGGGCGCGCGTCCATCTCATCGTTAATCACAACCGAGGTTCCCCAGGGCGCGAGTTCTCCTACCTTGAAGGCCCGTTTGGTGAGGAAAACCCAGAGCGCGCCGAGGCCATATACCACGCCCGCTATCGCCATCTGCAAGGCCAGCCCCAGATAATGATGCGGATGGTACCAGCGCCGCATCAGCAACAGGGCGCCAACTAATGGAAGAGTAATAAGGAGCGGCAGCGTGTAAGCCTCGCGCAAGTAAGTCCTCATGCGAATGCCTAGCTGGTGGCACAAATGCCACGGCATGAACATGGTCATGGTGCAGGCGAGAGGAATGGCGGTGCCGAGCGCATCGCCGTAGATTCCGTAGAAGGGACCATGCCCCGCGCGCTGAAAATAATGCACCAGCGTGATGCTGAGGATCAGGTTGACGATGCCTTCCGAGAGGGTGACGAAGGCCCAGGTGCGGTGTTTGCTGATTCCGAAGAGCACGCGGCCCGAAGCTGCCTGGCACCACATTAGATTTGCGGAGAGGATCAGGATTACCAGGATCGGATAGCTGGTGGCAACATACTTTCTGCCGACCCAGACTTCGATTACCGACTGGCCGAGGCCGAGCAAGACGGCGGTGATCGGCAGCGCTGTAAAGGCGCAAAAGCGGTTGCCGGCGACGAATACCTTGCGCAGCTGGTCCATGTTGCCGGTGGCTTCGGACTGGCTGGCGATGGGCAGAAAATTCTGCGCCAGCGCCATGACGACCTGCTGCGCGTAGTTGACGATGCGCGCGCCGATGCTGAAGTAGGTGACGGCCGCCGCCGAGATCATGGTCGCGATCACGATGTTGTCGCTTTTGAACTTGAGCTGCGTCGCGATCATGATGAGGAGGGTGACGCTGCTGTAATTGACGATGGTGCGAAGGCTCGCGCGATTGACGTAACGGAAGCCCAGGGGAATCGGCTTGATGCGGTAGGCCACGATCGAGCGCAGCATGGAGATGCAGAGCGGCGCGCCGACCGTGATGGCGGCGATCGTCAGCAGTCCGCGGCCGTGGTGGATGGCAACGAGGATCAGAACGAGGCGCGCGAAATCGCCTCCGATGTTGGCCCAGTTATTAACGTAGAAGCGCTGGAGACCGTCGAGGTATCCACCGACCACGCCCAATGGAAAGCCGGTGCCGACGGCGGTGCCTACGATCAAGAGCAGCCAGCGCGCCTCGGAATGCAGCGCCGGCGGAATTTTGAAAATGTGATCGACGTAGATCGACAGAATGCCGGTAAGAACCAGGCTCAGGGCCCCCAGGCAGCCATAGGTAAAGAGAGCGGTGTTGACGATCTTCGCGAGATCTTCAATGTTGTCAGTGGCGGTGAATTTTGAGACATAGCGAACGACCGACGAGCGGATGCCGAGGTCGAAGAGTCCGTAGTATCCGGTAATGGAAAAGATCAGAACCCAGATGCCGAAGGCGGTATCGCCGAGCCAGTGCAGAATGATGGGCGATAAAATCAGTCCAACCAGAACGTCGCAGCCGAGCGAGAACCAGGTCGAGCCGACGTTCTTGACGATCTGGCGCTTGTTGATCGAGGTCATGGGTTAATCGAACTCATTTATTAGTCGAGGTCATTTATTAGTCGACGTCATTTATTAGTCATGGCTGGCTTGGATTTGTATCAGGGTATCGCGTTCGCATTACCATCGGTTGAATATGATTCGGGCCTTTTAGGGGCTGAGGCTTAAGTCGGCTGTCCCGCCTTCACCCAAATCGGCAGGGCCTTCGTATCGAGCTCCGGACTTTGAAGTTCGTAGCCCAAAAAATTCATGAGCGGAGACCAGGCAATTTCGATCTCTTCAACCGCGTGCCGCGGCAAACTCTCCTTCCATCCTCCGGACTTGGCCGCGCGCACGAAGGGTATCTCCTGGCGCGTGTTTTTTGTGCCGGTCCATTTGTCGGCGTCCTGTTCCTCGAGTTTACGCATACGGTCGGCGGAGCTTCGCGCTACCGCGGATTTGAGGCGCTCGGCGTCCGCTTTGATGCCGAGGAACTCGGCAATTTTGGCTGTCTCCGCGATCGGCTCGGCAAGCAGGTCTTCATAGCGAGCCAGCAGAAAGTTTGGATTGCTCTGGCGCGCGCCGACCCAACTGGCAACATGCTCCCACCATGAACCGTAGGAGGAAGTTTCGCCCGCGAGAAATGGCTTGATGAACTGGTCGAGCGTCATGTCCGCAGCGATGTAGCGCTTCTTGAGATCGAAGTGATATTCGGAGACGGCAACGTCGCGCGGATCGCGCACCAGGTAGATGACCTTGCGAAAGCGCGCGTCAAAGGGCTCGTGGCTCTTGAGGATGCGCGGGCGCGGCACGGTCTTGAGGAATCGTTTGGTAATCACTCCAGGAGCGGGCAGGAGCCGGTTGATGTTGGCGAAGCTGACAGTCTCGTTCGGATAAATGAGGTTGGCCAGCAGGAAGCGCACCCAGGTGTTTCCGGATTTGGGGTAGGAGACGAGGAAGGTGTCGTCGGGATAGACGGTGTAGTGCCGGCCGGCTAGGTCGAGGCCGAGGGCGCGCTTGGCGGCGAATTTTATCTGGCCGAACATTGTCAGAGTACTTTAGTCGTGAAAACTGCCGGCAAAATGCAGATTCCTCACTTCGTGAGGAATGACAAGACTAGATGCAAAGCCTGACATAAAGGAACCGCTACCGCGGAACCTGGCTCGCGGTCCCAAGGTTCGCGACGCCCAAAGACGCGTACTCGCCGGCTTCCGACGGCGATCGGGTCGCGAGCGCGTATCCGAGATGATGCATCAGCGCTCCCCATGCCGCCTCGAGCCTCGCGGCTTGGTCAAGCGGCAGGTCCTTGCGCCATCCGCCGGAACCGGCCGCGCGCACGAACGACATGTCCTTGCGCGAATTTC
>JBAQJF010000048.1:0-19698 GCA_049300195.1 Terriglobales bacterium | reverse complement strand
GAAGGCAAGGTCCGTTACCTCGGCCTCTCGGAGGCCGGCATGCAGACCCTGCGCCGCGCCTTCGACGTTCACCCCATCGCCGCGCTCCAATCCGAATACTCGCTCTGGACGCGCGATCCCGAGAAGGAACTTCTTCCCACCTGCCGCGAACTCGGTGTCGGTTTCGTTGCCTACAGCCCGCTCGGCCGAGGCTTCCTGACCGGCCAACTCAAAAGTTTCGACGATCTCGCCGCCGACGACTACCGCCGCAACTCTCCGCGCTTCCAGGGTGAAAATTTCCAGCTCAATCTGAATCTGGTCAAAAAAGTTCAGCAGATGGCGGAAGAAAGACAATGCCAACCTTCGCAGTTGGCCCTGGCCTGGGTCATGGCCCAAGGCGGGGACATCGTTCCCATCCCCGGCACCAAGCGCCGCAAATATCTGGAAGAAAACGTGGGCGCGCTCGATATTGAACTCGACCAGGACGAACTACGTCTCCTTAGCGAAGTCTTCGCCCACGGAGCGGCCGCCGGCGAGCGCTATCCAGAGCAGATGATGGCGCTGGTCAACGCCTGACGTATCGCGTCAGGGTTTTACCCCGTGTGCCGCCGGGTCGAATTAGAACTAATAGGTTCGCCGAGGCAACGATCGTCGATCAGCCGCCCAAGATCGCATTCAAATCTTTGTACGGGATCGCCCCTGCCAGCGCCGAGTAGGTCCCCGCGCTCTTTAACTCCTCCGCCATCGCGCGCAGGGATCCGAGCGTAGCGCGCATAAATCCGGAGCCCACGCTAACCCGCGCCACGCCCAGCTTTTCCAGCTCGGCAATCGACGGCGTACCCGGCACGGCCAGAATATTCAGAGGACACGCGAGGTCCTTCACCAGCCGTCCGATCGTCGCGGCATCCTTCAGCCCCGGAGAGAATACGCAATCCGCCCCCGCATCGCGAAATGCCACCAGCCGCCGCACAGCCTCGGCGTAATTCTTATCAGGATCGCCGCCTTCGAGCAGATAGACATCGGTTCGGGCATTCAACACAATCGGGACGCGGGTTGCAGCAGCGGCCTCGCGCACCGCGCCGATCTTTTCCAGCACCCGTTCGAGCGCCAAGAGCGGCTCATCGCTGTTCCCCGACGTGTCTTCGAGATTCATCCCAACCGCGCCCGCCTCAATCACCTCGCGCGTAGTTCGAGCGATCTCCTCCGGCGTCGAACCATATCCCCACTCCACATCGGCGGTCACAGGAACCTTCACCGCCCGCGCGATCCGGCCAATGCGCGCAATCATTTCCTCGCGCGAAATTCGCTGCCCGTCGGGATATCCCAGAGAAAACGCAATCCCCGCCGACGTGGTAGCAATCGCCGGAAACCCCGCCTCCTCAAGAATCCGCGCACTGGCCACATCCCACGCGTTCGGCAGAACCAGTGCTCCAGGACCGCGATGCCGCCGCCGGAAGTCTTCCGCTTTTTCGATTTGAGTAGTCATTGAGAGCCTCGAGTCACGAGCCGCGAGTTACGAGCAATCTTGCCAGCTCGAAACTCGTAACTTCTTTACTTCTCCCGTGCTCGCTCCCGCATCTTTTCCAGAAAACTCGGGACGTGCACCGCCGCGCGACCCACTGTCCCGCGTCCAATCTCCTGCACTCCATCATCAGCGGTCACGCGCATGGTGTAGAACCTCCCATCAAACGATTCCAACTCCGCGCGCGCATGAACCCGCATCCCGATCCCGGTAGCCGCCCGATGTTCGACATGAATCGAGATCCCCACTGTGATCTCGCCGTCTTCGCAAAACGGCTGCAGCGCCTGAAAGCACGCTGTCTCCATCAGTCGAATCATGTCGGGAGTTGAGTAGACCGGTGGCAGTTCGGGATGATGCGCCGCCAGCGTGTGCCGCCGCTCCACCGTCTCCTCCGCTTCGCCGACAACACCGATAGGAATATGGTGGGCCACTCTTCAGGAATGATAGTTCAAGTTTGAGGAAATGAAGGGAGAGGTCCAAGATTTGAGCTTCCTTCAATGTGGCAGCAGTGACCGCCCTCGCCCCGCAATTGCTACAATCAATACGAGCGACTTTCCTGCCCCGTTCATAGGTTTGGCATAACGCCATTGCACTTCGACGAACATTTCGACGTAGTAGTAGTCGGCGCCGGCCACGCCGGATGCGAGGCCGCCATGGCCGCCGCCCGCATGGGCCTCAAGACCGCACTCTTCACGCTCAACGTCGATCTGATCGCGCAAATGTCCTGTAATCCGGCCATCGGAGGCATCGCCAAAGGGCACCTGGTCCGCGAAGTCGACGCCCTCGGCGGAATCATGGGCGAGATCACCGACGCGGTAGGAATCCAGTTCCGCCTCCTCAACACGTCGCGAGGTCCGGCAGTCTGGTCTCCCCGGGCCCAGTGCGACAAACAAGCGTATCGCCTGAAGATGCGCGAGGTTCTGGAGTCGCAACCGAATCTGAAGATCAAGCAAGCCGAAGTGGCGGACGTGATTATTGAGCCGTCAGCCATCAGCCGTCAGCCATCAGCCAGCCCGGATCTTACCGAGAACCGAGAACTGAGAACTGAGAACTGTATTCGCGGCATTCTCCTTCGCGACGGCCGCCGCGTCTCCGCCCCGGCCGTCATCATCACTACCGGCACATTTCTCAATGGCCTGATCCACTGTGGAGAGCAGCAATACCCAGCCGGTCGTTCCGGCGAGCCCGCCGCAGTTCTTCTCGGCGAATCGCTCAAAAAACTAGGCCTCCGCGGATGCCGCCTGAAAACCGGCACGCCTCCGCGCCTCGACGGGCGCACCATCGACTGGTCAAAATTCGAGCTTCAACCCGGCGACGCCGATCCGACGCCCTTCAGCTTTCGCACCAGGCGTGTCGCGCATCACGACCATCAGGTCCCCTGCTACATTGCCTTCACGACGGAAGAAACGCACCGTATCATCCGCGAAAACGTCCACCGCTCGCCCATGTACAGCGGACAAATTCACTCCATCGGCCCGCGCTACTGCCCGTCGATCGAAGACAAGATCGTCAAGTTCCCCGACAAACTCACACACCAGCTGTTTCTCGAACCAGAAGGTCTCAACACCCACGAAATCTACGTCAACGGCATGAGCACCAGCCTGCCGATCGATGTGCAGTCGGCGATTCTCAAGTCGATTCCGGGGCTCGAGAGCGCTGAAATGATGCGCCCCGGCTACGCCATCGAATACGATTCCATCGATCCCACCGAACTCAATCGCACTCTCGAAACCAAAAAAATTGCGGGCCTGTTTCTGGCCGGCCAGATCAACGGGACGTCTGGTTACGAAGAAGCGGCCTGTCAGGGCATCATGGCCGGCATCAACGCCGCGCTAAAAGTAAAAAATGAGCCGCCGCTGATCCTGGATCGCACCGAAGCGTACACCGCGATCCTGATCGACGATTTGATTTCGAAGGGTACGAACGAGCCCTACCGCATGTTCACATCGCGCGCGGAATTCCGTCTACACCTGCGCATCGACAATGCCGACCGCCGCCTGACCCCGCACGCCCGGCGTATAGGCTTGATCTCGGATGAGGCTTGGAGCGATTTTCTGAACAAACAGAGCCGGCTGGAAGAGATGAAGGTCTTGCTGGAGCGCACGAAACTAACCGGCGCAATGGTGGAGCAATTGGATCGAAGCGCCGCGGAATTTCCTTTTACAAACGACCAGCGACCGGCGACCAACAGCCTTTCATCGGCCCTCGGCCAGCCGCTGGCGCAGCTACTGAAGCGGCCCGAAGTTGCGATCGAACAACTGATCCCCGCGTTGCGCGATCTCGCCCCCGAATTCTTTACCAGGAATTCCTCTGTGGCCCCTGTGTCCTCTGTGGCAGAGATTTCGTCGGCGGCCAGGAACGAACTCAAATCCATCGAAACCGAAATCAAATACGCCGGCTACCTCGACCAGCAGCAGCGCGCCATCGATCGCCTCAAAAAGGCTGAGCTGCGCCGCATCCCCGACTGGTTCGACTATCAGTCCGTCAGCGGCCTTTCCCGCGAAATGCAGGAAAAACTCCACAAAATCCAGCCGCAAACGATTGGCCAAGCCTCGCGAATTCCGGGAGTCACGCCGGCAGCCGTGTCGCTGGTCAACGTCTACATCGAAATCCAGTCCCGCCGCCGCGATCAAGCGACCACGCTGCAATAACCGCAGGTGCGAGGCGGACGTTATTCCACGGAAGCTCGTCCCCGCCCGGCCACCTTGCTTTGATACATCAACTCGTCCGCCCGCTTAATCAATGTTTCCGCGGAATCTTCGTGAATCGTAATCGCGCCCCCGACCGAGACCGACAAGGCTACCCGGTCGCTGCCGCCGACAAGCGAGGTCTGGGCTACCAACGCACAACATCGTTCCGCGAGCCGCTTCAAAATGTCGCTATCCACATGCCGAACCACCGCGAGAAACTCATCGCCGCCCCATCGCCCCACAATGTCCGAGGTTCGCAGCGCGCCCGTCAGTGTCTTGGCCGCCTCTTGCAATGCCTGATCGCCAATCGCATGGCCGGATTTATCGTTGATCGACTTGAACCAGTCCAGGTCAATCATCAGCACCCCAAAAGGATCTCGATGCACCTGGAATTCGGTGAGCGCCGTCTTCACCGACATCTCCAGATAGCGCCGGTTCGGCATCTGCGTCAGCTGATCGAGAAACGCCAGCCGCTCCATCTCCCTGGTCTTTCGCTCCTCCGCCAGGCGTGCCGTCTCGTCCGTAAAAATTTCCACCGCTCCGACGATGGAGCCGTCGTCTCCATGAATCGGCTGCACGCGCACCAGCACCGGCAATCTCCGTCCCTGTTTGTGGCGCAAAAAAACCTGCGCCTGGCGGGCCGCGCCATCTTTGATCGTGGCCGTCAAAGGGCAGCCGTCGTGACACAGTCTTTTCCCCGCCCCGTCCACGTGACACAAGATCTCATCCTGGCAACATCGTCCCATCACTTCTTCGGGCTTGTATCCGGTCAAACGGAAGGCCTGTTCATTCCAATACAAGATGCGCCGGTCGCGATCCACGAAGTAGACCCCATCGCTCATGTGATCGAGGAGGCCTTTATAAAAATTCGGATCGGACGGCACCCCGGAAAGGCCAACATCTCCGGGGCCGGGTTTGCTGAAAGTAGCCATAAGCGGATGGGTCGACAATCTTGCTCCCTGAAAATTCGGCGAAGGCAAGCATGGATGTGAGCGAAAAGAACGTCGAGTAAAAGCAGCTAACTCACCAACTCAGAATTCATCGAGCGCTCAGAGTCACACTTCCAGCCGTCGCTTCTTCATTTGTGCTCACCATAGATTCCAAGGTCGCGCCCAATTGGACAAATTACTTAGGTCACGCCAAGCTACACATCACACTGCAGGAAGCCCAATGCAAGAAGCCCAAAAACGTGGGGCGCGGGGATAAGATATGGTCACTGAGCTTTTTCGATCGCCGCGCGCAGGTCCTCGTAACTCATCGCGCCAGGATGATACATCGTCACTTGCCCCGCGCGATTCACCACCACCAGCGTCGGCGTCGTACTGGCCCCATAAGTCTTGAAGTTCCGCTTGCTCAAAGGCACCGGCATATCCAGCAGGCTCGCATAGTACTTCTGCCGCACCGACTCGATGTAACTTCGCTCTGCCGCCGGCGCAGCATCCGCCCCTTGGGCAGCATATCCGTAAAGCTGGGTGGGCCCAATCACCACCAATCCCTTCGGACCGAACTCTGACCGCAAGCGCGCAATCACCGGAACCTCTTCCTTGCAGTCCCCGCACCAGTGCGCCCAAAAGAACAAGAGGACGGGCGATCCCTTCAGCGCCGCCAAGACCGGAGGCTTCGGTCCCAAAAACTGCGTCTCCTCAATGGCCGGAGCCGGCCGACCCACCAGCGCCAGCAAATTCAAATTCTTCTGCAACCGCGGCGCAATGGAGGTGGTCCCATATCGAGCCAAAGCCGACCGCAGCAGCCGCACCGCCGCCTCGTGTTCACCCTTCGCGGCCATCCCTTGCGCCAGAACTTCGTAGGCTGCGCCAAGCGCAATCGGCAACTCCGGCTCGGCATCCAGTTTTCGTTTCGCAAGCTGCGCCTCGCACAGCTTCCGCGTCTCGGTCGCATACGAAGCCGCCTGATCCCACTGCTTCGCCGCCGCCTCGCCGCGCGCCATCCATGACAGCGCCTCCAGAAACTCCGGCGTGGCGCCATTCCGCGCTTTGTAATCGCGCACTTCCGCATCGGCCGCGGCGAACGAGTTCTGCGCCAATCGCGTTCGTACATCGCCGACGAGATCAGCCCGGCAATTTTGAGTGATGCACAAAGTAATGCACAAAGGCAAAAAGGCGCCGGTCAGCGTCCACAAAGTCTTTCGAATATTCATGGATTTGATAATGGATGAGCCGGACGAAAAAGGGAAGAGCGAGCGCTCCTCTCGCGCTGGAGCGGAACCGCAAACCGTCAAACTGATGGCCCTCAGGGGGCAGGAGAATAGAGCCCTACGCTGCCGTCTGCTGCGGATAGTCATATTGCGCCAGCAGCCCTATCATCTCCTGGATGTTCGCAATCTCGAAATTTGCCATCGATCGGTACGGCCGCAGCGCCTCCATCACCGGTTCGGAGGGCGAAAACAGCTTCAATTGAATCTCGTTTTCCCGCGCCCAGCGCTCCAGAAAAACCAGCATGCCAAGTCCGGCGCCGCCAATAGCTTTGACTTCAGAAAGATCCACTGCAATCACTCGCGCGTCGTCCTGCGATTGAATAGCATCTCGAAGTTTGAAAACCGAATCGCTATGCATAATCCTGCCTTGACACTCAACCACAGCCAGGTCGGTAAAGTTCTCGACGCGAATGGTCAGCATGGAATCCCTCCGCAAATTGCTCTTGCAGTTCACACCGACGTAAATAGCAACCTTGCCGCCAAAGCGGCATCGGCCTTATTTTCAGTGCGATACACCGTTAGCGATAGGACACACAGAGAAAGAAGAATGAATTTCTGGCCGGGTGGCAAGGGAATCCGTTCCTACCGTAAACGCCTCGGATTGGGGGGTTGAATGACCTCAGGCACCCTCGCGACTACAGTGCTTAGGGTACAAAATGCTGGCCATTTACGGGCCAATTTTGATATATTTTAAGCGCGTTTTGCTCTTTGCGGTTGTAAGCAGTACCCCGCTCTACGGCGTGACCTGCCTGCACTACCCTGCGAGCTCCAGCGCATACTTCAACACAAAAGGAACACAGTACTACCATGGCAGAACAAGGAACAGTAAAGTGGTTTAACGACGCCAAGGGCTATGGATTCATCAGCCGCCAGAACGGCGAGGACGTGTTTGTACACTTCTCCGCCATTCAGGCCAACGGTTTCCGCAGCCTGCAAGAAGGACAACAAGTTCAGTTCGACGTAGTCAAAGGCCCCAAGGGCTGGCAGGCAGAAAACGTCAAAGGCGTCTAAGCCACTTCACAATTCGATGGACAGGGCGGCCGCGAGGCCGCCCTTCTTATTTTTAACTGCTTCTCCGCGGATCAAAACGGATTTAACGGATAAATCGTAAAAAAATCGGTGCGAATCCGCGCGAATCCGTGGAAAAGAAGTTGATCTTGAGCGCCGAAAAAAGCCGACCGGCACTATCCCCCAATATGCACCATGGTCCGCGAAGCCGGCACAAATCCCGGCTCCCCGATGTGGTGCCGCTCTTCTTTATTCTGCACGACCTTCTCAATGAATGAGACTAACTCCCCGTCCGAAGCCCCGCGCCGCATCAATTCATGCAGATCGTGATCCCAGACCGAGAACAAGCAAGTCCGCAGCTTCCCATCCGACGTAATCCGAATCCGGCTGCAATGCCCGCAGAACGGATGCGACACCGGCGCGATAATCCCGATCTCCCCCACTCCATCGTCAAAGCGGTACCGCCGAGCCGTCTCGCTTCGCCCCCGCTCGATCTCAACCAGCGGCCGGTATTCCGACATGCGTGCCACAACCTCATCCAGCGTAACCACGACCGCGGGCGTCCACACGCGATCTTCCTCAAGCGGCATGAACTCAATAAACCGCACGACCACGCCCTCTTCGCGCGCGAACATCCCAAACGGAATTACCTGATCTTCATTAAATCCGCGCAGCAAAACGCAATTCACCTTGACCGGATCAAGCCCAACACGATGCGCCGCGCGCACGCCCGCAAGCACGCTCTCAAAGCCATTCGCGACGCGAGTAATCCGGGCGAAGCGTTCCGGATCGACCGCGTCCATGCTGACGGTAACTCGATCCAGCCCTGCGTCTTTCAAAGGCTGCACAATTTCGGCGAGCAAGTGCCCGTTGGTGGTCAACGCAATCTCAGGCTTGCCGCCAGCCACTGTCCGCAGCTCTGCCAGTTCGCGCACAAACTCAATGATCCCTTTGCGCAGGAGCGGTTCACCGCCGGTCAAGCGAATCTTCGTGACACCGAGCCCAACCAGCACCCGCGCCATGCGCAGGTAATCCGCAAACGGCAGCTCAGCGTAAGCCGCGCCATTCGTTCCGGTACGGCAATAGACGCACCGGTAATTGCACCGATCCGTAATCGAGATTCGCAGATCGTGAATCGAGCGCCCGAATTTGTCAGTAAGAGCCAAATGGCCTATCGGTTCATTGGATTCTGCGCAGCAAGGAAAGAAACCACAGGCAGGATGAACCCGCGAGCGTTTCCTTTCCAAACACGGGAGGCGCAGGCGTTTCCACCGGCACCCTCGGGAAAATCGGCGAGCCAATCTCCCCTCGCCCTAGCTGCCAGCAATGCAGGCAACCAAGGTCGGAAACTCAATCCCGATTATATTCCGCTCGCGGCCGCGTTGGGGATCGCAGAAGTCAGAGGTCAGATTGCAGAAATAAAGCCCCCAGGGCCACCACCAGAGTCGCACCCTATGCTTTCAACTCTGCAATCTGACCTCTGCCATCCGCAATCGCCCTTGGCGCAATTCGTCTCAACTACAATCTCTGGATGCGCGCCCTAGTCATCCCCCGCTTCGGCGGTCCTGAAGTCCTCGAACTCCAAGACGTCCCCGACATCCACGTGGGCCCCGATCAAGTCCTGATCAAAGTCGAAGCGGGCGGTCTGAACTTCGCCGATCTCATGACCACCGAGGGAGGCTATGCCGGGACTCCCAAGCCTCCGTTAATCGCGGGACGCGAATTCGCCGGCATCGACCCGACAGGCCACCGCGTGATGGCCTACACCCAGTGGGCCGCCTTTGCCGAACAAACCGCAGCCCGTCGCGCATTAGTCTGGCCAGTCCCGGCAAACTGGTCAGCAGAGCAAGCCGCCGCCTTCCCGGTAAATTTCTTCACCGCCTACTTTGCGTATTGGAAAGCCGGCCTGATGGATTTGGATTTGAACAAGGAGAAGGAAGACAATAACGAGAAGAAGGGCAAGCCCAGCCCAAGCGTCTTGATCCACGCGGTCGCCGGAGGCGTAGGCACCGCGGCGGTGCAAATCGGAAAAATTCTCGGCATCGAAATGTACGGCACGTCATCGTCCGAAGAAAAGCTGGCCCGCGTCCGCGAACTCGGCCTTCAGCACGGTATCAATTACAAGCAGAAGGATTACGTCGAAGCCATCCAGGAGCAAACACAAGGCAAGGGAGTCGACGCGGTCTTCGAAATGTTAGGCGGCGAACATGTCGCCAGGAGTGTCAAGTGCGTCGGCAACTTCGGACGCGTAATCGTCTACGGCGCTGCTACCGGTCAACCTCCTACGCTCGACACGCGCGTCCTCTACGCCAAAGGCGCCAGCGTTCATGGACTGTGGCTCAGCTACCTAAGTCAAGATCGCGAGCTGATGGAATCAGCTTGGCATCAGCTCTCCGAATGGATCGCCGCGGGCAAACTGAATCCAGTGATTGGGAAAGTCTTCCCGTTATCGGAAGCCCGCGCCGCTTATACGCTGCTTCAGCAAGGCAAAAACTACGGGAAGATCGTACTGAAGATTACTTAAGGTGTAAATGCCCGCCACACTCGACCTGTCCGTTCCTGAACGCTATTGTCCGATTTTAGGGATCGAGGGCCGCCAGGTTCGATCGATGCTGCCGGCCTTACCGCAATGTTCTCGTCTCTTTGCGTTCTAACTGGCGATGGCATCCGAGTTGCCTTCAATACGATGGGCCAAGCGCACTACTTTCAAGGCGCGAAGACTCACAAGACATTCCGTCGATGTGGACGCTCAAACTCAATCGGCGTGATAACGAGGTCTGATCTCACTCGTCTAATGAGTATCGCGGGAAGTCGGGAACTTCCCTGGACCCAAGTTCGTATCCTGAAATGATCAGGGAGATGAAGAAAAAAGACGCGGGGAGAGGAAACCAATCTCGACCCGCGGGATCAAATGGAGATAAGGAAATTTGCAGGGTGACGGGACTCAGCTCGCGCATGGTTTGGCGGCCCTGGCGAACTGAGTCCAAGCAATCGGATCGAGTCTGAACTCGAGTTTTTTGCGTCACCCTGACAGGCGCATTGTAGGGCATCCGCGCAAAAAGGCAAGCCCTGTCTGCAACACAACCAGCCGCCCAGATGTCCGGCCAGAAACCGGGCAGAAAGAGGAGCTATGAAATTCACCAATCTGGCAAAGACTGTGGTGCTCGGGCTGGCCCTGCTGCTTGCAACGGGTGCCTTTGCAAAAGACAGAACGACTCTCCACTTCGACGAAACCGTCGACGTCAACGGACAGCAGCTTGCCCCTGGCGATTATCAGGTACGCTGGACGGGCACAGGTTCGAACGTCGAGGTGAGCTTCATGCAAGGCAGGAAAGAAATAGCCAAGACCACCGCCAAGATGGTCGACCTCGCCAACCCCGCACAGAGCGACGCAGCCGTACTCGATACCAGCAGCGGCAAAACCACCGTTTCTCAAATTCGCCTGGCCGGAAAGAAGAGCGCCATTTCCCTCGGCAGCAGCGACCAAGCCTCCATGTCCAGTCCGGGAAGTAAGTAAATCAACTTGCGAGCAATGCAAAAAGGGAGCACCGAGGTGCTCCCTTTTTCTCAACCCGCTGTTTCAACTACCGCCTTTTCCAGGTTGTTCCCCGGTGTGCGCGTCGAGCTATTTAGCCGTGTTCGAACTCTTGAAAGTAACGGTTTGGGCGCCCTGCACGTAGGCATTCAGCATGGTTCCCTTATGAATGTCTGCCTCCCAACCTCGGATAAGTAAGGCTGCTGGCCCATGCCACGCCGTCGCTGCAGCTGTCACCGCTCCGTTGCTCCCGCCCTTTACAGTCGCTTCCCCACGAAGGGGAATTTTGGCTCCATTGACGGCGACAGCGTAGTCTATCAAGAGACCTAATTTGCCTGAGTGTCCGGCAAAGCTACTGCGCCCGACCGCTGCTACGTGGCCAATCACAGCTGAATCTGCCAGGATAACCTCAACGTCACCGACTCGAATACTCTCTCGCACTTTGAACCTGATCACGTCCCCATTTTTTGCGTTTTTAGAACTCAGATCGTCCATTAGGTAGAGGTGCACGGGCGTACCATCCGGAATCGTGATCGCTCTTCCAACCGGCTGTTGTGAACGAGCGAATCCAGGACCTAACAGTGGAACCAGACTACATACAGTCGCCATGAAACCATTTCTTATCAAGGCGCAATTATTCCACCGTAAAATCATAGCCCCTTCCGAAAATTCCCTTTTCGTAATCAGCCGATCCGATGATGTAAATAATGTATTCGCCGCGCTTCAGGGATTTTCCGACACCGATTTTATAAAGGCGACCACCCATGGGTTCGTAAGACGTTTTCATAACGCGATCAGAACGGATGCCATGCTTCTGACCCACCGTCCCACCCCCCGAGGCGACCTCCAACTCGCGCCGGTCGCCCTTGCCGTCCATCAGGACGAGGATGTAATCGTCAATTGATGTGTTTGCGGGAAGTTCAATTTGAATCGCTGGCGTGGAACTAGCGAACACAGAAGCGTGCTGCCCCTGAAGATACGCCTTCTCTTTTACGGACTTTATCCCAAAACTGATGTCATGGCCGAGTCTCCCGCCGACTTTTTCTTGCCCAATGGTGTGGAGTTCCAGAGGATTTCCGTCAATCGTGACGCGGGGTTTAGTCAAAACAGACGCCTCCAGCATCGCTGCAATGACCTTGTCCGACACGTTTTCCTTCTTGAGTTCTGCTAGATCGTTATCGGAAACAGCAAACTTGCAGGCGCCCGTCCTGATTCTCGCGATGATAATGTCGTCACCCAGTCCGAGCTTCGTCATTCCAATTACCCGAGCATTCGTGATCTCCGCGTCTTGAGATCTGAGAACCGAAGGACTAAGGGCAGCAATCAGCAGTATGCAGCAGAACACCGAAACGCGAACCTTTGTTACCTGGTGGTCTTTTGTCATAGGATCCTCATCTACACGGGAATCAATTGTGACAAAGCATTGTGAAACCAGCTTCTTAGGTCGGGGGTCCTTTCTAGGTTCAAAAGGCGGCGACAAGTATACACGGACCTCGTCCGCATACGTTGCATGAAAAATAAAAAAGGGAGCGCGCCAGCGCTCCCCAAAAACGGATAGCTGCCAACTAATACTTCGGCATTCCGGGGTCCACCTTCTCCGCCCAAGCCGTAATTCCACCCGTCAGGTTATAGACTTTCTTGAATCCCGCCTGCCGCAGAAACTGGACTGCCTTGGCGCTGCGTCCGCCCATCTTACAATGGGCGACAATCTCGCGGCTCGAATCGAGTTCACTCACCCGCTTCGGCAAATCGTTCAGCGGGACCAGATACCCATTCAAGTTACATATCTGATACTCGTGCGGCTCGCGCACGTCGAGAATAAAAATATCCGCCTTAGCATCGAGCTTCTTCTTTAGTTCTTCCACCGAAATTGCCGGCACAACGTCTTCCACTGGCGCCTCCTGGCCTCGAATTCCACAAAATTCTTCGTAATCGATCAGCTTGGTAATAGTACGATTCTTGCCGCACACCGGGCAATCTGGATTCTTTCGCAGCTTCAGTTCGCGAAACTTCATTCCCAGCGCATCCACCAGCAACAGGCGTCCCACGAGCGAATCGCCCTGCCCCAAAATCAGCTTGATTGTTTCGGTAGCCTGAATTACGCCCACGAGGCCGGGCAAAATCCCCAGGACTCCACCCTCCGCGCAAGATGGCACCAGCCCCGGCGGAGGCGGCTCCGGATACAAGCACCGGTAGCACGGCCCATCCTCGGTGGCAAAGACACTGGCCTGCCCCTCAAACCGGAAAATCGATCCATAAACATTCGGCTTCCCGGTCAGCACGCAAGCGTCGTTGACCAAATATCGGGTAGGAAAATTATCCGTTCCGTCGGCAATAATATCGAACTGGCGAAATAGCTCCAGCGCATTCGCGCTGGTCAGCCGAGTCTCAAACGTCCGCAGATTCAAAAAAGGATTAATCGCCTTGAGCTTCTCCGCCGCCGAATCCAGCTTCTTGCGGCCGACGTCGGCAGTCGAATGAATAATCTGCCGCTGCAAGTTCGTGTAATCGACCACATCGAAATCGACGATACCCAAGGTTCCCACTCCGGCGGCCGTCAAATAAAGCTCCAGTGGCGAACCGAGCCCGCCGGCTCCGATGCAAAGCACGCGAGCAGCCTTCAGCTTGAGCTGCCCCTCCATGCCGACCTCGGGCATGATCAAATGCCGCGAGTAGCGCAGAATCTCGTCATTACTCAAAACAACTTCGGGTTTAGGTTCAGCTATCGTGGCCATAATTCCTCAAAATCCTAGTCCCTTAAAATCCTAGTCACGCGCCGACGCCGCTCCCGCCCGCAATCGACGGCACAATAGAAATCGTATCACCCTCATTGAGCGCGGTAGCTTCCTTCTCCAGATAGCGCATGTCCTCGTCGTTCACATAGACATTCACGAACGCGCGCAGCTTGCCGTCATCGCCAAAAAGATGCCGCTTAAGGTCGGGATGCTGTGCTACGAGCCCGGAGAGAGCGCCCCCGACGGTGTTCGCCGGGACGCTGACGGAAGCTTGCTTCTGCGTGTACTGCCGGAGCGGAGAAGGAATCTGCACCTGTGCCATGCAGTAAAGATGCTAAGGTTTGAGGCAGGGATTCACCGGACAGGCCTGGAAACAGCCAAGGAAAGAACACCCGGGAAAAGAACAGCCGGGGCAGGAAAAGCTGGGGGAAGGAGAGAACAATGCAGATCCAACCCGGCCGCCCGCGCGGCTTCGTCCCGATCGGCATCTTCTTCATTTTCGGCGCGACCATGGCGGGATACGCCGCCGTCACGCTCTTCCGGCCCGGCACTTTCCTGGATGCCCTCTGGGCGCTGAATCCGCGGGGCCGCACGGAGCTTCTTCCGTTCGGCAAAATTGCGCCTCTTGCATTTGTGATTCTCTCGGTGGCGCTCGCCGTGACTTCGGTCGGATGGTTTCACGAGCGCTTCTGGGGCTGGTTCCTCGGAACGGCGATTATCGCCATCAATGCCGGCGGCGATCTAATCAACCTCGCGATTGGAGAACATTTGAAAGGTGCGGTAGGAGTGGTAATCGCGGGCCTCCTGCTGTTGTATATGACGAGGAGCCGAGTACGGAATTACTTCGCCGCGAGCCTGAAGTAACACGCCACCTTTGCCTTCTTTATCGCAGTTGATAGTGCGTTATAATGCCCTCGTCGTTTCTGCCGACGTGAACACCAGGACATAAAGCGATGGCATCCGAGCCCCTCACACAGGAGGCGACGCGTGAACATGCCTACGAAGTACATGCCCAGGAAGCAAGATTAATCCAATCCTCGCTGCTACCCACCCATGGGTTCTGCCACCAGTCCATTGAAATCGCGTTCCGTTTTGTACCCTTTTCCGACGTGGGAGGCGATTTCGCTGACTTCTTCGCCTTGCCGAATGGCACCGTCAGCATCTACCTCGCGGATGTGGTCGGAAAGGGATTGCCTGCGGCCATGTATGCCGCACTCGTGATGGGAACCTTGCGCGGGATTCACAAGACCGGAACCAATACGGCGGACGTCCTGGTCAGATTGAATGAACGCCTGGTGCAGCGCCCCATCCCGGGCCGCTTTTGCTCGACTTTGTACGCCCTCTTCGACCCCGGCACGCGAGAACTTATCTTTTCGAATGCGGGGATGCCACTCCCGCTGCTCATGTCGCGATCCGGTTGCCGGAATCTCGGCGACGGCGGATGGCCTTCGGGCCTGCTTTCCGGCGCCAGTTATGAACGGCACGTTGTACAGCTCGAAGCGGGAGATTGCGTTCTATTCGCCAGCGATGGTCTTCACGAATTGTGCAACCAGCAGGGAATCGAATTCGGCGCCAACCAATTGAACGAGGTTTGGGCAGAATGCCGGCACAAATCCGCGCAGGAATCCCTGGAGTTCATCTTCGATCACCAAGTACTTTTCTCCGATGGCCACGCGCCCCACGACGATATTACGGCGGTTGTGCTAAAAGTGCTGTCTTAGCCCCGCGTGCTGCCGGAGCCCGCGCTCCTCACAACAACTTCCTCACCCACAAACTTCTTGTCAGCCTCATCCGTTCCGGAAAGCTCAAACGAGTTCGTCGCCGCAGCTCGCCCCGCCTCCACGCCGGTAATTACGTATGAACATCCGATCCAGTGCGCCTCTGCCAGATCGGTCACCGACCAGCGCGCGGGATGATCCGGATGCGAATGATAGAACCCAACAATCTCCTCGCCGCGCTCCCGCCCTTCGCGCTGAATGCGAATCAACTCTTTCGGATCGATGTGATAGCGGTTGTGCGCCGAGTCAAGACGCGTATTCCCGCATCGCGCCGCGCGAGTCACAGTCTTGGAACCATCGTCCTCGAATCGTCCCAGCAGCACGCCACAGCACTCATGAGGGTAAGTCTCCTCGGCGTGCTCGCGAAGCGAAGTGTAGTCAGTTGGGGAGATTGCCAGCATGGGAAATCGCAGAGGTCAGATTTCAGATTGCAGAGGTAAAAGGCTCATGATTTTATACGTAAGGTTTCTTCCCTAAGCTTTCAAAATCTGCAATCTGAAATCTGACCTCTGCAATTGACTACTCCGTCCAAAATCTTTCACTCAAATATTTATCGCCCGAGTCGCAAAGCACCGTCACTATGGTCGCCGCCTGGTTCTTCTTCAACCCGTGCGCAACCCGCAAGCATCCCACCAGGGCGGCCGCCGATGAAACCCCTACCAGCAACCCATGCTCGCGCGCCAGCCGCCGAGCCATCGCGTGCGCGTCCTCGGTAGCAATCTCGATATTCTCGTCGGCCAGCGACGCATCATAAATCCGTGGCACGATCGCCGACGGCAAATGCTTCGTCCCCTCAATACCGTGAAACGCTGAATCCGGCTGCAACGAAATGCAGCGAATATAAGGATTCAATTCCTTCAGCCGCCGCGTAGTCCCAACGAACGTCCCAGTCGTCCCCAGCATCGAGACAAAATGCGTGACCCGCCCCTCGGTCTGCTCCCAGATCTCATTCGCGGTGGTCAAATAATGCGCGCGCCAGTTCGCGTCATTCGAATACTGATCCGCATAAAAATAAAGTTCCGGATGCCGCTCGGTCAGCTGCCGAGCAATCTTGATCGCGCCATCCGAGCCCTCGCCCGGATCGGTAAAGATGATATTCGCGCCGTAAGCCTGTAGAATGCGTTTTCGCTCCACGGAAACATTCTCCGGCACGCACAGCGTCACCGGAAATCCCAGCGCCGCTCCCAGCATGGCGTAGGCAATGCCGGTGTTGCCGCTAGTCGAATCGAGCAGAATTTTCCCGGGAGCAAGCTTGCCGTCCCGTCGCGCGGCGTTCACGATGCCGGCAGCAGCGCGGTCTTTCACGGATCCGCCGGGGTTATACCACTCGGCTTTTCCGAACAGGCGAACCGCGGGAAGATCCTGAGTCAACGCCTCAAGAGATAGGAGAGGAGTATTGCCGATGCGGCCGAGCACAGAGGCATCATCTTGCGCGCGAGCAGCTGCCCCGTTGGAGAGCAACTGGCGTGTGGCCCCCGCGGCATTCAGTTTCGCCGAACTGGAATGTGCTGCACTCATGGACGTCGTTCAACTAACGAATACACTGTGTGTTCGAGTCGCGGGATAACCGTGCTCGCGACCCGTGACCTCAGTAATGTGCCGGTAACGCGGAAAAGGTATATCAATACAAACGTCGTTATATTGCTGCATGGTTTAGATTCCCGGCGACACGTTTTGGTTCCATTTGGTTCACTGAGTGGCGTTTTCGCTGGAGTGGGTCGGTCCCCCAGGTTGAGTTTGTCCGCAACCCGAGAATTGCACCGCTCCCCGCCGCCTCGCATCTAAGCTGGCATATAGAATCGAGATCATCGGAATGACAACAAAAGTCGAAGAACGAACCTACGAAGATGCAGTAGCGTGGCTGCGCGATCATGGATTCGATCTGATCGAAGCGCCGGGCACCAAAGACCGCATCTTCCTCAGAAAATACAACGTCTCGTCTGCGATCCAGAAAACCCAAGACGGCGGCGTCAAGATCTTCGCCTATCCCGGATACGTAATCGGCAGCGAGATCTCCAAACTGGTCAACCGCGGCTACCAGCAATTCCTAAAGACCGCCAAGACCGAAGTTCCGGCCACCGCTGACCACCTCAAAGCCCTGCATCAGTTCGCCGAAGAGTTGAAAGTCGGCCTGGCTCTGCCCAGCCTCTACAACGAGTCGCTAGGCACAGTAAGCGAGTCCTACACGTACGACCGGATCAAAGATCGCGACGAACCGGTAGTCGATCGACCGAAACGTCCCTGGGAAACCGTAAAAGTAAAGGTGAAAGCCGCGGCAGCCAAGAAGAGCCGCGCGTAGATTACCCTGCAATTCAGTCGTCCCCGATGAGGAAAGGGCACGAGTTCCACTCGTGCCGTAGACCCGGCAAAAAATTGATTGGCGCTTCAGCGCCTGAGGGTTCTCCTTTCTCGCGATACACAAGGGCCTTCGTGTGCGAAACTCAAATCACCGGAGCCCAACCATGAAGACCCTTATCCTACTCACTCTTCTCGTCGCCACGTTCTCCCGCGCTCAGAATCCCGACCCCTCGGTAGCCATCCGCACCGTAATCGAGCACCAACAAGACGCCTGGAACCATCACGACCTCGAAGGCTTCATGTCCGGATATTGGAATTCTCCCGAGCTGACCTTCTTCTCAGGAGCGCACGAGTCCAAGGGCTGGCAAGCCGCCATCGATCGCTACAAGCAAAAATACCAGGGCCCAGGTCACGAGATGGGTAAACTAGAATTCTCAAACCTGCGCATCGAGATGCTGGCGCCTGACGCAGCTTTCGTGCGCGGCGAATTCCATCTGACGATGTCCGACGGCAAAACACCCCACGGCCTCTTCACTTTGATCTTTAAGAAATTCCCGGAAGGCTGGAAAATCGTGCACGATCACTCTTCGGGGGACTAGGCGGGATTCAGGTCTGAATGTCGAGATTCGGATCCCGACTCGGTTTTCTACTTGGACGGTTTCCAATCCTGGGCGAGCTTCTGAGCTTCGGCAATGTTCTCTGGCGACATCTTGGCAGAAATTTCTTTCAGTCTTTTATCGCTATGCTTGTATCTGCTTCGCTGCGCGATGTCGTACCACATATACGCAGCGATGTAATCTCCCGGCTGGCTTCCGTGCCCAACAATGTACTCTCCCAACTTAAACTGAGCTTCGGGCAAGCCCCGATTTGCCGCCTCTTTCAGGAGGCGATATCCCTCCTTTTCGCTTTGCGGCACTCCGCTTCCACGAAAATAGGCGTCGGCAAGATCCAACTCGGCCTTTGCATCTCCGGAGCTCGCTTGCTCTTTGAGCTCAAGAGTCCCGGTACCAAAAAAGTAGGTGGAACTTGGCAGGTCAGAACCGTTCAGATGAAACGACATCTCGACGATGATCTGAACGGCAACCGGCTTTCCGTCTAAGAGGGCGGGCTCAAACTTCCATTGGCGCACCGCCTCAATTGCTTTTTCGTCTAATCCGTGGCCGATCACTTTCTGAACCCTGATGTTCCGAGGCCTTCCGTCTGGGCCGACAACAATCCAAAGAACGCAGGCGCCCTCAATTCCGTCTCGACGGGCGTCCTCGGGGTATTCCGGATCCGGCGCATAAATAGCATGAGGCGCGCTCACTCCGCCGCCTACTCGGAATGTAAGTGTCGACGTGGAGAGAGGGCCGGCACCTCTGCCAGAGTTTTGCGGCGTCTGCGTTTGGCTAACTAGACAGCCGGATGCGAGTAACAAGATTAGAGCACTAGTGAAACGGAGCATCGTCAGCATAACCGCGCAAGTCTATCACTTGCTCGAGGCCTCCTACCTCAACCCCGCCGCCCGAAAATTAGGCCGATAATCCTTCCCCTGCACCTGCACCAGCCGGCACATTTCAAACAGCCGAGACCGCATCCGCTCCCCAATACGATCTCCCAGCGTCTCTTCGCGCCCAGCCCGCGCGGCCCCCGCTCCCGCAGCCGGCCCATCCATAAAATTAGTGGTAATGATCGTAGTGAGGTTATCGTTGTAGCGAGTATTCAGGACCAGGCTAACTGTATCCCAAACCCACTCCGACGGCTTCACCGCGCCAAGATCATCCAGCAACAACACCTCAGCCTCAAACACCGGCTTCAACACATCAAGCTCCGTCGCCTGCACCGACGGATTGTAAGAATTCTGAATCTGTTTCAGCAGCTCGCGATAATCACAAAATCGCGCATGAATCCCCTTCTTGATTGTTTCCTTGAGCGCAGCCACCGCGAGATGTGTCTTCC